>JAQAJJ010000001.1 GCA_028278675.1 Candidatus Azophilus lithoversatilis
GTCGCCTCCATATGTGTGTGTCCGAGCAATAGCGTAGCATGCGGCGCTCAATGTCCGGGCAGAAGACCCGCAGATGGTTTGCGCTTTTCAACGTAAGTCCGGACCCCGTACATCGGGCGAAAATCGGCAGGTGGGGGGCTAACCATGGGTATTACCATCCGGACCTCATGCCCCAAATGCCGGCCGAACGGGCCACACGACAGGGTGGCCAAACCGCCCCAGAGATACACCACCTTCTCGCCGCGGTGATACAGGCTGCAAGCAGCGCCGACCTCTCCGTTGACCTCGAAATTGGCCGCAAAAAGCGTCCTTCCCAAGTGTTCGCGCCCGGCGGATTGCCGCCGCGTCCCGGCTGCCCTGCAGCCGCTGCTATCTCCCCAGCCGCAAGCGGAAGCGGGCGTACAGCGTGCGGCCCTTGATGTCGTGCACGAAGCCGTCGAAGCCGGGGCGCAGGTTATGGCGGTGCACGCCCTCGCGCCCGCTCGGCAGTGGCGGCGGGTCCCGGTCGGTCAGGTTTCGTGCGCCGAGGTAGAGCGTGGCCTCGCTGCCGAACAGGTCCGAGGCGGTGTAGGCGTAGTTCACGTCCAGCGTCGTCCAGGATGCGATCTTCGGCAGCGATGCCACCTCGTCGTTCGTGTAGGCGTCCACGTAGTGGACCGTCAGGCCCGCGGCGTGCCGTCCCCGATGCCACGCGACGCCGAGATTGAGGCGCAGTTCGGGGGTCGGTGCGAAGCCGTTCGTGTCGTTGCGGCTGCCGAGCCGGTCGAGGTAGCCGTTGCCGCCGGCGTCCACGTCGAAACGGGTCAGGAGCGTGGCATCGGCGCTGATGCGGAAATCACCGGCGGACGATGGGATGTCGTAGTGCGCGTTCAGGTCGAGGCCCCGGGTCCGCACGGCCCCGACGTTCCCGTAGTCGGTCGTCACGACGCTCAACTGCCCGGAGGTGTCGCGCCGCACATTGTCGTCGTTGGGTCGGCCGTCGTCGCGGCAGTCGTCGTCCACGATGGCTTGGAAGCTGCGCGCTTGGGCGATGACGTCGCGGTAGTCGAGCGTCCAGTAGTCGAGGCTGACCGCGGCGTTCTCGAAGGGTTTCAGCAGTACGCCGAAGTTCGCCGAGCGCGCCGTCTGCGGGCTCAGCCCGCCGCCGCGCAGCATCGTGGCGACGGCGAAATTGTCGCCGCGGTTCAAGATCGTGCCCGAGGCATCCACCATGCAGCGCCCCACGCCCTGTCCGTCGAAACGGAACGGATCGGTGAGCGTGCGCGAACTAGTGTTCCCGGCGGCCTGGAACACGCTTGGCGCCTGGAACGAGGTGCCCCAGGACGCGCGTAGCGACAGCCAATCGCTGGCAAGGAACTGGGCCGCGATCTTCGGGTCCGTGGAGCTGCCCGCCCGGTCGTAGCGCTCGTGGCGGGCGGCAACCTGCAGCTCGGCGCGGTCGCCGAACTGCATTAGGCTCTCGGCGAACAATGCCCAGGTGCGCTGCTCCGCCGCCGCGGGAAACTCACGGATCGGCTGCGGACCCTCACCGGCAGCGTTCAGCGGGTCGGGCCGGAACGCATAGCTGAGCGCGCGATACTGTGCGCCCACCGCCAGCGTCACCGGCTGGCCAGCCCAATCGAACGCCTCGCCCGTGGCGACCAGCTCGGCGACGTTCTGAACGCTCCTCGCACGCTCCCGCCGCACGCTCTCGAATCGCTTCAATATCTCCGGGTCGTTGGCCGCGCGCCGGCCAGCCAGCGCCGGCGCGAGGCCGTCGTCCACGACGGTCTTGGGCGTGACCAGGTCGGGCGCGACCAGCCGCGTGCCAAAGGGATTCCACAACCCCTCGGTGAGCGCACGGGCAAACTCGGCGGCTATCCAGTGGCGCTCCGAGCGCACCGATAGGTCGGTCCTGGCGCGCACGAAATGCCCTTCACCGGTCCAGCCGCCGGGCAGTTCGGCCTCGAATCCGACCACCGCCCGCAAGCTGTCGAATGTGCGCACCTCATCGCCGGAGCGCTCGCCGGCGGCCTCCGCCCCGAGCGGTCGGCCGAAGTAGCCGAGCGGGACCGCCTCATGCACCCCGGGCGTCCACTCGGACGGCGGGACGGAGGTGAGCACGCCGTCGCCTTCCGGGTCGGTCCAGAAGTTGAAGGGGTGGTTGGCGGGCACGAAGAACTCGTTGGTCCCCTCGACGTTGCCATTGAACAGCAGCATGTTGCCGACGCGGTCCGTCACCTCGTTGGCCGAGTAGCCGATCTCTGAGAAGAGTGTCACTGGGCCAAGGTGGACATCGGCCTCGGCGAAGAGTTGCGCCCGCCGCTCGGCGGCGATCATCGTGCGCTGATCGGAGAAGTCCACGCGGCACAGCGCCCCGCTCGGATACCCGCCGCCAGCCCGGCAATCCGGGTCCGGGAAGCGGGGTGTGACGAGGCCGCCCGCCAGGAACGGGGAGTAGGTCCCGTCGGGGTTGGCCACCGCGCGGCGAAAGCTGCCCGGCGAGCCCCGCCCCGAATCGAACGAGCCGTCCACGATGTCGCCGTCGCCGTTGGGATCGACCGCGCGGGGGATCAGCCAGTCGAACTCGGTGCGGAAGTTCTCGTCCTGTTCGTACCAGGTGCCGTAGAGGCTGATGTGGCTTCTCGCGGTCTCCAGGCCGGAGGCGAAGCTTAGGTCGTATGCCTGATTGCTCGCCTCCCGGTAGCCGCCGGTGATCTCGAACCCCGTGAAGCCTTTTCGGGTGACAATGTTGGCCACGCCGGCCACGGCTTGGGAACCGTAGGTGGCCGAGGCCCCGTCGCGGAGTATCTCGACCCGGTCGATCATCAGCACCGGCAAGGTGTTGATGTCGAAGAAGCTCTGCCCGGCGTCGTTCGAGACTGGCGCGAACCCGGCCCGGCGACCGTTGATCAGCGTCAGGGTGGATGAAAGCCCGACGCCACGCAAGCTGAACTGCGCGACACCCTGCAGATAGGTCTGCTGCGTTGCCAGATAGGAGCCGGTGTTGGCGGTGAGGCTGGCGAGAATGTCCACCGGCTGCGCGGCGCCGGTCGACTCGAACGCCGCTGCGTCGAGCGTCTGCACTGGCGCGTGGCCCTCGTACACCTCCGCCCTGCGGATCAGGGAGCCGACCACCACGATCTCCTCAATCGCGTGCCCGTCAACCCCAGGTCCGCCGAGGTTTTCCGCAGCCGCTGGCCCAAGCGCGGCCAACGCGGCGAGCAGTCCAGCGGCTGCGGCGGTCGGCCGGGAGAGAGCCGCGACAACCGGCCAAGGCCATCCGCAGCCGTGGCGTTTCACTGCGCTCTCGACCATTCGCGGATCATACCTTCGCTGTTCGGAGGCAGCCACTGATCGCCTTCCGCGCGCCCAGCGCATTCACCGGAACCAGCGCACCCCGATGGTGACGACGTTCATGCGGCATTCGTCCGGTGCCAGATGCAGTTTGTGGTCACGAACCACGGTCTCAAGCACTTCACTTTCGAAGAGCGTGATCTGGCGACGGGCTGCTTTTTTGTGCGAGAAATGGCCGGACTCCTTGCCAAGGCAGTACCGGTCGCCGCGAACGCCCCGGCCGGCGATCGCTTCGATCGCCTCGGGGGAGCGCATGGGCGCCCCGCCGTCGTCTGCGAGGTGAACGGAACAGACTTCGCCTTGCCACGTCATGGTTGCGCTCCAGTGCTTGGGGTTGGCTTTGCCGCCTCTTGGCCGGGGCCCCGCCAGGGCGCGGCACTGCAGGGCCTGAGTTGCGCCGCCGCAAACCGGATGACCCGCACCAGGAACTGTTCTAGTATGCCCGGCAGCGGCATATGCTGAAGGGTGGCTGGCGTCATGCGCGATTTCCGGAGCGGGATGCTCAAAAGCAGGGCCTTGAATGGTTGGGGACTGTTCTGGCTCATCACGGCCCCGATATCGCTTGCGATGCTCATGGCGATGGCGGTCAGTGACCTGACGTCGGGCGAGGGCGTCTCGGCCATGATCCAGCTATCCGTCCGTTGCGCGGTGCCATGGCTGTACCTCGCCTTTGCCGCATCCTCGATTCAGACGCTGTTTCCTAGGTCGTTCAGCCGATGGCTGCTGCGCAATCGAAAGTTCCTGGGCCTTTGCTTTGCGGCTGCAATGGCTTGGCAGGGCTTGTTCATTCTCTGGCTGGTTCTCGGCCACACCGACTACTACGTCAAGGAAGTCTATGTGCTGCGGGACCTGATCGAGGGCTTGGGCGGCTACCTTTTCCTGCTGGCCATGACCGCCACCTCGTTCCCCAAGGGCCGCAAGCTGCTCAAACCCAAAGCGTGGCGGCGGCTGCACCTCGGTGGCATTTATTTCCTGTGGGCCTATGCGTTCAGCGTGTACTGGTGGGCGCTCAACTACTACGGGAACCCCGTGCCGCTCGATCACGCTCTCTATTGGACTGGCCTTGGAGCCTGGGCCTTGCGCATGGCCGCATGGAGCCGCAAGCGCCGCCAGGCCGCCTGGAAGGCGTCGCCGGGGATCGGCGCGCAGCCGCTGGCGAAGACGGTCGGGGCCGTGTTGATTGCGGCTGGCTTGGTCGCGGCAGGTGCGGGTTCGGCTTGGCAGGGAATGGCCGAGACCGTTCTGTATGGCCACTCGATCACGCAGATACCCGAGCTTTACCTGCCTTATTGGCCGTTTGAGCCGTTTTTGCCGCTCGCCGCCATCGCGCTGGGCGCATTCCTTTTTGTGCCGCGCGGCGGCGTCGTTCAGGCGCGGGCCGCCGGGGCTTGATCTGGATGGTGGAGTCTTGGAACCACCGGCGAGTTCGGCTGAAGGCGGCCGCAAAGCGGTGAACAGCCTAGATCGGGAGTTGGGGATGAACGCGGACATCACTCGCCGCGACTTCCTTAATGGGATGGTCGTCTCGGTTGGCGCTGCTCTGTTGCCCAATTCGGCACAGGCGACCCATGTCGGCGCCCAGGACTTGGCCGGCTACTATCCGCCGGCCTTGACGGGCATGCGCGGTTCGCATCCCGGCTCCTTTGAAGTGGCGCACCGCCTGCGGGACGGTGCGAGCTGGGTCGGCGAGTCCACCGGCGAGACCTACGACCTGGTGGTCGTCGGCGGTGGCCTCAGCGGGCTGTCCGCCGCGTACTTCTACCGCCAGGCCATGGGTGCGTCGGCGAAAATCCTTGTGCTGGACAACCATGACGACTTTGGTGGCCACGCCAAGCGCAACGAGTTCCAGATCGACGGCCGCCTGCTGATCGGTTATGGCGGCACCATGCTGCTGGAGGCGCCTGCGAACTACCCCGTCGTGGCGAAGCGGCTCATTCGGGAGCTCGGCATTGATACCCAGCGCTTCTATGAGGCCTTTGACCAAAAGCTGTACGCTTCGCTGGGGCTGTTGGGGGGCACCTTTTTTGACAGGGCTGCCTTCGGAACCGATCACCTCGCGGTGGGCAACCTCTCGGATCCGAAGGTGCTGGATGGCGTCCCGCTCTCCGCAGCGGGCAAGGCTGATCTGGCGCGTTTGCTGACCGATGAGCGCCATTATCTCGAGGGCATGGCCCGTGCGGCGCGGATCGACTATTTGGAGCGCACGGACTATCGAACTTACCTGAAGGAGCGGGCCGGAATCGGGGATGAGGCCCTGAAGGCCATCGAATCGCTGCCCCACGGCGTCTGGAGCATCGGCATCGACGCATTGCCGGCGCGCACAGCGTGGAGTAGCGGGTATCCGGGGTTCGGTAGCCTGGACCTCGGCATTGGTGATGATGGGGGCTGGGTGGATGAGCCCAACATCTTCCACTTTCCCGACGGCAACGCCACGGTCGCCCGGCAGTTGGTGCGCAGCCTGATTCCTCGGTGCGCGCCCGGCAGCGGCATGGAGGACATCGTGACTGCCCGCTTCGACTACGGCCAACTCGACGATCCCGAATCCGCCGTGCGCATTCGGTTGAACAGCACCGCAGTCGGGGTTCGGCACATCGGCGGCAAGCACAGCAATCCGTTGCAGGTCATCTACGTTCGGGACGGCAAGGCAAGGACCGTCACCGGCGGGCAGGTGGTGATGGCCTGCTACCACGCGATCATTCCCAGGCTTTGCCCGGAGCTGCCGGAGGCGCAGCGTGCGCTGCTGTCCAGTTCGCTGCGCTCGCCGCTGGTGTACACCAACGCCTTGATCCGCAATTGGCACAGTTTCGTTGAACTCGGTCTGCACCGAGCGCGGTGCGCCGGTAGCTACTACTACCGAGCCGCGCTGGACTATCCCGTCAGCTTGGGCGACTACGCCTGTCCCAAGGATCCCGACGAACCCATACTCGTCCACCTGATTCGGGCCCCAGGCCAGCCGGGGTTGAGTGCCCGTCGGCAATTTGCCGCCGGGCAGCGTGATCTGCTCGCCACCTCCTTCGAGACGTTCGAGCGACAGACCCGGGACCTGCTTAACCGGATGCTGGGCAAGGGCGGTTTCGATGCGGCACGGGATATCGCGGCGATCACCGTGAACCGTTGGCCGCACGGCTACGCCTACGCTTACGATGCGAAAACTGATCGCGTCGCATTCGAACCGAGCCAATGGCCGGAGGACCAACGGCACTGGCGAAGAGCCAGCCGCCCGTTCGGCAACATCTCAATCGCCGCGACCGATGCGGCTTCCAACGCGATGACCGAAGCCGCCATCGAGGAGGCCCATCGGGCCGTCTCCGAACTGTCACGCGGCTAAGTAGCTGTCGCAGCATGGTCAGCGTCAGACAGGACCTTCCCACGCAACGCAAGGGTGAGGCGGCTTTAGCTTTAGTGTCGTGTCATGCGCCGTATGACGCATGACCCAACAGCAGGCGGCTGGGCGCGTGATCTTTGCCAGCGCCACCCCCGCCTTGATGAGGCGGCGATTCGGGCGGCCGTCAGCCAACTGACTGAGGGTCCCCCGCAAGCCCACCTTAGCGCTGCTTTGGAACTGGCGTCGCTGGTGGCCAGCATGGAGATGGACACCGCCCCGGTGTTGGCGGCGTTGTTCCACGGACCGGTTCGCCGCGGAGCCGTGGCCAAAACGGAGTTGAACGCCCGCATCGGCGATGCGGCGGCATCGCTGGCGGTGTCGGTGATCGAAATGGCGGATACCAGCATTCTCGATCTCACCAGCTCCCGCCTGCTGGCCAGTGAGGCCAAGGACCAGACCGCCAACATCCGCCGCATGCTGGTGGCGGTCATTGACGATGGCCGAGTGGCGGTGCTGAAGCTGGCGGAGCGGGTGGTTGCCCTGCGGCGGGCCAAGGCCAGTTCGGAGGAGCGCAAGGCCCGCATCGCCATCGAGGCGATGACGGTGTTCGTGCCGTTGGCGGATCGACTGGGCATCTGGCAGTTAAAGTGGGAGCTTGAGGATCTGGCGCTGCGCTACTTGGAACCCGATGCCTACAAGCGCATCGCCAGGCAGCTTGATGGTCGCCGGGCGGAGCGCGAAGGGCGCGTCAATGCCTTGGTCGCGCAGCTTGGGGAAGCCTTTGAGTCCCACGGCATCAAGGCCGGCATCGAGGGCCGGGCAAAGCACATCTACAGCATCTGGCGCAAGATGCGCACCAAGAACATTCCCTTTGATGAGGTCTATGACGTGCAGGGGGTGCGGATCATTGTCGGCAATCTGGCTACCTGCTACGCCGCTTTGGGCATCGTTCATTCGCGTTGGCGGCCCATTCCTGACGAACTCGACGACTACATCGCCGCACCCAAGGAGAATGGCTATCGATCCATTCACACGGCCGTCGTTGGTGCTTCCGGCATGGTGTTCGAGGTTCAGATCCGCACCGAGGAAATGCATCGGGAAGCGGAGCTCGGGGTCTGCGCTCATTGGTCTTACAAGGGCATGGACCCGGAGGATGACTACTACGCCAACAAGGTGGCTTGGCTGCGCCGTGCCCTTGACGCCCATGAGCGTGAGGGGGTGGGCTTGGCCGATGAGTTGATGAGCCAGACTCGGGAGCAGCGGGTCTTCGTCCACACGCCCAAGGGCCATGTGCTGGACTTGGTGGCCGGCGCAACGGCGGTGGACTTCGCCTACAGGGTGCATACCGAAGTCGGGCAGCATTGCGTCGGCGCCCGCATCGACGGGGTGCCCGCACCACTCAATTCCACCCTGCGATCCGGTCAACGGGTACGGATTCTGACCGCCCCGGATGCCGGTCCGCAACGGGCTTGGCTGGACCCGGAACTTGGCTACGTGCGCACCTCGCGGGCGAAGAGCAAAATTCGCGCTTGGTTTTATGAACGGGATCGGGCGGAGAACGTCGCTGCCGGTCGGCGTCTGTTCCTGGCGATGGTCGATGGGTTGGCCTTGCCACCGCCGGATCCCGAAGCGCTCCCGTCTTCCGTGCAGGGGTTGAGACAGCCCGGGGCTGAAGGGTTTTTCTTCGCGCTCGGCGTTGGTGAGATCGCGCCGCTCGAGGCGTTGCGCCGATACTTGGCCGCTCGCGGGGAGGGCCCGAGCCAACGCAGCCTGTTGCCCGAATTGGCAGTTGCCGAAGGACCGTCCCGCTATCGATTGCGGATCGCGGGCCGCGATCGGGAGGGCCTGTTGCGCGACCTCACGGAGACGTTGAGCCGCTTTGGCATGTCGATGTTGGCCAACACCGGCCATGTCGAGCCGGTCACTGGCACGGCCTGGATCGACATGGACCTTGAGCTTGAGGGTCTGTATGAAACGGCGCGCATCATGCATCATTTGCGCCATGTGCCAGATGTTCGGCAGGTGCGCCGGGTGGCTGTGGATGCCGTTTGACGCCGCCACCGCCCGCTGATAGGCGAATGGGAGAAGCCATGAGAATCATACTGCTCGGACCGCCGGGGGCGGGCAAGGGCACCCAAGCGCGGTTCATTTGCAACGCCTTCTCGATCCCGCAAATCTCCACGGGCGACATGTTGCGAGCGGCCATGAAGGCCGGCACGCCATTGGGACGGCAAGTCAAGGAGGTGGTGGACGGCGGTGCGCTGGTCTCCGACGAAATCATCGTCGCCTTGGTCCGGGAGCGGATCATCGAGCCGGATTGCCGCGGCGGATTTCTTTTCGACGGCTTTCCCCGCACCATCCCGCAAGCCGAAGCCCTGCAATCTGCCGGCTTGCCGGTTGACGCGGTGGTCGAAATCTCCGTGCCGGATGCCGAAATCATCAAACGCATGAGCGGTCGCCGCATCCATCCAGGCAGCGGCCGGGTTTATCACGTTGACTTCAACCCGCCGGCCACGCCGGGCCTCGACGATGAAACCGGCGAACCCCTGATTCAGCGCGAGGACGACGCCGAAGACCGGGTGCGCTACCGACTGGATGTCTATCGCCAGCAGACGCAGCCGCTGATCACCTTCTACCGCAACTTGGCCGAGCACACCGAACTGCGCTGCCTGACCGTTGCGGGCTTGGGCACCGTGGAGGCGATTCAAAGCAAGCTGGCGTCGGCTTTAGCGATTGAGTCGCCCTCCTGACCGCCGCCGCGGGCCTTTGGTCCGTTTTGGCTCGGCGTTCCTTAAGGACGAAACTGCAGGATGCGCGGCTTCAGTCGCGCGGGCTGGGTGACGATTCGATAGGCGGTGCGCACCCATTCGCAGATCATTTGGCGGGTGTCCCGGGGGTCGATCAATTCCTCGATTTGGAACTTTGACAGCGGACCGATCGGTCCGCGGGCGCTTTCGATGCGGGCCATGAGTTCATCGCGCAGGGACCGGGGGTCCTCCGCTTCAGCGAGTTGGCGCTTGTAGGCGGCTTCGATGCCGCCCTCCGGGGGGATGCCGCCGACATCGGCGGCTGGCCAGGCGACGCGCATCGAGGGCCTCGAACGGGGTGAGGCGAAGTTGTTGCCGGCGACGCCGAAGCTGCGGCGCATGAGCACCGTGAAGATCGGCACGGTGGCCTGGGCGGAGGCGATCATCCACTCGCCGCCGCGGCGAATGGTGCCTGCGGTCTCGTGCTCCAAACCGACGGCGAACCCGGGGTTGTCCACTAGGTTCAGGATGGGCAGGTGAAACAGGTCGCAGAGATCCTGGTGGCGGGTGAGCTTGCTGCAGCCGTCGGCGGTCAGGGCGCCGCCGTTGACGTGTTGGCTGTCCGAGGCGAGCACCCCGACCGGATGGCCGTTCATACGGGCCAAGCCAGTGATCTGGTCGCTGCCCCACAGCGGGCCGATTTCAAAGAAGGAGTCCTGGTCGGCCAGCAGCCGAATGGCCTTGCGCATGTCGAAAGTGGTGGTGCGCTTGCGCGGAATGAGGGTGAACAGCTCCTCGTCCCGGCGGTCCGGCGGATCGTTTGGATCGGGTGGCTGCACCGGCGGCGGCTCGTACACGCTGGAGGGCAGGTAGGAGAGGAAGCGCTTGGTCAGCACCGCGGCCTCCTCCTCGGTTTCGGCCAGATTGTCCACGGAACCGTTGCGGCAGTGAATGTGCCAGCCGCCGAGTTCCTCCTTGGTGATGTCGTAGCCCATGGCGTGGCTCACCACGGGCGGCCCGGCGACGAACAACTGGGCAATGTCGCGCACCATGACCGAGAAGTGGCCGAGCACCGCCTTGGCAGCCCCGATGCCCACGACGCTGCCGAGCAGCACGTTGACCACCGGCACGGTCGACAGGTGCTCGGCGTACATCGAACTGCCCAGATGCGGTGGCAGGAAGGAGCCGCCGCCGCCAGCGACCCGGGGCCGGCCGGCCTTGATGGCCCCCGAACTCTCCTTGGCCGCGCTTTCGCCTTCCCGCTTCTGCTGCGGCACCATGGCGGCGACGCTGCCGCCGCCGGAGGAGCCGTCGAGCAGGCGCACCGACGGCATGCGCATCTCCAGCGACAGACGATCCAGATGGGTGCTCTTGGCGCCGATCGCGCCGTCGGCGTGGCCGCCCCGGGAGGTGAAGTCGTCGGCGCAAACCACCGCCGGCCGCCCGTCGATCCGTCCCCAGCCGCCGACGTGGTTGGCGGGCGTAAAGGCGCTGATGTTGCCGTCCTCGTCGTAGGAAGGGAAACCGGCGAGGCTGCCCACCTCTTGGAAGGAGCCTTCGTCGAGCAGCAAGTCGATGCGTTCCCGGCAGGTGAGCTTGCCCCGGCGGCGTTGGCGAACCACGCCCGGTTCTTCGGAATCGGGTTGCAGCCGTTCATGGGCCAACCTTTGAATGGCGGCAACCTCGGCCATGAGCGGTGCCCAACTCTCGGCATCGCGCCGTTGCTCGATGGTCGGCTGTTCGCCCGCTGCCGGCGTGATGGCCGCCAGCGCTTGCCCGGCCCAGACGCCGTCGCCGGGTTTCAGGGCCAACGCCTGAGCCACCACGCCGGAGCAGGGGGCTTGGACTTCCGATTCCATCTTCATGGCGGCGATCACGATCAGCGTGTCGCCTGCGGCAACGGTGGCGCCTTCGGCGGCGCGCATCTCCACCACCGCGCCGGTCATGGGGCATTCGACGGCGATCTGGCCATCTTCAATGGAACAATTGGAGACCGCCTCGCGGCTGGCAGGTTGTTCCTTCGGCGTCGGCGGCGTGCCGTTCTGGGGCAAGCTAAGGGCTTCCAAGGCCAAGGAAGGCGCTTCGGAGGCTTGGCTGGGCGCCGCGACGGCTGTGGGGTTCAGGGTGCCGGCTTGTTGTTCGAGTAGTGCCAGCGCGCCGTTCCGGCGGTCAGCGTCGGATGGCGGGGACAAGAGGTGGGGTTGCTTGGTCAGCAGGTTGGTTCGGGCGTCGCCGCCGAGCAGATCGGGATGCGCCAGAATGGCCTGCAGGGTGGCCAGATTGGTTGGCAGCCCGGCGATGTGAAACTCCGCCAAGGCGCGGCGGGTGCGTTCGACTGCGGCCGCGAAGGGCGCTCCGAAGTTGGCCGTGCCAACCACCTTGGCCAGCAGCGGGTCAAACTCCGGCGGCGGGGCATAGCCCAGGTAGCCTGCCGCATCGACCCGCACCCCCGGCCCGGAGGGCTCCTTGTAGGCAACGATGGTGCCCGCGCCTTGGACGGTCACCCGCGCCTGAACCGCGAACCCGCGCGGCGTCCCAACCGCGGCTTGGCCCGCCAGCCCCAGGTCCGCCAGGGAGGCGCCCGCGGCGATGCGGAACTGGGCTTCCACGAGATCGACCCCGGTGACCTGCTCGGTCACCGTGTGCTCGACCTGGATGCGCGGATTGCATTCAATGAAGTAGTGCTCGCCGGCTTCCGGGGAGACCAGGAATTCCACCGTGCCGGCGTTGAGGTAGTCGGCGCCCTCGGCCAGCTTGATGGCGTCCCCCAGCAGCCGCTGGCGAAGCGCTTCGTCGAGGCCGGGTGCCGGCGCCACCTCAATGAGCTTTTGGTTGCGCAGTTGCACGGAGCAGTCGCGCTCGTGCAGATGAACCGCGCAGCCGTCGGAATCAGCCAGAATTTGCACTTCGATGTGCCGTGGCTGCTGCACCAGCTTCTCGACGAACAGGCTGGCATCACCAAAGGCGGCCTGCGCCTCGCCTTGGCAGCGGTCGAAGGCGGCGGGCATGTCATGGGTCGATTCGACCGTGCGCATGCCCCGCCCGCCGCCACCTGCGGTGGCCTTGAGCATGACCGGGTAGCCGATTGCTTCGGCCGCTTCAGCGGCGTCTTGCGCACTCGACAACGGCTCGCCGCTGCCCGGCACGACGGGGATGCCGAGCGAGCGCGCCAGTGCCCGAGCCGTTACCTTATCGCCAAACAGCGCCAAGGCCTCGGGCCGCGGGCCGACAAAGGCGAGCCCCTTGGCGGCGCAGCGTTCCGCGAAGGGCGCGTTTTCAGCCAGAAAGCCGTAGCCGGGATGAACGCAATCGCAACCTGTTTCCGCGGCGATCGCGACCAGCGCCTCGGCGTCGAGATAGGCCTGCACCGGGCCTTGGCCGCCCGGAAGCTCGCGGGCTTGGGTGGTGCAGCGGCTGTGCAGCGAGAGCGCGTCAACCGGTGCGTAAACCGCCACCGACTCCATGCCCAGCCCCGCAGCCGCCTTGGCGATGCGGATGGCGATCTCGCCCCGATTGGCGATCAATACCCGTTTCAATGCGCCCACTTGCCGCTCCCATGGTCCGAGTTGATGAAATTGGCCGAAAGGCCATGCGGTCGATTAGTCTATGACTTCCGGGTGGCGTTCCTCAACGGCGGTGTAGGACAAGTGTTTGTAATTCAAAGCCTGCCACGACCGGGAGAAATCCAGAACGCGCTGCGTGATTTGATGCGCGATGGCGTGGAGAGCGTTCGCATTTGCAGCGCCTATGTGACGCGCAAGGGCAGCGAGTTGCTCCATGACCAAATCAGGCGTTCGAATCCCAACGGGGGCCAGGATGCGGTGAGTAAGACCATAGTGGCTTCTTTGGACTATGGCACCACGGAACCGCAAGCATTGGAGTATTGGAGGGAGATTCCAGGCTGCCGGGTCTTGGTCGCTGGGGCGGACTTGCTTGAGCGTGGCAATCTCAACCCGAAAGTCGCCTTTCACCCCAAGGTCTATGCCTTCGGGCGACCGAACGGGACGGTGGGGAGCTTGACGGGGTCCGCCAACCTCACGAGCCGCGGCTTGACGATCAACAGCGAAGCGGCTTGGCGTGTATCGGAGCACGGATCTCGTGGTGAAGTTGATAGGGCTTGGCAATCGATCGTTCAAGGAACTACGCCACTAACCCAAGGTGTCCTCGACCGCTACCGGACGCTTCGGAAACAGAACATCCGTGGGGAGCCCGCAAGTGAAACTCAGCCGGTGCCTGAGCCTAAAATCGGCCAGCTGGTCGACTATCATCCGGTTGCGGAAGCTGTGGCCGACGCGCACCGACACGGCAGAATGTGGATTCAGGCATGGCAGCTCTCAGGCGGTTCACACACTCAGTTGGAGTTGCCGCGTGGCTCCCATAGGTTTTTTGGTTCGGTGCAGGTTCCAGCGCAAGCAAACCAAGTCGTTCATCTTGCCGAGCCTGTTTTGACCTCCGGCCCAGCTATCTGGCGGGACTGCCCATTAACTTGGCATCCCGACAACCAAATGGAACGGATCAATCTGCCATCAATCGCCAAGGGTGGCTACGACTACGGGAATTCCCTCATATTGTTTCGACGCTTGGACGAAGGCCGGTTTGAATTGCAGGTCCATCCTTGGGACTCGGATCCCTGCCGGGCCTTTGTGGAGGCTTCAAGGATTGGCAACCTTCTGTTTCGTGTGGGTCGCAGCAGCAACAGGTTGTACGGCCTGCTGCCCTGATTCGCTACTGTCTTGTCCGGATCCCATTGCGGATCTCATCCTTAGGCACCACCATCACTTCGGCTTTTTCCGCCTTGACGCCGCTAGCTCTTGCGCCCGATCGCTCAATGCTTGAACCATCAATGAAACGGATTTGCTGTTCGGCGATTCGCCGAGCAGCGCGCCGACCACGATTCCGTCGATCGTCTCTTGGACTCCGGGCGGATAAGGCCCTGCTCGCCGACCGGCGCGGTCGAGTTTGTGGATGGCGTTGGTTGGCAAGTGCGGAACTTGAAGTTGCCGCAGATGAGCGGCTTCCAATTTAAGTGCGCCACCACCCAAGGGGGTGCCCAAAGCCTCCATGGATGCCTTGCACCAAGCGCTGTTCAGGAGGGCCTTTAGCGCAAAGCGCGGCCATTGGCCGTTGGGTGCCCAAATTGTGGAGAAATTCGCGTCAATTAGAATGGCGGGGTCTCGGTTGGCCTGGGCAAGGGGGACGTCGTGGTTGACCCGTGGCACGAAGGCGGCGGGCGTATGGCGGGGCATGAAGGGGGGCAGCATGTACCAGAAGCGGGGCCAGTCGTGGCCGTTGCGGGCCTCGCGGGCATTCGTCTTGACGGCAGACAACTCCGGGATGCGCTTGCCCGCAGCGGCTCCGTCCAAGCGGGCATCAGCGGCCGTTCGCACATAGTCCGCCAAGCCTTCAGGCATGACTTGCGGTGCCAGCGCACCTTTGGTGGCAGCTGCCCTCAAGGGGCGGTGAGAGTCCTCCGGTAGAACCCAACGATGCAGATCGAGAACCCGCCCGCAGAGTGCGGACTCGTTCGACAGCTCGTCCACCTCCGATTGCCGGCGTAGCACGGGCGAAATTGCGCTTGGCGGAACATCGAACTCGCGATGGTCAAAGAAGGCGGAGGCCTCGACGGTAACGCTGGAATGGGACGACGCTCGGGCAGTGACGTAGAAGAAGCGATTGCAACCGGTCCGTAGCCCTTGACCGGCCTGAATGCCAGCTTCCGGCAGCGTCACAAGAGGGACCGATGACGCTCCCGATGGCAGGACGTCGCGGAGCGCCTCAGGGAGTGGAGGCTGGACCGACGCTGACGTACTGCTGAACAGGGGCGTTTTGTCTGGCGTGCCTTCGAGTTTGCGTTGCCAGCTCCTGCGCTTTGCGCGAGAGGCTAGGGAGGCCCACTCCTCCCGCAGCGAGAAGGAACGAGCTCGGGTGCTTTGGACTGGCGGCGGGCACGACTTGCGCGCCCAAGCTGCGAACCGGGCTTCGGGGTGCATACCCGGAAATGCCGCGCCGACCAGCGATTCGCCATCGGAAGCTTGTGGTGCTACCTGCAGCCACTGAGCTGATCCCAAACTCCTGCGTTGGCTAAGCGAAAGGGCTGCCTCCTCGGAATTCAGACGCCGGGCAACAATGAGATGTGTGCGGACTAAGGCGTTGGAAAACCAACCGGGCTGGGTGTCTTCGACGACCAATTCGAGCTTGAAGCAACGCAAGAGCAGGTAGCGTATCGTGTCGGCATACTCTCTCGACCGCCACGTGGCGGGCGCCACTATGGCCAAGGTGCCGCCGTGACGCACCAGAGAAGCCGCTAGCAGCCAAGCCGGAACGGCTAGATCGGCGAGGCCTGAGTAGCCCTCGATCAAGGTGCGCCATATGTGGCGGCTTGGCTCAGATTGCGCCGCGATGGTCTTGGCCAGCCCTGTGCGCACAGCGTCCAACTTGCCGCCATCGGTCCGGCGGGCTTGATAGCGGACATAGGGCGGATTGGTGATGACGAGATCGTAGGTTTTGCGGGGCAGAGCGGCCACTGACGCCGGGGTGAAGGCATCGCCGGCAATGATCCGCCGTTGCGGCGGCTTGGTCTGCCCCTCCAGTCCGGCCAGGCGCGTTTTGCAGGCTCGTGCGGTCGGTCTATCGATTTCGATGCCATCCAACCGCTGGAGCCGAATGCCCCGTTGCTCCGCCGCATCCCAAGCGGCGTCGAGCAGGTCCCCGTGGCCAGCCATGGGATCCACAACTGTTGCGGTTTCCTTGCTCATGGCCAGATGAGCAAGGAGTTTGCCGAGCGGCAATCCGGAAAAATACTGACCGAGGCGCTTGCGCCGGCTGGACGACAGCGCTTGTTCATGGGCTAGCGCTTTTGCTCGGACTGCATTGCTTCCCTCAAGTAGGCTCACTGGCCGTTACCTTGGGCGAAGTTGGGTTGACCTGAGCCTGATGGGCGTGCAATTGATAGAACGAATTGGCGTCCAAGGGTATTTGTTGATGCCGCTCAACATAGTGCGCCACCAAGCGCGAATAGAGCCGCTGCGCCGTCAATTCCGAGGGGTCGAGGCTTAAGGCCGCTTCCTGCCGCAATTGCGCGGTGATCTGATGCACATCTGCCGATTTTGAGTCAGAGCAAGCGGCTATTGCGCCCAGAAGAAGAACCGGGTCGCCGCGCACGGCGCCTCGAGAGGTGACTTGCTTGAAGCTGCCTTGCGTCTTGTCGAGAACGCCCGCGCACTCGACGGCCAAACCTGCCTGCGTGTAGGCCGCCTGCAGGGTGTTCCACACCTTGGCTGATGCCGAGTGAAACACCAAGGTGGCCTTGCCATCGGGCTTCAACAGGCGCCGCACTTCCGAAAACGCTGTGCGTAGTAGCGCTTGGTACTCGCCAAGGCCCTTGTCCTGACTACTGCTCACAATCGCTTCGTCGGCTCGGTCGGTGTAGCGGCCGAGCCAAGCTTCGTTGATGAAGTTGATCTCTGCGTAGGGAATGTTTCCCGCGAACGGCGGGTCGGTGAAGGCGTAGTCGATGGCTCCGTCGGGCAGTTCCACCCGACAGCTTGACTTTTGGTGAACTTGAACCCGGCCTTTGCAGCCCCGCACCGTGGCGAAGGCGTCGGCGATGGTCTTGAGCTTGCGCTTGAGGCCCGCAATAAGGTTTTTCTCCACGGGAAGCCCGCTGATGTAGAGCACGCCCGGCTGGGCGCTGGTCACCACCAATTCCTTCTGCCCGGACTTTGCAACCACCCGTGTCATCAGCGTGGCGTGGGAGGCGTTGTAGCTCATCAGCCAGAATCGAAGCGCGTCCCTCAAAGAGGCGTCGTGGCTCTGGGTGCGCTCCCACAGGCGACCGAAGACGATGAGATTCCGCCGTGTATAGAAATGATGAAGATGGGAGATGCCTCGATGGTATCCGGCACGGTGGAGGTCGCCCCAAGGTATCGCGACACGGGGGACGGCGCCTGGAATGGGCTCGTTTGCAACGCGTTGCAGCAATTCGATGTCATGGCCGTTGACCGGACGGCTCCAAGTTCTTCGGTCCGTGGCGCCATACAGCCAAACCGGATGGCGGCTGCGTTGCTCGATCTGGTTGCCGATTAGAGGGTCAACCGTTTTTTCAGTTGTTCGGCCCACACGGTCGAGCGCTTCTTCGTGTGCGCAGTGAGGGCAGGTGAACGCTGAGGTGATTGCTGCTGGCGCACGGGAAACGCTAGTGCGCCACAGACTGGCATTGGCACCGCAGGAGGGACACAGCAGCTCATCGGACCAAACGACATGCCTTATCGCGCCTTGATTGCCTTGTGCGTCCTCCGCGGCGTACATCCAACCGTCATCGTGTTGGGCCTGTTCAAGGAGTTGCTCCCCGGCGCGCAGAAAGGCGCCGGGCTCCGGTGGGTGGGTCAAAGTCTGGGCGACGAAGGCGCCGAGGGCACCGAGTTCATAGAGCACTGCATTGCGGGCTCCCCCCTCAACGTGCAGTCCCATCCGCTGCGCTTCGCTGCGGAGCGCAGCACTAGGCCGTTCGCAAAGCAGGGCAGCGAGACCGGTGGTGCCGCTGCCGGCGAACCCGTCGAAGACCGTGTCGCCGGGTTTGGTATGCGCCCCAATGTAAAGCGCGATCGCCTCGGGGGATATCTTGGTCGGATAGGGGAAGGCTCCGTAGAGTGCGCCGGTCCGCTTGGCGGGCAAGGCTCGCTCGTAGAGCGCGTTGATTTCCTGGGATGAAGCCGGATTCCGCATCGGGTGCTCTTAGTGGGTTGATGCTGTTTTTATATACAGTCTACCTTGTTTAACTACCCAACGGCAAGGAATGGCATAGCTGTGTCGACTGCTTGTCAGCTCATGGCGGAGGCGCAGCTTCAAATCAGACGAAGCTCTTGGAGTCGGTAGGCCATTGCCTGTGTGAAGACCTTGAATTGGTCATTTCGCGGGATGATCCCATTGCCATTGAAGTCTCGAGGCACCTGGCCAGCGCGAATGCGAGTTCACTTGAGTGTTGCGGGGCTCGCAGCAAATGTTCGGGCAATTCATACATGAATCCCATATATAGTGCTTGAACATGGGCGAGTCAACCAAATGTTGTGTTTTGGTTCTCCAATGGCACAGTGTCCTCAACAGCGACACTGCTATGCAGTGGTCGGAGAGTTTTTCTTGCGCCGGGTTTTGGCCCCTAGCCGCACCTATTCATGAATAATCTACTGCCACTGGGCGTGCTCCCGCCGCGTGCTCAACGTGCTGTCAAGCACGCCTGCGCGCGCTCTGGTCCGCGCACCCACTGCTTTCACTACTCTTGTCAACCTCGCTACGATCATTCATGAATAGGTGCGGCTAGGAAGTTCGCGGACTTCGGTGGTGCAGCGGTTGCGCAGCGAGAGCGCGTCGGCCTACCCATAAACTCCCGCCGACTCCACGGTCATCAAGCCGCTGCGTTCCCAGTGGCGGCGCCACCAATCGGGACTGTGGAAGCATGAGAAATCCCAGCTCCAGTGCGGTTGCAGGTGTTCCGGCGGATCCGCGGACGGCCACTCCTGAACCAAGCCCGGCACGACGATCCCGATTTGCCCTTCAGGTCTGACCAGCCGAGCGAGGTGGCTGCCCAGATGCAGGTCGTCAGTACCGAAAGGGAATTCGGCGAGCTTTAAGGCCTCGGCCAACTCTTCCTTGCTGCGGCTCATCGCTCACTTTAGGGCTGCAGAGGGCGCAGCCCCCTTCAGTGCGCTATGCCCCCCTTCATCACGGTGAGCTTGTCGTGGTCCTGCAGCACGCGGATGTCGGTCAGCGGGTCGCCATCGACCACCACCACATCAGCGGCGGTCCCGGCTTGCAAGGTGCCCAGGGCACCGGATGGGTCCATCGCAGTGCCGCCGTTGCGGGTGGCGCACACCAAGGCCTCCGCCGGACGCATGTCGAACAGATCGACGAAGTACTCCAAGTCCTTGGCGTAGGTGCCGTGGGGCGCGATGCTGATGCCGTAGTCGCCGCCGACCACGAGCTTGACGCCCGCCTTGCGCAGCATGGCCACGGTCTTCACGGTCGCCTCGATCTCGTCCTCGTAGCCTTGGGCGCGCACGGTTTCCGGGCTGACGCCCAAGGACTCGCATTGCGCGACGTACTGAACCTCCCAAGCGATGGCTGGACCGACGCACACGGCATCGTTGCGGGCCGCCAGAAGATCCACCGCCTCTTGGTCCAGGTAGTTGGCGTGGCCGACGAAGTCCACCCCGGCCCGCACCGCCTGCTTCACGGCGGCGGCGCTGCGCGCATGGCAGGCCACGCGCAGGCCGTGGCGATGGGCCTCATCCACCACGGCGTTGACCTCCTCGTCGCAGAAACCGAGTTCGCCAGGCGGGTTGACTTCATTGATCGCCTCGCCGTCGATGAAGATCTTGACCACATTGACCCGATCCCGGCGTTGCTCGCGCACCGCCTTGCGCAACGCCCAAGGGCCATCCGCGATGCGGCTGAGGCCACCCGGGGAGTCCACGTTGCTGGCGGTAGCGCCGAGGTCGCGGCCGGCAGCGAGCAGGCGGGGGCCCTTGATTCGCCCGGCCTCGATGGCGTCGCGCAGGGCCACGTCGATCTTGTAGGTCGAACCAAAGCTGATGGCTGATGTGAACCCGGACGACAGCATCAGGTTGGCGTTGCGCACCGCCGTGATGGTTGCCTCTTCAACTGAGGTGGCGCCGATGGCGAAGGGACTGGCATCGGCGAACGACAGATGGGCGTGGGTTTCGGTCATGCCGGGCATAACGAAGCTGCCGCCGACGTCCTGGACATCCACGCCATTGTTCGATTCCGGCAGCGCTGCCGCAGGCCCCGCGTACTGAATCACGCCGTCGTCGATCAGCAGGGCCCCGTCCTCGATGACCTGTTCATCGACGGCGGTGAAGAGCCGGGCGTTGGTAATCAGAGTGGTCATGTTGTTTCCTCCATGCGCATCAAGCTTCAGAGTGCCGCGCCATCTTCCTCCGATCGGTCTTAAGAGGGGTGGATCATCCGTTTGTGGATTGCGTCCATCGCCGGTGGGACGGACCGGTTGGGCCTCGGGATTCGCCGGCGTGCTCCGGATAAACCGAAGCGGTGTAGAGATCGCCGTGGGCGTCCATGGCGAGCTGATGGATATAGATCGCAATGTCGTCCACCCGACTGATCACTCGGCCGGAGTCCTCGTCGAGAATGGCCAGATTGCTCATTTTGTCGCTAGCGTAAACGCGATTGCCGTAGGTGGCCAAGCTCAGCGGCATGATGTGGGTCCACTCATCGATGTAGCTGCCGTCAGGGTCCAGGCGCTGAATGCGGTGCCCCCAGCCGGGGTCGGGGCGGAATCGCTGCGGCGCGATCTGTCCGGGCACCGTCATGTAGTCGTGGAAGTTGCCGCCGCAGAGGTCCGCAACCAGCAGCCGGCCTTGGGATTCGATGGTGACCGCATGGGGAGTGTTGAACTCGGCCGGCCCTCGGCCCCCGCGGCCGACCGATTTGATGAAGCCGCCGGCCGGGGCGAAGAATGCCAGACGGGAATTCCAGTAGCCGTCGGCGACCACGATGGTGCCGTCATCCTGGACCACCACCGCGGTCGGCCCGTTGAAGTGGCTCTCGTCACAGCCCCATTCCGCGAAGGTGCCGAGTTGGAGCAGCATCTCGCCATCGGGCGTGAACTTTCTGACCGTGTGGCCGTCCCGGTCTGTGGTCCAGAAGAAGCCATCCTTCTCGATGTGGATGGTGTGGGCACCGAGCGCAAACCCAGACTCGTCGGAGGGGCCCCACTTGCCCAGATAGTCGCCTTCGCGGTTGAACATCGACACGCTGCTCTTGCCCATCTTGGCGCTCATGGCCAGCGGGTGGGCGGCCCAGTGCTCCACGTCACGGGTGAACAGATAGATGACGCCGCGCTCATCGACGGCCACGCCGCTGCCCATCTCGAATTGCATTTCCGGGGGGTACCGCGGCCAGTCCTCCGCCAGGACGTAGCCATTGCGCGGATCACCATTTTGGGTGTTGTCTTCGACGTCATGTGAAGTGCACAAAGTCAATCCTCCCCTTCAACCCATTCACCGTGCTTGTCAAGTATCCACTGCCCCCAGTACCGCGAGCAGGCTCTCCTCGACCTGGGCCAACTCTTCGTTGGAGAGTTCCGTCAATGGGCCTTCGCCGATGCGCCTGCGATCCAGAGTGCGGGGTTGGTCAGTGACGACCTGCGAGTCCAAGCGCAGCCCGTCGCGGGCACGGATGGTAAAGCGCAATGGTTCGGCCTCGGGGCGGACATCGCTGGTCAAGGGCAGCACCACGACGGTGCGCGACTGTGCGGCACTCAACCAATCTGCTTGGACGATGAGGACCGGACGAATCTTGCCCATCTCCTGACCACGATTTGGGTTGAGATTGGCCGTCCAAACCTGGCCCCTTCGAACGGTTGCAGCCACTATCCTAGGCTCGCAGACCATTCGTCGGCTGATCCGCGGCATTCCGCCATGGACAATGCCTCGTTGTCCAGGGGCAGCGCTTCCTCAGCAAGATCGATGGCGGCGTTGGCGTCAAGCGCGGCTGCGGCTTGAGTCAATCGGGCCAGTCGCCGGTCACGGCGTTGGTTGGCAAAAAACTGCTCCAGCGCTTGACGCACGATGAGGGATTTTGGTTGATTGGCGAGACGCGACTCCTCCATCAAGGAAACATCGAGATGTTCCGGGAGCCGAATGCTGATGGTAGTCACTTGTGTTTCACTTGGTAGTGCGCTAGGTATTGCAAAATATAGCATAAAGTGGATTGCGTGATGCCGTGCTCAAGCGGACAGTCAGTCGCGCTGCTGGAGCTCGGCCCATCACGAAACCAGCCCAGCAAAGGGCAGGGTTTCAACCCAGGCCCCCGCCGGCAGGTCCGCTTCGGTCTTGGGGATGCGGATCAGGCAGTTGGCGGCGGCGAAGGTGCTCATGCGGTTGGAGCTTTGGTCGCCCGTGGGTCGCACTTGGGCGCCGTCCTTCCCGGTTGTGGCGGTGCCGCGCAGGTACTCCTCCCGGCCCGGCTTGTGGCGCACCGCTTGGCTGAGCTGGCAGCGCAGGGTCAGCGGCTTTTGGGGAGCCATGCCGCACAGGGCTTCTATGGCGGGTTTGGCGAGCAGCAGGTAGGTGACGATGGTGGAGACCGGGTTGCCGGGCAGGCCCATCAGGCGCGCCTCGCCAATGCGCCCGAAGGCGAGCGGCTTGCCGGGCTTCAAGTTGAGGCGCCAAAAGTCCAACTCGCCAAGTCGCTCCAAGGTGGACTTCACCAAGTCCGCATCGCCCACCGAGACGCCGCC
The DNA here is from genome assembly GCA_028278675.1 of Candidatus Azophilus lithoversatilis. GTDB lineage: Bacteria > Pseudomonadota > Gammaproteobacteria > Pseudomonadales > Azotimanducaceae > Azophilus > Azophilus lithoversatilis. The sequence goes on from JAQAJJ010000001.1 coordinate 22,682, forward strand.
GCTGGTGAGAATGAGCTGGCATTCGGCGCTGGCCCCTGCCAGTGCGTCGGCGATGGCGCTGGCGTCATCGGCGAGCACGCCCATGTTCCGCACCTCCACGGGCAGTTGGCTGAGCAGGCTGGCGACGGCATAGCGGTTGGAGTCGTAGATGTTGCCGTGCGCGAGTGCCGTGCCTGGACTTTGCAGTTCATCGCCACTGGAGAAGACGGCGATGCGGGGACGAGCGAAGACGGTCGCCGCATCGATGCCGGCGGCCGCCAAACTACCGATGTCGAAGGCATTCAGCCGCCGTCCCTGCGCTGCGACAATGTCGCCTTGGCGCAGGTCGTGGCCCTGCTGGCGCACGTTGGCCCCGCGGCTGGGGACGGTGTGCAAGCTGAGAACCGGGCCGCTCAAGGCGCAGTCCTCCTGAATGACCACCGTGTCGCAATCGCCGGGCAGCGCGGCGCCGGTGGTGATGCGCACCGCTTCGCCGCCCGCTACCCGGCCCGTGAATGGGTGTCCGGCCAAGCTGGCGCCGGTGAGGCGCAACTCGGTCAGGCCGGGCCGCCAGCGGAAGGCGTAGCCGTCCATCGCCGAGGAGTCGAATGGCGGCAAGTCAGTGCGGGCGCGGCAGTCCTGGGCAGCGACACGGCCCATGGCCTGATCGACGGCGATGCGTTCGACCCCTTGGGGTGCGGGAATCCGCGCCAGAATGCGCTGGCGCGCCGCCTCAATATCCAAAGGGGTGGGTAGGCTCATCTTGGCGGAAATTGTGGCTTGATCGGGGGTGGTAACATCGCGCCATGGCCTGCGTTCTCGGCATAGAAACTTCGCGCCAACTTTGCTCAGCCGCCCTGCTTCTCGATGAGACCGTGCGGGAGGATACGCGAAAGATGGCGCGGGCGCACAACGAGCACATCCTCGGGCTGATCAACGGCCTGGTCGTGGCGGCCGGCATGGCGCCCCAGGATTTGGACGGCATCGCCTTCGGCTGCGGTCCGGGCTCCTTTACCGGCGTTCGCATCGCCGCCTCCGTCGCCCAGGCCCTCGCCCTTGGAGCGGGCGCCAGCGTGGCGCCGGTTTCCTCCACCCTGGCTTTGGCGGTGGCTGCCATCGAACAGCTTGCCGTTGCGGACGGGATCGTGGTCAGCATCCGCTCGCGCCGGGACGCTTTCTACTTGGCCAGCTTCAGCATCGCCGATGGCCAACCGACGGTTTGGCGCCGAGATCAACTGCTCACCGCTTGCCCGGCTTCGGCGGATTTCGCCAATGGCTGGCCTTGGGTGGGCGATCAGCCCCCGTGGCTGCCCGCCGACGCACCGTTTCTATCCGAGGTGACGGTGGGCGCGGGCCTAATTGCCCGGCTCGGCGCCCGGGTGCTCGCTGAGGGCCGCGGGCTTGACCCGGAACTTGGCCTGCCTGCCTATGTCCAAGGCGACAGCCCGTGGCGTACCAGCGAAAGGCCCAATTGACTCTTGGCGCAAGTGGCCATGCTGGGGCGAGTCCGGACTCCGGATGCGGCGGCATGGCCGCCCTCAGGCGTATAACGCAGGCAGATGTTTCCTATGGACAAGCCCATCATCCTGGCCGCCGTTCTATCGTTGGCCGCGTGCGCGGGGGTGCCGCCTGAGCGGCCGAGCGCCAGCGATGCGCCCGAGGCTTGGCGGCGCGGGGAAGCCCTGAGCTCGCCTCAGTGCGACGCGCCGCTGACGCCGAATGAACAAGCTGTTGGCCGCGAAGCTCTTGCCACTTGCCTGCAGGAAGGCGAGGTGGCCGCCCACTGGCTGACCACTCTGGATGCGCCCTATCTGACCGACTTGGTTGCCGCGGCGATTGCGGAAAACCACGCGCTGGCCCAACAGCGGGACGCGCTCGAAATCGCTCGCCAGCAAGTGCGGCTGGCGCGGGCGGCGCGCTTGCCCGGCCTGAATCTGGCCCTGTCGGGTCAGCGCGGGCGGGCGGATGACTCAGCGCCGGTTGTCGAACGGTTCGACTTGAACGCCACGGCTGAATTCACACTCGACTTGTGGGGTCGCTTAGGCGACGGCGAGCGGGAGGCGCTGCTGGCCTTGAGTGCCGAGGAAGCCCGCTACCGCGCCGCCGAGCGACGGCTGGTGGCCGACGTGGTGGGCGCCAGCTTTGACGTCGCCGCCGCCATCCAATTGCAGACGCTCTACGAACAGCGCCTGGACAACCTTGCCCAATCTCTTGATGTCATCGATAGCGGCTATCGAAGCGGATTGAACTCCGCCTTGGACGTGTACTTGGCGCGCAACACCTTGGAGCAGGAAAGAGCCAACGTGGCCAACCAACGCCAGCAGCGCATGGGGGCAACGGTGTCCTTGGAGTTGCTGTTGGCCGACTATCCGGATGGCCAATTGGACGTTGGCGAGGCCTTGCCCGAACTGGCCGAGCCAGTGGCCGCAGGCGCTCCGTCGGAGTTGCTGCAGCGCCGGCCCGACGTTCAGCGGGCCTGGTTTGAACTGCTAGCTGCCGATGCGGCCGTCGCCGTGGCCCACAAAAATCGTTTTCCCAGCTTCGCCTTAAGCGCCAATGCGCGAGACAGCACCGACGCTTTCGGGCAGCTGTTGAGTGGCGGTGCCCTAGCTTGGTCCACGGCGGCGAGCCTGATCCAACCCCTGTTTCAGGGTGGACGCCTTCTGGCCCTGCACGAACAGGCCCGGCGGCGGCTTTCCCGGGCAGAACGGCGCTATCTCGAAACGGTTTACCAGGCGTTTTCCGAAGTGGAGCTTGAACTCAGCCGGACCTTGAGCCTGCAGGCCCGCCACGCGGCTTTCGACAACGCCAAGGCCAACGCAGAAGCGGCCCTGACCCTGGCTTTCGATCAATACCAGCGCGGGCTGGTTGGCTATACTGCGGTCCTGGAGTCCCAACGGCGGGCCTTTGATGCCCAAACCACCGTCATTGAACTGCGTAACCAGCTGCTGCAAAGCCGGGTGGCGCTGTTGCTCGCCTTGGGCGGCGAGTTCTGATCGGTGATCCGGCGCCTCGCCCCACTGGTGATCCTGGCCGTCTTGGCGGGCTTTGGCATTTTGCTGCTGGTCAATCCGCCCGGTCTGGAACGAGGCGGTCCGCCCGCCGGTCCGCAGACTGTGGTTGAAACGCTGACCGTCGAACCGCAGGACTATCGGGTTCAAATCAGCAGCTTCGGCACGGTCCAGCCGCGCACGCAGAGCGCGTTGGTCGCCCAGGTCAGGGGCCAGATCGTTGCCATCCAGCCCAGTTTCCGCCCGGGCGGCTTTTTTTCCGCGGGCGACGCCTTGGTGACCATCGACCCACGGGACTACGAGGCCGACGTCAAGATCGCCGAAGCGGCGCTCATGGACGCACTTCAGGGCGAAGCCCAGGAGGCGGCTCGCTCCGAGCAGGCGCTGGTCGATTGGCGAAGGCTCGGCGAAGCGGGCGAGGTGCCCAGCGACTTGGTGTTGCGCAAACCTCAATTGCTGGCCGCCCGGGCTCGGGTGATTTCCGCCCGTTCGGCGCTGACCAAGGCAAAGCTGGACTTGGAGCGGACCCAAGTGCAGGCGCCTTTCGACGGGCGGGTCCTGACCCAGCAGGTGGACGTGGGGCAGGTGGTGACCATGGGTGCACCCTTGGCGGAGGTATTCGCCACCGATTACGTGGAGGTTCGCCTGCCCTTGCGCAATGCCGACCTCGCCTTCGTCAACCTGCCGGAAGCCAGCGGCGCTCGGCCGCTGCCGGTGACCCTGCACTCCAATTTGGGCGAGGCAACGTCTTGGCGCGGACAGATCGTGCGCACCGAAGGGGCGATCGACGAAACCGCTCGACAACTGCATGTGGTGGCGCAGATCAACGACCCCTTTGGCATCGCCGGGGCGCAAGCGGCCAGCCCGCCGGAGCCCCTGGAACGGCCACTGAAGATCGGCGAGTACGTTACCGCTGAAATCACCGGCAAGCGAGTGGCGGGTGCGTTGGTCATACCGAGCGAGGCGATTTACCAGAATGCCTACGTTTACGTCGTGGAGCAGGGCAGGCTGCAGCGGCGCCCCATTGAGATCGCGTGGCAGAACGGCGTGGACAGCTTGGTGGCCTCGGGGTTGGTGGTTGGCGACGCCTTGGTGATGACGCCCTTGGGCCAGGTGATTTCCGGCACCGCGGTGCGCATCGCCGAGGCCGGCGGTGGGCCGACGCCGCGCCAACCGGGATTGGGGAGCGCACCATGATCGCGTGGTTCGCGCGCAACGACGTCGCCGCCAACCTGCTGATGGTCACGGTCGTTTTCCTGGGTGCCTATTCGCTGCTCAATGAAATCGCGGTGGAGATCTTTCCCTCCACCGACCCCCAGGTCATCGGCGTGACCGTGCCCCTTAGAGGCGCAACGCCGGAGGATGCGGAGCTGGGGTTGGCGGTGCGCATCGAGGATGCCATCGAGGGTCTCGAAGGCGTTGACCAGGTGACCAGCCACTCGGTTGAGGGCAGCGCCACGGTCTATGTCGAGGTGGCCGATGGCGAGGATCCGCGCCAACTGCTTGACGATGTCAAGACCCGAGTGGACGCCATCAACACCTTTCCCGTCGAGGCGGAAAAGCCCGTGATCAACCTGCCGCAGCGCACCTTTGAAGTCATCACCGTGGTGGTGGCGGGGCCCTATTCCGAAGCCGAGATTCGGCTTTATGCCGAGCGGGTGCGGGACGACTTGCTGCGCGTCGACGGCATCTCCCAAGTGACCTTGGATGCGGTGCGGCGCTACGAAGTCGCCATCGAGGCCTCCCAGGACCGGTTGCGGGAGTACGGCCTGAGCCTGGCTGACATCGCCGGGGCCATCCGTTCGAGTTCAGTGGATATCTCGGCAGGCAACGTGCGCACCCAAGGGGGCGATGTGCTCATTCGCTCCAAGGGGCAGGCCTATCGACGCTCTGACTTCGAGTCCATCGTCGTCAAAACCAATGCCGACGGCACCATCGTCCGCGTGGCCGATGTGGCGACGGTTCACGACGGCTTTCAGGAGGATGCGCTGAAGACCACGTTCGACGGCGACTACGCCGCCTTGATCGAGGTGCAGCGGGTGGGCAGCGAGAGCGCCCTTGAAGTGTCGGAAAAGGTGCGCGGCTACATTGCCGGCCGCCAAGTCGGGCTGCCCGCCGGGATGACCTTGACCTATTGGGACGACAACGCGCAGCAACTCAAGAACCGGCTGGGTGTGCTGGGTTCCAGCGCCTTGCAGGGCACCGTATTGGTGATTGCGCTGCTCGCCCTGTTTCTGCGCCCGAAGATCGCCATTTGGGTGTTCATCGGCATACCCATCAGCTTTCTCGGCGCGTTCAGCATCATGGGTCTGCTGGACATCAGCCTCAACCTGATGAGCGCCTTCGGCTTCATTGTCGTGCTTGGCATCGTTGTCGATGACGCCATCGTCACTGGGGAGAGCGTCTATCGGCGGCTCCGGTCGGGTGACTCGGGCCTTGAGGCGTCAGTGGGGGGGACGCTGGACGTGGCCATGCCGGTCACCTTCGGTGTGCTCACCACCATGGCCGCGTTTGCGCCACTGGCCTTTGTGGACGGACACTTGGGTGCGGTCATGGCGCCTGTGGCGGCGGTGGTGATCAGTGTGCTGCTGTTCTCCCTGGTGGAATCCAAACTGGTGCTGCCGGCCCACCTCAAGGGCATGGGCGCAGGCTACGAGAAGCCGACGAAAGGCCGCTTTGCGGCTTGGCAGCGGTCCTTCGCCGACGGCTTTGAAGCCTTCATCCTGAACACCTACCGGCCCGCGCTCGGCTTTCTCATCACCCATCGCTATGCGACTTTAATGGCCTTTGTGGGCGTGCTGTTCGTCATGCTGGCGTTGATCGCCAGCGGCTGGACGCGGTTCACCTTCATGCCGCGCATCGAGGGCGAGACCGCCACCGCCAATCTCACCATGCCGGTGGGCACCCAGTTCTCGGTGACCGATCGATACATCACACGGATGTTCGAGGCCGCTGAGAAACTGCGGGCGGAGATTGTGGATGAGGAGACGGGCCGCAGCGTGATTCGCCACGTCCTTGCCAGCACCGGCTCCCAGCGCGGCTCCTCGGGCGCCCAGTATGGACGGGTGCAAATCGAATTGACGCCGCGCGAGGAGCGTTCAAATGCGGTCTCCGCAACTGAGTTGGTGAACCGCTGGCGGCGGTTGATCGGGCCCGTGCCGGGGGCGGAGTCACTGACCTTTCGGACCGACTTCTTCCGTGCCGGCGACCCCATCGACGTCCAGCTGAGCGGCAACTCCCTGGATGCCCTGGCGGTGGTCTCGGACGCGGTCAAGACGCGGCTCGCCACCTATCCCACGGTCTACGAAATAGCCGACAGCCTCTCGGACGGCAAGGAGGAGTTGCGCATCGAACTCAAACCCCAAGGCCATGTCCTGGGGCTGACGCGCAACGACCTGGTCGGCCAGGTGAGCCAAGCGTTCAAGGGCTTCGAGGCGCAGCGCATCCAGCGCGGCCGGGATGACATTCGAGTGCTCGTGCGCCTGCCGGCCGCGGAACGGGCGGACTTTGCCACCTTGGATGAAATGCTGATCCGCACGCCGGCGGGGCGCGAGGTGCCGTTGTCCCATGTCGCGGCCTTCATACCCGGTAAGGGTCCCTTGCGCATCAAGCGCATCGATGGCTACCGCACGGTCAACGTCACCGCTGAGGTCGATAAGGCCAACACCAACATGACCGTGCTGCAGGACGACCTGCGCGCCTACGTGGATGGCTTGGTGGCCCAGTACCCTGGCATTACCTACGTCATGGAGGGGGAGGCGCGCGAGCAGCGCGAGTCCTTTGGCAGCCTCGGTCGGCACATGCTGGTCGCCCTGTTCGTCATGTACTGCCTGCTGGCGCTGCCGCTGAAGTCCTACGCCCAGCCGCTGATCGTGATGTCGGTGATTCCGTTCGGACTGATCGGCGCTGTGGCGGGCCATTGGCTGATGGGCTACACGCTGTCCATGCTGAGCATCAACGGACTCTTGGCACTTTCCGGCGTGGTGGTCAACGACAGCCTCGTGTTGGTCCATGCCGTTAACCGGCAGCGTGAGCGGGGCCGGAGCCTGCGCGAGGCGGTGCAGAACGCCGGGGTCATTCGCTTTCGGCCCATCGTGCTCACCTCCCTGACCACCTTTTTTGGGCTGATGCCCTTGCTCATGGAAAAGTCCACAACCGCCCAATTCCTGATTCCCATGGGCATTTCACTGGGTTTTGGCATTCTGTTCGCCACCGCCATCACCCTGGTTCTGGTGCCGGTGAACATCCTGATTGGCCACGACCTGACACGGTTGGCCAGCCGCTTCGGGCGTTGGCTTGGGGGCAATCGGCCCCCAGACCGGCAAGCCGCCTGATCGTGAATTGAGCGCCAAGCCGGTTCTTTACCACCGGATGCCCGCAGGGCGATACGCGGACGCGTTCGCGCTGCAGCCGCTGGACCGACCGCCGCCAGGGCCGGGCATCCAGCTTTACTATGACGAGGCGGGCATGGCCTTGACCCACGGCGGCGAGCGCCGGCTGTTCCGGCTGCGCTTGGACCGTGTCAGGGCCCGCGCCGCGCAGTCGTTGCTGCTGGCGCGGGCCTGCGGGGCCGGCAAGCGCCCGAGCGTCGCCGATTTGTTCGCCGGTTGGGGGGTCGATGGCCTAAGCCTGGCGCTCAAAGGGTGCGCGGTGACCTTGGTGGAATACTCGCCGCTGGTCTGGGCGTTGCTGGATGACTTGGTCGCCCGCCACGCTTTGCCCGCCACTGTGGTTTGCGCAGATGCGAGCACTTGGTGCCTCGCGCATCGGAAAAGCGTTGATGTCGCCTACTTGGACCCGATGTTCCCGCCCCGGCGCAAGCAAGCCCTGCCCGACCAGTCGATGCAGCTTCTGCGCGAACTCGCGATACGCGACGACCTCGATCTGGCCGAACGCCTGGAGCAAGCGAGGGCCACCGCCCGCCGGCGCGTCGTGGTCAAGCGGCGCATTCACGACCCGGCGGCCGACCGGCCTGCTTGGCAACTGCGCGGCGGGCGCATCCGCTTTGACGTGTATCGGGTGTGAATTTCGGCATCATGCCGGCTCAGTCGTTCAGCACGGCGTGGCGGAACTCGTTGTCGATGACCCGCACCGAGGCGCGCATCACTTCGGCGAGCACCGGGCTGTAGCCCAAGCGGGGGTCGTCCTCACTTTGCTCAAACACCAAGCCGTCCTCGATGAGTTTGTCTATGAAGCCATCGAATAGACGCTGGTCGAAGAACTCCGGCGCGTTGATTCCGCACAGGCGTGCCGTCTTGTGGGCAATGCGCTGGCTTTGCGCCTTGAGGTCGGTGCGCGTTGACGGGTTGGTGCCGGCGCGGGTCAGCAGGCTCAGCACGATGTACTGGCGCTCCATGGTCTGGCGGATGATCCCCGCCAACAGGTGCAGGCGCCGGCTTTCGGGGCTGTCGATCGGGGGCGGCCGCAGCCCAGTCGAGCTGTCCAGGATCAGGCCGCAGGCTGCTAAGTGGCCGATCCAGCGCACCGTGTCGCCGGGGGTGAAGTTGATGTGCAGTTCCCAAGCGGTATAGGGAAAAATCGTCGCGACCATGCGTTCGAGGCGCTCGGGGCGCAGCGGTGTGCGGCGGTTTTCCATCAGAAACGCGATCAGCGACGGCAGGGCCAGAACATGGGCGGTGTTGTTCCTGTACCAAGTCATCAACACCGCCGCGGCCGGCTCGGCGGCGACCACTTCGCCGAAGGGCTCGATCTCTCTGGATAGCAGGCCGAGGTGCGCCACCCGGTCCATGACTTGCGCGCCATTCAGGGACGTGATCCGGTAGTCGTGGTGGGCCGCGTCGAGCCGCAGCAGTTCCAGACAGCAGTCGATCTGGGCGGCGAGCTCGGTGGCCTTCATCGCCAGTTGCGGTGCGCACAGCAAGGTCAGCGCGGTCAGGTTGACCGGATTGACCGATGCCGAGCGGTTGACTCTCGTCAGCATCTCCCTGCCGAGGGTGGCAGCGTCGCCGTTGGTCCTCTGCCCGGTGCGCCATTCGTCCAGGCGCAGAGGTTCGCCGACGTTCACATCGACTCGGCCATAGCGTTGCCGGATGAAGCGCAGCCCGCGGACGATGCCGCCGAAGGATTCGCGACGCTTGGTTGAGCCACGCAGTTCTTCAACGTAGGCGCCGCCTTCGATCAGCAGCTCGTAGCCAAGATACACGGGCACGAGGGCGATGGGCCGCGGCAGGCCGCGCTGGGCGTGGTCCAGCGTCATGCTCAGCAGCCCGGTACGGGCGGGCAGCAAACGGCCCGTGCGGCTGCGCCCGCCTTCGGGAAAGAACTCGACGCAATGCCCTCGGCGATACACCTGATAGAGGTATTCGGAGAAGACGGCGGCGTAAATCGGGTCGCCGTGGAAGCTGCGGCGCATGAAGAAGGCGCCGCCGCGGCGCAGCAGTCCGCCGATCACGGGCAGATTCAAGTTGTCTCCCGAGGCGATGTGCGGAAGCATCAGTCCACGTTCGAACAGCAGCAGGGAAAGCAGCAGATAGTCCATGTGGCTGCGGTGGGAAGGCACATAGATCAAGGTGTGGGTCTGTGCGAGTTCGGTGACCCGCTCCAGGCCGTTTAACGCCACTTCATCGTAGATGCGCTTGAAGAAGGCTCGAAACAGGTTCGCCAAGGCCACAATGGTGGGATAGGACATGTCTGAGGCGATGCCCAGGGCCGCCTTGCGGGCGCGGCTTTGCAGGCGTCGCACGCGTTTCTCGGCATCCCGCTCGGTTCGGGTCAAGGCTTTGAGTGTTCGCCGCCAGCGGGCGGCTTGGCCGCTTGGCGCCGCCGGCGCTTTGTTGGCGAGGGTCCGCTCGATCGCCGCCTGCACTGGGCGGCTCTTGGCCACTTGGTCAACCAACGTGCGCCTGTGGGAGAAGTCCGGGCCCAGGGTCGCCAGTTTTTGACCGTGCAGCCGCACCCGCAGCAGCCGGGCGCAGCGGCGGAAGCGGCGATTGGCGTCGCCGTCGCCGGCTTCGGCCAAGTTCAAAGGGGTGCCCAAGTGGACAACGATGCGGTGGCGGGCGATCACCAGATTGATCAGGCGGCGCAGGCGGGTCGTGGCCGCCCAGTTTTCGGAAAACAGTTGAGCGATCAGCGAGTGCTCGCGCTGCGTCGTGTGCCCCCAAAAGATCTGCACCGGCAGCAGTGCCACGTTGGCAAGGGCGGCTTGGGGATCGGCCGCCAGCCGCATCAACCGCTCCGAATACGTCTGCATGGTGTTGCGCCGGAGCCAGCCGGCGGGGCGGGCTAGGAAGGCGAATCGGCGTTTCTCGTGGATCTCGCCAATATGCATGGTGCCCAGGGGATCGGGCCAGCCGTGCGCCGCGCAGGCAATGTCGAGGACCACCAAATCCGACAGTGAGCGCAGGGGCAGCACGTAAACGGTGGTGGGCGGCAGCGACTCCGGGACGGCCCCGGCGATGCGGGGGCGAACGATCCGGCCGATCAAACCGCGGGCGAGGCGGTAGCGGAGGGACCGCAGTGGCTGGGCGCTTGCGCGCCTCTTGCGTTGGGCAATCCGATGCTTGCCGGTGGAATCGACCGGTGCGCTAGCCGTTCGGTGTGCCGGACTCCCCGACGTGGTCACCTTCGAAGAGGCCTTCGATCTGGTCTTCGACGGGGCTGGTGATTTCGACTTCCCAGATATCCCGGTACTTGCGCTCTGCGGATGACTCGACATCTTGCACAGTCTTGATCACCGTTGGCCGCAAGAATACCAGCAAGTTGGTCTTGTTGCGGGTGTCGGCGGTGGAGCGGAAGAAGAAGCCGAGGCCTGGAATGTCGCCGAGCACCGGCACCTTGCGCCGGGTTTGGGTCACGTCGTCCTGAATCAGGCCGCCGAGGACGATGATCTGCTGGTCCTCGGCCAAAATGGTGGTCGTGATCTGCCGCTTGGAAGTGACGACGTCCGCGAAGCCCGCGTCGCCAATGGGCGTTTCGACGATGTTGGTGATCTCCTGGTCAACTTCCATGCGCACCGAGGTGCCGTCGTGGACGTGCGGGGTGACCTTTAGCGTCAGGCCCACGTCCTCGCGCTGGACGGTGGTGAAGGGATTGGAGGAGCCGTCGCCGGTGGTGGTGAAGCTGCCGGTGCGGAACGGCACCTGCTGGCCGACCACGATCACCGCCTCCTGGTTGTCCAAGGCCATGATGCTGGGCGTGGACAGCAAGTTGGCGTCGCTGGAGCTGGCCAGCGCGGTGATGATCCCGCCGAACGAGATGCCGTCCTCGTTGATCCTCGCTGCGGCCAACGTGGGGCTGGAGACGCTGGCGAGCCCAGCCAGCACGTCGATGTTGACCGGTTGGCCATCCGCGGCGGCTTCCCCGGCCAGATTGTTGAGCAGTTGCGAGACCACGCCGCTTAGGGAGGTGCTGGCCAGGGGCACCGTATCGCCAGCGCCGTCGGCGACGGCCGTTTCCACGCCGATGTCCCTGCGGTCAGAGAGCTTGACTTCCACCACTGCGGCTTCGATCAGCACCTGTGTGCGGCGCACGTCCAGTTTGGTCAGGATTTCGCGCAACTCGTTGATGGTGCCCGGATTGGCCCGGGCGACGATGGCGTTTAGGGACTCGTCCGCTTGGATGGTGGTGGGCTCGACGCTTTCGCCGCTGCGCTCGTTGCCGGCCAGAAGGGCGGTGAGGATGCTGGCGACATCCACCGCGTTGGCGTGGTTCAGGCGGAACACCTGGGCGCCACCGCTGGTGGTGGCGGGTTGGTCGAGCTTGTCGATCAGCTTGAGTATCTCCGCGGTGGGCCGCGGCTTGCCGCGCACCACGATGCTGTTGTTGCGCTCGTTGGCGATTAACTGAATGCGCTGCGGTCCGGTCGCACCTTGGTCGAGCTGCTCGGGGGCGAGCCTTTCAAGCAGCGCCACCACGGTGCCAACCCAAGCCTCACGGAGCGGCACGACGGTGATTTCGTCCTCGTCCGCCACGTCGATTTGCTCGATCATCCGGGTGAGGCGGCCAATGTTGCTGGCGTGATCGCTGATGATGACGATGTTCGGCTGCGAGACCGCGGCGATATGTCCGTACTGCGGGATCAGCGGACGCAGGATCTTGACCAGGTCGCTGGAAGCCACGTTCTGGGCGGCGATCACCCGGGTGATGAGCTCCTCCGGGGGCAGTTCAGCCACCTTGCCGTCGGGGCCGGGGCCCTGCTTGCCGGTCGCTGTCGTCTGAATGCGGATCACGTCGCCGGATGGTGAAGCGACGAAGTTGTGCACCCGCAGCACCGAGAGAAAGAGTTCGTACACTGCGTCGGCGTTCATGGGCACGCTCGACACGACCGTGACGTTGCCTTTCAGCCGCGGGTCGATGACGAAGGTCTTGCCAGTGATCTGCGCCACTTGGGAGACGAACTCGTGAATGTCCGCCTCCTTGATACTGACCACCCAGGTGTCATCGGCTACTTGCTCGGCGGCATGGCTTGGCGCGGCGCCGATTAGCAGGCCGCAGGCCAGCGCCGCAATCACCGCCGGAAACCTTAAGCCGTTGATGATGGCGGCAGCCCTGGCCGGGTGCGGCGGCGTTGACGACGGGGACGCCGATTGTCCGTTTGCAGCGTGGAACATTGGCTTGCTATCCCCTTGGGTCCGGCAGAGACGTGGTGACGAAGAAGCGGCGCTCGCCGCGCTGCACCTCAATGCGCACGGTGCCGCTGGCCAGCAGGTTGTTGAGTGTTAAACGGTCGGCTTGCACGTCGCCGACCGAACGACCGTTGATCGACACGATCAGGTCGCCGGCCAACAAGCCGGTTTGACTCAGATAGGGCAGGTTGGCCAGATTGCCGACCCGGTAGCCCGCCGCTTCGCCGCGGCTGACGGGTGCGATAGCCAACTCCTCCAGCAGTTGCTCCGGATTATGGTTCAGGCGCTCGCGGTAGCGCTCGACCAATTGACTGGCGCTCTCTGCCGGACGCTCCTGCCGGGGCTCGGGGTTGGGCCAAGGGCGGTTGCTGGCGGTAGCGTCCGGGGCCGCGATGCGCACTTTGCGGAAAGACGCGGTTTCCGGGAAGGTCAGGGTCTCGTGCTGGCCGGCGCGCAGCAGAATGACCTGTCCGACCTGCACCGCCCGCAGTGTGGCGTTGCCGGGCAACCCGTCGCCGATGGCGTAGAGCTTACCCGGTTTGCCCTTTCTGGCGATGATGGCGGCGGAGTCGGAGGCTGGGTCGGCCACAAATACCCCTTGCAGCGTCAAGGGCAGGCGGGTTTTCGCCGTTGGCTGCAGGGCCTGCGCTCCGGTGTTCTGGTCGTTGGGCGCGCGCCCAAACAGGCTGGCTTTGAGGATTTCGCCGAGATCGACGCTCGCCAATGCCCTGCGGCCCTCGCTGAGGGGAGAGACTTGGGGCGCAGTGGGCGTTGCGGGCGTTGCGGATACGAAGAACATCGCCGTGCTCGCCAAGGTGTAGGCAATGCCGACGATGAGAGCCCAACGAAGCGGCTCCATGGCCTTGGCGACCCAGGCGTTGATGTCGATGTCCTTCATATTCTTTCCGCGCTGCGGTCTTGTTTCGGCGTGCGCCGGGTTGCGCAGCAACCTGATCGCTACGCCCTAAGCATAGCGCCTGCGCCTACAGGTGCAGCGCCTCCTCTACGGAGATGACAATCTCATCGTCGGCGCCGCTACCCGCCCAAGGCCGGTTGAGCATTTGCAGCAGGCGCCTCGTGATGCCTATTTTCACATATCCGCCGCCCATGATCTCGGCCTGGATGAGTAGTGTGTCCCCTTGGTCGGCAAACACCCTTGCTTTGACCGGCGCCGATTGCGCCTCGGCTCGCATCGGCGGCAGCAGCGCGGTGTGGAATTGGCCGCCCAGGGCGTAGTTCACCGCGCCGCCGCTCCAACGCCCGCCGCCCTCAAGGCCCTCTAGGCCAGTGGCCGTGACGGTGGCGTCGAGGCTGTCGATGTCGAACCCCCCATCGAGGCGGATGTCGTAGGCGGCCAGCCCAGCGTTGACCGCCGCGTTGGCCACCGCGCCGCGAGCGGATAGCTCCACGGCATCGGGTCGGAAGGCCATGCGCCCGTGCAGATTGAGGCTATCGCCACTCAGCCGCCAAGTGTAGCCCAGTGCCATTCGCGCCAAGGTGACGGGTTCAAAGGACCAGTGCAGTCGGCCCAGCGCGAAGCGTCTTAGGCGCAGTGCGCCGCTGCCGGACCAGATGGTGCCCGCCGTTGCGGTTAGTGAAGCGCCGCCGAGCCGGTCGATGAGGACGGTCAACAGTCCGGCGGGGGCCAGGGCGGCGCAGAACAGGGCAAAGGCCAGGACGCCGACGGCGAGGTACCTCATCGTGGTCAGGCCGATGCCGTTAGCAAGTCCGCCAAAACGCGCTCATAGACTCGCGCCAGCCGGTTGAGGTCGGCCACCGCCACGCACTCATCGATCTTGTGAATGGTGGCGTTGACCGGGCCGAGTTCGACCAGTTCGCAACCGAGCGGGGCGATGAAGCGGCCATCAGAGGTGCCTCCGGAGGTGGACAGCGCGCAGTCGAGGCCCAACTCATCGAAGACGGCCTTGCGCACGCATGAGGTCAGAGGCCCCGGCGCGGTCAGGAAGGGTTCGCCGGACAGATGCCAACGGAGCGTGGCGTCGAGTCCGTGCCGCTTCATCAGCGCGGCGATTCGGCTCCTGAGGCCGTCGGCGGTCTGCTCCGTCGAGTAGCGGATGTTGAAATCCAGGACCAGTTCGCCCGGAATGACATTGACCGCTCCAGTCCCGGCGCGGATGTTGGCGACTTGCAGGCTGGTGGGTGGATAGTGGGCGTTGCCCTGATCGAAGGTCTCCTCACTCAAGGCCTTGAGGAAGGGCGCGGCCTCGTGAATGGGGTTTCGCGCCGCCTCCGGATAGGCGACATGGCCTTGGATGCCGTGAACGGTAAGGGTGCCGGTGAGCGAACCGCGGCGGCCGTTGCGCAGGGTGTCGCCCAGGACCTCGCTGGATGAGGGTTCACCGACGATGCAGTAGTCGAGGCCGATGTGACGATCGCGCAGATGCTCGACAATGCGGCGGGTGCCGTGGCGGGCTTCCCCCTCCTCGTCACTGGTCACCAGAAAGGCGATGCGTCCGACCGGCGCCAGCGGGCTGGCCAGAAACCGCTCGGTGGCGACGATCATGGCCGCGAGGCTGGCCTTCATGTCAGCGGCGCCGCGCCCGAACAGCAGGCCGTCGCGGATGGTCGGCTCGAAGGGCGGGCTGCCCCAAGCGTCCGCGTCGCCGGGCGGCACCACGTCCGTGTGGCCCGCGAAGGCGAGGCTGGGCTGTCCCGAGCCGAGTTCGGCGTAGAAATTGCGCACGCCACCGGCATCCAGGATGGAGACCGTGAATCCCAGGCGCTCAAGCCGTTTGATGAGCAGGGCTTGGCAGCCGGCGTCCTCCGGAGTGACCGAAGGGCGGCGGATCAGGGCCTGGGTCAGTTCGAGGACCGCTCCGTCGCCGCGCTCAGGGGCCTTAGACTGGTTGGTTATCGCGGTTGCCTCTGCGGTTTGGTTGACCGGTCGATTAGTTGTGCGCGTGCAACTGTTCGTTGAGGGCGATGGCCTTGCGGTTGACGCGGCATTGCACTTCGCCGGTTTCGCTGTGGCGGATGAACAGCAGATCGGAGCGGTCGGCCAGCTCCCGTGCCTTTACCGCGCCTGTGCGCTTGCCGTCCTCATCGATCAGGGCGACGCGGGTGCCGGCGGTGATGTAGAGGCCGGCCTCGATGGTGCAGCGGTCGCCCAAGGGGATGCCGGTGCCGCCGTTGGCGCCGATCAGGCATTGGCGACCGATGCTGATGACGATCTCGCCGCCGCCGGCCAGGGTGCCCATGATGCTCGCCCCGCCACCGACGTCGGAGCCGTGCCCCAGCACGACGCCTTGGGAGACCCGGCCCTCAACCATGTTGGGGCCGAGCGCCGCGGCGTTGAAATTGACAGCCCCGTAAGGCATCACGGTGGTGCCGTCGCCGAGGTAGGCGCCGAGCCGGATGCGGCTCGAATCGGCGATGCGCACGCCGCTCGGCACAATGTAGTTGGCCATCTTGGGGAATTTGTCCACCGAGAGCACTTCGAAATGGCGACCTTGCACCCGCGCTTGGAGTTGCCGGGTGGCCAGCTCCTCCAGCGCCACTGCGCCTTCGGTGGTCCAGGCGACGGTTGGCAGGTGGGCGAAGATGCCGTCCAGGTTGAGGGTGTTGGGCAGCGCCAGCCGATGGGAGAGCAGGTGCAGCTTCAGGAAGGCCTCTGCGGTTGAGCCGATGGCCGCATCCTCAGCCAGCAGCACCGCGATCAAGGGCCGGTCCGCCTCGAGCAGGGGCGCGGCGTGCGGCTGGTGGGCGTCGATGAAGGCCCTCGCCGCGTTCGGCTCGACCATCGACTCGCCACGCGCAAACTGATCCTGGATGGCGGCGTCAAGCGCCCCGACCGGCGCTTTCAGCGGCGCCGGGAAAAAGCAGTCGATGCAGTTGCCGGAGCGGCTTAGGGTTGGCAGGCCGATGGCGAATGCGAAAGCGGGCATGGTGTCTCCTTTGGCGTCAAACTAGCAGCGTCCGCGCCGCCAATCAATGAATCTCATTTCGGCGCCCGACTGGCCGCCTCGTCGCCATCATGCGGGGCGGTGCGCGCGCCGCCATTCGACCAGGCGCTCGACCGCTTCGATGCACTCCGCCTCAGGCGCCACGAGCGCGATGCGGACGTGATGGGCGCCGGGATTGCCGTGGCGGGTCTCCCGGCCCAGGAAGGAGCCGGGCAGCACGCGGATGTTCAGGTCTCGATAGAGGGCGCGGGCGAACTGGCGATCATCCTCGTCCGTTGGCAGCCAAAAGTAGAACCCGCCCTCCGGCAGGCGGGCCTCGAAGGCGGTGTCGAGCAGCGGCGCGGCGGCCTCGAACTTGGTCCGGTACAGCGCCCGGTTGTGGCGCACGTGGGCCTCGTCGCGCCACGCCAGAGCGCTGGCCCGCTGCACGTGGACGGGCAGGGCGGCACCTTGGTAGGTTCGGTGCTGATAGTAGCGCTCAAGCAGGCTGGCGTCGCCGGCCACGAACCCGGCGCGCAGCCCCGGCAGGCTGGAGCGCTTGCTCAAGGAGTGGAAGACGATGCAGCGGGCGTAGCCGGGATTGCCCAAGGCATCGCTTTCGCGCAGCAGGCCGGTCGGCGGGCGATCCTCGTCAAGGTAAATCTCCGAATAGCATTCGTCGGCGGCGATCACGAAGTCGAAGCGGTGGGCCTGATCGATCAGCCAGCGCTGCGTGGCGGGGGGAATCACCTTGCCGGTGGGGTTGCCGGGCGAGCACAAGTAGAGGATTTCGGTGCGCGCCCACACGGCATCGGGCACCGATTCGAAGTCGGGTCGGTAACCGTTGACGGCTTCCGCGCTGAGGTAGTGGGGCGCCGCACCGCTGAGGATCGCTGCCCCCTCGTAGATCTGGTAGAAGGGGTTGGGCAGCACGACCAGCGGGTCGGGCTTGGCGCCCACCACCGCCTGGGCGAACGAGAACAGCGCCTCCCGGGTGCCGGACACCGGCAGGACGCCCCGCTCGGGATCCAGTTCGGCGCCGAAGCGGCGCTTCAGCCAAGTGCAGACCGCCTCGCGCAGCTCCTTGATGCCCCGGGTGGCGGGGTAGGTGCTCAAGCTCTCGGACAAGCGTTGGCGGTCGGCCAGAAACTCAACTACGGCGTCCGGCGGGGCGTGCTTGGGCTCGCCGATGGACAGGCTCACGTGCGCCTGGCGCGCGGCGGGCGTGATGCCGTCAAGCAGCGCCGCGAGGCGTTGGAAGGGATAGTCGTGCAGTTGGTCCAGGCGTGGATTCACGTGGGCACGCTGTCGAGGGTTTGGCGCAGGGTGTTTTCCAGTTGGTAGATGGCCTCGGGGTCGGTGATTGGCTCACCAGTGCGGGTCTGGATGTGGAACACATCCTCGACCCGCTCCCCGAGCGTCACGATGCGCGCTTCCAGCAAGGCCACTTCCAGTTCGAAGAACAGCGCCCCGATGCGGGCCAGCAGCCCGGGCCGGTCGGCGGTGTGGACCGATAGCGTCGAGTAGGGGCGACCGGCGCCGTTGTCCAAGCGGACTTCGGTGGGGCGATGCAGTTGGCGGTGCTGGCGCGGCAGACGCTGGTGGCGGAACGGCTTGATGCGGGGTTCGCTGATTGCTTTGGCCAGCGATTTAATGACCGCGCCAGCATCGCCGCGAACCGGTTGGTGGTGCCCGTCGAGCACCACGAAGGTGTTGAAGCACTGGCCATTGCCGGCGGTGTGGATGTGCGCGTCATAGACCCGCAGGCGCAGCCGATTGATGGCCGTCACCGTGGCGGCGAACAGATTCGGCTGGTCCTGGACGTGGATGAACAGTTCCGTAGCGCTCTCCTCGGAGCCTTCGCTGGCCAACCGCCGCAGCAGCACCAAGGGACCGCCCGCCAGATTGTGGTTCGCCACCGCGACGCTGATTTCCGCCACGTCGCGGGCCGGATGGCGGAGCATGAAGTCGTCGCTCATCAAATCCCACAGCGCGTGGGCCTTGGCGGCCGGCAGGCCAAGCGCGGCGGCCTGCTCGGCGGCGCTTTCCCGGCAGGCGCGCACGGTCGCCTGGCGGTCCACAGGCGATTCGATGCCTTGGCGCAGCAGCTTGCGGGTGTTGGCGTAGAGTTGGCGCATGAGCGTCGCCCGCCAGCTATTCCAAAGCGTCGGGTTGGTGGCCGTGATGTCCGCCACCGTCAGCGCGTACAGGTAATCCAAGCGCCGCTCGGATTTGACGAAACGAGCGAATTCGAGCACCACTTGGGGATCGTGAATGTCACGCCGCTGGGCCGTGTCGGACATGACGAGGTGCTCGGCCACCAGCCATTCGACCAGTTCGGTGTCATCATCGTTCAGGCCTAGGCGATGGCAGAACTCGACCGAGAATCGGGCGCCGATTTGCGAATGGTCGCCACCCCGGCCCTTGCCGATGTCGTGGTAGAGGCCGGCGATGTAGAGCAGCTCCACCTTGGGAATGGCCTTCACGCAGTGATGGGCCACCGGGTAGCGCTCGGCCCGGGCCCGGTAGCGGAACAGCCGCATGTTGCGGATCACCATCATGGTGTGGGCGTCCACCGTGTAGATGTGGAACAGGTCGTGCTGCATCTGGCCGACCACCTGCCCGAATTCGGGAATGTAGCGTCCCAGAATGCCGTAGCGCCGCATGCGGGTGAGCTGGGTGACCAGGGTGTAGGGGGCTTTGAGCAGTTCCAGGAACAGGCGGCTGTTGCGGGGATCGTTGCGGAAGCCGTCATCGATCAGCGTCAGGTGCTGGCGGATCAGGCGGATCGTGGCGGCCCGCACGCCGCCGATGTCGCGCCGGTTGGCGAGGATGACGAACAGTTCCAGCAAGGCGCTTGGCGTCTCGGTGAAAACCTGGTCGTGGACCGCCTCGATGGCGTCCGCATTGATCTGGAATCGCTCGTTGATGCGCTCGCGCTTGGGCCGGGCGGGCGCGAACGACTCCTCCAGGCACTGCAGCACGATGTCGTTGACCTCCCGCAGGGAAAGCACCCATCGGTAGTATTCGTGCATGAAGCGCTCGACGCCCAGCCGGGCGGTGGTGTCGGCGTAGCCAAGCTGTTGGGCGAGGGTGCGCTGGTGCTCGAACTGCAGGCGGTCGTCCTTGCGCTGGGCGACCAGATGGAGGCCGTAGCGCACCCACCACAGATAGCGCTGGCCATCGGTCAGCCAGCGCCGCTCCTGGCCGGTGAGGACGCCGAGGCGCTCCAGCTCGGCTGCATCCGCTGTGCCGTACTTGCGCCGGCAAACCCAGAGCACGGTCTGCAGGTCGCGCAGGCCGCCGGGGGAGTCCTTGATGTTGGGCTCCAGATCGGATTCCACGTCCTCGAAGCGCCGATGGCGCCGCAGCTGCTCCTCGCGCTTGGCGCGGAAGAAGCGGTCGGCGGGCCAAGTGCGGGGGTGGTCGATGAAGGCGTCGAGCTTGTGGATCAGCCGTCGCATTGCCGGGCCTTGCGAATCGGTGAGCAAGCGCCGCTCGAACAGGGCCGTGGCCGCCGTGAGGTCGGCCTTGATGTTGGCCTTGCAGTCAGCCAAGCTCCTGACGCTGTGGCCGATTTCGAGGTTCAAGTCAAACAGCGCCCGCACGAAGGGTTCAATTTCGTCGCGGTGCTTGGCGGGCTTCACGCCCAGGACCAGCAGGTCGATGTCGGAGCCGGGGTGCAGTTCCCCGCGCCCGTAGCCGCCCACGGCGAACAGCGCCAGATCCCGCTGGGCAGCGGCGCTGAAGTGGCCGCGCCACATCTCCTGAAGCAGCCCGTCAAAAAAGGCCGCCCGCTCGCTGACGATGCTGCCGATGTCCTCGCCGGCCCAGTAGCGCTGCGCCAGTTCCGCATCGGCAGCGCTCAGGCGCTGGCGCAGTTGCGCGATGGATCCGTTGTTCAAGCCGTTGCGCCGGCGGTCCGCCCGAAGGCCTCCTCCGCCCGCCGCGTCAGCACTTCGGCGCCGTCACGGGTGGCCAGGATGGTGTGCTCCCACTGGGCGGACAGCTTGTGGTCGCGCGTCACCACCGTCCAGTGGTCGGGCAGTATCTTGATGTGCCGCCGCCCGGCGTTGAGCATCGGCTCGATGGTGAAGGTCATGCCCTGTTCGATGGGGGGACCGGTGCCCGGGCGGCCGTAGTGCATGACGTGGGGGTCGTCGTGGAAGACCTTGCCAATGCCGTGGCCGCCGAACTCCTCCACCACGGAGAAGCGGTGGGCCTTGGCGTGGGTCTCGATGGCGTGGCCGATGTCGCCGAGGGTGGCGCCGGGGCGGACCGCTTCGATGCCAAGGTAGAGGCACTCCTGAGTGACCCGTACCAGCCGCTCGGCGAACGCCTGGGTCTTGCCGACCATGAACATCTTGCTGGTGTCGCCGTGGTAGCCGTCCTTGATGACGGTGACGTCGATGTTGAGGATGTCGCCGCTCCTGAGCTTTTTCTTGTTGGAGGGAATGCCGTGGCAGACCACATGGTTGACCGAGGTGCAGATCGAGCGGGGAAAGGGCGGCACGCCGCGACCAGTGGTGTAGTTCAGCGGCGCGGGCACGCAATCGATCTCATCGACGATGTAACGGTGGCAGAGATCGTTGAGCGCGTCGGTGCTCACGCTGGGCTTGACGTGCTCGCCGATCATTTCAAGAACGCTGGCCGCCAAGCGTCCGGCGCGGCGCATGCCTTCGAAGTCGGCTTCGGTTGTGGCTTTGGCGGACATGGGAATCTATGGTATAAAGCCCGCCGCCTGGGGGCAATGGCGGCAACGCTGGCTTACCAAGCTCGTCCCGGTCATCGCCATGGCGCTCGGCCAGGAAATACAACGCACGCAGCTCGTCGCAAATTCACGGGTGCCGGCACCGTTTGGTCCGGTCTGAATTGAAGGTGCTGCGGAGGCTCAACCCGGAGACTAGATTGAACATCAATATGCGCGACATGTTGGCCGCGGGCGTACACTTCGGCCATCGCACCCGGTATTGGAATCCGAAAATGGCGCCGTTCATTTTCGGTGCCAGAAACAAGATCCACATCATCAATCTCGAAAGGACCGTCCCGGCCTTTGCGCAGGCGCTGGCCGAGATTCGCAGCATGTCCACGTTGGGCAAGAAGATCCTCTTCGTCGGCACCAAGCGGGCGGCCGCCAAGGTCATTCGCGAGCAGGCGGGGCGGGTGGAGATGCCCTTCATCGACCAGCGCTGGCTCGGCGGCATGCTCACCAACTACAAGACCATCCGCCAGTCCGTCGAGCGGCTCAAGGAACTTGAGCAACAGGCGGAGGACGGCACCTTGGACAAGCTCACCAAAAAGGAGGCACTGAACAAGCGCCGCCTGATGGGGAAGCTGGAGCGCAGCCTAGGCGGCATCAAGGACATGGGCGGACTGCCCGACGCCGTGTTCGTGATCGATGTGCAGCATGAGCGCATCGCCGTCACCGAGGCGCAGAAGCTCGGCATCCCCGTGTTCGCCATCGTGGACACCAATAGCGATCCAGACGGCATCGACTACGTCATTCCGGGCAACGACGACGCCATTCGCGCCATTCGGCTGTACGTCACCGCAGTGGCGGATGCGATCGCCGAAGGGCGCGAGAATGCGAGCGGTACGGTCAGGCTGGATGAATTCCTTGAGGTTGACCAAGGGGCGTCCGGCGCCGCTGCCGCCGGAGCGCCGGCCGCGGCCCCCGAAGCGCCCGCGGCCCCCGAAGCGCCTGCGCCCCCCGAAGCGCCCGCGGCCCCCGAAGCACCTGCGACCGCCGAAGCACCTGCGACCGCCGAAGCGCCCGCGGCCATCGAAGCACCTGAGGCCGCCGAAGCGTCCGCAGCCGCCGAAGTGGCCGACTCGGTCCGAACCACAGGCGATGCGCCCGCGCAGGACTAAGCAATGCCCATTTCCGCCAAGCAAGTTAAGGAACTGCGCGACCGCACCGGCCTTGGTATGATGGATTGCAAGGTCGCCCTGCAGGAGGCCGACGGTGACCTTGAGCAGGCCATCGACGCCTTGCGCCGCAAGAGCGCGCTAAAGGCGGCCAAAAAGGCCTCCCGTACGGCCGCACAGGGACTGTTGGGCCTGAAGGTGGCGGCGGATGGCAAGCGCGCCGCCTTGGTTGAGGTCAACATCGAAACCGATTTCGCTGCCCGCAACCCGAAATTCATCGCTTTTGTGGACCGGGTCGCCGCGGCCGCCTTGGAAGCCGGCGCCGATGGCGCGGAGCTGGCCGGCACCTTTGCTCAGGAGCGTGAAACCCTGGTGCAGGAGATCGGCGAGAACATCAACGTGCGCCGGGCCGAGACCTTGATCGCCGAAACCGGCTGCATCGGCAGCTACCTGCACAATGACGGCCGCAAGGGCGCATTGGTTGAGCTGTCCATCGACGATGCCGAGCTCGGCCGCGATCTGGCCATGCACATCACCGCCCATGACCCGACGCCCTTGGTGGTGCGCAGCGCCGACCTCGATCCCTCGGCGGTTGCCAAGGAACGGGACATCTTCACCGCCCAGGCGGCCGACAGCGGCAAGCCGCCGGCCATCGTGGAGAAGATCGTCGAAGGCCGGGTGCGCAAGTTCCTCGCCGAGGTGAGCCTGATCGACCAAGCCTTCATCAAGGACGGTGACTTGAAGGTCGGCAAGCTGCTCAGCGGCAAAGGTGCGCAGGCGCACCGTTTCGCCCGCCTGGAAGTGGGCGAAGGCATTGCCGTGGCGGAGGAGGACTTCGCCGCCGAAGTGGCCGCCCAGGCGGCTGGAGGAAGCTGATTGACGAGGCTGCTCTTGAAGCTGTCCGGCGAGGCGTTGGCGGGCAATGCGGGGTTCGGCATCGATCCTGGCGTGATCGATCGCGTTTGCCGGGAATTGCGCGAGGCGCATCGCCTCGGTGTCGAGGTTGCCTTGGTCTGCGGCGGGGGCAACCTTTTTCGCGGCGCTGCCTTGGCCAAAGCGGGCATGGATCGCGTGGTTGCCGACCAGATGGGCATGCTGGCCACCTGCATGAACGGCTTGGCCATCGGTGACGCCTTGGCTAGAGCGAGCGTTCCGGCGCGCTTGTTCGGCGCGGTCGCAATGGCCGGCGTGTTGCCCGCCTACAGCGTGCCCAAGGCGCGCGCCGCACTCGACAACGGCGAAGTCGCAGTGCTTGCCGGAGGAACCGGCAATCCGTTGTTCACCACCGACACCGCCGCCTGCCTGCGCGCCGTGGAGCTTGGCGCGGACTGCGTGCTCAAGGCCACCAAGGTCGATGGCGTCTATTCCGCTGACCCGATGCTCGATGCCACCGCCGAGCGCTTTGACGCGCTCTCCTTTGACGACGTTCTGCAGCGGGACCTAAGCGTCATGGACCTCACCGCCATTTGCCTGTGCCGCGACAACGCCTTGCCGGTTGTGGTTTTCGACCTGGCGGCGCCAGGCGCGTTGACCCGGCTGGTCAAGGGTGAGAAGGTTGGCACCCGCATCGCGTCCGAAGCCAGTTGAGGCTTCGGTGCGCGGCAGCGGACAGCGGAGTCGTTCCCCGGACATGGATGCAGCCCGCCGATGATTGAGGAAATTGCCGCCGATGCCGATGAGCGCATGGGCAAGACGATCGAGGCCATGCACGCGGCCTTCGCCCGAATTCGCACGGGCCGCGCCCACCCAAGCCTGTTGGACGGCATCGAAGTGCCCTACTACGGCAGCGATGCGCCGCTCAACCAAGTGGCCAGCATCAGCGTTGAGGACGCCCGCACGCTGCTGGTTTCGCCTTGGGAAAAGAGCTTGCTGCCGGCCATCCAGAAAGCCATCTTGAAGAGCGATCTCGGCATTACGCCGGCCGCTAGCCAAGACGTGGTCCGATTGCCGCTGCCGGCCCTGACGGAGCAGAATCGCCGCGAACTTGCCCGTCATGCCCGCCAGGAGGCGGAAGCGGCCCGCATCGCCATCCGCAACATTCGCCGCGATGCCATCTCTGACATCCGCGAACTGCTTCGGGAAAAGGAGGTTGCCCAGGATGATGCGCGGCGCGGCGAGGAGGCGGCTCAACAGATCACCGACCGCCGCGTCAAGGCAGTGGATCAAGCCCTTGAGGCAAAGGAGGCCGACCTCATGGCGGTGTGAGCCGCCCGCTTGGCTTGAGCCTTCAGCTTGGCGAAGCCTTCAGCCTGGCACAGAATAGGAGGCGTCGCCGTTGCCGAGTTGGCAATGAGGGCTCCCCACGAATCTGGTGGTACGCATGAACGATGAAGAGCGTCGTTTGGGAGATCAGGACAGCTTGAACGGTCGCAATGTCAGAACTGCCGCTTAGCGCCGCCGACCGGGATCCGGGCGGGGTGCCCTTCCACGTCGCGATCATCATGGACGGCAACCATCGGTGGGCGAGACGCCGGCATCTGCCCGGCGCGGCTGGACATCGGGCGGGCGCCAAGAACGTTCGTCCCATCGCCGAGGCCTGTTCCGACTATGGCGTTCGTTGCTTGACGCTGTTCGCCTTCAGCACGGAAAACTGGCAGCGGCCCAAGCGGGAGGTGAATCTTCTGCTTGACCTGATGCGCGGCCTGCTCGACCGGGACCTGGCGGACCTCGATGAACGCAATGTGCGGCTCAACATCATTGGCGACCGCTCCCGCTTCCCCGCTGATCTGCAGATGCGCATGAATCGGGCGGAGGCGCAAACACGCGCCAATACGCGCATGACCCTGAACATCGCCGCCAACTACGGTGGCCGCTGGGACATCGCCGCGGCGGCGCGCACGGCGGCTCGAAGGGTCGCCGAAGGCGGCATCGAAATCGATGACATCAACGAGGATCTGTTCGCCTCCCTGCTCTCCCTCGGCCACCTGCCGCCGCCGGATCTGTGCATCCGCACGGGCGGCGACAAGCGCATCAGCAACTTCCTCCTCTGGGACCTGGCCTACACCGAACTCTACTTTGTTGAGGCGTTCTGGCCGGAATTCGAGCCTGCGCACCTGATGGAGGCGTTCTCGACCTTCGAGGAGCGCCGCCGCCGATTCGGTTGCCGGAGCGCACGGCCTTAGGGCGGGGCGGAAGGTGCTCAGGAACCGCGTAATCACGGCGGTTGGCTTGGCCTTGGCGGCGCTGGCCGTGATCTACCTGCTGCCGCCCTTTGGGTTTGCGTTGGCCATCGGCGTGGTGGCGGTACTGGCGGCTTGGGAGTGGGCGCGCTTTGCTGGACTTCATGCCGGTTGGCAGCGCGGGCTCTACGCCATCGCCATTGCCGCTTTGGGGGTTGCCGCCCTAGCTTGGCCCGGCTTGCAGGTCACGGTGATTTGGATTGGAGTGACCGCTTGGGCCGCCGCCATCGCGGGCATCCTGAGCCACCGAGCAGGCCGGACGTTCAGCGGTTGGCCTTGGATTGCCGCCTTGCTGGGCATTGCCGTCATCTGGGCAGCTTGGATGGCTGCGGTGGTCGTGCGCGCGGCGCCGAATGGTGCCCACTGGTTGGTGTGGCTGTTCTTCTTGGTCTCGGCGGTGGACATCGGCGCCTATTTCGCTGGAACCACTTGGGGCCGCCGCAAACTGGCGCCGGCCTTGAGCCCCGCCAAGACCTGGGAAGGCGTGGCGGGGGGCGCCGCGCTCAGCGCCTTGGTTTGCGGCGGCGCCTTGGCGGCGCTCGGCCGCTTGGATGCGGCCTCCTGCGCGGTCATCGCCGTGTTGATTGCCGTTTCGGTGTTCGGCGACCTGCTGGAGAGCCTGCTCAAGCGCCAATCCGGCGTCAAGGACTCCGGCACCCTGCTGCCCGGCCACGGCGGCCTCCTCGACCGCTTTGACTCCGAATTGGCGGCGTTGCCAGTGTTTGCTGTGCTACTGCCATTCGTTTGACCGTCACTCTGGAGTGCTTGAATGAAATCACGGCGCGGCAATGCGCAGGGCGTGACACCGGCATCGGAGCCCAACAACCCCGTTGACTACATCGCCCGCACCCGCGAGCAGTACGACAAGCTGGGCTATCCGCCCTACAAGTGGGTGCGCAATGAGATTCCACCGCCACTTGCGCCGCTGGCTAAACCCCTAAGCGAGGCGAAGGTCGGCTTGGTGGCGTCAGGCGGCATCTATCGGACCGGCCAAGTGGCATTCCACTACCGGGATGACTTCAGCTTTCGCGAAATCCCCGCCGACACCCCCACCAGCGAACTGCGCGCCACCCACTTCGCCTATGACCTGACCGACGCCCGCCGCGACCCGAATGCGGTCTTCCCCATGGAAACGCTGCGCAATCTGACTGATGAGGGACGCATCGGCGGTCTCGGCGCCCATGCCTACACCTTCATGGGCGGCATCTATTCGGTGCGCAAGGTGCGCGACGCGCTGGCACCGGCCATCGCCGACCGGCTGCAGAGCGATGAGGTCGATCTCGCCATCCTCGTGCCGGTCTGACCCGTCTGCCACCAGTCCGTCGGACTGATTGCCCGGGAGCTTGAAGGCCGCGGCCTGCCCACCGTTTGCCTGTCGAGCGCCTACTCCATCACCAAATCGGTCAATCCGCCGCGCGCCATCTACTTGGACTTCCCCTTGGGCCGCACCGCCGGCAAGCCCAACGACCCCGCCCTGCAACGGCAGATCATGATCGAGGCCTTGGATGCCTTTGCGTCCATCCGCGAGCCGGGCGGCATCATCACCCTGCCGCATCGGTGGAGCGATGACGACGGTTGGAAGGACTATGCCATGCGTCCCAAGCCCCGGACTGATGGCGGCACCGCGGATGATCGGGTTGCCCGCTTTGACACGCCGCAGTACCAAAGCGAAGCTGATCGGCGGTTAGCCGAAGCCAACTCGGAGACGGGGGAGTGCCCGGGCTGCGTGTTTTTGTGGGAGTCCGAGGCCAAGCATTTTTGAACCAAGGAGTTTCTCCACAAGGTGCCTGCTGCTCCAGCTTCGAGGGGAGAGCGGTCGTCCAGCTAGGGGGCTTCCGAGTTTGCCTTGGTAGTGAATGCAGCGATAATGCTGAGTTCATGAATCCTCGAACGATTCCCCAAACAGGTGACCTCCTGCGAGGCTGGGCGAGCCGGGGCTCGCTGTTCGAGACCCACTTGAGTGTGGCCTTGGCGTAGCCCTCGGACTGCTCCTCGACTGTGGTGAGCTTCGCGCCCCAACTGTCAGGCTTGGCCTCGACGACGCCGACCGCTTCCCGGTCAACGAAGAGAACGGAGTCGGCAGGCCCGACGTCGGTCTGGTACTCACGAACCGCAATGCCTAAGCTCGCGTTGAAGTCTAGCGCTTCCTTGTCTTGGACCTGCCAACCTGCTGCCCGGAGGCGGTCATCGATCCGATCTCGGGCGATCTGCTCCGGGTTCTGGTTGACGACATTCGGCATGTGGCAGAAGGTGGTCGCGCTCTTCCGCCGTCACGGCGAGTGGGGGGTTGCAAAGGCGCCAATTGGCTGCGGGAGCAAACTCGCGCTCCCGAAGATCGGTGAGCATGGGGTGCTACTTAAGCCGCACGGCAGTGCCGGTGGCGACCAGGAGCACCATGCCTTTGCCGCCGCCGCTGATTTCGCTGTAGTCGAGGTCGATGCCAACCACGGCATCCGCGCCTAGGGACGAGGCCTGCTCAGCGAGCTCATCGAGACAGGTTTCGCGAGCCTCGCGCAGCGCCTTCTGATGGGTGCCGCTGCGGCCGCCGACGATGTCGCGCAGCCCGCCGAGAATGTCGCGGAACACGTTGATGCCCAGCACGCACTCGGCGCTGACGATCCCCAAGGCCTCGCGGGTTTCACGGCCTGGCACGGAGTGGGTGGTGACCAAGTGGGCGAGGGCTACGGACATGGGTGCTCCTGTCGATGAAGTGACGCCGGTGGCGTTGATTCGCAACTATAACTGAAACGTGTACGATGTTTTCATGGAACAAATGGAGACAGCCCAGCGGCTGGCTGGTCGTTCCTTCGGCGTCAGCGGCGTGCCGTTCCAGGGCAAGCTGAAGGCTTGCATGGCTGCGGAAACGGCGTCGGAGAGCGTGTCGAAGCGCGGGGGAACGGTGCCGCGGCCGTTGAACGTGCTGTTCGTCTGCACTGGCAACTCGGCCCGCAGCATCCTCGCCGAGGCCATTCTCAACCGGGAGGGGGAGGGCCGTTTTCGAGCCTTCAGCGCGGGCAGCCAGCCAACTGGCCGAGTGCATCCAGAAGCGCTGGCATTGCTGCGGCATCTTGGCCATCCAACCGTCGAGCTTCGCTCCAAGGCGCTTGATGAGTTTCTCGGTGAGGACGCGCCGCAGCCAGAGTTCGTCTTCACGGTCTGCGATGCGGCGGCCGAAGCCTGCCCGGTTTGGCCTGGGTCCGTGGCGACGGCCCACTGGGGCCTGCCGGACCCGGCGGCGGGCGATGGTGGCGAGGCTCGGTTTGAAGCCGCCTACCAATCGCTTCAGGCGCGCATCCGGGCATTCTTGGCGCTGCCGTTTGATGCCTTGGACGAGTCCGGGCTGCGGTATCGGTTGCGGGAAATCGGCGCCGAGTCGCCGCCGATGAAGGATTCGGTGCCATGACGGCCATGAAAGTGGACTTGCCGAGGCGCTTGGTCGCCGAAGCCCTGGGCACCGCTTTGCTGTTGGCCGTGGTGGTGGGCAGCGGCATCATGGGCGAGCGCTTGGCCGATGGCAACGACGCCATTGCCCTGTTGGGCAACACCATTGCCACGGGCGCGGCGTTGGTGGTGCTGATCCTGGTCTTCGGGCCGCTGTCCGGGGCCCACTTCAATCCGGCA
The DNA here is from genome assembly GCA_028278675.1 of Candidatus Azophilus lithoversatilis. Lineage (GTDB taxonomy): Bacteria > Pseudomonadota > Gammaproteobacteria > Pseudomonadales > Azotimanducaceae > Azophilus > Azophilus lithoversatilis. The sequence continues at coordinate 51,829 of JAQAJJ010000001.1, forward strand.
GTCACCCTGGCCTTCTGGCTGCGTCGCGAACTGACGCGCGGGGACGCAGCCTGCTACCTAGTGGCGCAGCTTGCCGGCGGCCTCATCGGGGTGATGGCGGCGCATGCCATGTTCGGCGAACCGCTGTTGGTCGAAGGCGTCAAGGCGCGCACCGGCGCTGGCCAGTGGCTCGGCGAGTTCGTGGCCACCTTTGCGCTGTTGGCCGCCATTCTGGGCTGTCTGCGCACCCGCCCGGAGGCGGTGCCATACGCCGTGGGGCTCATCATCACCGCTGGCTACTGGTTCACCTCCTCGACCTCGTTCGCCAATCCGGCGGTCACGGTGGCCCGCTCGTTCACCGACACCTTTGCCGGCATTGCGCCGGCACATGCCCCTGCCTTCATCGCCGCCGAGTTGGCCGGCGCCGTTGCCGCCACGTTGCTGTTTCGCTGGCTGGAATCCAATGCCGCGTCGCAAGCGGTGCCTCCTGCAGGCCAGGACGCGCCATGATGCCGCTGGCGCACATCCGCGTTCTCGATCTCACCCACGCCCGGGCAGGACCGACTGCGGTTCGGCTGCTTGCCGACTGGGGAGCGGACGTCATCAAGATTGAAGCGCCGCGGTCGGCCTCGGGGGCGGGCCGTGCGGTGACCGGTGCGCGGCGTGGGCCGGATGAGCAGAATCTGCACCGCAACAAGCGTGGGCTGGCGCTCGACCTCAAGGACCCCAAGGGGCATGAGGTGTTCATGCGCCTCGCCCGCAGCGCCGATGTGGTGGTGGAGAACTTCAAGGCCGAGGTCAAGCATCGGCTCAAGGTGGACTACGAATCCGTCAAGGCGGCCAATCCGGCCATCATCTACGCCAGCATCTCCGGTTTCGGCCAGGATGGCCCCTATGGCGAACGGGCCGGGGTCGATCAGATCATTCAGGGGATGAGCGGCCTGATGTCCATCACCGGCGAGCCGGGCACTGGTCCCTGGCGGGTGGGCATCGCCATCAGCGACACCTCCGCCGGCATGTTTCTCGGCCAAGGCATCCTGCTTGCCCTGCTGCATCGGGAGCGCACCGGGGAGGGGCAGTGGGTTCACACCTCGCTGCTTGAAGCGATGTTGTGCAAGCTGGATTTTCAGGGTGCCCGCTACACGATGGGCGGCGAAGTCCCCGGCCAGGAGGGTAACGACCATCCGTACCAGACCCCGATGGGCGCTTTTCAGGCCAGCGACGGCCTGGTCAACATCGCCGCGCCCAGTCAGCGGCTTTGGGAGCGCTTCTGCCAGACACTCGGCGCCGATGAACTGTTCAACCGGCCGGAGTATCGCCGGGCCGGGGAGCGGGCGCGGCGCAAGGCCGCCTTGAATGCCGACATCAATGCGGTCACGGCCCGTTTCACGACCGCGGAACTGGTGCGGGAACTCAATCGTGCGGGGGTGCCCTGCGGCCCCATCAACGACATCGGCCAAGCCTTCGAGGACGAGCAGGTGCGCCACTTGGGGATGGCCAAGGCTGCGGAGCACCCCGAGTTGGGCTCGGTGCGCCTGATCCGCTCGCCCATCAACCTCAGCGCCCATCCCCAAGCTGATCGATTTGACCGGGCCGCACCGGATCCGGGGCAGGACTCCGACGCCATTCTCGGGGAGTTTGGTTATGCGCCAGCGGCAATCGAGGCGCTGCGCGAATCCGGAGTGATTTGAGGGCGTCGCCCGCTGTGTGCGGATCTCCCTCTTGTGCGAATGCCATTGACAAGGCCGGTGGACACCCGCCACTTGGACTGGGGTGGCAGTCCTTGTGCTCGCCGAATGTTTTGCTAAAGCCACTCTGAATTGTGGTCACGCTGTGGTGTTGAACTTGAAACGACCCCGATGTACTGTGATTCCCATGTGAGTTTCAGGAGTGACCCGCAATGGAACTGGCCATTCGCGAGGCGAAGATGCGCCTTTCCGAACTAATTGTTGCTGCCCGCAACGGCGAGCCGGTCATCATCACCAAACATGGTGTGCCAGCAGTCGAACTGGTGCGTTGCGATCGACGCGGCGGAATTGACTTCGACAGACTCGAAGCGGTTCGCCGACGCCTCGGAATTGCGGGGGATGGCGAAGGGTGGCCGGATGAGTTCAATGATCCCGCGTTTAGCCGCCGAGTGCTGGGCTTGGATCACGGCTGACCAACCTCGTCATGCGCATACTGCTCGACACGTCATACCTGTATGACTTCTTGGACAGGCCAGGAGCGCTCCTCGAATCCGAGCGGCGACTACTGTCCGATCGCCGAACCCGATTGCACGTTAGTGCCGTGTCGATTTGGGAGATGCGTTTGAAACACAGTGCCCGGCATGTGTCGGGTGACCGCAAGAGCCGCTTTGCGCCCGAGGATGTGGTCGGGGCGTTGGAAGATCAGGAGGTCTCGTTTCTGCCGTTGACGATGCGGCATGCCGCATGCGCTTTGGAAGAGCCGCTCGACCATAGAGATCCTTTTGACGAATTGCTGTTGGTTCAGGCCCAGGAAGAGGGTTTGAAGCTGTTGACGGCGGATCGGCGCCTCGTTGGACACCCGCTTGCCGTCGCTGCGGGTCGGCTCTAGGGAACCTCTGATCAAGTCGCGTTCGCTCAGCGTTTCACGGGTTGCGAACGGGGGCGATGCCGCCCCTCGCTGGACATTGTGTGGAACCTGCCACACGGCTTCGCCTCCGCCTTCGGCTTGCCGAAGGCGCCCTTGCACCATCACGCCCGCCAGGCTCCTCTGAGCTTTCGGGACTTGATCAGAGGCTCCCTGGAGAGGCGAAACAGGTCCTGTCGAGCGGTCAGTTGGCCGGAGCGGTTGGGCCATCCAACGCGCCGAGCACCTTCGCGCGCCGCACTCGGTGGCGGCGGGCCAATTCGCGCATGTCGGTCGTCGCGTCGGTTTCATCGACAATCTCGAGGCCGAGCAGGGTTTCGATGACGTCCTCCATGGTGACGATGCCCGCCATGCCGCCGAAGTCGTCCATCACCACCGCCAAGTGCTCTTGGCGCGTCCGAAAGACGGAGAAAAGATCGGTGATGGCATAGGTTTCGCCTACCGCGACGATTTCCCGCCGCAGGGCCTTGATCGGCTCGCTGCCGCGTCCGTCCACCAGTGCGGTAAGCACGTCGTCCTTCATGACGTATCCAGTGACGTGGTCCTTGGATTCGTTGTACAGGGGAATGCGGGAGAAGTGCTGGCGTTTGGCGTTGCCGTAGTAGGCGGCGATGTTCTCGTCTTCAGGGGCCATGGACACGACGGTGCGGGGGGTCATGACGTCCCGGGTCTGAATCGACTGAAAGCGGATCAGATGGCCGATCATCTCGCTTTCCTCGGCCTCAAACACGCCTTCCTGCGCACCGAGTTCCGCCATTGCCAGGAAATCGGTGCGTGTCAGAACGGGCTGAGCCGTATCCCGCTTCAGGTGCCGGGTGATGGTCTGGCTCAGCCAGACGAAGGGCGCCAGGGCCGTGGTCAGCAGGCGCAGCGAGTGCACGGTGAAGGTCGCAAAGCGCTGCCAATGCAATGCCCCGATGGTCTTGGGCACGATTTCCGAAAATATCAATATGGCGATGGTCATGGTTGCCGGAACGGCAATCCGCGTGATCCAAGGACTGGCGTCCGCCCAGATCAGGGCCGCCTGCGCGCCCACCCCAATCGCGCCGACGGTGTGCGCGATCGTGTTGAGCGTCAGAATGGCGGCCAGGGGCCGGTCGATGTTGGCTTTGAATTCCTCAAGCGTTTGGCCGACGCGGGTGCCCTTTTTGGAGAGTACCCGCGCATGGCTCGGCGTAATGCTGAGCAGCACGGCCTCCCACAAGGAGCACAGGAAGGAGAATACGAGCGCCAGTACAAAGAAAGTGACGAGGGGTGCGTACATGAAGTCGGGTTGCAGTGTTGGGGTTTCCAAGGATTTCCGGGGGGTCGCTAGGGGCCAGAGTACACCGAATCGATCCAGAGGTGGCGTTTGAGTGCGAGGAGGCTAAAACGGATTTTCCGTAGGCAAGCCCAAAAGGTGGCGGCCGATTTGCTCGCTCACCCGGTCGCGGTGGGCGTTGATGTGCAGGGGCATGGCCTGAAAGTCTCGATAGCGCCGTTCGAAATTGGCGCCTTCGCGCAGGCCGTTGCCGCCGAGCACCCGCAGGATCAGGCGCATGGCGTCGTCGCAGCAGGCCAGCGCCTGCATGGATGCGCCGAGCTGGCGCAGGTAGTCGGTTTCGATGGGCGCGGCGGCGGCTTCAATGCGGGCGTCGGTTTCGGCGCACGCCCTAAGCACCGCGTCACCCGCGGTCTTGATCAGGGCGCCTGCTTGGCCCAGATTCACGTGAATGGTGGGGCGCTCGATCATCTTCACGCCGGCAATCGCGACCCGTTCCCGAATGCCCTCGGCCGCTTCCGCCAGGGCGGCGCTGGCCAAGCCCACGGCCATGGCGCTCAGCCAGAGGTCCGAAAGGGCCACCCAGTCCTCCCGGTAACGATGATGAATGACCGGGAAATCCGCGGCGCGGAAGACCTCGCGGAACTTGTCGGGGAACGGCACATGGCGCGTCGCCGGCACCGATGCGCCCTGGTAGTGGAGATGATCGGTGGCTGAGGCGCGCAGGCTCATGGCCTTCCAGGTGGGTTCCACCGCCACGCCGGGAGTGCGCAGATCAACCAAGGTGAAGCGCCGCGCCAATCCGGCCTTCGGCTGGCCGTTGCCGGCTTCGGGCAGGAGGAAGACAACCCCGGCATGCTCGCCGTAGCGGGCGCCGGAGCCGAAGCTGGCGGTGCCGGTGAGCGCGATCTTGCCGTCCTTCAACACACCGTTGACCCGCGTGCCGGCGCCCGCCGGAAAGCTGACCCATTCGCGCTTGGCCGTGATGTCGGCCAACAGGCCGCTGTGCTCGGGCCCGAGCAGGGCACAGAAGAAATGGAAGGTGCACAGATGATTCCAGAGGCACCAGGCGGTGGATGAGCAGCATCCGGCCACCGCCGCCAACTCCCGAGCCACCGCGGCAACTTGGCTGTTCAGGCCACCGAGCTGCGGGCTTGCCGTCATGCCCATGACCGGGTTGCCCTTGATGAGCGCGATCACTTCGCTGGCGACGCTGCGGCTGGCGTCGGCGTCGGCTGCCTGGGCGGCAATGGCGGGCAGCAGGGGCTCGATCAACAGGCCCTCGTTTGGCCAGTCGATGAAGGCCAGCGCTTCGTTCATGGAATCCGACTGTGGCATCGCGGCGTTAATCGCTTGGATGCCGCCAGGGCTGCGCCGGTTGTTCAGCTTCGTCGTCAAGGGTCCACAAGGGCAGCGCGATGCCGCCGCCCATGTCCTTGAACACGATCTTCAGGCGGCTGCCGATGCCCACAGCCTGCACTAGGGCCTTGTCGGCCAACTCACCGTCCGCGGTCGCCAGATTGCCGTTGATGCGCAGCGCCTCATGCTCCGTGGGTTGGCCCGCCTGCTCATCGAGCTGCACGAGCAGGATCAGGTAGGGGATGAAGGGGCGGAAGGCCGGATCGATGGCGTGGTGGACTTCGGTGTAGGAATACAGGGTGCCCTTGCCGGAAACCGGCTTCCAGTCGTATTCCGGTGCGGCGCACCAAGGGCAGGCGGTGGTGGTGGGGTAGCGCATCAGATCGCAGGCCGAACAATGCTGCAGGTGCAACGTGGCGCTCGCGCAGTGGCGGTAGAAGGCTTGGTTGGCCGTGTCGAGGTCGTTGATGGCTACGCAGCGGCCCAGGTATTCGCCGATCAGCGGCATTTTCAATTCCCCCTTTGCATGACCAGCGCGCTGCCGGTGTTGGGGGTTGCCCAACCGAGGTTGGCGGACAGTTCCACGTCGCGCACTTGACGACAGCCGCCTTCGGAATGGTCGAAGCTGTGCTGGCGCTTGCCGTGGGGGCCGATGGGGCAACTGTCGTCCACGTCGTGGCGCAACTGCCGGACATTCTCGATGACCATGGCGATGCCGTGGGTGTAGCCTTCGCAGAGGTGCCCGCCGCTGGTGTTGTTGGGGCGCCCGCCGCCGAGCCGCATGATGCCGGAACTGACGTAGTCGCCGCCCTCGCCCTTGGCGCAGAAGCCGTAGTCCTCAAGCTGCATGAGGGTGGTGAAGGTGAAGGCGTCGTAGGAGCCGGTGAGCTGGATGTCCTGGGGGCCAACCCCGGCGTTGGGCCACAGGATGCGCTTGGCGTAGTGGCCGGCCACCGTGGTGATCGGGCCGGCTTGGAAGTGGTTGTCCATGCGCGGCTTGGAGCAGCGGCCCACCACGGAGAGGATCTTCGCGGGCGTGTGGCGGCAATCCTTGGCGCGGTCCATGGACGTGACGATGATGCAGTTGGCGTTGTCGGTCTCCACGCAGCAGTCGAGCAGGCGCAGCGGCTTGCAGATCATGCGGCTGGACAGCACCTCATCCAACGTGACCCGCTTGCGGTAGAGGGCCTTGGGATTGTTGGAGGCGTGCTCGGAGTGGATCACCTTGACGTGCGCCACCTGCTCCGGGGTGGTGCCGAACTCATGCATGTGGCGCATGAAGCTCGGCGCGAACATCTGACCGGCGCTCATCTGTCCATAGGCGCGGCCGAACAGGGCATCGCCGGACAGCGCGGAGCGTCCCCTTGAGCGTCCGGTGCCGCCGATGCGCATTTGCGAGTAGCCGTTCATGGACCTGAAGATGGCCACGGTCCGGCACAGCCCGGCCTCGATCACGCCCATGGCGATGCCCACCAGCGCCTCGGTGGAGGAGCCGCCGCCGATGCAATCCATGTAGAAGTTCAGCCGCATGCCGAGATCGCCGGCCATGGCGGGGGAGGGCGTGGAGTCGTTGGCGCTGTAGGAGAGCATCCCGTCAATGTCACCGGGCTTGAGCCCGGCGTCCGCCACCGCCGCCCGAATGGCGTGAGTGCCCATAACCCGGGTGGTCCTCCCCGAACCTCGCGTGTACTCGGTCTCGCCGACCCCGACAATGGCGTACCTGCCCCGCAGATGGCGGTTGGACGTAGCGTCCACCTCGGTCATGGCCCATCCCCAAAACGGGCCACCATACCACGGGTGGGCGGATGCGCCGACAGGGCTTCGTTGCGCGCGCATCGGTTGGTGTAAGCTTCGGTGATGGCCCGACGACAGACCGAATTCATCTTGGAGAATGTGCGTTGCTTTGCGGGGGAGCAGCGGGCGAAGTTGCGTCCGATCACCCTGTTGGTGGGCGAGAACAGCACTGGCAAAACGTCCTTTTTGGGCTGTTTTCGGGTGGTCAGCCAGTTGTGTCCGAGTCCGGCACGTTGGGATTTTCCTGACGTTGGGGCGCCGAGAGTGGATTTCAATCAGGAGCCTTTTCCGATGGGCTCCTTCCACAAAACCGACTTGCTGAACCGGTCTCGCTGCCCGTAGGGCTGGCGTCAACGACCAGCATGAGCCACTGCGTTCGCCAGCACCTGCAGCTTGACATCGACGTCTACGATGAATCGATTCGCAAATTCATACTTGGCCGCAAGCTACATTGAGTAGCTGATCTTGGCGTAGATCAGCGCGCCGTTGTGGCCGGCCGGCGAGTAGCGCGGATACTTGCGCCCGTTGCCGAAGTTGATGGCCTTGTCCGGGTACTCGTTGAGCGCGTTCTCCGCGCCCACCGACACAACCAGACCGCTGTCGAAGTTGTACTGGGCCAGCAGGTCCACCAAGCCGTAGCCGTCGAATTCAGCGGCGCTGTGGTCGTCGTACCACTCGCCGAAGTAGCTGTAGCGGCCGACGAGATACCAGTTGTTGATGGCGTGGGTCAGCGTCAGGTTGATGCGCGTTTCCGGCGCGCCGCGCTCCAAGTTGTCGATGGTGTCGCCGCCGGCGATTGTCGAGCCGGGCTGGAATTCCGTCACCTTGGTGGTGGTGTGGTTGAATGACACCAGCAGATCGGTGCTGCCGAGGTCCGTTTCCCAGCCGTAGGTGGCCACCACGTCCACGCCTTCGGTTTCGGTGTCGAAGTCGTTGGTGAAGTAGCGTACCGAGGTGAATTCGGCGGCTTCCGGCACCCCATCGGCGATCAGCGCCTGCTTGATGGCGTCGGTGACGTCGAACAATCCGGACAGCGCGATGCGGTCTTCGACGTCGATGCGGAAGTAGTCGACGGTCAGGCTGAAGCCGTTGTCGAGGGCCAGCACCGCGCCCAAGGTGAAGTTCTCCGAATCCTCGGGTTCCAGCTCCCGTCCGCCGAGCGCCATGGCCACCGGATGGGTGGAGCCGATGGTGCCGCGCTCCTCGAAGGCGTTGGTGGCGGCATTGACCACGGTGGAGACGTTGCGGGCGTTGGACTGGCCGGGCGTTGGCGCGCGGAAGCCAGTGCCGAAGGAGCCGCGCAGGGCCAAGGCGTCGCTCACCTGCAGGCGGGAGGCCAACTTGAAGTTGGTGGTGCTGCCGAAGCCGTCGAAGTCCTCCCAGCGCAGGGCGCCGCCGATGCGCCAGTTTTCGGTGGCATCGACTTCCATGTCCAGGTAGGTGGCGACGTTGGCGCGGTCCCAGGCTCCGGAGGATGCGGGGTTGAAGCCGCCGAAGCCGTTGGAGCCAGTGCCGAAGCCGTACTGCTGGTACGGCCCGATTTCCCAGGAGGCGCGCTCGCCGGTGCTGATCTTGAACTCCTCCTCGCGCCACTCGAAGCCACCCGCGATGTTCAGATCTGAGGCTAGGCCCAAGTCCACCGGATAGGACAGGTCGATGTTGAAGTTGGTTTCCTGCTGGGTGTATTCGCCGATGTCAAAGTCCCGTTGCGAGTCCGGTCCCAAGGATGGGTTGAGCGAGTTGTTGAGAAAGCCGTCCATGTTGTTTTCGCCGATGCCGGCGGAGACGTCGTACAGCAGCCCGCTGGACAAGCCGCCCTTGACGCCCGCGAACAGGGAGTAGTCGGTCATTTCCGCGCCGAAGACGGGCGAGAACCCTTCGGGATAGAGCTCGACGAACGAAAAGCAGCCGGGGTCGCCCGCCACGGCGTCGCGGTAGGCGAGCAGGTTGTCGGCGGTGGAGGGCACGCCGTGCTTCTCCTGGCAGCCGTCGCCGGCGGTCAGGAAGATGTTGTCGCCGGTCTTGTACACCCCGGTGCGGTTCATTGGGCTGCGGAAGAAGAAGGGCGTTTCCACCTCGCGGCTGGAAAAGTTGCCGAAGGCGTAGAACTCGGCACTGTCGTTGATGTCCATGCCGATGTTGGCCACCGCTTTGATGCTGTCGCTCACTTTGGGTGAACCCCAAGGCTTGGCTGGGTCGCCGACGTTGGGAATGCCCAAGCTGATCAGGGCCGTGGCGTCCCGGTGCTGAACGCTGCGATCGGTGTCCGAGGACTGGCCGAGTTCCAAGCTTAGGTTGACAAAGCCGGAATCGCCGAGCGGCATGCCGACGTTGCCGGCAACGGTGGTCAGGTCCTCGCTGGTGTCCTTGGTGTAAAAGCCGTGCTTGGCTTCGAAGGAGAAGCCTTCGGCGGCGTCCTTGAGCACGAAGTTCAGCACGCCGGCGATGGCGTCGGAGCCGTACTGGGCGGCGGCGCCGTCGCGCAGCACTTCCATGCGCTTGATGGCGATGGCGGGAATGGCGGATATGTCCGGCCCCTGGGCGCCGTTGGACGCGCCATTGGAAATCCATTGAATGACCGAGCCGCGATGCCGGCGCTTGTTGTTCATCAGCACCAGGGTATGGTCGGGGGCCAGCCCGCGCAGGTTGACGGGCCGCAGCAGGGCGGCGAGGTCGCGGGAAGGATTGTCGCTGACGTGGAAGGAGGGGACCAGGGCGCGGATCAGGTTGGACATGTCGCTGCCGCCCTGGTTCTCAAAGTCCTCGCTGCTGATCGTGTCCACTGGAACGGAGGAGTCCTCAACCGAGCGGGGTGCGCCGCGCGTGCCGATCACCACCACTTCCTCGATGGCCTCAACATCCTCCGCTGCGCCGACGCCGCTCGGCGTGGCGACAAGCGCCAGCAGTGCAGCGCAAGCGGCCGTTTTTCGCAGTGCGCACGGCAGTGGGTCCGCGTGGGGTGTCGTTTTCGTCATCATGTTCCTTTCCTTGCCCGGGTGGGCCTTCGCAGTACCGTCAAATTTGGGGTCGTTTCTGGGCGGCGATTCGTGTGAACGCGGCCATCGAAGCGCACTGGACCCCTGACCCGCGCTTCGCGGCGCAATGATAGCGGATCAAGCAAGCCCGGACATCTCTTTGTGCCCGGATGTTGTGCCCGGTCAATGTGGATTCAGCGGCTCTCGGCGCGGATGTCCCCGGTGATTGCCTCGAGGTCCGCGGTCATCAACACCCCGGTCAACTCCGTCATGGTCAACGCTTGGCTGACGAACGCCGCCTTGCTCCAGCGCTCGATGGTGGCATGGCTGGACCAGTAGTGGCCGAGGAAGCCGCCAAGGCCGTAGGCGGGCACGTCGAGGCAGTGCCAGACGTCGCAGCGGCCGGCCAAGGCGATGGCGCCGACGCCCCACCAGACTTGCTGCAGGCCGCCATTGATGCCGGGGCGCTCCGGGGCCGCCACTTGGGCGCGGGACCAGCCGTGCTTGCGCACCGCGCTGATGGCGGCGTCGATTAGTTGGGGATGGGCGCGGGACCACAGGTAGGATTGCTCGGTCAGCCCGGTCGGCTCCACCACGCCCTCGACTTCCCGGTAGTCCATCTCGCCCATGTGCTCCGCCTGCACCACGGCGACGATCTTTTGCCGCGCTTCGGGGTAGCGGTTCAGCCAGGCCGGTTCGTTGTGCTCGCGTTCCATGCCCGGCATGTAGTGGCGGCAGTCCAAGTAGATGGTCAGGGTTCGCGGCCGGTGCGCTTGGGGAATTTGCGAGAAGTACTTGACGATCGCCAGCAGGCCCAGAGCGCCGTTGTCCTGGGTGATCGAAGGTCCGTCGGTGTGGTTGACCAGCACAATCTGCTCATCTTGTGGCGTGCCGTAATCCCTGCCGGGCAGGTAGGCGATGAGTTGGTAGGCTTCGGCCGGCTCCAGGGTGGCCTCCAGGCGCAGGGTCGCCGTCTTGCCCGCCTTGGCGTCGACGATGACGCCGGCGCCATCCTCGCGGCCCAGAATGAGGGTGGGCGCATGGTAGAGGCTGGCCACCGGGAAGGTGTACAGGCCCTTCGTGCGCTCGAAGGCCATGTCATAGACGATGATCGCGCCGGCCGCCCCGCCGGTGGCGGGAATCTCGTCGAGCCCCTGGGCGAGCTGCCACCAGATGTCGAAGGTGAAGGTCTCGGCCGGGTCAACGAAGGTGAAGGGGGCCTGCAGGGTCTCGGCGTCGGTGGCGAATTCGTAGTCGTTGAAGGTGTAGTTGATGATGTAGTCATCGTCGTAGGGCGGCTGCGGATGGGGCCGTGTGGGAATGACGACGATTTTGTCCTGGATGGAGTCGGGCGGGTCGTCGTGATCGTAGTACACCAACTCGCGGTTTATGCCTTCCGCGCCGGTCGCTCCCGAATAGGCGCCGTAGCTGGCCACTCGCACCGCCCGGCCATCGGAGGTCAGGGACCAGCCCGCGGGGTCGTCCGAGGTGTCCCAACGCTCGAATGTCCAGCGGTTCCTGAACAGGTCCACCGCCCCGTACTCCTTGAGCTTGGCCTCCAGAAAGGCCAGGTAGCGCTGCCACTCCGGACTGCCGGTGAGGGTGGGCAGATTGGCGTTCTTGACGCTCGCCCAAGCGTATGCCTCCTCCTCAGTGACGGTCCAGTCCCGATTCAGGGCGGTGAGCTGCGCTCGGTAGGGGTCCGGTTGCGGGGCTTCGGAACAGGCGGCCAGCAGCGCGACCAGAACTGCGGCGGACCACGCTCTCATTGGCTGGCTTTGAATTCGATGTGCAGTTCCTTCAAAGCCCGCAGGGCGAAGTTGGGCGCGATGGTGAAGTCGTTTTCGCCCGGCGCAAACCACATCTCGTCAACGCGGTCCACCAGCGCCTTGAACGACCAGTACATCTCCCGCCGGGCCAGGGGCGCGCCCAGGCAGTGGTGTATGCCCGAACCGAAGGCCAGGTGCCGCCCCGGCTTGTCCCGGTTGAGGTCAAGCTGCTCCGGACACTCGAACTCCCGTTCGTCGCGGTTGGCGGCGGCGTAGCGGATGTTGAGCATGGCGCCTTGAGGGATGGTGACGCCGTGCAGTTCGATGTCCCTGGCGGCGGTGCGGAAGAGGCCTTGCACCGGCCCTTCGAGACGCAGCACTTCCTCGCAGAAGGTGCGCAGGTGCTGTTCCGGGTCGGCTTTCAGCATGGCCCAGGCTTCCGGGTTCTCGATGAGCAGCTTGACGCCGTAGCCGATCGCGTTGGTGGAGGTTTCCGAGCCGCCGACGAAGGTGTCCGCCATCATTTCCGCATGCAGCTCATTGTCGTTGAGGGGACGGCCCCATTCCGGGATGACGCGGTTCACCAGGTCGGAGAGCAGGGTGTCGTCGGGTTCCCGGCGCAAGCGTTCGAAGATGGGCTGGAAGTAGTGCTGGGCCTCGATTTCCATCTCCACCGACCACTTCTCCTCCGCCTCGGTCTGCATCATGCCGAGCCGCTGCACCCAGGCATCGGTCCAAGCCTTGATTTGCCAGATGTCCTCTTCCGGCACACCCACCTGGCGGCCGATCACAATGAGCGGCAGGGGCACGGCGAACTGCTTGACCCAGTCGCAGCGGCCATCGCCGATGAAGGCGCCGATCAGCTTGTAGGCGGTTTCCGCCACGAACGGGTCCATGGCCTTGATCTTCTTGGGGCGGAAGGCCTCGTTGAACATGGCCCGCATCTGCTTGTGGTTGGGATCGTCGCGCCCGGCCAAGGTGGGGGCGGGCACCCAGCCCTCGTCTTGGTAGAGCTGCATCATGCGCGTTGCGCGTTCGGCGTCGATGCGTCCGCGCCCGCCGCCCTGGCCGCCGCGCATGCCGCTGACGTAGGCTTCGGTGTCCAGCAGGATGTCGCGCAGGTCCTCGAAGCGGGTGATGACGTAGAAGCCGGTCAGTGGATCCTTCCACACGGGCGCCTCGTCGCGCAGTCTTTCGTAGGCGGGGTAGGGGCAGTTCTGCAGGTCGGCATTGAGTAGATTGATGTCGTCGAGGGATTCGGGCGTGACGGGTTGGTAGGGTTGCTTGGATTCTGCTTGGCTCATGTCAATTCCCCTCAACCGGCTTCACGGATCAAATCCGTCACGCCGTCCCATTGCTCGTGATCCCGCTTCCAGCCCTCGAACAGATCGACGATGATGGGCGCATCGCCGGGCAGTTCCACGTACCAGCCCATGTCGTCGCGGCTGTCCATGTAGGCGACGTAGTCGCCGCCCCAAAGGGTGCAGGCGGTTTCGTAGCCCGCCTCGTTGAAGCGCTTGATTTCGCCGCCGACATCGTGAATCAGCAGGCCGATGTGGTGAAAGCCCTGTTCGCCTTCGGCGTACATCTCCCGGTAGATGGACGGCGTGTCGTCGTGTTGGGCGATGAATTGGACGTGGGCCGGCCCCGCTTGCCCGAACGCGTAGCTGACATCGGCCTCCACCGGCTCGCCCCGGTAGCGGAAGCTTTCGGCGATGTGGTGGCGCACGACATGAAACGGCCCGGCGCCGACCATCTTGTTCCACTTGCGGCAGGCCTCGTCGATGTCGTTGACGAAATAGGCGTATTGCCAAATGGGGTGTCGAATGATGCTCATCAAGTCCCTCCAGAACCTTGTTCCCGCTGCGACAGGGGCGAAAAGATAGCAGAAATGGCGTTTGGCAGCAGGTACAGGACATTGCGGGCCTGCCCGCGGGCGCCCATGCCCAGGAAGCGCTACCGGCCATGGAGCAGTTTAACTGAGTCGCGCCGATCGGGGTTGTCGTGATCACCGGTTCGCGCATTCACCGGACCAACCTGGTCAGCTCCAGTCCCGTCACCCAACTCGGTGTGCAGCCCCTGAGCTCGCTCTTGCCCTCCGACGTCGCCCGTTGGGTGGTAAGCTTGGCCCGTATTGTGGGTTCAGATGACTGGGAGAGGCGATGTCCATCGAAAACGGCGAGCGCTTTATTCGGGCATTGAAGGCGGATCAGGCGTTGCGGGACAAGGTCAAGGCCGAAGGTCGGGACCATTTCACCGCCATCGCTGCCGCAGCGGGCGCGTCTTGCGATGCGTTTGACGTGGTGGTGGCCCTGCTAAGGCAGATCGAGGGCGACGAAACCTTGCCGGATTGGGAGCGTTAGCTACCCGGAACTGCGCCGTGGCCGAATGACGCCGATTTCCGACGCCTCCACGGAGGCTACAAGGCTGCCGACTTCCGGGCAGTCGGTGTACTCGGTCCGCAGGCGCTTGCAAGCTTCCTCCGCGGTGAGGCCGGAGCGGTAGAGGATCTTGAAGGCGCCACGCAGGATGGCGATGAGTTCCGGCCCGTAACCGCGCCGGCGCATCCCCTCGACGTTCATGCCCACGGCTGTGGCCGGATTGCCCGCCACGGTGACGTAGGCCGGCACATCCTTGAGCACCAGGCTCATGCCCGCGATGTGGGCGTGTGCGCCGATGGCGCGGAATTGCGGCACTCCGGCGTAACCGCCAAAGTTGGCGTGGTCGCCCACCGTGCAGTGCCCGGACACCGAGGCGTTGTTGGCCATGATGACGTGGTCGCCCAAAGTGCAGTCGTGGCCGATGTGGACATAGGCCATGAACAGCCCATGGCTGCCAACAACGGTTGCGCCCTGGCCCTGCGCCATGCCCCGATGCACCGTGACGCCCTCGCGGAAGACGTTGCCGTCGCCAATTTCCAGACGGGTCGGCTCGCCGCGGTAAGCCAGCGCCGGGGTGTCTTCGCCAATGGTGGCGAACTGATAGATGCGGTTACCCGCACCCATGCGCGTGGGCCCCTTGATGACGGTGTGCGACCCGATGACGCAGCCGTCGCCGATCACGACGTCCGGCCCGATGAGGGTCCAGGGCCCGACTTCGACGCCGTCGCCGAGCTCGGCGGAGGGGTCGATGATGGCGCGGGCGTCAATCACCGGCGAGTGTCACGGCTTGCGGCCAGCGCAAAGAATGTCCGAAGTGCAGGCGAGTTCACCGTCCACGTACGCCTGGCAGGCGAATTTCATCAGCGTGCGGCGCTCGACGAGAATCTTGCTTTCCATGTCGAGGCGGTCGCCGGGCACCACCGGACGCTTGAAGCGAGTGTTGTCAGTCCCCGCTAGGTAGAAGATGACGTCCTCCGCTTCCTGATCCTTGGTCGCCATCGTCAGCACTCCCGACACCTGCGCCATGGCCTCGACGATGAGCACCCCCGGCATGATGGGATGGTTGGGGAAGTGGCCGCTGAAGAAGGGTTCGTTGATGGTGACGTTCTTGTAGCCCTTGATGCTTTCCCCGGGCGTCAGCGCCGTGATCCGGTCAACGAGCAAAAACGGATAGCGGTGCGGCAGATATCTTAACAGATCGTCCATGCTCACGATTGAATCGCTCATTTGTCGGATCACCGTTTTTGGCGGGAGTTCATGACGGATTGTCGGCGGGCGACCCTTCCAGCTCGGCGATCCGCCGGTCCAGCTTGGCGACCCGGCGGGCCAGCTCGTCGAGGTTCTGGAAACGCAGGACGTTGCGCTTCCAAGCGGTGGCAGCGTTGTGCAAGACGCCTCCGGAGTAGGTGCCGGGCACGGTGATCGAACGCGAAACGTGGGTGCAGCCGCTGATGGTCACTCCATCGCAGATGCGGATCGGCCGATCGCCGCCGACGCCGACCATGCCGGCCAGAACGCAGCCTCGACCGATTTCGGTGCTGCCGACGATGCCCACGCAGCCGCAGATTAGGCTATGGGCACCGATGCGGCAGTTGTGGCCGATTTGCACTTGATTGTCGATCTTGACGCCGTCCTCGATGAGGGTGTCTTCGATAGCCCCCCGATCGACGGTGGTGGCCGCGCCGATGCTTACGTCCCGACCGACCGTCACGCCGCCGAGCTGGGCGATGGGCGCCAAGGCGCCGCCGCTGCTGCGGGCGAATCCGAAGCCGTCGGCGCCGAGCACCGCGTTGGCATGCACCACGGAGCGCGCGCCGATCTTGACGTCGTCATAGAGGGTGGCGTTGGCCATGATGCGGACGCCTTCGTCGAGTCGGCAGCGGGCGCCGACGACGGCGTTGGCGTGAATGGCCACGTCCCCGGCGACGGTGGTTTCCGATCCGATCACCACCCCGGGGCCGATGCTCGCCGTCCCGTCGACGGTGGCGCTCGCGTCAATCCGGGCGCTGGCGTGAATCCCCGCGCTGAGTCGCGGTGGACGCTCCCAGAGGCGTGAGGCTAAGGCAAATGCGAAGTAGGGATCGGCGACGACGATGGCGTTGGTGGGACAAAGCGCCAGGTCGCGATCATGAAGAATGACGGCTGACGCCTTGGTCTTGGGCAAATCCGGTCGATAGGCCGGATTGGAAAGGTGGGTGAGCTGGCCGGGTGCCGCTGAAGGCAGGGCCCCCAAGCCGGAAATCGCAACATCCGCGTCGCCGACGACCTGGCCGCCCAATCGCTCGGCTAGTTCGCCGAGGCGGTAGGCGCCGGTCACGAACTCGGCGCGTCGCGCTTCTGGTTCAGCTTTTCCGTGACCCGGCGGGTGATGTCGTGCTTGGGATTGACGTAGCGGAGGTTGGCGCGCTCCATGATGAGGTCATAGCCTTCCAGCTCAATGAGATCCTTAAGCACCGCATCCACCTTCGGCACCATCACCTGCAGCAGGTCCTGGCGTCGGTCCTGCAGGGCCTTTTGCAGCTTGTTGACCAGAAACTCGTAGTCGATCCGCTTGTCCTCGATGTCCTTCTGCGCCTTGCGCTGCTCGGTTGGGCTCATGACTTCGCCATCCGTTTGCAGCTTTTCCTGCAAGGCCTGGATTTCGGCGCCGAGCGCATTGACCTCCTCCTCCTCCTTCTTGAGTTCGCTCTGCGCCTGCTCCAGAAGGGCCTTGGCCTCTTCGCTGGACACCAGCGCCCGCTGGGTGTCCAAGACGGCGATCTTCAGTTCCGCAGCGGCCATGGCGGCTGCGCTCAAGCCCAAGGCCAGTAGGGACGACTGGGCAAACCTCTTTATCCTGAAACGGTTGATCACGGCAGGGTTGATCACGAAACGGCTCCTTGCTGTTGTTGCTCGCGGTGGCCAAGGCGGCATGGCCAAACCGCGATGCCAAAGTGTAACCCGTCCATTCTACATCAGACGGCGCGGGAAGGCGCACCAGCTGACAACACACAGGATTCCGGCCCACAGGATTCCGGCCCAGTTGCGGGCTTCCCGCCGGGTCAGTAAAATGCCGCTTTTGCGGGGTTGCCCAAATGTTGCGAATCGCTCAGGATGCGCTGACCTTTGACGATGTGCTGCTGCTCCCTGCCCACTCCCGGCTCCTGCCTTCCGAAGTTGACTTAAGGACCCGCTTAACAAGGGAGATCGACCTCAACATTCCGCTCGTCTCCTCTGCCATGGACACCGTGACCGAGGCGCGGCTGGCCATAGCCATCGCTCAGGAGGGCGGCATCGGCGTGGTGCACAAGAACATGAGCATCGAGGCCCAGGCTCATGAGGTGCGGGCGGTGAAGAAGTTCGAGACCGGCATCATTCGCGATCCGATCACCATCACACCGGACAGCGCCGTGGCCGACCTCCTCGCCTTGACCCAGGACAACCGCATCTCCGGCGTCCCGGTGGTGGACGGCGACCGGCTGGTCGGCATCGTCACGGCCCGGGACGTGCGCTTCGAGAAGCGCTTGGATGCCAAGGTGCGGCAAGTGATGACCCCCAAGGAGCGGTTGGTCACCGCGCCGGAGAACGCCAGCTTCGACGAAATCACCAAGCTGCTGCACCGGCATCGCATCGAGAAGGTGCTGCTGGTCAACGACGCCTTTGAGTTGAAGGGCATGGTGACGGTCAAGGACATCCACAAATCCCAAGCCTATCCCAACGCCTGCAAGGACGAAGCGGGCCAACTGCGGGTCGGGGCCGGGGTGGGCACCGCCGCGGACACCGACGATCGGGTCGATGCGCTTATCGACGCCGGCGCCGACGTGATTGTCGTCGATACCGCCCACGGCCACGCGCAGACCGTTCTCGATCGGGTCAGCCTTATCAAGCAGCGCTATCCGAACATGCAGGTGATCGGCGGCAACGTGGCCACTCGGGCCGGGGCGGCGGCCCTGCTTGCGGCGGGGGTGGACGCCATCAAGGTGGGAATTGGCCCCGGCTCCATCTGCACCACCCGGGTGGTGACCGGCATCGGTGTGCCGCAGATCACGGCGGTTTCCGAAGCGGTGGCGGCGGCCAGCGAAGTGGATGTGCCGGTCATTGCGGACGGCGGCATTCGCTACTCTGGGGACCTGGCCAAGGCGATTGCCGCGGGGGCCAGTTCGGTGATGGTGGGCAGCCTGCTTGCCGGCACTGACGAGGCGCCCGGCGAAGTGGAGCTCTACCAGGGCCGGACCTACAAGTCCTACCGGGGAATGGGTTCCCTGGGCGCGATGGGTGATCGCTACGGCTCCAGCGACCGCTATTTCCAGGAGGTGGAGGGTGATGGCCGCAAGCTGGTGCCGGAAGGCATCGAGGGCCGAGTCCCCTACCGCGGTCCGGTCGGGCCGATCATCCATCAATTGATCGGCGGCCTGCAGGCTTCCATGGGCTATACCGGCTCTGCCGACATCGAAGCCATGCGCGCCAGCCCGGAGTTCGTTCGCATCAGCGCTGCGAGCGTGGCTGAGAGCCATGTTCACGACGTGACGATCACCAAGGAAGCGCCGAATTACCCCCTCCGTTGATGTCGGCTGATGCCAGCGCCTCTACAAGCCGTTGAGCCGGCAGCGGCCGGGCGCCCCAAGGGCGAGCGAGCGCGCTCAGAAAACGAGCGAGCGCGCTCAGAAAACAAGCGCGGGCGCCTCCGGGACGAACGGCTGCTCATTGTCGATTTCGGTTCGCAATACACCCAGCTGATTGCCCGACGGGTGCGTGAGGCGGGCGTCTATTCGGAAATCCTCTCCTACGATGTCGGCATCGAGGCCATAGCCGCTTTCGGCGCTCGGGGCATCATCCTGTCCGGTGGGCCGGAGTCGGTCACACAAGCTGCGGCTCCCCCCATTCCAAAGGGCCTGTTCGATCTTGGCGTGCCGGTGCTGGGGATTTGCTATGGCATGCAGGCCATGGCCAGGCACTTTGGCGGGCAGGTGGCGGCTTCCGCCAAGCGGGAGTTCGGTCCGGCGGAGATTTGGGTGCGCGGCCCGTCGCGGCTGCTGTCCGTGCTTGAACTTGACGAGGAAGGCGGCCTGCCGGTCTGGATGAGCCACGGCGACAAGGTGGCGTCGGCGCCGTCGGGCTTTCGAATCACGGCATCCACGGACAGCGCCCCGGTGGCCGCCATGGAGCATGAGCGGGCGCCTTGGTACGGCCTGCAGTTCCATCCCGAAGTCACCCACACCGATCAAGGAGAGGCCATCTACCGCCAGTTCGTTCGGGGCATCTGCGGTTGCGAGGGGACTTGGACGGCGGACAACATCATCGATGACGCCATCGAACGGGTGCGGCGGCAGGTCGGTGCCGACAAAGTGGTGCTCGGCTTGTCAGGCGGCGTGGATTCCAGCGTGGTGGCTGCGCTCCTGGCCCGAGCCATCGGCGATCAGCTCACTTGCGTATTCGTTGACAACGGCTTGCTGCGCAAGAAGGAACGGGCGGAAGTGGAGGCCGCCTTTGCGCACCCTGCTGCACCCACCAACGCGCCGAACCTCAACTTGGTCACGGTGGACGCCCGCCGGGAGTTCTTCGCTCGCCTGGCGGGGGTCGATGAACCCGAGGCCAAACGGCGGGCCATTGGCGAGACCTTCATCGACGTCTTCGAACGGGTGGCCAATGAGATAGACGGCGTCTCTTGGCTGGCTCAAGGCACGATCTATCCCGACGTGATCGAGTCCGCCGCCAGCGTCCACGGCAACGCCCACGTCATCAAGTCCCACCACAACGTGGGCGGGCTGCCGGAGCGGATGTCGCTGAAGCTTGTTGAACCCCTGCGCGAGCTGTTCAAGGACGAGGTTCGCAGGGTGGGCGCCCGGCTCGGCTTGCCGGACAGCCTGATCAACCGCCACCCGTTTCCCGGGCCGGGGCTGGCGGTGCGCGTACTCGGCGAAGTTAAGCAGCGCTATGCCGACGTGCTGCGTGAGGCGGACGCCATCTTCCTTGAGGCATTGCGCGCGGCGGGCTTTTACGATCAGGTCAGCCAAGCATTCGCCGTCTATTTGCCGGTGAAGTCCGTGGGCGTGGTCGGTGACGCCCGCCGCTATGAACACGTCATCGCCTTGCGGGCGGTGGAGACGGTGGATTTCATGACCGCGCGCTGGGCGCGGCTGCCGCTCGACCTCCTCGAGCAGGTATCGAGCCGGATCATCAACGAGTTGCCGCAGGTCTCCCGGGTGGTGTACGACATTTCCAGCAAACCGCCGGCGACCATTGAGTGGGAATAGCGGAAACTGATCTTGCTTGGATGGGACGGGCCCTTGAGCTGGCCGAGAGCGCTGCAACTCAGGGCGAAGTGCCGGTCGGGGCCGTTGTGGTGGACACGGCGGGCAATACCTTGCTCGGCCGGGGCCGCAACCGGGTCATCGAGCAGCGCGACCCGAGCGCTCATGCGGAGATCGTCGCGCTTCGCGAAGCTGGGACGGCACGGGGCAACTACCGGCTGCCGGGTGCCACTGTTTACGTTACCGTGGAGCCCTGCACCATGTGTGCGGGCGCCTTGGTTCACGCCCGCATCCAACGGCTGGTGTTCGGAGCGTCGGAGCCGCGGGCGGGCGCCGTGGAAAGCCGGGCGCGGGTGTTGGACAACCCGGCGCACAACCATCGAGTGGCTGTCAGCAGCGGTGTCATGGCAGCGGAGTGCGGCGCCCTGATGCGTGCGTTTTTCGAGGAGCGGCGGTCGTGACCGGCGTCTTGGCACTCGCGGGTCCGCCGGCGCGATCCGATTTCGCCTTGAGCAAGCTTCGGAAATCCCTCGGACTGGAGGTCCTCCACGCCGAGTACGTGCATGTCTTGAGCCTTGCTGAGGCGCTCGATGCCTTGGAACTGAAGCGGACACAGGATCTTTTGCAGTACGGGCCAAGACGGGATCGCCCTGCGTTTGTGGATGGCGACGGCGGTGTGCAGCGCATGGCCACCGTCATGCCGCGGGCGGGGCTCATTTCTCCATGGTCGAGCAAGGCCACGGACATCTTCCGCATTTGCGGGCTCGGCAAGGTGGTTCGGGTGGAGCGGGGGGTGCGCTGGTTTGCCGCTCCCGGGATGGATGAGTCCCTTGTCGGGCAGCTCTACGACCGAATGACCGAGGCGCCCATGGACGAGGCGGCTTTCGAGCGCCTGTTTGAGACGCAGCCGCCACGGCCCTTCGCCCGGATCCCGGTGCTGGCGGAGGGGTCGGCGGCGCTCGAAGCGGCCAACAGCCAGCTCGGCTTGGCGTTGGCTGCGCAGGAAATCCGCTATTTGGCGGATGCTTTTGCCGAACTCGGGCGCGACCCCACGGATGTGGAGCTGATGATGTTCGCCCAAGCGAACTCTGAGCACTGCCGCCACAAGATCTTCAACGCAAGCTGGACCATCGACGGCCAGCCCATGGATCACTCGCTGTTCGACATGATCCGCCACACCGCTCGGGCGACCAACGGCTTTGGCATCTTGAGCGCCTACGCCGACAATGCGGCGGTCATCGCCGGTCCGCCCAATCAGCGCTTGATGGCGGACCCGCGCACTCGTCAATACCGCTACGTCGATGAGCAGGCGCCGGTGCTGATGAAGGTCGAGACACACAATCATCCCACCGCCATCGCGCCTTATCCGGGGGCGGCCACCGGCAGTGGCGGTGAGATTCGGGACGAGGGCGCGGTGGGACGCGGCTCCAAGCCCAAGGCGGGGCTGACCGGGTTCACCACCTCGCACCTGAACATCCCCGGCTGCCCGGAGCCTTGGGAAATCGGCACCGGCAAGCCGGAGACCATGGCCTCGGCGCTCGACATCATGCTCGAAGGCCCGATCGGCGCGGCGGCCTTCAACAACGAGTACGGTCGTCCGGGCCTGGGCGGCTACTTCCGCACCTTTGAGCAGCACGATCCCAACGATCCGCAGGTGGTGCGCGGCTACCACAAGCCCGTGATGATCGCCGGCGGCCTCGGCACGATCCGGCCCGGTCATGTGCAGGCCGAGGGCTTTGCGCCGGGCACCCAACTCGTGGTGCTCGGCGGACCGGCCATGCTCATTGGCTTGGGTGGCGGTGCCGCTTCGAGCATGGCGTCGGGGGCGAGCTCGTCGGAACTGGACTTTGCCTCCGTGCAGCGGGACAACGCGGAGATGCAGCGCCGTTGCCAGGAGGTCATCGACGCCTGCACGGCCTTGGGCGACCTAAATCCCATATTGCTGATTCACGATGTTGGCGCGGGTGGGCTGTCGAACGCCCTGCCGGAACTGGTCAAGGATGCCGGCACCGGCGGGCGCTTTGAGCTGCGCAAGGTGCCCAATGCCGACGCCGGCATGTCGCCCGCGGAGATTTGGTGCAATGAGGCCCAGGAGCGCTATGTGTTGGGCGTTGCCAAGGCGCGCTTGGACGAATTCGCGGCGCTTTGCGAGCGCGAGCGCTGTCCCTGGGCGGCGATTGGCGAGGCGACCGCCGAAAAAGACTTGGTGGTGCGGGATGAAGCCTTCGACGACCGTCCGGTGGACATGCCGCTGTCGGTGCTGTTTGGCAGCCCGCCGGCGCTGCACCGGGCGATCAAGCGATCGGCGCCGGCGCCCGCGCCCTTGGACTTGTCCAGTGTGAATATCGAGGAAGCGATTCATCGAGTGCTCGGCTTTCCGGCGGTGGCCAGCAAGCAATATCTGATCACCATTGGCGACCGCAGCATCACTGGCCTCGTGGCCCGCGAGCAGATGGTCGGACCGTGGCAGGTGCCGGTGAGCGATGTGGCGGTGACCTTGGCGGGGTTCCGCACCTTTCGCGGCGAGGCGATGGCGATGGGCGAACGGTCTCCCCTCGCCCTGATCGATCCAGCGGCCTCCGCCCGTCTGGCGGTTGGGGAGGCGTTGACCAATCTCTTCGCTGCGGATATTGAAGCGCTCGATCGGGTGGTTCTCTCCGCCAACTGGATGGCGGCGGCGGGCAGGGACGCGGAGGAGCAGGCGTTGTTCGACGCGGTGCGCGCCGTTGGGCTGGATCTGTGTCCGCAGCTTGGCATCGCCATTCCGGTGGGCAAGGACAGCCTGTCCATGGCCACGGGCTGGTCGGAGCACGGTGATCGACACAGCGTCGTCTCGCCGATGACGCTGATCGTGTCGGCATTCGCGCCCGTGGTGGATGCGCGGCGGACCCTGACGCCCGCTCTGCGGCGCACGCCTTCCCGGCTGCTGCTGGTGGACATCGGTGGCGGGCAGGGGCGTCTTGGCGGCAGCGCATTGGCCCAGTGCTACGGACAACTTGGAGATGTGTGTCCAGACCTGGATGACGCATTGGCGTTGGCTGGGGCCTTGCGGGCCACGGCGGCACTCAGCCGGGAAGGTGCGCTGCTGGCCTATCACGACCGGTCCGATGGTGGGCTGCTGGCCACCTTGGCGGAAATGGCGTTTGCCGGGCGGGTTGGCTGGGAGATCGACGTCGGGGATGAGAGTCTCTTGGCCGCGCTGTTTGCGGAGGAACTCGGTTGGGTGGTCCAAGTTGCTGATGCCCAAGTGGCCCGGATGAAGACCGCTTATGCGGATGCGGGCGTGAGGGTGGTTGATCTTGGCGCGGTGCGGACCGATGAGAGGCTGCGGATCCGCCATCGAGGCGCCGTCGTGGTGGACTCGGAGCGGGCCGCGTGGCAACGCCGGTGGGCGTCGCCAAGCTATCGGATGCAGCGTCTGCGCGACAACCCCCAAGCAGCCGACGAAGAGTACGCAGGCGTCAGTGAAGCCGACCCGGGGCTGTCCGCCAAGCTGACGTTTGATCCGCGCGAGCTCGAGGCTGCGGCCTTCTCCATCGGCCAGTCGCGTCCGCGTGTTGCGGTGCTGCGGGAACAGGGCGTCAATGGGCACCTGGAAATGGCCGCGGCCTTCGACCGCGCTGGATACAGGGCTGTGGATGTCCACATGACGGAGCTGATTTCGGGTGCGGTTTCGCTGCTCGACTTCCCGGTGCTTGCCGCCTGTGGCGGCTTTTCCTACGGCGACGTGCTTGGTGGCGGGGGTGGCTGGGCGAAGAGCATCCTCCATCACGACGCGGTCCGCGACGCCTTCGCCGCCTTTTTCGCCGCCGATCGACTGGCGCTCGGGGTCTGCAACGGCTGCCAGATGATGGCCCATCTCAAGGCGCTCATTCCGGGTGCTGACTCCTGGCCAAGATTCGTGCGCAATCGCTCGGAGCAGTTCGAAGGACGCAACGTGCTGGTGCGGATCAACCCAAGCGATTCGCCTTGGCTGGCCGGCATGGCGGGCAGCGTCCTGCCGGTGCCCGTCGCCCACGGCGAGGGCCGCGCCGAATTCACCAATCCGGACGATCTTGGGCAATTGGCCTCATCGGGCCTTGTTGCGGCGCAGTACGTGGACACACATCATCAGGTGTCGCAAGCCTACCCTGCCAATCCCAACGGTTCAGCGGACGGCCTGGCAGGCGTCACGGCGGCTAGCGGCCGGGTGTTGGTCTTGATGCCGCATCCCGAAAGGGTGTTCCGCAGCATCCAGAACGCATGGACCGAACCGTCCTGGGGTGAGGACGGCCCTTGGATGCGATTGTTCCGTAATGCGATGCGGGTTTTGAGCTAGACGTTTCCTTCCCTGCCGCTGCCCCCTTCCGAATTGGGACACAGACACATTCCGTCCTACAGGCTGGTCGTCATATCGCACCTGCTGCTTCCGTAAATCTGCTGTTTTCGGGTGGCGAATTCCGGTATGGACTGCAGAGATTGCCGTCTAGACATCCTTGCGAACATTGGCAATTCTCATGCGATGGCTACCCCACGCTACAAACTGGTGGATTCCGAACGTGCCATGAGTTACCACTTGGTCTCTCGCTGCGTTCGCGGTGCCTGGCTGTGTGGCAGAGATAGGCGCACGGGCAAGGACTACTCGCATCGCAAGCGCTGGCTGATTGAGCGGCTCTTGTTCCTGGCACAGTTTTTCGCAGTTGAGATCGACTCGTACAGCGTGATGAGCAACCACTTTCACTTGGTGGCTTTTTTCGATCCCAAAAAGTGCTTCTCGTGGACCAACGAGGAAGTAGCATTTCGGTGGGTTGAAGCCTTTCCGCCCACCGAAGACGGCCAAGTTGTGGAAGAGCGCAAGTCCATTGAGCGAGACCGGCTGCTAAGTGATCCCAAGCGGTTGGAACAAGCCCGCCGCACCTTGGGTTCCCTCTCCGATTTCATGAAGCACCTCAAGCAGCCGATTGCTCGCCGGGCGAACAAGGAGGATGGCTGCAAGGGGCATTTCTTCGAACAGCGGTTTTACTCCGGGGCCTTGCTTAGCGAAAAGGCAGTGCTCGCTGCCATGGCCTATGTGGACTTGAATCCGATTCGGGCGAAACTCGCGAAGCGGTTGGAGGAATGCACGGATGCATCCATTGGAGAGCGGCTTCGGGAGAATGACT
Source organism: Candidatus Azophilus lithoversatilis (assembly GCA_028278675.1). Lineage (GTDB taxonomy): Bacteria > Pseudomonadota > Gammaproteobacteria > Pseudomonadales > Azotimanducaceae > Azophilus > Azophilus lithoversatilis. The sequence goes on from JAQAJJ010000001.1 coordinate 77,331, forward strand.
TAGCTGCACTCGATGAGTTTCTGGCACCTGTGGCTTCTGGGCTCAGTGAAGAGAAGCCGCAAACCCCGCGGATTGAGATGACGTTGAAACAGTATTTGGGGCTGCTCAACAGCCTCATCGAAGCCGATGCCGCGGAAAGCCGGGCAACGGCGAGACACCCGGATCACACGAGCCGATGGATGGCCCGAGTGGCCTCGATTCGCAAGCGCCAGCGTGCCTTTGGGCCAGTGGAATTGCTCAAGAACTGGATTGCGGATCGGGGCTTGCAACTTCGCGAGGTTCCCCTGCTCGACTAGGGCCCAATCACGCTGGCCAGCTTGGCGGTGTTGGGCCTTGGGTTACGCCAATCAAACCGCAGGAAGGCCCCCGGGATTAAGAACGCCGTTCGACTCGCATCGAATGAGGGTGAAGCAGCACCGGTTGGTGAGGCCTTGGACGCGACCCGAAGGCCCGCGCCCACTACCCGCTGTGTGGCATCGTCGGCTGCTCACTTGGAGATTGGCCGTGTGCAGCTGCTTCGCCTTGCCCGAGCTAAACCACCCCCTTGACAAACCCACCCACCATCGCGATAGTGCGCCGCGTGAACAAGCTTCCCTCCCAAAGCCTCTCCTTGCGCCCGCAAGGCCTGCACTTGCGCCTGCTGCCGGCGTAGCCGGCACATCTCACCCCCCAAGGGCAAACGCCCGACTCGACCCCAAGCCCCGATCCACTCAGCAGGAGTCTTTGCCATGAGCGAGCCTGTCGCAGTCAGCGAACCCCAATCGTCCGCACATAAACCGCGCAGCCGTGCCAGCGGCGCGATGCCGTTCCACAAGTACCGCCCGGTCGCGCCCATCGACCTGCCCGAACGACAATGGCCGGGTCGGACCCTTGACCGCGCCCCCCGCTGGTGCAGCGTGGATCTGCGGGACGGCAACCAGGCCCTGATCGATCCGATGAACGTGCAGGAAAAGCTGCGCATGTTCGATTTGCTGCTTGAGGTCGGCTTCGCGGAGATTGAGGTCGGCTTCCCCGCGGCATCGCAGCCGGACTTCGACTTCATCCGCCGTATCATCGACGAAGGCCGGATTCCTGATGGCGTTGCCATCCAAGTGCTGTGTCAGGCGCGTGAGGAGCTCATCGAGCGCACCGTGGAAGCCTTGGCCGGCGCGCCCAAGGTCATTTTCCATCTGTACAACTCCACTTCGGAGCTGCAGCGGCGGGTGGTTTTCGGGATGGACCGCCAGGGCATCATCGACCTCGCTGTTAAGGGCGTCTCCTTGGTCAAGGCGGGCCTTGCGGCCTTGGATGCCGACATCACCTTCGAGTACTCGCCGGAGAGCTTCACCGGCACGGAACTTGATTTCGCCGTGGACATCTGCACTGCTGTGGCGGAGCAGTGGGACGCGACGATTGAGAAACCGATGATCGTCAACCTTCCGTCCACGGTGGAGATGGCCACGCCGAATGTCTATGCGGACCAGATCGAATGGTTCGTCAGCCACTTCCCGCACCGCGACAAGGCGGTGATCAGCCTGCACACCCACAACGACCGCGGCACCGGCATCGCCGCCACTGAGTTGGCGCTGCTCGCGGGCGCCGAACGGGTTGAAGGCACCCTGTTCGGCAACGGCGAGCGCACCGGCAATTGCGACATCGTCACCACGGCGATGAACCTCTTCAGCCAGGGGGTGGATCCGGAACTGGACTTCCGCAACATGCCGCGCATCCGCCAGACCGTGGAGGCCATCAACAAGCTGCCCGTGCACGAACGCCACCCCTACGCGGGCGACTTGGTGTTCACGGCGTTCTCAGGCTCTCATCAGGACGCCATCAAAAAGGGCATGGCGCGAGTGGATCCCGGCCGCTGGGAAGTGCCCTACCTGCCCATTGATCCTGGCGATGTGGGTTCGTCCTACAAGGAAACCGTGCGCGTCAACAGCCAGTCCGGCAAGGGCGGCGTCGGCTTTCTGCTCGAGGAGTTCTACGGCATCATTCTGCCCCGGGAGATGCTCAAGGAGTTCAGCGGTGTCGTCCAAAAGCTAACCGAGACACTCGACAGGGAAGTCAAGGTCCTTGAAATCTATCAAGCGCTGCTTGATGAGTACGCGGTGGATAGCGGCCCCTACCGCCTGATTGACTTTGACGTGCTTACCGGGCGTCGCGCCGAGCAAAGGTGCGTCGCCCGCATCGAGGCGTCCGAGCAACCGGTGACCATCGATGGTGAGGGCGGCGGTCCCATTGAAGCTTTCGTTAATGGCCTTGAGGAGACCTTTAACGAGCCCGTCAACATCGTCGAATACCACGAACATGCGCTAACCACCGGTAGTGATGCCCAAGCCATCTGCCTGCTGGCCATCGAAGATGCCGATGGCGGGCGTTGCTATGGTGTGGGTCTTAGCCGCAACACCATCCCGGCATCCTTCAATGGGGTGGTCGCGGCTGTGAACCGCCGTTGGCGGCATTAGAAGGCACTTCGTCGGAGGTGAAGCGCCTTCAATCGGTTGCACCGTCCCTTCTTCCCACGGAGGAGAGGGGGGCTGGGCGAACGCCTGTTGCTTGGGGGTGTTTCCCTACAGCCGGCCTCACTATGAGGTGCTTGATGACGTTGTCGCTGATCTGCAGGGTTTCAACGAGATAGCCGTCGAGGCGCAGGCACAAATTGGTGTCGGGAATGGTTTGCAAGGCTTCCACGACCAGCCCGTTTAGGGTCTTGGGGCCGCGGGTGGGCAGGTTCCAGCCCAAGGTGCGGTTGATGTCGCGCAACACTGCAGCGCCGTCAATTAAGTAAGCGCCGTCCGGCATGGGCATGATTTCCGGCATGTTGGCGGCGTAGTCCGTGGTGAATTCGCCGACGATCTCTTCAAGAATGTCCTCCAGCGTGACGATGCCCTGCACATCGCCGTATTCATCGACCACCAAGGCCGTGCGCCGTCTCTCGCGCTGAAAATTGACCAACTGGGTGTGCAGGGGCGTTGCCTCCGGCACGTAGTAAGGCTCGCGCGTCAGTTTCAGCAGGCCATGCTTGTCCAAATCCCGCTGTTCCAAGTGACGGGCCAGCCGTCGCAGGTGCAGCATGCCGACCACGTTGTTGACATTGTCCCTGTAGATGGGCAAACGGGTATGCTGGCTGCTGGCGAGGGCATCCAGGATGTCATCCATGTCGTCATGAAGGTCGATGCCTATGATTTCATCTCGGGGCACCATAATGTCATTGACGGTGACGTTCTCCAGATCCAGGATGCTGAGCAGCATGCTCTTGTGCCGAGCTGAAACCCGAGCCGACTCGCGCACCACCGTGCGCAGCTCCTCGGCGCTGAGATGGTCGTTGTTGTCGGTGCTGCCAATGAACGGCTTGGCGATTGCGTTGCTGACCCCGTTGGTGAGCCAGACCAGCGGACGGGTCAGCTTCAGCAACGGCTCCAGCACATGGGCGGAGCCGAAGGCCAGCGCCTCCGGCCGCCGGGCGGCGATGGTCTTGGGCGTCACTTCGGCGAAGACCAGGAAGAACAGGGTGAGCGCTATGGGCGCAAGGACCACCCCGGTGTCTCCGAACAGGCGCAGCCCGATCACCGCGCCGAGGCTGGCGGCGAGGAAGTTGACGAAGTTGTTGCCGATCAGAATGACGCCAAGCAGCCGGTCCGGCTGTTCGGTCAGCCGCAGCGCCTTGCGCGCCCCGGCGTGGCCCTCGCCGGCCAAGTGCCGCAACCGGTAGCGGTTCAATGCCGTCATCGCGGTTTCCGACGAGGAAAAGTAGGCGGAAAGCGCCGTCAGCCCCAGAATCGTCCCTAGCAGCGCCGAAGTGGAGAGCTCCGCTAGGGTCATCAACCCCGTTCCAGCAGCATCTCGAGCACGAATTTGCTGCCGAAGTAGCCGAGCAGCAGGAAGGTAAAGGCGATGATGGTCCAGCGCACGGCCGATGCGCCGCGCCAGCCAAGCCATAGACGGCCAGCCAACAGACCCCCGTAAATCGCCCAGGAAAGAGACGACAGCACGGTGTGATGCACCACATGTTGGGCGAACATGTCTTCGAGATAGAGAAAGCCGCTGCCAATTGCGGCTGTCAGGGCTGCGAAGCCGGCCCAAATCATGGCGAACAGCAACCGCTCCATGGTCTCCAAGGGCGGCAGGATGCGCAGCAGGAGGATGTGGGTGCGGGTGCGTATGCTGCGCTCGACAAAACCAAGCACAATCGACTGAATGGCCGCCATCATCAGTATGCTGTAGGCCAGGATGGAGACGAAGATGTGCGTTCCGAGCCCGGCATCCGAAGCTTCTATCGCCTTGGGTGGTGGTTGCGCGACCAACGATGCCGAAAGGGCCAGGGCCGATAGCGGAAACAGCACCACGAGCAGGCTGCGGACCGGTTGCGCGGTGCTCAGGATCGTCACCAAGGCGGCCATGATTAGGGCAGTGAGGCTAGCCACGGGGAAGAGGCCGAGATTGATGCCTTCAGGGGCGTCAATCTGCGCATAAACCGCGAAGGCGTGCAGAACAATGGCCGGTGCTGCCAGTGCCACCAGCAGGCGCATGGACAGTTTCGCGTTGTTCGCTAGGGAACTGGCCTGCAGGCTGGTGCCCGCCAAGTACAAAACGACGGCGATCAAACCCGGCAGTATCGGGCTCGCGGCGGCGGGATCGAGCGGCATGGCCTGAATGGTTGGCGCTGGAAATTCGCTGGAGGGCAAGTTTCGCACAGCGCAGCCGCAGCCGCTAGGTGTTCCAAGTGTTTCTGTTTCAAGTGTTTCCAAGTGCTCCTAGCGTTCCGGCCATCTAGCGCCTCTCGCGGACAACTTCAGCGCTTCAACGGATCCAATCCTCCAAGCGTTACGAACACTATGGGGCGCGACATCGTCTTAACGGCTTTTGTGTGCCGGAACCTGCGTGTGTACTAAGTGCAACGACGTAAACAACATCATCGTGATGGCGCTTTTGAGTCGGAATCTGTGTGTGTCCTAAGTGCTTAAGTGCATAAACAACATCATCGTGATGGCGCTTTTGAGTCGGAATCTGTGTGTGTCCTAAGTGCAAATTTTTGTGTGCCGGAACCTGCGTGTGCACTAAGTGCAACGACGTAAACAACATCATCGTGATGGCGCTTTTGAGTCGGAATCTGTGTGTGTCCTAAGTGCAAATTGGTCTGTGTCCCAAGCGCGATGGCCAATTTCATTGCGTCCACCGATGCGCAGGCCGAGGTCAGCCCCTATAATTCCACTTATCACCGTTCCTCTCATGCCTTTATGTTCGAAAATCTCTCCGATCGATTGAGTGGCGCCCTGAAGGGATTGTCCGGCAAGGCGCGGCTGACCGAGGACAACGTCGCCGGCGCCATGCGCGAGGTGCGCGCCGCCTTGCTCGAAGCGGATGTCGCTTTGTCCGTGGTTCGGTCGTTCACCGACAATGTCAGGCAGCGGGCCCTCGGCCAGTCAGTTGTTGCGGCCCTCGATCCGGGTGAAGCGCTGATCAAGATCGTTCACGAAGAACTCGTGGAGGTGATGGGCCAGGCGAACGATGCGTTGAACCTCGCGACGGTGCCGCCGGCTGTCATCCTCATGGCCGGTCTGCAAGGGGCGGGCAAGACCACGACCGCCGCTAAGCTCGCGCTGTTTGTGAAGGAGCGGCTTAAGAAGCGTGCGGCTCTGGTCAGCGCCGACGTTTATCGTCCAGCGGCCATTGACCAGCTTGAGGCCCTGGCCGGTCAAGTGGGCGCTCAGTTCATTGCCTCCAGCGCCTCGGAAACCCCCATCGCCATCGTCGAGCGGGCCTTGGCCGAGGCGCAGAGCAAAGTTTCCGACGTGCTGATCGTCGATACCGCCGGCCGTTTGGCGGTGGATGCGGCCATGATGGATGAAATCGCGGCTTTGCAGAAGCGCCTCAATCCGATCGAAACGTTGTTCGTTGTCGATGCAATGACCGGTCAGGACGCGGCGGCGACCGCCAAGGCATTCAATGACGCCCTGGACCTGACCGGCGTGATTCTCGCCAAGGCGGATGGTGATGCCCGGGGCGGCGCGGCATTGTCGGTGCGCTTCCTCACGGGCAAGCCGATCAAGTTTCTCGGCATGGGTGAGAAGCCTGATGCTTTGGAACCCTTCCATCCGGACCGCCTCGCCTCGCGCATTCTCGGCATGGGCGACGTGCTCTCGTTGATCGAGGAAGCGGAGCGCAAGGTCGATCAGCGCAAGGCCGCGCGCTTGGCCAAGAAGGTCAACCGGCGGCAGAAGTTTGATCTGGCTGATTTTCGAGATCAGTTGGAGAGCATGGCCAGCATGGGCGGTGTTGGGAGCATGTTGGACAAGCTGCCCGGCATGAACCAGGTGCCGACGTCGGCGCGCGCCCAACTCGACGACGGGCAATTCCGGCGCATGGCGGTGATCATCGACTCCATGACCCCCCATGAACGCCGCTTCCCCGATGTCGTCAACAGCTCCCGCAAGCAGCGCATTGCCCGGGGTAGCGGCACCACGGTCATCGACGTCAACCGCATGCTCAAGCAGCACCGGCAGATGCAGAAGATGATGAAGAAGTTCGGCCGCAAGGGCGGCATGCAGAACATGATGCGCGGCCTTCAGGGCATCAAGGGGGCTCAACGTCCGCCGGGCTTGCGACGCTGATCGACGGCGCCGGCGCCTCGGACGTGCCCCAAGCTGCTGTCAAGCGCGATGTTCGGCTGACACCGAATACGGCTGAACCGATGCGCAAGTCCTGCCAAGAAAGCGGCGGCTCAGTTGCGGCGATGGGAGCATCCGCCAACTCGGAGACATCGATCTCGCTGCTGTTGCGTAGTGTCAATGGCCAGGAATCCCAGCCGTCTTCGTCCTTTACCCAATAGCTGCCACTGAGCGACTCCCCGTTCGGCAGCCATCGGAGCGCGGCGTAGCCCGGCTCCCCGTCTTGGGTGAGGTCAATGCGCACGAGCATCCGAGTCCGCAACTCTCTGTAGAGCCGGTCGCGCTCGCCTAGTGCCATGTGAAGGTCATCAGGCACCGGAAAAGGCTCGGGGCGCAGGATCACGTCGGCCAAGGGATCTTGGCGTTCGCAGAAGTACGCTGTCGTGGCTGCGCAGCTAAGGAGGTCAGAAAGGCGCGCAGTCAGTGCCGCATCCTGGCCCTTGGAGGCTTCATGAAGCGCCCGCATGGCGGTATGGCCTGGCCGGGCGAGATGATCCCTCACGTAACCGAAGTCGAATTCGGCCCAGGCGGCCTCGCCAGCGGTGGCGCGACCAAACTGGCTGGCGGTGGATATCTTGCGGAAGTCGAGCAACGGCGAGTTCACCAGCAGCATCAAAACACCGATGAGGGCCGCGGCACCAAAGTTGACGTGGCGCAACACGACCATCCAGTCCCGCCAGTACCGGACCACGCCGAAGGCGTAGCCGCCCGAAAACAGCGCGAACAGCAAGGCGATGGTCAGCGCCCATGAACGCTCGACGGTCCAGCCATATTGATCGATGCGCAGGTAAAGACCGTACAGCGCCAGCGCCGAGATGATGGGCAAGATCGCGGTCCCGGTGGCGATGGCGCTGTGAATTGTCGGCGGATAGGGCGACTTCTCTCCGGTCTGGTAGGCGGCGTTCACGAAAAACAGGGCCAAGGCGTTTAAGGCCATCAGCAACGCCGTGCCATTGCCGGTGCCCCACAGAGGTGCGAGGCCCGTGAACGGCAGCGCAGCCAGGAAGGCCGCGACGACCGCCAGCACCAAGGGCAGCAACAGCCGCATCAAGCCCTCAAGCAGAGCCGTGATGCCGTCTATGGTGCCGGTCAGGTTGCGAAACACCAGCACGCCGAAGCCGAAGGCAACCGCGAGCACGGGAAACAGAAACCAATCCTTGGAGAACAGGTCGGTGAAGAACTCGATGCCGATGACGTCGAACAGGGCCGCCCAAAGCCACAGCAGCAGGCAGATGGCCAGCGTTTGCGCCGCCGCCAGTCCAGCCACCAGAAAGTTGCGCCATGAGCGGCGAAACAGCGTGCCGTAGTCGAGGGGCGCGCCCGAGGCGAGAGGCCCCACGAACATCAGCGCCTTGAACCCGGCCACCAACCAAGTGGCAATGGCGACCGCCACGAGGGATTCCACTGGAAAGGCATCGATCGGCGACGCCTGCCACCCGACGTAGAGGCCGCAAAGCACCAAGAGGCCGCTCGCCACGCTCGCCAACGCGAAGGCCCGGCGGATGTTGCCAGCCTCCAATATGAACAGCAGCAGGGTCGGCCAACTGAGCGCGAAGGTGAACAGGGCGTAGTTCAAGGTCGGTGTCTGGCTTGGCCAGACGCCCGCTTCCAACGCCCGCCAAAGACCGAGCAGCATCAGCCCCTGCGCCAAGGAAAGCGCCAGCATGAGTGCGCGCGGAAGTCTGATCACGGCCCCGGTCATGGGCGAACCTCCAACTAATCGGTGCGCCATCAAATGCCAATGCTTGACCGATTGCAAGGCGAAAGCGCCGGCGGCCCCGAGTGGCGACGATTGAGCAGTTTCAATGTCGCATCCGCTCCATTAGAATGCGCCCCCTTTCCATCTAGGGGCTGCAAGGCATGGTGACGATTCGCTTAGCGCGGCATGGCGCCAAGAAGAATCCCTTCTACCACATCACGGTGGCGGACCGTCGCGCCAACCGCGATGGGCGCTTCATTGAGCGGGTGGGTTTCTTCAATCCCTTGGCTCGGGGCCGAGACGAGACGTTGCGGGTTAATCTTGAACGGGTCGATCATTGGCTTGCGGAAGGGGCCCAACCGTCGGACCGGGTGCGGCAGCTCATCAAGCAGGCGCGCAAGGAAGCGGCGGCACTGGCCGAGGCACCCCCGGTCGCTGCCCAAGAGGCTCCGGTGGATGAAGCCGCCAGGGATGAAGCGGCGGTCGAGGAGAGCGTGGCTGAGGAAGCGGCTGCGAGTCAATCCACCGAGGCCAGCGAAGCCTGACCGACCGGCAGAGCGACAGTATGGTGACCGTCGGTCAAGTCGGCGGTGCTTATGGCGTTCGCGGTTGGGTGCGCATCGCCTCCTTCACTGATCCACCGTCCAATTTGCTTGACTATCAGCCTTGGCACTTGCGCTTGGAGCGGGCGGATAGTGGGCAATCCGGATGGCAGCTCTGCCCGGCGGAGGCTGTCCGGCCGCACCGCGGTGGCTTTGTCGCCCGATTTCCGCAGGTCGTTGACCGCGATGCGGCACTGCGCATCTCAGGAGCGGAAATCGCCGTACCCCAAACCTGCCTACCTGCTCCGGGGGAAGGCGAATTCTATTGGCGCGAACTCATCGGGCTTCGGGTGGTGGACCAAAACGGGATGGATTTGGGCGTGGTGGAGCGGCTGCTGCCGACCGGCGTTCACGATGTCCTGGCCATTCAGGGTGGCGGGGATGGCGGTGCGGAGGTGTTGATTCCCTTTGTGGGCGCCCATGTGAGTGAGGTTCGCATCCAGGATGGCGTCATCCATGTCGATTGGGAGGCGCCGGAGTGAATTTGTGGGTTGGCTTGGTCTCCCTATTCCCGGAGATGGCTACGGCGATTGCCTCGGCAGGCATCCTCGGCCGGGCCATTCAACGCGACGAGATGGGTTTTGAGGTGTTCAATCCCCGCAATCACGCCGTGGACCGACGGCGCACGGTCGATGATCGCCCCTACGGCGGCGGTCCCGGCATGGTCATGATGGCGGAGCCACTGCTCGGCGCGATTGGCGAGGCCCGTCAGCGGGCCCCATCGCCGCCTCGGGTGATCTATCTGTCACCCCAGGGTGCCAAGCTCGACCAGTCACATGTGGAGCGCCTTTCACAGTTGCCCAGCTTGGTGCTCATTGCCGGTCGTTATGAAGGCATCGACGAGCGGGTCATCGAGTCGGCGGTGGACGAGGAGTTGTCCATCGGCGACTACATTTTGAGCGGCGGCGAACTGCCCGCCATGGTGCTGGTCGACGCCCTATGCCGGCTGCTGCCCGGCGCGCTGAACAATGAGGAATCGATCCAAACCGAATCTCTGCTTGATGGTTTGCTCGAATACCCGCAATATACGCGCCCGGAGCAGGTTGGGCCGCTCAAGGTGCCGGCGGTGCTGCTCGGCGGTGACCATGGCGCCATTCGTGGCTGGCGGCGAGCAGAGGCCCTGCTGCGCACTTGGCTGCGACGCCCCGACTTGCTGGCCTCAAGAGCGCTTTCGGATGCCGACTCTGCCTTGCTTCAAGCAGGCCTGCGGCGGCAGTCGCATGCGGGATCACGATGGCCGGACGGCGGTGGCAATGAAGGAGAATGACAATGCGCAGGAACAAAGTGCTTGAAGGCTTGGAAAACGAACAACTGAAGACTGACCTGCCCGAGTTCGCCCCGGGCGATACCGTGACGGTGCAGGTCAAGGTGCGCGAGGGCAGCCGGGAACGGCTGCAGGCCTTCGAGGGCGTGGTGATCGGCAAGCGCAACCGCGGCCTGAATTCCGCCTTCACCGTGCGCAAGATGTCCCACGGGGTGGGCGTGGAGCGCACTTTCCAAACCCATAGCCCGCTGATCGCTTCGATCACCGTGAAGCGGCGCGGCGATGTGCGCAAGGCCAAGCTCTACTACCTGCGGCAGCGCTCTGGCCGGGCGGCCCGCATCAAGGAAAAGGTATAGGTTCCGCAGAGTTTCGCTCAATGCCAAGGTAACGTCGGGGGGTACGCCTTGAGCCCCGTCATAGAGCAGTATCTTGAGGAAATCTGGCTGGCGAAGGGATTGAGTGAAAACACCCTAGCCGCCTATCGGCGAGATCTTGATGCCTTGGAGTCGAGCTTGGGCAAAGCAGTGCTCGACGCTACCGCTGCTGACCTATTGGCGGTCATGGCCAGCCGCTACGACCAAGGCTACCGGGCCTCAAGTTCAGCCCGCTGGCTGTCCTGCATCAAGGGTTTTTACCGCCATAACCTTGAAATAGGCCGCATCCCGACTGACCCCGCCGCTCATTTGGAGCATCCCAAGCTGGGACGGCCGTTGCCGTCATCGCTCGACGAGGCGCAAGTCGAGGAACTGCTGCGGGCCCCGGACGCCTGCACCGCAGTCGGCTTGCGCGACCGCGCCATGCTGGAACTGCTTTACGCCACGGGGCTGCGCGTCTCCGAACTCGTAAGCCTGCAGGTCGAGTCGCTCAACTTGCGCCAAGGGGTGATCCGGGTGACAGGCAAGGGCGGCAAGGAGCGCTTGGTGCCGGTTGGCCAGGAGGCGCTGGCCTGGGTGGCGCGGTTCGTTCTGGAGGGACGCACGAACTTGGGCGGGGAGGGCACCAAGGCGCTGTTTCCAAGCAACCGCGGCCGCGTCATGACCCGGCAGACCTTCTGGCACGCCGTAAAGCGTTATGCGGCGGCCGCTGGCATCGAGCAAAACCTGTCGCCGCACGGTTTGCGCCACGCTTTTGCCACCCATCTGCTGAATCACGGCGCGGATTTGCGGGCGGTGCAGATGATGCTGGGCCACGCTGACCTTTCCACGACCCAGATCTACACCCACGTCGCCCAGGCGCGGCTCAAGTCCCTGCACCAAGCCCACCACCCCCGGGGTTAGCCGGTCTGGCGATCAGTGATGTTCGGGGTCAGAAAGAGGCGGGACTGTCCGACACGCCTTGGGCGCCGAGTTGCGCAGCAACTCGAACGCTTCGCCGAAGCGCCGTAATGACAGGTTGAGTAGCTGGGGCGGCGCTCGCAGAACAAAGCTCCGCCCCCAAACGCGGAAAATGCCCGTCCCTGGCCGCGGAGTTTCGCGCCGGCGAGCGGTCAACCGAACCCTCGGCCCGCTGTTCCCGGCCGCGGGGCTTCGCGCTGGCGAAACTCCAACCGAACCCCCGGCCCGCTAGGGCCGAGGGTTCGCCTGCGCCGCAGGCCGTTTTCCACTATCATGCGCGCCCCAAGCGCCTCGGCGCCATCCCAAGTGTTGGGGCGCTTTCCCTGCAAACGGTTTTGAGGAACATCGATGCCCATCTACGAGTATCGCTGCGGAAACTGCGGCCATGAGATGGAGGCCATTCAGAAGATCAGCGAGGCGCCCCTAGTAGACTGCCCGCGGTGCGAGGCCGCTCGATTGAGAAAGAAGATCTCCCCGGTGGCTTTTCGCCTGAAGGGCAGTGGGTGGTATGAAACGGACTTCAAGTCCGGACAGCAAAGAAACCTGGTCGGCGCCGACGACGGGTCTGGCAAGGACCAGCCCAGCGCCGATAGCGGCGAGGCTGCTGCTTCCTCCTCCAGCGATGGCGGGAGCGACGCCGGCAAGGACGCCAAGAAGAACGCCAAAACGACTGAGACGGCGGCCAGCAACGGCAGCGGCAGTGGCAGCGCGGCCAAGGCGGCTTCGGCCGCGGCCTCGGAATAGGCGGGTCCCATGCGCAGCTACCCCTGTGGAGTGCTCAATAGCGCCCACATCGGCGAGACCGTGGTCCTGGCCGGCTGGGTGCATCGGCGGCGCGACCACGGTGGCGTCATCTTTCTGGACGTGCGCGACCGCACTGGCATCGTACAAGTGGTTTACGACCCGGATGCCGAAGAGAGCTTTCAGGCGGCCGACCGGGTGCGCAGCGAATACGTGCTGCAAATGACCGGCCGGGTTCGCCGCCGCCAAGCCGGCGCCGAAAATCCCAACATGGCCACCGGTGAGATCGAAGTGCTCGGCGCGGGACTTGAAGTGCTCAACCCGTCGGCGACGCCGCCGTTTGGTCTTGATGAGCACTCCGACGCCGGTGAGGATGTGCGGCTGCGCTACCGCTATCTCGATCTGCGCCGCCCGGAGATGCAGGAGCGCTTAAGGATTCGGGCCCGGGCCGCGAGCGCGGTGCGCGGCTACTTGGAGGAGCAGGGGTATTGGGAGATCGAGACGCCGACCTTAAGCCGCCCCACGCCGGAGGGCGCACGCGACTACCTAGTGCCCAGCCGCACCCATCCCGGCCACTTCTTCGCCCTCCCCCAGTCGCCGCAAATCTACAAGCAGTTGCTGATGATGTCCGGGATGGACCGCTACTACCAGATCGCCCGTTGCTACCGGGACGAAGATCTGCGCCATGATCGGCAGCCGGAGTTCACGCAGATCGACATCGAGGCCTCCTTCGTCAGCGAGCAGGACGTCATGGACCTTGCTGAGGGCATGATTAAACGGTTGTTTCGGGCAGTGAAAGGCGTTGAGCTCGGCGATTTTCCGGTGTTGACCTTCGATGAGGCCATGGGCCGCTACGGCAGCGACAAGCCGGACCTGCGCAACCCACTCGAACTCACCGACATCGGCGATCTCATGGCCGCAGTCGAGTTCAAGGTCTTTAGGGGACCGGCCCAAGATCCCCAAGGCCGGGTGGTGGCCCTGAAAGCCCCCGGCGACAGCCTCTCGCGCAAGGCCATCGACGACCTTACCAGCTTTGTAGGCCGCTATGGGGCCAAGGGACTGGCCTACATCAAGGTCAATGAACTCGACGCCGGGACGGCGGGCCTGCAGTCGCCAATCCTCAAGTTCCTGCCGGACGGCATCGTGCGCCAAGTATTGGAGCGGTGCGCTGCCGTCAATGGTGACATCGTCTTTTTCGGTGCGGGGCCGGCCAGCGTGGTCAACGACTCCATGGGTGCCCTGCGGGTTGAGTTGGGCCGTCTGCTCGGCCTGACCGGCGAAGGGTTCGCGCCCCTGTGGGTGGTTGGCTGGCCGTTGTTCGAGGCCACCGCGGACGGCGGAATTGACGCCGTGCACCATCAGTTCACCCGGCCCACGTGCAACATCGAGGAACTGCTGGCCGCGCCCCTGAGGGCCCGCGCCGCTGCGTACGACTTGGTGCTCAACGGCTATGAAGTGGGTGGCGGCTCCCTGCGGATTCATACTGAGGCGATGCAGAAGGCGGTGTTCGAGGCGATGGGCATCGCCCGGGAAGGTGCCGTCAAGTTCGGCTTCCTGCTCGATGCGCTGCGTTACGGCTGCCCGCCGCACGGTGGCATCGCCCTGGGCTTCGACCGCTTGGTCATGCTGTTGGCCGATGCGGCAGCCATCCGCGACGTGATCGCCTTTCCCAAAACCCAGTCAGCAGCCTGCCTGATGATGGCCGCGCCCGGCGAAGCCGACGAGCGCCAACTGCGCGAACTGCACATTCGCCTGCATGGAAAGGCGGGAGACAAGGCAACGGGTTAGCAAATGGCGGGGCACAGCAAGTGGGCCAACATCAAGCACCGCAAGGCCGCTCAGGACGCCAAGCGGGGCAAGCTGTGGACCAAGATTCTGCGCGAGGCGACTGTCGCCGCCCGTTTGGGGGGCGGCGTTCTGGAGGACAATCCGCGCCTTCGCACCGCTGTGGACAAAGCGCTCGGTGCCAACGTGCCCAAGGATACGATCCAAAAGGCCATCAACCGGGGCACGGGCGGCGGCGAGGGCGCGGACCTCGACGAACTGACCTACGAAGGCTACGCCGCTGGCGGCGTGGCACTGTTGATCGAGGCCCTGACCGACAACCGCAATCGCACGGTGGCGGAAGTGCGCTACGCTTTCGGCAAGCATGGCGGCAGCCTCGGCGCCGATGGCTCGGTGGCTTACCTGTTCAAGCGCCAAGGCGTGATCACCTTCGCGCCCGGCGCCGATGAGGAGCAGGTCTTGGATGTGGCGCTCGAGGCGGGGGCCGAGGATTTGGAGACCGATGAGGATGGCGCCTTGGCGGTGATCACCCCTTGGGAGGCCTTGGGCACGGTCGCCGACGCCCTTGAGGCCGCCTCCTTGGCGCCGGACCACAAGGAGGTGGCGATGGTGCCTTCAACCCTGCAGGATTGTGACGAAGCCCAGGCGGAGACCCTGCTGCAGTTGATCGACGCGCTTGAGGAATTGGACGACGTGCAGAGCGTTTACAGCAACGCCCGTCTGCCGGACGGCGCTCTATAATCATCGTTCCTGAATCATCGGCTTGGTCCGGTGGTCAACATGAAGATACGAACAACATGGGCGCATTAGCTTGGGTGCGATAAGGGTGCTCGGCATTGATCCCGGCAGCCGCTCAACCGGCTACGGCTTGGTTGAGGCGGCTCAGGGCCGGATCGGCTACATCGCCTCCGGCTGCATTCGCCCCGCCGCCGGGGCCATGGCGCAGCGCCTTGGCGAGATTCACGCCGGCGTCAGTGAGTTGATCGCTGCCCACGGTGCCGACCGATTGGCGATCGAGGAAGTTTTCATGTCTCGCAATCCGCAGGCGGCGTTGAAGCTCGGCCAAGCCCGAGGGGTGGCCATGGCCGCTGCCGTGGCCGCTGGCCTGGAGGTTTTCGAATACGCCCCGCGCACGATCAAGAAGGCGGTGGTGGGCACCGGCGGGGCGACCAAGGCGCAGGTGCAGCACATGGTGCGCATCCTGCTCAATTTGCGCGGCGGGCGGTTGGCTGCGGATGCGGCGGATGCCCTTGCGATTGCCATTTGTCACGTCAATACTTCGGGATGCAAGCCAACGGCACACTCTGTCAGTCGAACGGACACAGCCAAGTGATCGGACGCATTGAGGGCCGCTTTGTTGAAGCCGTCGCACAGTTGACGCTGATCGACATTGGCGGCGTGGCATACGAAGTCGAGCTGTCCGCCGGGGCCCGATCGGCCTTGCCGCCGCCCGGCGGCGATGTCTCGCTCTACACGCACTTCCTCGTGCGCGAGGATGCGCAGCAACTCTACGGTTTCGCCTCCCGTTCGGAACGGGAGCTGTTTCGGGCGGTGCTGCGCATCTCTGGGGTCGGGCCGAAACTGGCCCTTTCCCTGATATCCGCCTTCGATGTGGATGAACTGGCCCATGCGGCTGCCGACGGTGATCCGGGTCGCTTGACCCGAGTGCCTGGCATCGGTCGCAAGACGGCTCAGCGGGTGCTGCTTGAATTGAAGGACCGGCTTGCCGACTTTGCCATCACGCCCGCTGCCTCGCGATCGGGCGCCGATGCCTCCGCCGTCGCCGAAGCGGAGCGTGCGCTCATCGCCTTGGGCTATCGTCCTCAGGATGCCGCGCAAATGATTCGCGGGGTTGGTGATGAGGATATGGCCGCGGAAGCGATCGTTCGGGAAGCGCTGCGGGCCATTGCCGGCCGGTCGGCCTCATGAGTGTGGTTCCCGATCGGCTGGTGAATCCCGCCACCGAAGGGGTTGGGGAAGGGCGTCTCGACCGCAGCCTGCGTCCGGTCACCTTGGACGAATACGTTGGCCAGAGCGCAGTGCGGGAGCAGATGGCCATCTTCATCGAAGCAGCTCGGCGGCGTGGCGAACCGCTCGACCACACCTTGATATTCGGTCCGCCCGGGCTCGGCAAGACCACCATGGCCCACATCGTTGCCCATGAGATGGGCGTGGCGGTCAAGTCAACGTCCGGCCCAGTGATGGAGCGGGCCGGGGATCTGGCAGCGCTGCTCACCAATCTGGAGGAGGGCGACGTGCTCTTCGTGGACGAAATTCACCGACTCTCGCCAGTGGTGGAGGAAATCCTGTATCCGGCCATGGAGGATTTTCAGATTGACATCCTGATTGGCGAAGGCCCGGCGGCGCGTTCCTTGAAACTCGACCTGCCGCGCTTCACGCTGGTTGGCGCCACCACCCGCGCCGGGCTTTTGACTTCGCCATTGCGCGACCGTTTCGGCATCGTGCAACGATTGTCATTCTACAGCGTCGAGGAACTTTGCGAGATCGTGCAGCGATCCGCCCGCAAACTGAACCTCGCTGCCGAAGAGCCCGGTGCCTTGGAAGTGGCGCGCCGATCCCGGGGCACACCGCGCATTGCCAATCGGCTGTTGCGGCGGGTGCGGGACTTCGCCGAGGTGAAGTCGGACGGCGTGGTTACCCGAGCGACCGCCGACGACGCCCTGAACCTGCTCAGCGTGGACCGCGAGGGATTTGACGCCATGGACCGCCGGCTGCTCGACACCATCATCCAGAAGTTTTCGGGCGGGCCAGTGGGCCTTGACAATTTGGCCGCCGCGGTGGGGGAGGAGAGCGATACAATTGAGGATGTCATCGAACCTTACCTGATTCAGCAGGGCTATGTAATGCGCACGCCGCGGGGCCGAGTGGCGACCGCCAACGCCTACCTGCACTTTGGCTTGGCGGCGCCGGATGACTCCAGCGCCGCGGCAGCGCGCCAAGCCGCCCTCGACTTGGCTTCCCTGCCTTCGGAGGAAGTGGACGAATGAGTCAAGTTTTCGGATCGTGCGCCGGCGCGCGCCGTCTCCAAGTTGCGAAGCAACTTGATCGTGTGCTTGCACACGCCGCCTAACCAGCCGGAACCTGACATGGCCGAGCAAATTTCGATATTCGAGTTGGTGGCCAATGCCAGTCTGCTGGTGCAGATCGTCATGGCTCTTCTGGCGCTGGCCTCGATCATCTCCTGGATGATGATCTTTCAGCGCTGGTTCTTTCTGCGCCGGGTGGCCAATGAGGTCGCTCAGTTCGAAGACCACTTCTGGTCCGGGGTGGACCTGCGCGAACTCTACGCGGAACTTGATGGCCGCGACGACCTGACTGGCATCGAGACCGTCTTCGTGGCTGGCTTTCAGGAGTTTGTGCGTCTCTCGGATCAGGCTGGGGCGGAAGTGGACTCCATCATGCAGGGCGTGCAGCGCGGCATGAGGGTGGCGCTGAATCGTGAGGAGGAGCGTCTTGCCACCCATTTGGCCTTCTTGGCCACGGTGGGTTCCACGAGTCCCTACGTCGGTCTGTTCGGAACGGTCTGGGGCATCATGAATTCGTTCCGCAGCCTCGCCAACATGAGCCAAGCGACGCTCGCTTCGGTGGCGCCGGGCATTTCGGAGGCCTTGGTGGCCACCGCAATGGGGCTGTTCGCTGCCATCCCCGCGGTGATCGGCTACAATCGCTTCTCGGCCCAGGTTGAAGAGCTTATGAAGCGCAACGAAGCCTTCAGCGATGAGGTGACCAGCATCCTGCATCGCGCGGCCCAAGCGAGAGTCTAGTGCGCCGCAAGCCGATGTCGGAAATCAACGTCGTGCCCTACATCGACGTGATGCTTGTGCTGCTGGTGATCTTCATGGCCACCGCGCCTCTGCTGACCCAAGGCGTGCTCGTCGATTTGCCCGAAGCGCCCTCCGAACCGATCACTGACACCGAGGATGATCCGCTGGTGGTTTCCATTCGCGCGGATGGTGCCATTTTCGTGAATCTCGGCATCCAGGACGCCGATGATGAGGGCACTCGAGTGACCATCTACTCCTTGGGGGATCAAGCCGGCAAAATTCTCCGCGCCCGGCCTGAAGTGCCGGTTTACGTCAAGGCGGACCACCGTTTGGACTATGGCAAGGTGGTTGGCGTCATGACTGTGCTGCAGAAGTCCGGGGCTGAATCTGTCGGTCTCATCACCGACCCGCCTTCGCAGATCGAAAGCTGATGGCTGATACGGTTCGTTCCTACAGCGGCCCCCTCGTTCTCGCGCTGCTGCTGCATCTGGCGGCGTTCGCCGCGCTGCACGGCGGCTGGTTCCCGCAAGCTCAGCCCGAAAGTCGCGCCATCAAGCCGAACCTCGTTCAGTCGCAGCTGATCGTGATGCAACCCAAGGCGCCACCCAAACCCAAGGTGCCACCCAAGTCCGAGCCGCGGGTGCCGGCGGCGGTGCCGAAACCTGCGGCCGAGGTGCCCAAGGTGGCCGAGCCGGAGCCGCGGGCAGAGCCGGAGCCGCGCCCTGACCGGGAGGCGGAGCAGGCGCTGGAGGATCAGCGGCGCCGTTTAGCGGAACTAACCCAGGACTCGTTCGTTCAAGCGCTGGCCGAGGAAGCGTCTGAACTTGCCACCGATCAGGATCTGAGCGTTGCCCAGAGTTTCCGCTTCGGCATTTACCAGCGCGTGGTCGCCAATTGGTCGCGTCCGCCGAGTGCCCGCAACGGCATGCAGGCGCGCCTGCTGGTCGAACTGATTCCCACTGGAGCGGTTGTTGGGGTCACTGTGGTCGAGTCGAGCGGCAACAGCGCTTTCGACCGTTCGGCGGAAGCCGCTGTGCGCAAGGCTCGCGCCTTTGAAGTGCCTCGGCAACCAGACCTGTTCGAGCGCCACTTCCGGCGCTTTTCCCTGTTGTTCAAACCGGAGGACTTGTTGAGGTGATGGCTAACGAGGCAATGTCTCAGGCCGACAAGTTGGCGCACCGCCCCAAGGGTGGCGCAATCGAGTTGCTGCGCAACTTGGCGGTCACCGGGCGCACACGTCGATTCACTCGACAGCCCTTTCCCACGATCAGGAAAACTAGGCTTCACCGCGCCGCCCCGACTGCGGTTGGGATGGCCTTCATTGTGGTTGCGGCCTTCTGCCAAGGTGCGGAGAGCCTTGACAGCATCATCATCGATGCGGGATACGACCAACAGACCAAAATTGCGGTAGTGCCCTTTCGGATCGGGCCGGAGTTCGGCGATCGTGAACCCATTTCGGACATCATTGGCTTCGACTTGGCTCGCAGCGGCCAGTTTGCGCCCACCGAAAGAGGCAACATGCTGTCATTTCCGGCCGAGCGCGCCGAAGTCTTCTTTCGCGACTGGCGCGTTCTCGGCGTGGAGTACCTAGTCATCGGACGGGTGACGACGGAGTTCAACGGCGACGTCTCGGTGAGCTACGAACTCTACGACGTGACCAATGAACGGGCCATGGCTGAAGAGCGCTTGACGGCCCCGGCCGCCAAGTGGCGCGACCTTGGACACACCATTGCCGATGCGATCTTCGAAGCGGTCACCGGTGTGCGCGGTGCCTTCTCCACCCGCATTCTCTATGTATTGGCCCAGAACCCTGGCACCGAGTACGCTCGCTACCGGCTTGAAGTGGCGGATTCCGATGGCGCCCGGGCGCGCACCCTGCTGTCCTCGGATGAACCCATCATGTCGCCGAGTTGGTCCCCGGATGCGGAGCGGGCGGCCTACGTCACCTTCGAAACCGGACGCCCGGTCATTGCACTGCACGACGTTGCCACTGGGGAGCGGGAGCTGTTGCCGCATTTTCCGGGCATCAACGGTTCCCCGGTCTTCTCCCCCGACGGGCGGAGCTTGGCGGTGGTTCTGTCCCGCGACGGCAATCCGGAAATCTACCTGATGAATCTGGCGGACTACCGCCTGCGGCAGATCACTCGCCATCATGGCATCGATACCGAGCCGTCATGGACGCCGGATGGACGCAGCCTCATCTTCACCTCGGACCGCGGGGGCCGGCCGCAGATCTACCAGGTGGAACTGGCCACCAACTTCGTCGAGCGGCTGACCTTCGAAGGCCGTTACAACGCCCGGGCCCGCCTGCTGCCCGATGGCGTCCATTTGGTGTTCGTGCATCGCCGCGATGGGGTTGATCACATCGCTTGGCAGGATTTGGAGCGCAACGATCTGCGGGTTCTCACCGAAACCGCCCTTGATGAGTCTCCCTCGCTGGCCCCAAACGGCACCATGCTGATCTACGCCACCCAAGATCAGGGCCGGGGCATTCTGGCAGTGGTGTCCATTGACGGGCGGGTGAGATACCGCCTGCCCTCGTCGAGCGGCGATGTGCGGGAACCGGCTTGGTCGCCATTCATCGACGGTCTGAAGTCGGCCTTTTAGCGCGGGCGATGGCGCATCGCCCTGGAGTTGGAGGAATACCCCGCAGTCGGTCCGGGATTCCGTTTAGCGAGACAGGTTGGCCTGTCAAGAAAGTTTTCCTATCGGTTAGAATGGCTGGCTGTGATAGCCTTGCCAAGCATGTCTGCGGAATGATGATTGGACGATGTTGGGCATGATGGTAACTGATGCAGGCTTCAGAAGGAGAAGGAACTATGCTTAAGCGGCAAATCGGTCTTTTAACTCTCGTGGCGGCGGCAGCGCTTCTCGTTGGATGCCAGACGCCTGAACCCACTCCGGAACCCAGTCCTCCCACTGATGATACGCGGCCCATTTCCACGCCGCCACCCACGCCGGAACCGCCGACGTTCAACGACAACATGGAACCCTACTATCCCGGCTCCACCAAGCTGCTGCCGCGGGTGTTCTATTTCGAATTGGACAAGGCGGTGATCGATCAAGCCGATCTCGCGGCCTTGGAGACCCACGCGCAAGTGCTCATGGACAATCCGCGACGCCGGGTGGTTATCGAGGGCCACTGTGACGAACGGGGCACGCGGGAATACAACTTGGCCTTGGGCGAACGGCGTTCGGATGCGGTGTCGAGGTTTCTCAAGGCCGCTGGCGTTCTCACATCGCGCATTGAGACGGTTAGCTACGGTGAAGAGCAGCCGGAAGATCCGGGCCACACCGAAGCGGCTTGGTCGCGCAATCGCCGCGCCGTGATGATCTATCGTTAATTTGCGGGATGTTGTGCCTACGGCAACGGTGTGTGCGCGGAGGCGAGCGAGCCGTGGCATGACTCGGCGCACGTTGATGCAAACGGGATTAAGCCGTTGAAGTTAAGAGATATGCCATATTTGGAGCGGCAGCTTGGGTTGTTTTTTCTGGCGTTCGTCATGGTGAGTGCGCTGGCCCTCGAACAGGAGGGCATTGCCGCTGTTCCGGTGGAGGAGTCGGCACCGGAGAAGTCGGCGGAGCGGTCCCCGCAGCCGCTATCGAGTCCCGTCACCGGGCGTGACGTTGAGGTCTTTGCCGGCGCACATCCGGCCGCTAGGCCTGAGCTGGCCCAAAACGGCCGCGTTGCGCAAGGCGCCGGCGTTGCGCCGCTGTTTCACCAACTCCAAGTCCTGCAAGGCGAGCTTCAAACCCTGCGCGGGATGGTCGAGGAGCTTAGGTTTCAGATGGAACGCCTTGCTCGTGACCAACAGAACCAGTACGTTGATCTGGACCAGCGCCTGTTGGCGTTGCGCAGCGGCCATCCTCAGCCCGGTGTGGACGATGGGAGAGCGGACGCCCTGTCGCCAGGCCGCTTGGCACCGGCCGCCAACGGGCCGGACGGAGGTGGTGAGACCGAACGGGCGGCCTACGCGGCTGCCTTCAATCTAATGAAGGACCGGGCGTTTGACGAGTCCGCGGCTGCCTTCAAGCAAATGATCGAAACCTATCCGAACGGGGAGTTCACGCCAAATGGCTACTATTGGCTTGGCGAGCTGCATCTGGCCCAGGGGCACGCGGAGGAGGCCCGCCAGAATTTCGCCCAAGTGGTGAACCTTTACGCGAGCCATGCCAAGGTTCCGGATGCGCTGTACAAGCTCGGTGTGGTGTATCACCGGCTGGGAGACGATCAGCGGGCGCTTGAGTACCTGGACCTTGTGCAGTCGGAAAGCCCCGACAGTTCTGCCGCCGGATTGGCGCGCGAGTATGCGGCGGAGCTGCGCTGACTGGCGGTGAGCTGCCTCGATTACCCATCATGCGGTTGCGCATTGCCGAAATCTTCCTGTCGCTGCAGGGCGAAACCACCACCGTTGGCCTGCCCACCGTCTTCGTTCGCCTGACTGGCTGCCCGCTGCGTTGCGGCTACTGCGACACGACCTACGCCTTTGCCGGCGGTGAAATGCGCACGGTCGAGAGCATCCTGACCGAAGTGAAAACCCATTCCATCTCCCATGTGACCGTGACCGGCGGCGAGCCGCTGGCGCAGCCCGAGGTTCACGGCCTGCTCAGTGCGCTGTGCGATGCAGGCTTCAAGGTGTCACTGGAAACCAGCGGGGCGCTGGACGTCGCTCCGGTCGACCAGCGCGTCAGCAAGATCGTTGATGTCAAGACCCCGGGCTCCGGAGAGGTGGGCCGCAACCTGTGGCGCAACCTGGAGCGCTGCGGCCCCGGGGATCAAATCAAGTTCGTGATTTGCGATCGCGCCGACTACAATTGGGCGAAGCTGAAGTGCGATGAATTCAAGCTCGTGGAACGCGTTGGTGCGGTGCTGTTTTCGCCGAGCCATGATGATTTGCCCGCTCGCAGCCTTGCCGATTGGATTGTCGCCGACCGTTATCCCGTGCGTCTGCAGATTCAATTGCACAAGGTTCTGTGGGGCAACGAGCCGGGACGTTGAAAGCGGTCGTTCTGCTGTCGGGGGGCTTGGACTCTGCCACCGCCTTGGCCATTGCAAGCGCCCAAGGCTTTGCCTGCCATGCGCTGTCCTGCCGTTACGGGCAGCGTCATCGGGTGGAATTGGAAGCCGCGGCCGCGGTAGCCCGTTCGCTCGGCGCAGTCGAACACCGGGAGGTGGCTGTTGACTTGGCCGGCTTTGGCGGTTCGGCGCTAACCGATGCCGACATCGACGTGCCCGGGGTGCCGACCTCGGGCATTCCGGTGACCTATGTGCCCGCCCGCAACACGGTCCTGTTGGCTTTGGCTTTGGCATGGGCCGAAACGCTTGGAGCGGAGCATGTGTTCGTTGGGGTCAACGCGGTGGACTATTCGGGCTACCCGGATTGCCGCCCTGAGTTCATAGCCGCCTTCGAAACCATGGCGAACTTGGCCACCAAGGCCGCAGTGGAGGGCCGGCGCTTGAGCATTCACGCGCCGCTGATCGATCTCGGCAAGGACGAGATCATCCGCCGTGGAGTCAGCCTAGGGGTGGACTACGCATTGACCGTCTCGTGTTATCAACCCACCGATCAAGCCGAGGCTTGCGGTCGATGCGACAGTTGCCGCTTGCGCCGCACTGGATTTGAGGCTGCCGGCGTCCCGGACCCCACCCGCTACGTTGTGGGCTTCGCCGACCCTTAGTCCGAGGACTGGCCGCTGCCGCCCGCCGCCGCATCGGCTTCGAGCAGGCGGGCTCCGCGCAGGATGTTGCCGAGGGCGTAGTTGCCTTCGTGGCAGGCGTATTCGTACACCCGCGTGTCCGTGGCTGGCCACGGATACTCGCCGGACCAGGACGACTCCCATGCGGCGGGATCCTCCACCGTGAAGGCGTACAGCAGTTGATCCTTGCTGGTGCGGGTGAAACGCTCCACCACGCGCAAGGCCTCGGTGGCGCCGAAAAAGTAAAGCCCGGACTTCGTCTTGAAGTTCTCGGTTCTCACCACCAAGGTGTCGCCCTCCCAATGACCCACGGAATCTCCCATCCACTGGCGTATTCCCGGCGTATGTCCGCCCGCCAACCGAATGATTCGGGCATCGTGGACCATTTCATTGAGAATCATGACGTAGTCCCGCGTCTGCACGATGCGCTTGAGGTTGTTGTAGAGGGTGGGCAGCATCGGTGGCCCCGAAGAGGAGCCGAACGCCAGCAGGCAACGCTCCCCCAGGGGACGCATTTCGGCATCGTCATAGGGCCCCGGGCCTTCTCGCCCCAGCCACCAGGCGGTGCCGGTGTTCTGGCCGAACAGGGCGAATAGTGCGGCTCGTCGCTGCTGGCCGATGGGCGTCTGTGCGGGCAGCCGCCCGTTGACGGGGTCGAAAATGATGGAGGTGCGGAACTTGCCGTCGATCATGAAGCGGTCGTTGCCGGGATCGATCCAGAAGGCGTTGTAGCCGCCCACATTGCCGGCTGCGCCCGTCGAACCGTCACCGCCGGCCGGGGGAGCCTTCCGGTTCGGGTCGCTGTGTTGCGCATCCTCCTCGATGAACGCCTGCGCCTCATCAACCAGCTTCTGCGCTTCCTCTGGCGCCAGAAAGAGATTTTCGCCATAGGCCTCGGGCCGCTCCAGCGGCGTCAACGTGGCGATGTCGTAGGTGCCGCTGAGATCCGGGCGACCATCAGCAGTGCGCGGAATGTCGGCGTCCACGGGCAGGGCGAGCAGGACCAGCGGGATGCTGAAGATGACTTTCAACTGCGCTCGCATAGCGGGCCCTCGGTCGGATAAACCAGATAACCATACCGCAAAACGGCTTGGGGGAGGAATGGAAGGCACCGTCCACGAGGTCCGCCTGCCAACGACCGATGGCCGTCACCTGGTGCTGCCGCGCCACACGCAACCTACGCCCGATCAACGTCTGCTGCTCCGAAAACTGGGCCCGAACATCAGGAGAGAGCCCGAGAGCTCCTCGTGGCAGCGGCGGTCTGCAACTGGGATCGGGGTAGAGTGGGGAGCCCGGACACTTGGAGGGGGCTGATCGGAATCGCCCATTGAAAGGGGCGCTGGTGGGTCGTCTGGGGCTCGAACCCAGGACCAACGGGTTAAAAGCCCGGTGCTCTACCAACTGAGCTAACGACCCCGCCGCCAGCAGGGCGCGCATTGTATGCAGGGTTCGATGGCTAAACAAGCCTGCCTAACCTGCCTGTTGTCAACAGCCTCCGGCGAAGTGCTGGCACTAAAACGATGAAAAAGGTAGCATTTCAGCATTATGAAAACCACGGCAACGGTCAATCTTTCTGACTATGTAAGCGCCGAGGAGATGCGCCCCCTGCAGGCGCGTTCGGACTGGCTGGCCAGTTGGATGGCGTTGTTCAATTTGGTCGTGATGGCCGCAGCCTTTGCTTTGCCCGTCCTGTGGTTCAATCCGCTGACCCTGATCATTGGCGTATTGCTGCTCGGCGGGCGTCAGTTGGGCATGGCGGTGCTTTACCACGAGTGCGCCCATCAGATCTTCTTCAAGGCCCGGTGGCTGAACGACGCCTTCGGCACTTGGTTGTTCGGCGGCTTGATGAATACGTCGCTGGCCGGCTATCGGGCCTATCATCTGGACCACCATCGCCACGCGGGCACCGAGCAGGACCCGGACTTCGCCATGGCCAGCGCCTATCCGGCGGAGCCTGCCAGCATGCGCCGCAAGCTCACGAGGGATCTGACCGGCCGCACGGGCTTGAAGGATGTTCGTCGGCAGATCAAGTCATTTGGCCTCGCGCGCAACGCTCCCTTCCTAGCATCCCACGGCCTCATGCTCGGCCTGCTGGCGCTGGCCGGTGCGCCTTGGGCCTACGCCCTTTGGTGGGTGGCCTATCTGGTGGCCTATCAGGTGGTCACCCGCATTCGGTTCATGAGCGAGCACGGCGTGGCCGTGGACCGGCTAAGCCCGGACGTGCGCGAGAACACCGTCACCACTTTGACCTCCTGGTGGGAGCGCCTGCTCATCGGACCGAACTTCGTCAGCTACCACTTGGAACACCACCTGCAAGCGGGGGTGCCCTGCTATCGCCTGCGCCGCTTTCACCACCTGCTGAAGGAAAGAGGGTTCTTCGCCGCTTGCGAGCAGCCAGCGCGTTGCTTCTCCAACGGCTACCTGCACGTTCTGCGCAAAGCCACCGCCTAGGCTGCGCCTCCCCAATACGGCACGCCAGCGCTCACCGTTGCGAGGGCGTGATGTCCTCCAATGAAGCCTGCTTGGATTTGGCATCTTCCCGCGGACCGAGGACATCTTGCCTTCGCTGCCGAACGGGCGTCGGCGTCGCCGGAGTGGATCCCCGGGGCAAACAGAGCGCCGTTCGGGCCGACGCGGGCCGCCTTAGGCGGCAACGGCCTGCGCGTTTGCTGGCGGTTCCGCGTCGGCGGGTTCGATCTTGAAGCCCGTTGCGCCGTAGGCCATCGACACCAACGGATTGATCAGGTTGAAGAAGCAGAAGGGCAGATAGGCCAAGGTGGGCACGCCCAAGGTGGCCGCCATGTAGGCGCCGCAGGTGTTCCAAGGCACCAGCGGCGAGGTGATGGTGCCAGTATCCTCGACCACCCGCGCCAGGTTCTTTTCGTGCAGGCCGCGGCGCAGGTATTCGTCCCGGAACATGCGTCCGGTCAGCACGATGGCCATGAACTGATCGGCTGCCAGTACGTTGATGCCGAAGCATGTGCCGCCGCTCGCCGCGATCAGGCTGCCCGTGCTGCGGCCCAGTTTGATCAGGCCGCGCAGGAGAACCTGCAGGATGCCTGCCCGTTCCAGGACCGCGCCAAAGGCCATGGCGGCAATGACCAGCCAGACGGTGGCCAGCATCGAGCTCATGCCGCCTCGGGACAGCAACGAATCAAGGTCGGCATCACCCGTGGTGGCCGTATAACCGTCGAACAGCACCGTCCACAGGACCCGCGTGATGGTGCCGACGCCGTTGCTCTCGCCGTCGGCCATCGCGAGAATGGCGGGGCGTTGAAACGCCAAAGCAAAGAGTATGCCGGTCAAAGCGCCCGCCAAAATCGTGGCCACTGCGGGCGTTTTACGCACCGCCAAGACGATCACCAGAACCAGTGGGACGAGATGCAGTGCGCTGATGTCGAAGTGGGCTTCGAGCAGGGCCAGGGAGGCGTCGAGGTTGCCCGCCTGTTCGGCTTCGGAGCCGCCGCCGATAAAGAGGAAGATCGCTAGGGCCGCGGCTAGGCTCGGCGCGGTGGTCCAAGTCATGTGCCGAATGTGGGTGAAGATGTCGATGCCGGTAACCGCTGGGGCCAGATTGGTGGTGTCTGAAAGCGGCGACATTTTGTCGCCGAAGTAGGCGCCGCTGATGATGGCCCCGGCAGTGATCTCCACCGACTGGCCCAACGCTGCGGCGATGCCCACCAGCGCAATGCCCAAGGTGCCCGCCACTGTCCAGGAACTGCCGATTGCGATTGCCGTGATGGCGCACAGCAGGCAGCAGGCGGCGTAGAAAAAGCCAGGGTCCAGCACCAGCAGCCCGTAGAAGATCAGCGTCGGCACCGTGCCGCTGATCATCCAGGCGCCGATCAGGCTGCCGACGGAGAGCAGAATGAGGATCGCCGGCATGGCGGTGCCGATGCCGCCCACAATCGCCCGTTCGATTGCCTTCCAGCGATGGCCGTTCTTTAAGCCGATGCCTGCGGCGATCGCCGCGCCGCAGACCAGGGCGATTTGATTGGCGCCGGCTGACGAGTCGCTGCCGAACAGCGCCACTGAAGCCGTCAGCAGCGCCAGTGTGCCGCCGATGCCGATGAACGCATCCGCAGCGTTGGCTACTCGGATCTCCAACGCTATAGCGTCCCTTCTGCTCTTAAGGCCGCGATTTCGGCCCTTGCGTAGCCCAAGCCCGTCATTATCTCTTCAGTGTGTTCGCCCAGCCCCGGCGCGCCCCGCTTGAGCGTGGGGCCATCCTCCGATGCGCAGTGTCCTGAGAACACCGCTTTGACGCCGTTGACGGCTGGCTCCGGCGAAGCAATCTCGACAAAGGCATTGCGGTGCTCGAACTGAGCGTCACTGGCCACCTCGGCCAGTTCGCGCACTTCGCTGGCTGGCACGCTCTCCTTGCGCAGGGCGTCGAGCCAGTGGGCGGTGCCGTGTTGGCTGAGGGCGGCACAGAGCAATGCGTTGACTTCTCCGCTGCGCTTGAACCGGGTTCGGGGGTCGGCGAAGTCCGGGTAGCGAACGGCGAGGCCAAGAATCCGGAAGAGCGACTTGGCCTGCTTCTCGTTGAGTGCCACGATTTGAATGCGGCCATCGGCGGTGGGAAAGACGTTGGCCGTTGGCTGCAGGGTGGGCGAGAGGTTGCCGAGCCGTTCCGTCGTTTTGCCGCTCATCAGGTAGGCGGTCATTTGCGGGGCGAGCATGAGCATTGACGTGTCCATCATCGCCACGTCGATGTGCTGGCCTTCCCCGGTGAGTCGTTTGCGGTAGAGGGCGGCGGCCAAGGCGAAGGCGGCGTGCAGGGCGGTGGCCATATCGACGGCGAAGTAGCCCGCCCGCACCGGTCCGCTCTCCGGGAAGCCAGATACGGCCATCATGCCGGAAGCGGCTTGAATGGCCCCGTCGAAGGCGGGCAGCGGCGACTTTGGCCCGCTTTGGCCGTACCCGGAAATTGAGCAGTACACCAGGTCGGGCTTGATCTTGCGCAGTTGGTCGTAGTCGAAGCCCAGGCGCCCCATGACGCCGGGCCGGAAGTTCTCCACCACCGCATCGGCGTCGGCGGCGAGGCGGTGGAGAATGTTCTTGGCGCCAGCACTCTTGAGGTTCAGGGTGAGGCTCTTCTTGCCCAGATTGGCGGTGGTGAACATGGCCGAGGGCCGCTCGGGGTTGCCGCTTCGGGTCAGGTCGCCGGTTCCCGGTTGCTCAATCTTGATGACTTCGGCGCCGAGCGCCGCCAACTGCTGGGTGGCGAAGGGGCCAGCCAGAACTTGGGTGAAGTCGATGACCTTCAGCCCCTTGAAGGCGAGGGTCATGCTCTTGGGGTCAATTCAAATAACCAGAGGGTGCCGGAGGTCACCGCCTCCAAGGGGATTGGCTGACCCCCAGCGTACTTGCGCGACAGTTCCGTCAACAAGGGCTCAAGCAGCGGCCCGTCCTGGATGCGCACCAGATTCTGGTTGTAGAGCTTGCCATCGATGCGAGTGATGATGCGCCCATCGCGTTCGGCTTCGATGGGCCATTGCTTCCAGATGCGGCCCCAGGTTGAGTCCATGTAGCCGCAGGGAATGAACATGCGTCCCTCGTGCGCCAGCACCCACACGGTGCGTGAGCGCGGCGGCTCCAGGGATTGGAACTCGATGGTCTCGATGTCCTTCACGAAGGACCAGTCGGCCGGCGGCTTGGTTTGCAGTTCGCCGCTGGTGAAGGGGCCGCCCGCGATGATCTCCAAGGGACCATCGGCGAAGCGGGCACCGATCAGCACCGCGGCCACGGTGACAGCGATGGCCAGAACCAAGCCCATCACGATTTTTGCGAACAACTTCATAAGCTCAACCCATACCCAGTGTTGGGGGGTGAGGGTAATTGCGCTGCCAGCGAAGGGCAACCCGTGGCTCGGTGCGGCCCAAGCACCGATTGGCAATCGCGGTGTGGCCATAGTCACGTGGGAGCCCTCAGCTTGGGGAGCGCGAGGGGTCCGCCCCTCGCAGGAGGAGCCCTCAGCTTGGGGAGCGCGAGGGGTCCGCCCCTCGCAGTAAGGCAGCCCTCAGCTTGGGGAGCGCGAGGGGTCCGCCCGCGCGACCGGCCGGCCGCGGGGCCAACGCAGGCGGCGTTGTAGTTTGTCTGACGCCAAACTCCTGCGGAGCCTGACGATATTGAAGGCAGGCCTTCGGGTTACGCCCCAGGCCGCGCCACTCGGCGTTGCTCGTCGCTCACTTGACGCTGGCCAAACCGCGCTCCTCGCGCCCTTATTCTGCGCGGGAGGCCCTCGCGCTCCCCAAGCTGAGGGTTCCGGTTGGCGCGGCCCGGGGCGCAACAGCGCTAACCCAAATCGTGTTAACAGGCCCTAAATGCCACGCTTGGGCGTTGCGCCACATGGGCGGGCGCCGCTCCGGCAGGATTGTCAACATTGCTTGCGCCGCTGGCCGCTGGGAAAGCCCCAACCCAGCCGCCTGCAACACCAGCAAGCACGCCGTGGTCGGCATGACCCGTTGCGCGGCGTTGGAGAACGCGGCGCTGGGCGTCAATGTCAACACCATCTGCCCCAGCTTCGTGGAAACCGATATGATAGCTGCCCTCAAGGAACACGCCGACGCGGTGGGCGTTGCGTTCGAGGAACTGATCGCTGCAGCCAAAAGCCGGGTGCCCATGGGCCCCGGTTCCGCGAGCCGGCGGAAATTGCCCACATCGCGGTGTATTGGGGCAGTGGCGAATCCGACGGCATGACCGGGCAGGCCATCTGCATTTCCGGTGGCATGAGCATGGACTGAGGGCCCGCGTCAAAGGTGGAGAGAACGAACGGCTCGGGGCAGCAGCACTAGGATAGAGGAGGTCTTGAACATGAGCGAAGCCAGCGTATTTGAGCAGATTCGCTACGAACAGCCCGCCGAAGGCGTGGCGCGGATCATGCTGGCGCGCGCGGACATCCGCAATGCGCAGAGCAAGCAGATGCTCTACGAGATGGACCGCGCCCTTAATGTGGCCATGCACGACGACGCCATCAAGGTGGTGATCATTGGCGCCGACGGCCCCCATTTCTCCTCCGGGCACCACCTGAAGGATCGCAGCCGCATTGGCGACTATGGCCCGCCGATCATGGGCGTGGGCGGCTACCGCCGTCCTGGCCAGGAGGGGCACATGGCCATGGAGCAGGAGGTTTTCATCGGCTTCTGCTGGCGCTGGCGCAACATGCCCAAGCCGACCATCGCCCAAGTGCAGGGCAAGGCCATCGCCGGCGGGCTGATGCTGGTTTGGCCCTTTGACCTGATTGTCGCCGCCGAGGACGCCCAGTTCTCCGATCCGGTGATCGCCTTTGGCGTCAACGGCCATGAGTACTTCGTCCACGCCTGGGAAGTCGGCCATCGCAAGGCAAAGGAAATGCTCTTCACCGGCGACGCCATCAGTGCCCAGGAAGGCAAGGAACTCGGCATGGTCAACCATGTGGTGCCAAACGCCGAACTGAACGACTTCACCTTGGCTCTCGCCAGGAAGATCGTCAAGCAGCCGCCCTTCGGCTTGAAGCTGGCGAAGCTCGCCGTGAATCAATCGCTGGACGCCCAAGGCATGTACAACGCCATCCACTCGGCCTTCGGCTTGCATCACTTGGGGCACGCCAACTCCCGCATTCTCCATGAGATGGGGGTGGATCCCACTGGCGCTGATAAGATCGAGAAGGAAGCCAGGGAGCAGATCGCCAGCGGCAAGACGGCTCGTAAGGAAGCGACTGGTAAGGGTTCCTAGAAGAATTGATTGACCAGTCCGGCCAAGGTTTCCGGCTGGTCGAGTTCCACCAGATGCCCGGCTTCGGGCACCTCCTGAATCAAGGATTCGCCGGCGACGGCCGCTTGGAGCCTTTCCAAACAGGCTCTGGGAACCAACCGATCCTCCGTGCCCCGCAGCAGCAGCATGGGTTGGGTGATTCGGTAAGCGCGCTTTAGGATGCCCGTGTCGTTGAGCGGCCACAGATAGCGGGCGGCCGCTTCCCGGGCCCGGATCTCCATCACCTGCCACTCGATTTCGTCCACGTCGTCGGGCTTCTGCCAAAGTGCGGCGTATCGTTCCGGGTGGGCGCACAGCAACGGCGGGTAGCTCTTGGGACCGGGGCGTTGTGCCCAGAGATCAATCGCGTGCCGGCGTTCGTCGTGGACGCCGAAGGGGCCGATTAGGATCAGTTTGGCGATGCGCCGGCGCTGCATCGCAGCGGCCTCGAGGGCTAAGGGCGCGCTGACCGAACTGGCGATCAGGCCGAAGGGGCCTTCGGTCGCGCCTTCGAGAATTTCCAAGGTGGCGGCCGTCCAGTCCGACAGGTCGTCGAGCCGGTCGTGACCTTCGGCGCCGGGAAAGCCCGGCAGCGAAGGCACGATAACGCGGCGGCTTTCGGCGAGCCGATCAAGGAAGGGAATCCACTTCGGCAGGCCACCGAAGCCAGCCAGGAAAACGACGGGTTCGCCATCGCCTTGTGCCCAAACCCGAACCTCCGCGCCGTTGCAGCGCAGGCTTCGTTCACCTGTCATGCAGCGACTTGACGGGGCGCCCGGCGCTCGGCGCCAGCCATGGGCTGCGGCCACCAACGGTTCTCCCACTCGGAAAACAGACCGCTGATTTGGGGCAGCACCTGCTCGGCGTAAAGCTGGGTGTTGTACTTTGTCAGATCGTGGCTCATGTTGCCGAACTGCAGCAATAGCATCAGGTTGCCGACGTTGAGCGTGGTGCAGACCTCGCGCAGCCGTTCGGCCACTTCGTCGGGGGTGCCGATGATGACGTAGCCGGCCTCGAGAATCTCCTCCCAAGTGGTGGCGCCGCCACCGAAGCCACCACCCTTGGTCTGCTTGCTCCGTTCCTTCATGGCCGCCGCCGCCACCTGGGATTGCACCCGGGCGCGGATGGTAGCCTCGGTGGTGTAGCCCGGCGGCTGGACGTAGTTTGGGCTGACGTGCAGGCAACGGCCATAGAAATACTCGGCGGGCTCCTTGTACAGGCGCAGGGCCTCCTCATGGGTCTCGGCGACGCCAACGAACTGCAGGAAACCCGCCCGGTAGGGGTTGCGGTCCTTGCCGAGCTTGTCCATCTCCTCCCAGAATCCCTGCATGGTGCGCAGGCCGAGCTTGTAGCCGAAGTAGGAGAGGTAGCAGTACACATAGTCCAGTTCCGCGCACCAGCGCCAGGTCTCGATCGAGCCGCCGCCGGGAATCCAGACTGGAGGGTGGGGCTTTTGCACGGGGCGCGGCCAGACATTGACGTAGCGCAGTTGGTTGAAGCGGCCGTTGAAGGCGAAGGTCTCCTCCGCCGACCAGGCGCGCATGATCAGGTCGTGGGCTTCGTAATAGCGCTCGCGCAGCTTGGACGGGTTCTGCCCGTAGGCGTAGGCGGTGTCCATGGGCGAGCCAACCGGAAAGCCGGCGATCAGGCGGCCGCCGGAGATGCAGTCGAGCATGGCGAACTCCTCGGCCACCCGGATGGGCGGGTTGTAGAGCGCCAGCGAGTTGCCCATCACGCACAGCGCTGCATCTTCGGTGCGGCGGGCGAGAGTGGAGGCGATCAGGTTGGGCGAGGGCATCAACCCGTAGCCGTTGGCGTGATGCTCGTTGCAGCAGATGCCGTCGAAGCCGGCTTCGGCGGCGTATTCCAGCTCGTCCATGAACTCGTTGTACATGACGTGTGCTCGGTTGGGGTCGAGCAGGCCGGGATCGATATCGACCCACACCGACTCGTGCCGGTCGCGGAAGTCGTCCGGCAGTTCCTTGTAGGGCATCAGGTGGAACCATAGGTTTTTCAAGCCGCGTTCTCCTTGGGCCTTCTTGGCGCTCGTGAAACTAACACAGTTGCGGGGTTGGTGATAAGGTGAAGGCGTCTGATCAACTTCTGCGGAAATGGAGACTAGCCAATGGCTGATCGGTTGTTCCGTCGGCGTCAGCGGCGCGTCCTTTTGGGGCAAGCTGAAGGTTCCTGCGAACCCAACCGGAGTTTGCCATGCAGCCCCTGACCTCGCAGGCACCGCTGATTGTCTATTTGGACTACAAGAGCCCATACGCCTTCCTCGCCTTGGAACCCACGTACCAGTTGGAGGACGACTTCGGCATCGAGATAGATTGGCGGCACCTGACGCTGGATATCGGCAGCTTTCTCGGCACCGCCAAGGCGGACGGCAAGGGCCGGGTCCTGGAGAGCAACCGCAGCGAGGAGCAGTGGTCTTGGGTGCGCTACGCCTACCGGGATGCGAAGCGCACCGCCCGGCATCGCGGCCTGGTGCTCAAGGGGCCGCTCAAAGTTTGGAACTCATCGCTCGCCGGCATTGGCATGCAGCGGGCCAAGGCGGCAGGGCGCGAGTGCCTCAAGCGATACTCCCGCGCCGTCTTCGACCGCTTCTGGCGGCGCGAGCTGGACATTGAGGATCCGTCCGTGATCGAAGCGCTGCTCGAGGAGTCCGGCGTGGCCACCGACGGCTTTCAAGACTACCTCGAAGGCGTGGGGCGTGCCGAGCACGATGCCCTTCAAGCGCAGTTGTTGCCCGCCGGAGTGTTTGGCGTTCCCACCTACGTTGTTGAAGGGCAACCGTTCTTTGGCCGTGAGCACCTGCCCTTCGTGCGCTGGCATCTCGGCGGACGCCAAGGCGATGCCCCCGACATCGCCTATCGGCCCTTCTGATGGGACTAGTCGTTCACATCGATTTCAAGAGCCCCCAGGCCCGATTGGCCTTGGGGCCGACTCTCGCCGTGGCTGAGCAGACCGGTGCCGCCATTGACTGGCGCCCCTTCCACCTGAAGCCCCGTCCTGAACGGCAGGAGGCTGACCCCGCGTCCAGGGGAGCACGGCATCGACGCGCGCGGGCGAACTACCGCCGTTGGGAACTCGACTTTTACGCAGGTCGCCAGGGCATTGAGTGGGTGTGCCCCGAAGCGGAACTTGACAGCTTCGTGGCCAATGCCGGGCTGGCGTGGATGAAGCGCCTGAACGCGAGCCCAAGCCAGTGCGATGCCTACGTCAGCCGCGTGTTCACCGAAGCATGGGCTGGCCGCATGGACTTAAGCGACCGGGATGCTGTGGTGGCCGTCATCGCGTCCGCCGGCGTCGATGGCGCAGGCTTCGGCCATTTTTTGGACCAGCAGGCGGGCGTGGAGCTGGCGCGCGCCGCCGATGAGGTGCGCGCCTTGGGCGCCGGCGATGTGCCGGCTTATGTCATTGGCGGCGAGCTCTACATCGGCCGAGCGCACTTGCCGGTCATCCGCTGGTGGCTGGGCGGACAGGTGGGTGAACCACCGGTTTAACCGTTTCCTCTTTCGATCCATGAAATTTCCTTGCTTACACATCATGAATTTCGTTCCCGCCTATCGTAGGATTGACGCATCGTTTTGCAGGGCAATCAGCATGGGTGGAAGGTTGGCGGTTTTCGTAGGCGCGTTGGCCGCGGCCGGATGCAGCGAGCCCTTCGTCACCATTCCCGGCGGTGAGCTGTCGGGCGCCGACCGTCAGCCGCCGGAAACCTGGGGTGAAGTGCCGGACACCATCCAATTGGAGACCCGCCCGGTTGATCCCTACTCCATCAACATCTGGGGCGTGGGCATCGGCGGCGACCTCTATGTGGCGACCAGCGGCGGCGGCACCGCTTGGACGGAATTCATCGAGGATGATCACAACGTTCGGGTGCGCATTGATGATGGCCTGTATCGCCTGCAGGCCACCTTGGTTGATGAGGCCGTCGAACGCGGCCGAGTGGCGATGGCCTACTCCGACAAGTACGAGGTGAACCCGCACGAGGGCTGGGTTTCCGAGGGCATGATCTTTCGTTTGGAGCGGCCATGACCTACTTGATGGACGGCATTCGGGTCATCGACACCGCGTCTTTTCTGGCGGGGCCGGGTGCCGCGACCGTCATGGCCGACTTCGGTGCCGACGTCATCAAGGTGGAGCCGCCGGGCGGCGACGGCTACCGCAAGCTGGTGGGCAAGCATCCGGTGCCCTACCATTGGCAACTCACCTCGCGCAACAAGCGCAGCATTGGCCTGGACCTCACCCAGGAAGCGGGCCAAGCGGTCCTGCACCGGCTGGTGGCCGACGCCGATGTCATTCTGACCAACTTTCTGCAAGGCCAGCTCAAACGCTTTCACATGACCTACGCCGAATTGAAGGCCATCAACCCGCGCATCGTCTTCGCCCAGTTGACCGGTTACGGCACGCAGGGGCCGGAAGTGGCTCGCAAGGGCTTTGACATCACCGCTTGGTGGGCCCGCTCCGGCCTGATGGAGTTCATTCGCGAGCCGGGCCAGACGCCGCAGGGCTCGGCGCCCGGCATGGGCGACCACTGCACAGCGATGTCCATGTACGGTGCCATCATGACCGGCCTCTTTCGGCGGGAGCGCACCGGTGAGGGCTGCCAAGTCAGCACCTCCTTGGCCGCCAGCGGCGCTTGGGCCAACGGCATGGCGCTGCAGGGGGTGATTGCCGGGCTGGATTTGAGCGCCTACAAGCAGGCCAAGGGGCTGCGCAATCCATTCACCATCGCCTACCCGACCAAGGACGACCGCTTCGTGGTCTTGGCAGTGATCAACACCCGAAGGGAGTGGCCGCAATTGGCCGCCGCCCTCGGCCATCCGGAATGGTTGGATGACGAGCGCTTTGCAGACTTCGATGCGCAGATGCGCAATCGCCACGCGCTCAGCGACCTGATCGCTGCCGAAACGTCGCAACTCACCCAGAAGGAGCTGATGGCGCGGCTCGACGCGCACGAGGTCACCTGCGGGGTGGTCGCGCCCATGGGCGACGTGGTGCATGATGAGCAGCTCCAGGCGAGCGGCGTCATCCTGCCCACCCATGATGCGGGCGAAGACTACCGATTCACCGTCAACTCGCCGATCTTCGTGGCGGAGGAGGCCAAGCGCCCGCCGGCCCGCGCTCCCGAAATCGGCGCCCACACTTGGGAAGTGATGCGCGAGGCGGACTATTCCGACGACGAGGTGGCCGCGCTGTTCAAGGATCGCGTTTTGGTTGCCAACACTTCCGTGTCTCCGCCTACTCCAGGCACCTGAATTTCGGATATTCATGCAGCTACGGGAGCAGGGCGCTGGCGAATTGCCGCCCCAGGCCTTGGAAGGCGCAATGGATTCGTTGTGCCAGCGCCTCGCACCGCCAACGGCAATCTCGCCGAATTCGGCGGGCCTTGGCTGCTGGGCGATTTTTCCTTGGCCGACATCACCATGATGGCCTGCTTTCATCGCTTGCAGGACCTGGGCCTTGAGGCGGCCTTGCATGACGAAGCGCTACCCCATCTTGGCAGCTACTGGGAACGTTTGCAGGCGCGGCCTTCTCATTCTCAGGGGGTCACAAGGCGGCACGATGCAGACTGGTGCCGCGCCATTGAGGAAATCTGGGGCACCGCACCGTCGCCCCTGCTTGGCGATGTTCGCCGACGGCTGAACGCTTGGCCATGCGCAAGCGGCGGTCGGGATTGTGCAGCGGTCTGACCGCGGTCACATCAACCCGATTCGCTGGTGTGCGGCCAGCCCCGAATCCCGGGTTGCATTCTGCGCTATTAGTCAAGCAAAATGCGTATTTAGGCCTTTTCATTCGCCATGGAGGCGCATATGAGCACTTCGAACGTCGGCATTAGCGGGTTCGCAGCCTATCTTCCCCCGTATACGGTTCGTTTGGCGGACTGGTGCGACTGGACAGGGAATGCTTGGGAGAAGGTCAAGACGGTCATCGGCACCACCTTTCGCATGTGCGGCCCCAACGAAAATGCTTACACGATGGCGGCCACCGCGGTCCTGCGCTTGATTCGACACTACGATGTTGACCCGCGCTCCATCGGTTATCTGGCGTTGGGCACCGAGTCGAGCACCGACAACTCGGCCGGTGCCATCATCGTCAAGGGCATGGTCAACGACGCCCTTGCCAAGCACCGGCAGCCGCAACTCAGCAGCGCCTGCGAGGTGCCGGAGTTCAAGCACGCCTGCCTCGGCGGGGTTTACGCGCTCAAGGCAGCGTTCCGCTATCTGGCGGTTGATGGCCACGGCCGCAAGGCGATTGTCGTCTGTTCGGACGTTGCGGAGTATCAGCGCTTCTCCTCGGGCGAGCCAACCCAGGGTGCCGGTGCCGTCGCCTTGCTCGTGGAGGAGAACCCGCGGTTGCTGGTCGTGGAACTCGGTGTGTCGGGCTCCTCCTCGGCGTATCGAGGGGTGGACTTCCGCAAGCCGTTTCAGCGCTTCGCGGAGCAGACCATCGGCCGGTTCGCGCAGCTCAAGGACTTTCCCGTATTCAACGGCAAGTACTCCACCACCTGCTACATCGACGCCGTTTTGGGTGCGATGAAGGATCTGTTCCCGCGCCTGACCGGCGCTCCGAGCGCCTTCTTCAAGGAAGTCAAAGCGGTCTTTCTGCACCGGCCCTACCAGCGAATGGCGGAGATGGGCTTGGCTATGAGCTACTTGCTGGCGTTGGCTGCGGGCGGTGCCGCCGACCGTGCTGAGTTGGCGAGTTACGCCAACGCGTCCGAGGTCGATAGCGACGCGCTGGCCAAGGAGTTGACCGCTGAACATGCTCTTTACGATCTGGTTCGGGAGCAGAACATCAACGCGGAGATTTATCCGTTGGCTACTAAAGCCGCCCGGTTCTTGCGCCAACTGCCCGTGTTTGGCGACCTGATGACCCAATTGGGCGCTAGGAGGATGGGCGAAGTCGGCAACCTCTACACGGCTTCACTGCCGGCTTGGATGGCTGCCGGCCTCGAAGAGGCGTCGGTGGATTCGGTGCCGTTGGCGGGTGAGTGGGTGCTGACCGTTGGCTACGGCAGCGGCGATGCAGCGGAGGTCATTCCGATGCAGGTGGTGCGGGGCTGGGAAGAAGCCGCTGACAAGATCCAGTTCTCCGCGGCGCTGAACAACGCTCGAATCCTTGATCGCGGCGAGTATGAGATGCTGCATGATCGAGGCGCCCTTCCCCGTCAGCGGGATGCGGCGGGTGTGTTCTACATTGACCGTATCGGTGACCGCAGCAGTCAATTTGACGACCAGGGCGTCGAGTACTACCGCTACCGGGCCTGACTCGGCCAATCGGGCCCGACGATTGGCTACGCTGGTTGGGCTGCGGCAATGGCGCTGCAGTGTGGTGGATTGCCGTGGAACTCGGCCTGCGCCTCAACCGCCCGCCATACGCGCATGAGATTGCCGCCCACTATCTTGGCGATGTCCTGCTCGCTGTAGCCGCGGCCGAGCAGGCCGTGGATAAGGTTGGGGTAGGTGGATGCGTCCTTGAGCCCGATGGGCAGTGAATCGCCTACGCCGTCGTAGTCCGAACCAATCCCGACGGCGTCGATGCCGGCCAAGGCCACGGCCCGGTCGAAGTGGTCGAGGGCGTCGTCGAGAGTGGCGTAGGGGTAGGGGTGATCCTTCCGGGATTGCGCCATGAAGGCGGCCAGCCGCGGGTCGTCCTCAGCGAGGTGGTTGGGGAAGGCGAAGCCGAGCACGGCCTTGCGTTGCGTGGCGCTGAGGGCTCGGGCGGCTTCGGTCAGGAAGCCGCTGCCGAAGTTGATCTGAATGACCCCGCCCGCTTCGCCAAGCGCCGCGGCCATCTCGTCGCTCAGGTTGCGCTCGAAGCCGGGGGTGAAGTGGCGCAGGGATGAGTGGGAGGCGATGACCGGCGCCTGGCTCAGTTCGATGACCTGCCAGAACGCTTGGTCGGAAAGGTGCGAGACATCGATCATCGTGCCCAGCCGATTCATTTCCGCGACCAGTTGCTTGCCGAAGGGAGACAGGCCCTGCCAACGCTTGAACGGGTCGTAGGAGGAATCGGAGATGTGGTTGCTCTTGGAGTGGGCTAGGGTGACGTAGCGAATGCCGCGTTCGTGGAAGTGGCGCAGATTGGCGAAGTCCCCGTTGATGGGGCCGCCGTTCTCCATGCCGAGCGGCAAGGCAATGCGCTCGGAGGCCTTGATGGCCATCAGGTCGTCCGCGCAGGTGGCTAGAGCGAACTTCTCCGGCGCTTGGCCGACGATCCGCTCCACCGAGTCGATCAACTCATCGGCCAGTGCCGCGGCGCCGCCCCCGGCATCGACCTTGGGGGGAATGTAGATGGACATGAAGGGCGCATCGAGCCCGCCGGCCTGTGCTCGGGGGTAGTCAAAGTCCCCGTCCGCAGTCGCCTTGGAGACATCCCGCCAAGCCCTGTGCAACCGATAGGGGACGTCGATGTGCGTGTCAACGATCAGCAATTCATGTGCTAGTTGGCCAGCCCGTTCCTCGGAACGGTCGGTGCTCGGTCCGCCGCAGCCGTGGACAAACGCCAATAAGGGCAGAATCGCGCACAGTGATTTCTTCATTTCAGGTCACCTCGGTGTTCGCTGGAGAACTTGGTCCAGCGCGTCCTGCGATTCGCGCGCGGGATCGCTCACCATTTGCTTGGAATGCCAAGCGAAATGGCCGTCCGGACGGATCAGCACCGCGCCGTGTCCGTCACGCCGTGGAGCGCCCCCCAATTGCCGTCCGGGTCGATGAGGGCATCGCCGACGACCGGCTCGACTTGCGGGCACAATTGGCGGGTGGCGCGCCGCCATGCCGAGGTCCGCTCGGTGCCCGCAGCAGCTTGAAGCCGTTGCCGCACAGATCCAAGGTGGACCGCGAGTGCCCGGATCCGCCTCGACCAGCAGCGAATCGACCCCAAAACGAGATGGCTGAATGGATGGCGCCAACCCGGTGGGTCCTCCCCCGACGATGAGCACGGAAACCTTTTCGACCGAGTTCACGATGGCGAGTCCTTGATCGGCGGTTGGCGGCACCCCGCTCAGGCGAAGCGGCCGCGACCCGTCCCTGGCGAAGGTGCCCGGCGGGCCGGGCAGCCCCCCCTTGCGGGACTGTCGTGACGCGAGCAACCATATTGGTGGACGGCACAGCCGTCAAGATCCAGGCTGTCAGCGCTGTGCCGGAAGGCGCTATCATCAAGCAAGCGCTCAGATCGGAAAGGAACGGGCGGGGTGTTGAGTGCGGGAAAAAATGGATCGACCGGTACCCCCGGTGCCTATGGGCAGTAGCGGCGATCAAAGAACTCGGCGGCGCGACTATGGTGCAGCGACGCTGAACCGCGCCGATTTGGCGACCGACCCGCTCACGCAGTTTGCCGCTTGGCTGGACGAGGCCAACGCCGCCGGCGCCGTTGACGCCACGGCGATGGCGCTGGCGACGACCGGTGCGGGCCCGATGCCATCGGTGCGCATCGTGCTGCTGAAGCACTTCGATGCCGACGGACTGTGCTGGTACACCGACTACCGCAGCCTCAAGGGCGCGGAACTTGCCGAAAACCCGTTTGCCTCCGCCTTGTTCTATTGGCGCGAGCAGGATCGCCAAGTGCGCGTCAGCGGTGCCGTGCAGCGTTTGTCCGCCGCCGAGTCGGCAGCCTACTTCGAGTCCCGGCCTGCGGAAAGCCGCTATGCGGCGGCCGCTTCGGTGCAGTCCGCCCCAGTGGCGAACCGGGAAGCGCTGGAACAAGCGATTCGGGCGCTGCGCCAAGCCCACACGCCCGATGCGCCACCGTGTCCGTCTGAATGGGGCGGCTACCGCCTGCGCCCCGTGGAATATGAGTTCTGGCAGGGCAGGGCCGGGCGTCTGCATGACCGCTTCCGCTACCGGAGAGGGGACGCGGGCGCTTGGGACATTGCCCGGTTGCAGCCCTGATTGAGAGTCTTCCATGAAACACGGCAACGGAAAGGCCCTTGCCGGGAACCTAAACGGCCTAGCGCCTAAAACCCACTTATTTACGGGACAGGACACTAGCGAGACGATGCCGCAAGACCGATGATAGGGTGGACGCCGGGCGCAAAAGTTGACTTGTTTGGCAATCTTCTCCCGCGATCAAGAAAACTGAAGGAGCAACAGCATGAGCAACGTGGAATTCGGCATCGGCCTGCGTCGTTTGGACAACGTGGCCGCGGACGCACGGGAAGCGGAGGCCTTGGGCTACGAATACGTCTGCACCGGCGAACACGTGTTTTTCCACGGCCCGGTGGGCAACGGCTTGATCTCCCTGGCTGCCGCCGCGGGGGCCACCGAGCGCATCAGGCTGATGTCCACCATCACCCTGGCACCGCTCTATCCAGCGGCGCTGCTGGCCAAGCAAGTGGCGTCCTTGGATCAGGTCTCCGGTGGCCGCTTCAGCTTGGGCGTTGGCGTCGGCGGCGAGTTCCCCAAGGAGTTTGAAGCCTGCGGTGTGCCGGTGGATGAACGTGGCGCCCGCACCGATGAAAGCCTCGACATCCTGGGTCGCCTTTGCCGAGAGGACAACCTGCACTACGAGGGCCGTTTCAACACCTTGAGCGGGGTCACCTTGGGGCCGAAGCCGGTGCAAGAGCCGCATCCGCCCATCTGGGTATCGGGCCGTAGCGAAGCCGCCATGCGCCGCTGCGCCCGCTTCGGCACCGGGTGGCTGCCGTACATGTACACGCCGGAGAAGCTCGCGGAAAGCGTTGAGCGCATCAAGCGCCTTTCAACGTCTTGGGAACGGCCGGCGCCAGTCAAGCCAGGGCTGTTCATCTTTTTCGCCGTGCACGAGGACCGGGAAACCGGCATCAGGATGGCCGTGGAGCGGCTTTCATTGCAGTACAATCAAGACTTCTCGGCGTTGGTGGGCAAGTACGCCTTGGCGGGCAATCCCGACGACGTCGTGGCGCGGCTTCGGGAGTACATTGACGCCGGAGCCCGCACCATCATGCTCAATTCCGCCTGCTCGGCCGACTATGTGGCCGAGAATGAGCGCCTGCTGGCGAAGGCGGTGATGCCGACCCTGCGCGGCTGACTGCGGGGCTGGCTGAACGGGCGAGCTTTTAGTTTTTCTTGCTTTTGCTAATCACGATGTGGCGGGTGCCCCCCTGGGCGCGCCACCCGCTTACGCCAGCGGGTATTTTCTGGATTTTCTTGCCTGCCGCCAAAAACGCCTGGACATCTTCGGCGATGGTCTCACGCGCGTTCGTGGAGGAAAGAACCTGTTGTCGTTTTGCCTTTCTTTTGGCCATGTTGGAACCAACGGTTGGGAATTCTGTCGAGACCTTGCGCGGCAGGTGACCTTTGCGAATGATGGTGCGCCGGCGAAGGTTCGGATGATGCGATTGCGGGCATTGTCTGTTCGGCCTCCTGCGGAGCGCTGGTTTCGTTGTCCAGTCCACCGCCTTGCCGCGGCCCGCGATGGGTCTTGAACTTTCGTAGTGGAAGGCGAAAAGGAACCACCCTGCGAGGTCCATCGTCGAAAACAACGAAATTTGAAGCCGAAGGGACCGAAATGGATAGCCAGTCGTCTAGTCCGATGCTAACAGAGTGTGCGGCGAAATCCAACCGCTCGCTGGTATGCGTGCCCTTGGTGTGTGTGTTGGCACCGAGAAAATCGCTATCCCCGCCCTCCCAAATCCGCCAAAATTCGCCGCCCTCAACGAACTGGCCGCGCCGAAGACAGCCCGATACGCCGTGGCCCGCACCCTGCTGATCGGCGTAGCCCTAATTGCCCTTTGCGGGGGCATGCAGGGCACCCTGCTCGGGGTTCGCGCGTCGCTTGAAGGGTTTTCGCTGGATGCCATCGGCCTCATCATGTCGGCCTACTACGCCGGATTTCTGCTCGGCGCTTGGCTCACGCCACTGTCGGTGGGGCAGGTGGGCCACATTCGGGTGTTCGCGGCTTTGTCGTCAATGGCGTCGGTGACCATCCTGCTGCATGCCACCTTTGTCGAGCCGGCTTGGTGGTATCTGTTTCGGCTGCTTAGCGGGTTCTGCTTTTCGGGGCTGTACTTGGTGGCGGAAAGCTGGCTCAACGCGGTGTCCTCGAACGAAAACCGGGGCCGCTATCTAGCCGCCTACATGTTCACTGTCGCCTTAGGGTTCATTGCCGGACAGGCGTTGGTCATCCTTTGGCCACCGAGCGGCTTTGAACCCATCATTCTGGCGTCGGTGATTTTGTCGGTGGCGATGATTCCGGTGCTGTTGAGTTCCATCGCCGCGCCGCCCATCGAGTTTTCGGAGCACCTGCACTTGACCCGCTTCATCCGCGCTACGCCCTTGGGGGCGGTTGCGGTTTTGGTTCAGGGGATGACCTTGGGCGCAATCATGTGGCTGACGGCGGTGCTTGGCCGGGAGCTGGGCTATTCGCTCACCGCCAGTTCCTTCCTTGTGGGCACGTTGATGGCAGGTGGCTTGGCGGTGTTGATCCCCATCGGCCGGCTTTCGGATGTTCAGGACCGGCGCCACACGCTGCTGTTGTTGGCCAGTGCCGCGGTGGTCGCGGCGTTTTTCGTGCCCGCCGCAGCAGCCTTCGGCAACTTCTGGCTGCTCGCCGTCACGCTGTTCCTGGTCGGTGGCGCGGTGCCGCCGATGTACTCGGTGTCCATCTCCATGATCAACGATCAACTGAGCAGCCACCAGATTCTCTCGGCCAGCAGCGGCATTATCCTGATCAACGGGGTCGGCGGTCTGCTCGGGCCGCTGCTTGGCGCCCGCGCGATGAGCCTGTTTGGCTCGCCCAGCCTATATTACTTGGTGGCCGCATTGAATGCCCTCCTCATAGGCTTCACCCTGCACCGCATGCGGGTACGCCCGCCGGTCGCCTCCGACGTGTCATCGGAGTTGACCGCCGTGGTCATGCCCACTTCCCAAGTTGTGGTGGCGAACGCCATGGATGAGGCGGATCCCGGGGATGGGCTGGCCCCCATCTTCGACCCCGCGCAAGGGTTGGGCGGCGAGGGCCGCGAAGAGCCACAACAGCCTTTCGAGTGAGCTTCGGCCTTGTTGGCGCCACCTTGGCGTTGTAGATTGGCCAACGTTTTCAAGATGATGGAAGGAGACATCCGCCATGCGGTTCGGTGTTTTCGGCGAGCGAATTCGTTGCCGCCTCCGAGATCTATCCAGCTTTCGTCGCGGTGAAGCAGGAGCAGGGCTTCATGGCCTCCAGGTCAAGACTGGGACCCAGTCCCTTGGGATTTGAGCACGCTGGCTGCCAGTTCCACTCGGACCGGATGCGGGATTTGCGGCGCGCCTGCTTTCGGGTGCGTAAAGTGCTCGAAGGGGTGGTTTACGACACCGTTGCTTTGGTTGGATGCGATTTCCGTTCCGGCAAGCCGGATGCTGGAATTCAACGACGCCACGATCCGTTTCTACGACAGTCGGGACGCGACGGAAATGATGCGCTTCATGGCCGGCTGCTCGCTGGATGAGACGTTGCGCTTTGAATTGGAGGCGGCAAATTCGTCGCCTGGAGGCCCCCAAGGACAACTCG
This sequence comes from Candidatus Azophilus lithoversatilis, assembly GCA_028278675.1. GTDB lineage: Bacteria > Pseudomonadota > Gammaproteobacteria > Pseudomonadales > Azotimanducaceae > Azophilus > Azophilus lithoversatilis. The sequence continues at coordinate 122,098 of JAQAJJ010000001.1, forward strand.
GCGCCAAGAGCGGGCTGCGGGTGTCGCGGCTCTGCCTTGGCACCATGAACTTTGGCGAACCCGGACGCGGCCATCAAGGCGACTGGACCCTAGGCATTGACGATGCGCGGGCCATCTTCAAAGCGGCCATCGAGGCGGGGCTTTGCTACTTCGACTGCGCCGATGTGTACGGCATCGGTGCCAGCGAGAAGGTGGTGGGGGCGCTGCTGAAGGAACTGCTGCCGAGGCACGACTACGTTCTGGCCACCAAGGTCGCCATGCCGATGGGACGTGGGGCGAACAGCGGTGGGCTGTCGCGCAAGCACATCATGGAAGGGGTGGATGCTTCGCTTAAGCGCCTTGGCCACGACACCATCGACCATCTGGTCATTCACCGCCATCCCCACGGCATTCCCGGCCAAGTTGAGACGCCCATTGAGGAGACCCTTGAGGCCCTGCATGACGTGGTCAAGGCCGGCAAGGCGCTCTATCTGGGCGCTTCATCGATGTTTGCCTGGCAGTTCGCGGAACTGCAGCTCACCGCCCGCCTGCACGGCTGGACCGAGTTCGTCTCCATGCAAAACCACTACAACCTCGTCTATCGGGAGGAGGAGCGGGAAATGAATCCCTACTGCCTGCGCACCGGCGTGGCGCTCACGCCTTGGTCGCCCTTGGCGCGGGGGATCCTGACCGGCGCCTATCAGGGCGGCTTTGCCGGTGGCAGCACCAACCGCTCCCAAGGGCAGGACCGGGGCCGCACCGAGAGCCTCTACCGGGGCGAGCACGTTTTCGACGTGGCGGCCCGGGTGGTGGAGGTGGGGCAGAGAGCCGGCCTGCAGCCCGCCCAGGTGGCCGTGGCCTGGCTGCTCGCCCAACCGGGCGTGACCGCGCCCATCGTCGGCGTATCCCGCGTCGAGCAGATCGAGGCCCTCATCCAAGCCGCCGGCGCGCAACTCGCCCCCGAGGACATTGCCTATCTCGAAGCTCCCTACCGGCCGGTCGACAACCTGCTTTCGCTAGGCCACTCCTGAATTGGTAGTATCGCGCTCCGTTTTTGGATGTGGGTTGGTGGGCGTTGGCTACCGAGGCGCCGGAGTTTGATTGTTGCGTTGACGCGCTGGGGCTGCTGTGCCCGGAGCCGCTCATGATCGTGCGCAACCGGGTGCGGGAAATGGCGGCGGGGGAAGTGGTGCGCATCATCGCCACCGACCCATCCACGGAGCGGGACTTCACCAACTTCTGCCGCTTCATGGGCCATGCGCTCATTGAGCGGCGCATCGGCGACGGTCGATTCGAGTTTTGGATCAGGAAAGGCGGTTGAGCGCGTTGTCCGTTGCCGCGGGCGATTATTACTTCGCCTACGGCAGCAACATGAATCCGGCGCGGGTGAGCGAACGTGGGCTGCGATTCACGGCGGTTCGCGGCGCTTGGGTGGAAAACCTGCGGCTGGTGTTCGACAAGGTGTCGCGCCTGCATCCGAATGCCGCCCACGCCAACGTCGTCTATGCGCGAGGCGAGCGGGTGGAAGGCGTTCTCTACCGGCTGGCGAGCGCCGATGAAATTCTGAAGATGGACCCGTTCGAGCGCGCACCTTGGAATTACGGGAGGGATGCGGTGCAGGTGCGCGCCGGGGACGATGTCCTCTGGGCTTGGACCTATTTCGCCAATCGCGCCGTGCGCCGTGAAGGATTGAATCCTCCAGCCGAGTACCTCGCCCACATGCTGGCGGGCCGCGACCATCTCTCGGCGGACTACTTCGAACGGCTGGCGCGCACGCCGGTTGCGGACCCCGCCAAGCCGCACGGTGGCTGAGCGCCTCGATTGTCTGGTCGTCGGGGCGGGCGCGGTGGGGCTTGCTGTGGCTCGCGAGCTGGCGCGGAAAGGCCGCGAAGTGGTGGTGGCTGAGCGCGCCGAAGTGATCGGCGGGGAGAGCAGTTCGCGCAACTCCGAGGTCATTCACGCTGGCATTTACTACCCCCAGGGTTCGCTCAAGGCGCATCTGTGCGTGGCGGGCAAGGCGCTGCTTTACGACTACTGCGCCTCCCGTCAGGTCGCCCATCGGCGCTGCGGCAAGATCATCGTTGCCAGCAGCGAAGCTCAGCTTGAGACGCTCGCAGGCTACTGCGCCTCGGCCTTGGCCAATGGCGTCGGAGCGCTTGAGTGGTTGGATGAGAACGCTGTGCGCGAACTGGAGCCGGAGGTCGCGGCGCTGGCCGGCGTGCATTCGCCTTCGACCGGCATCATCGACTCCCACGGCTTCATGCAGAGCCTGTTGGGGGAGTTGGAGAGCCTGGGCGGAGCGCTGGCGCTGAACGCGGAGGTCACCCGAATTCAACGCAACGGCCGCCGCTTGCGGGTCACCGCTGAAGGCTACGATCTGGATGTCCGCTGGGTGGTCAACAGCGCCGGTCTCGAGGCGCCTATCGTCGCCCGGATGCTGACGCCGGATGCGCCTGCGGCCCACTACGCCCGAGGCCGCTACTACGCCTACAGCGGCCCCTCACCCTTCCACCGCCTAGTGTATCCAGTGGCGGAGCCCGGCGGATTGGGCGTCCACGTCACTCTGGACCTCGGCGGTCAAGCCCGCTTCGGTCCGGACGTGTGCTGGATTGACCGCATTGACTACAGCTTTGACGACAGCCAGCGGGAGGCCTTCATCGACGCCATCCGCCGCTACTATCCGGCCTTGAATGAGTCGAGGCTGCACCCAGGCTACACGGGCATTCGCCCGAAGATCACCGCGCCCGGCACACCGGCGGCGGACTTCCGAATCGATGGCCCGGCCAAGCACGGTGTGCCGGGGCTGGTCAACCTGCTCGGCATCGAGTCGCCGGGGCTGACGGCAAGCCTGGCCATTGCCCAGGCCGTTGCTGCGATTGTCGAAGCGCAGTCCTAGGCTTGAGGCCGCTGGCCTACTTACTGCCGGTAGTGGCTCAGGAAGTGCGCCAAACGCCCGATGGCCTCGCGCAGTTCATCCACATGGGGCAGAAAGACGATGCGGAAGTGATCGGGCTTTGGCCAGTTGAAGCCAGTGCCTTGGACGACCAAGAGCTTTTCCTGCTGCAGCAGATCGAGCGCGAAGCGCTCGTCGTCCGTGATGTTGAATCGCTCCGAGGCCAGCCGAGGGAAGAAGTAGAGCCCCCCTTGGGGCTTGACGCAGGAGAGCCCTTCGATTTCGTTCAAAAGCCGCCAACCGAGTTCCCGTTGTTCGAACAACCGGCCGCCGGGCTGCACCAGCTCGGTGATGGATTGGTAGCCGCCCAAGGCCGTCTGCACGGCATGTTGGGTGGGCACATTGGCGCACAGGCGCATCGACGCCAACATGTTCAAGCCTTCGATGTAGTCGCCGGCGCGGTGCTTGGCGCCGCTGACCACCAGCCAGCCAGTGCGAAAGCCCGCGGCCCGGTAGGACTTCGACAGGCCGCTGAAGGTCAGCACCAATAGATCGTCGGCCAAGGTGGAGACGGGCACGTACTCGGCGTCCCCATAGATGACCTTGTCGTAGATCTCGTCCGCCATGAGCACGAGGTCGTGGCGCTGGGCGATGGCCACCAACCCCTCCAGCGTTTCACGGCTGTACACGGCACCGGTTGGGTTGTTCGGGTTGATGATGACCAGCGCCTTGGTGCGCGGGGTGATCCTGGCCTCAAGGTCGGCCAGGTTCGGTGCCCAGCCGTCGTCCTCGTTGCACAGATAGTGGACCGGTGCTGCGTCACAGAGGTTCACCGCCGCGGTCCAGAGCGGATAGTCGGGCGCCGGGATGAGCACTTCATCGCCGATTTCGAGCAGCCCCTGCAAGGCCAGCATGAGCAGCTCCGAGACGCCGTTGCCGATGATGACGTCATCTACCTCCACCCCGCTGACGCCCAACTGCTGGGTGTATTGCATGACGGCCTTGCGCGCCGAGTAGAGGCCCTTGGAGTCGCAGTAGCCCTGGGAGTGGGGCAGGTTGTGGATCACGTCGCGCAGGATCTCTTCGGGCGTCTCGAAGCCGAACGGGGCCGGGTTGCCCATGTTGAGCTTGATGACACGGTGGCCCTCCTCCTCGAGGCGGTGGGCTTCCGCCAGCACCGGCCCGCGGATGTCGTAGCAGACGCCGTCGAGTTTGCTGGACTTGCAGATGGGCTGGCGGCCCCGAGGCCGCAAGCCCGTCACCTTGTCCGCGCCGGTAGCGCCTTGTGCTATGGTCATGCTCGCTCCACGATGGCAGGGCGGACTGTGGCCGTCCACCGAGCCCAAAATGAAAGTCCCAAACGATCAATCAGTTAAGCGCACTTAGCAGGAAGAAGCAAATGGCCGAGGTCACCAAGAGCGAGGCGCAGTGGCGCGCCCAGCTCACCCCTGAGGAGTTTCACATCACTCGCGAGGCGGGCACCGAACCCGCTTTCAGCGGCATCTACTGCGACACCAAGACGCCCGGCGTTTACAACTGCAAGTGTTGCGACGCCCCGCTGTTCACGTCTGCCACCAAGTACGACTCCCGTTCCGGGTGGCCGAGCTTCTATGAACCCATTGACGCGGATGCCGTGGCCACGCGCGAGGACAACAGCCTGATGATGCGGCGCATCGAGGTGCTCTGCGCCGCCTGCGACGCCCATCTCGGCCATGTGTTTCCGGATGGCCCGGCCCCCACCGGCCTGCGCTACTGCATGAATTCGGCCTCGCTGTCCCTCGTGGCGGGGGAGGACAGCTAGGATCCTCTCCATGAGCCGGACGCTCGAATCCAACTTGGCGAAGGCGGAAGCCTGCCTCGCCCGTTTTCGAGGGGCGGCGCTCGGCCACTACATCAAGGGCGAGGCGGTGGCTGGCCAGTCTGGGGAGACGTTCGAGAATCGGGCGCCGGTGGATCGCGCCTTGATCAACGAAGTGGCGGCCGGCGCGCCGCAGGACATCGACCGCGCCGCCGCCGCGGCGGTGGACGCCTTTGCCGGGTGGCGGGCTTGGCCAGGTGGCCAGCGGCGGCGCTTGCTGCATCGCATCGCCGACGCCATCGAGGCCCGTGCGGAGGAGATTGCCCTCGTCGAATCCTCGGATACGGGGCAGCCGATGCGCTTCATGAGCAAGGCGGCGGCGCGCGGCGCCGAGAACTTCCGCTTTTTCGCCGATCGGGCGCCCGAGGCGGGCAACGGCCTCTCCCTGCCCGCAGAGCATCATCTGAACTACACGTTGCGCCAGCCCATCGGTCCGGTGGGGGTTATTACCCCTTGGAACACGCCGTTCATGCTCTCGACTTGGAAGATCGCACCGGCGTTGGCGGCGGGCTGCACGGTGGTCCACAAACCGGCGGAATGGAGCCCCTTAAGCGCCCAACTGCTGGTCGAGATCTGCCATGAGGCCGGACTGCCGCCGGGGGTGCTGAACACCGTGCAGGGCCTTGGCGAGGTGGCTGGGCGGGCGCTGACCGAGCACCCGTCCATCAAGGCGGTGGCCTTCGTCGGCGAGTCCGCGACCGGCAGTCGGATCATGGCCCAAGGCGCTGCGACCTTGAAGCGGGTGCATTTCGAACTCGGCGGCAAGAACCCAGTGATCGTCTTTGCCGACGCCGATCTCGAGCGGGCGGTCGACGCGGTCGCTTTCATGATCTACAGCTTAAATGGCGAGCGCTGCACCTCATCAAGCCGTCTGCTGGTGGAGCGCAGCATCCATGACGCCTTCGTTAGGCGGGTGGCGGAGCGGGCGCGGCGCATTCGGATCGGCCATCCCCTGGACCCGGCCACGGAGGTCGGTCCGCTGATTCATCCCAATCACCTCGGCAAGGTGGTGAGCTACTTTGAAGTGGCCCGGGAGGAGGGCGCCATCGTCGCTGCGGGCGGCGGACGTCCAGCCGGATTTGAGTGCGGCAACTTTGTTCAGCCGACGCTCTTTACCGGCGCAACCGGAAACATGCGCATCGCTCAGGAGGAGATCTTCGGTCCGGTGCTCACCGCCATCGCGTTCGACGACGAGGCGGAGGCGCTCAGCATAGCCAACGCCGTCGATTACGGGCTGGCGGCCTATGCGTGGACGCGGGATTTAGGCCGCGCCCAGCGTTTGGGAAGGGACTTGGAGGCGGGCATTATGTGGATCAATTCTGAGAACAACCGCCACCTGCCCATCCCCTTCGGCGGTCTGAAGGCCAGCGGCATCGGGCGCGACGGCGGCGACTACAGCTTCGATTTCTAC
>JAQAJJ010000010.1:0-2759 GCA_028278675.1 Candidatus Azophilus lithoversatilis
TAATTCCAACGAATATCCTTTCGTACGGCACCGTTTGAACCTCTACAATCGACCTTCGTGAATAGGTGCGGCTAGTGGTTCCACCAAGGCCGGTCGGTGAAAGACCGCAGGTCGATCTCGAAGGTCCAGGTGGAGCGGTGTTGCTGAGCGAGGTGGTAGTAGGTCTCGGCGATTTTCGCAGGCAGCATCAAGCCGTCATGGGCCATGCCCCGGCTCTCCCGGAGTTGCTGGAAGCGTTGCGGACCGAGCAGTTTACCCAAGGTGTCCGGCGCATCCACCGCGCCGTCGATCAGAACGTGGGCCACATGGATGCCCTTGGGACCGAACTCGGCGTTGAGCGACTGGCAGAGCAGGCGCCGCCCGCCCATCGCCGCGGCATGGGAGTGCTGCCCCTTGTTGCCCCGCACCGCGGCGGTCGCGGAAGTCACCAAGAGGGTGCCCATGCCGCGCTCCGTCATCAGCGGGCAGACCGCCGAAGCCAAGCGAAACAGGCCAAAGGTGCCGAGCCGCCAGCCCATTTCAAAGGCCCGGTGGCTGGTGTCCCGAAGCGCCCGGTCGCCAATCTGGGCGCCGAGGTTGTACACCGCAACCTCGATGGGGCCGATGTCGGCCTCGATGGCCGCCACCCGCTCCTCGATGGCGTTCTCGGCCACGGCGTTGAGCAGGAAGCCCGAGGCGGAACCGCCCTCGCCTTCAATGCCATCCACAAGCCGCTTCAGGCCCTCCTCGTCGCTGCGGCGGCACAGGCAAGCATGGTAGCCCGCCGCGGCGAAGCGCTGGCCCACGTTGCCGCCGATGCCGGCACCGGCTCCTATCACTAGGCAAACAGGTTTCATGGCCAAACAACTCCTTATCCGGTTGGCGACAAAGACCCGGTCGGTGATGATGGGTCCGCAAAATTTGGATTGACTCCCGAACGGCCTTAACTTTCATACGAGTAGGCCCGCATTGCAATAGGCATCGCATTGCGTTCCCGTTGCCCCTGCTCTGACCGCGAGGACGCGCGGAGGAACGGCGCTCTGAATGAGCGCCTCTGCGAGAACAAGATGCCCTTGAGCCAAAGGGCTTCGCTCAAGGTGCCTCGCCTGCGGAAATCCATCCCTTTCTCGTCGACTAGGAGTCTGCGCCGTAGGAAGTGTTAACAGGCCCTAGTTCGAAGCGCCATCCAGCAACGCCCTGAAGCCTGACGGAGCGTAGGGACCGATGACAGCCTGCTCAACGACGCCAACGCCCTCCCCCGTGCCATCGCGGGCCCGCACCACCTGCTGCACATGCAGGTTCTCCGGAGCGAGCGGATTGAGTTCGTTGGGGTCGAAGGCATCATGACCCATGGCCAACTCCCCTTGCCAAGCGCCCTGCCGCCATTTGGGGTGGCCGTAGCCGAGCCCCTTCATCTGGAAACGCAGCATGGGTTCAAGGACGATGCTGCGCACCTCGCCATTGAGACGAATGAGGTCGAGTTCGACGCACTCGGCCAGCCGCGTGTTGACTCGGTAGCGGATGCGATGCGCAGCGCCGGCCATGCGCTCGACGCGGCCATCCTCAACGTCCGGCACGGCACCCTCCTCCGAATAAAGGGGCGCAGTGAGCGCTTCCCGCACCAAAGCCTCCCCGCCCGGACCATCGAAGAAGATGGCGTGGGAGACATGGTCCTCCCAAAACAGCGGCGCCCAGAGAAAGAAGAAGCTGCCCGGTGCCTGAGGCGCGCCGCCAACTTCCGGTTCGCCCACCCCACGCAGGCCCCAGGAGCGATCCTTGGTGGCGCGGCATTCCCTTTCATGCACAGCGATGTCCCCGTCCGGGGTGCGGACGGTGCCGCTCCAAGCACCGAACTGCGCAAAGCGGGTGGCGTCCATCACTCGGCGGGTGCCCTGCCACAGGGTCTGCCTCCGCTCTTGAATCGCCGCCGTGCGCGCCGAGAACAGCAGTTCACAGCCGACGCCACTGTCGTTGTCGTCCAGCGTCAACCGCGCCTGCTTCATCGGTTCAAGCACTTCGATGCGCATGGGCCCGACCTGCATCTCCGTGCGCTCATGCGGCGCCCGCCTCGAGGCGAAGAAGCAGCGCTGCAGGCCGCCGGGACGCACTACGCTGAAGGCGCAGTCAAGCACCCCCCGATGGGGATACACCGCCATGCCCATACCGAAGTAGTAGCTGCCGTCGGCAGCATAGCCGTTGTACCAAGTGCGGTCGTAGGCGTTGCGGTCGCTGGTGGCGGGATGGGCGAGCGGCTCGGGCGTCTGATGCACGGGGTAGTCGTCAAGTTTATTGAGCACCTCTGATCCTCCCTTGGAGCGATTAGGCCGGTCGGTTGGTACGCTCGGCAAAGCGTCGATCCGGCCTGATCCGCTCATACTCACGCAGCACCGGGGCGAACTTATCCCGGGTGCTGGCGTGGATGATGATACCGTCCGCGCCCGCTTCAAACTGGTCCAGCCAGCGCGCCGCGCAGGTTTTGGCGTCGCCCACCGCCGCTGTTCGCCAAGACTCCGGCAGCAGTTTCCCTACGGCAGCGATCTGCTCGGGCGGGGCAACGCTATCGATCAACTCCCGTTCCCGGTCGTAGTTGGGGTAGTCCAGGAACCTCTGCCTCCGGAATTCACGGCTGCAAATCCGCTCTCATCCGCCCCTTTGAACGTTCGATTTCGTCAAATTATAGCTGGCTATTCTCCTCAATCGCCCGTTCAAAGGGGCAGCGACAGCGAATTTTCGCTTTCGCGAATTCCTGCGGCGCAGGCTCCTGGCCCTAGCCGCACCTA
>JAQAJJ010000010.1:2836-11013 GCA_028278675.1 Candidatus Azophilus lithoversatilis
AGCACGCGGCGGGAGCACGCCCAGTGATTTCGCTGCTATTGACGACCGCAGTAGATTATTCATGAATAGGTGCGGCTAGTGCCCTGTCACGCACCCTATGGCGCATCAGCGTCCGCCCCTCGGTTTTGTGCGGGGGTGGCCCGGCAGGCCGTAGAAGCCGAGTTCCGTAAACTTCGAGCAGTGCGCCGGGTGGGATTTGCGAGACATTGGGTTTCCAATTCGCAACTCAGAGGTTTTCTCCGCGGATGATAGTATGAATCGCCATCGCCATCCGCCCAAACCGTCGAAGCCATGCCGTCACCCCGAAACCAGATCCTGTCCAACCCGGACCAAGTGACGCCGGCCGGGTTGACCGCCATCCTCAACCGAGCGGGCTTTTCGGGCACGGTCGATTCAGTGGGCTGGCAGCGCATCGGCGCCGGTCAGGTCGGTCAGAACGCCCGTTTCACGCTGTCGGCGGACGGTACCCTGCCGAAGACCCTCGTGGGCAAGTTCCCCGCCACCGACCCCACCAGCCGACAAACCGGCATCCTGCTGCGGAACTACGAACGGGAGGTCTTTTTCTACTCCACCTTGGCCGCTACGGTGGACATCCGCACGCCCGCCATCTTCGCGGCGCAATTCGATCCCGGCAGCCATGAGTTCATGTTGTTGATGGAGGATCTGGCCCCCGGCTTCCAAATCGACCAACTCTCGGAATGCAGCACGGACCAAGCCGCCTTGGCCTTGGAGGAACTCGCCAAGCTGCAGGGACCTCGTTGGGGGGACCCCGCAATCGCCAATCATGAATTGCTGACTCGCCCGCCACCCAGCCTAGGCGAGGCGCCACTCTACAACGCAACGCAGCCGGGCTTCGTTGAGCGCTACGCCGACCGGCTCAGCGCCGCCGAATTGAACGCCGTAGCCCACTTCGGCGAGAAGCAATCCGCCTACGGCGACACTGAGGGGCCCCAGACGTTGATCCACATTGATTACCGGCTCGACAACATGATCTTTGGAGAGGCCAATGACAGCCCGCCGCGTCCGCTCACGGTGTTCGACTGGCAATCGGTGGCGCTCGGCTGCGCTCTCAATGACGCGAGCTACTTCATGGGCACTTCCGTGACGCCGGAGCACCGCGCCAAGGAGGAGCATGGGCTGCTCAAGCACTACCTCGACGTGCTGCACAGCTACGGCGTCGATCTAAGCTGGGACGCCTGCTGGAATCTCTATCGCCGCTGTGCGCCGGCCGGGCTGCACATGGCGGTGGTCGCCTCCATGATCGTCGGCGAGACCGAACGCGGCAACGACATGTTCATGACCATGGCCAAGCGCAGCATCGCTATGTGCGAGGACCTCGGATCGCTCGACCTGCTGAGTGGCTAACGCTGAGCTTGGGCGGGAAGCCTCAGTTCGTGGGTTTGGTCAACGAATTGGCAAGCTTGACGGAGCGCTAGCTGCAGCCTACGCCGCCGACGTGACACCGTACCGCCGGCATTGGTACGCGCTGGGTGGCGTCGTGCTCTCCAGCGTGATCCCGCTCCGCACCTTAGGTCTCGCGATCGGTGCTTGGATGAAGCACAATCCGCCGTTGCCACAACCAATCTCATCTACCTGCTGATGGCGTTTCTTCCCGGTCTGTGATAGCCGATCGCGCTGTTGCCGTCATTCCTCAAATAGCCGGCAATCACTTTCCCCCTTACCACCAGGCACAGCTCGCGTTGAAGGTGATCGAAATGGACGAGGGCGGGTCTGCCGGGACCTCGAAAGCGACCTTTCTCACAGCACTCGCATCATCGCCCTCTGGAAGGACGGCTACCCGGTAGACCGCAGCAGGATGGATCAAGCACGGCAGCCGCCCACGGCGGGGCCGCTGGCCGAGCCGGGGAACCACTGATCGCCGACTTCGACGACTGATCTCCGGGGTCACAGCCGGGGCATGCCGCGTCGCCAATTCCCGCTGGGTTGACCGCATTGCCGGACCTGAGCAACTCCACAGGGGCCCATACGGGCACTTCGTTCCCATGGCGCGTAAAATCGCTTGGCGCAGGAGCAGGACGATACAGGTTTGGAGCGATGATGACAGTCGAACCGCGGGAGCACACCCGCTCCTACTACGCCGCCACGGTCAACGAAGTGACCGACCAGCCGGTTTTGGAGGGTGGCCACAGGGCGGACGTCTGCGTGGTCGGTGCTGGATTCACTGGCATCGCCACCGCCCTGACGCTGGCTGAGCGCGGCTATTCGGTAGCGGTGGTCGAGGCCAACCGAATCGGCTGGGGCGCTTCCGGACGCAACGGCGGCCAGCTGATCAACGGCATAAGCGGGCTGGACCGGATCGAGCGCCAGCACGGCCCAGGCGTCGCCGACATGCTGTGGGACATCCGTTGGCGGGGCCACGAGATCATCCACGAGCGAGTGGACAAGTACGGCATCGCGTGCGACCTGAAGAGCGGCTACGTCGAGACCGCGTTGAAGCCCCGCCAACTGGCGGAGATCGAGGATTTCGCAACCGAGCGGGAACGGCGCGGCTTCCCCTACGCCTACGAAATCTGGGACCGGAACAAGACCCGGGACAGGCTCGGCACCGACGCCTACCTCGGCGCTTTCGCCTGCTTTCGAGATGGCCATCTGCATCCGCTGAACCTGTGCATCGGCGAGGCTAGGGCGGCGCAGGGACTGGGCGCCAAGCTGTTCGAGCGATCCCCCGTCACCGGCATTGAGCACGGGGCACGTCCCAAGGTGAGGACCGCCGCCGGGTCGGTGGAGGCCGATGCCGTGGTGCTGGCGGGCAATGCCTACAGCCGCCTGGAGCCGAAGCGCCTCTCGAACCTGGTGTTTCCGGCCGGCAGCTACATCATCGCCACCGAGCCCCTCTCCGAAGAAGCGATCAATGAAATCAACCCGCTGGACGTCGCGGTCTGCGACCTCAACGAGATCGTCGACTACTACCGCCTATCCGCCGACAGACGCCTGCTGTACGGCGGCGCCTGCAACTATTCCGGGCGCGAGCCCGCGGACATCAAGGCCTACATCCTGCCGCGCATGCACCAGATCTACCCGCAGCTCAAGGGTGCGCGAATCGATTTTCAGTGGGGCGGGAAGATCGGCATCGTGCTGAACCGCGTCCCCGCCCTGGGCCGCATCAACAACAACGTCTACTACTGCCAAGGCTACTCCGGCCACGGGGTCAGCGGCACCCACGTCATGGGCGAGATACTCGCCGATGCCATCACCGGCACCTTGGAGCAGTTCGACCTGTTCGCCGGCATGAAGCACTTCCGCATTCCGGGAACGCAATGGATGGGCAACCAGATCATCGCCTTGGGCATGCTCTACTATCGCCTGAAGGACCGTCTCTAGCCGCTCCGGAGGAACCCGTCAATCAAGACAATTTCACCTCTGGCGGCACCCGTCGCGGCACTGTTCCTATTGACCGCCTGCGGCACGAAACTGCCGCCGGAGACAGCCTAAGACGCCGTGGACTTGCGCGCGCCCAAACACCGCGTCGAGCGGGTGCGGTGCCGCAACCACAGGCCCGCCCGCCAGGCATTCTTCGGCGACCTGCACGTTCACACCGCCTTGTCGTTGGACGCTTGGTCGCTGGCCGTCCGAGTGCGACCGGACGGTGCCTACCGCTACGCCTTCGGCGGGATGATTCGCCTACCGCTCCATGGCGGGACGGCAGGGCGCGAGGTACGCATCGACCGGCCCCTTGACTTCGCCGCGGTCACCGATCACGCCGAGTTTCTCGGCGAACAGGCGCTGTGCCTCGATGCTTCGGACCGCGGCTACGATTCGGCGTTCTGCCAGGCCGTGCGCTCCCAGGAGCGCTTGGCACCGCGCATCGTCTCGAAGATCGCCGTCCCCTTCTCCTGGCGCGACCGCGAACTTTGCGGCGCCGCAGGCGAGCGCTGCGCCCAAGCCGCGCAAGGGGTGTGGCGCGAGGTCGTCGCCGCCGCCGAGCGCTGGAACGACGCCAGCGCCGATTGCCAGCGCACCACTTTCGTCGGCTACGAATACAGCTCCCAACGGTTGATGTCGAATCTGCACCGCAACGTCATATTCCGCAACGCGGTGGTGCCGAACCGGCCCATCTCCTATCTGGACGCCACCCGGGAGTGGGATCTATGGCGCCTGCTCAAGGAACGCTGCCTGGACGGCCATCCAGGCTGCGACGTACTGGCCATCCCGCACAACTCGAACATCAGCAACGGACGCCTGTTCGCCGTGGACTACCCTGGCGCGGACTCCCGCGAGGCCAAGCGGCAACGCGCAGCGCTCAGGGCCGGGTTGGAGCCGCTGGTGGAAATCATGCAGCACAAGGGTAATTCCGAATGCCGCAACGGCTTGGGGGGCGTGCTTGGCGAAGACGAGCAGTGCGGCTTCGAGCCATTCGTCGACTTGCTGTTCAATCAACGTTGGCCGCAAGGCGCGGCGTCCTGCGGCGAGAACGCTGCGGCCGACTGGATGCCGCATTGGGGGCCCGATTGCCTAAGCTCCCTAAGCTATGTCCGTTACGCCTTGATCGAGGGCCTGCGGCAGGAGCGCGAACTCGGCGTGAACCCATTCAAATTCGGCCTGATGGCCAGCACCGACACCCACAACGCCACCGCTGGCGGCGTCAGTGAACGGGACTATCCCGGTCATTTGGGCTACGGCGACGACACTGCCTTCGAGCGCGTTCAATTCGGCGACGCCACCTTCGCCGGCGTCAACCACAACCCCGGCGGCTTGGTCGGCGTCTGGGCGGAGGAGAACAGCCGCGACGCCCTGTTCGAACTGAGGGCTTTGGAAAACCCCAGTTGCCGCTACAGCGCTTGGCAATGCCTGGCCATGCCGCCTGAAGAACGCCCAGCGGACTGTGCGCACCCGCAAACGCCGGTCGCCATAAAGGAGCGAGCTTGGTCATCGCCCATTTGGTACACGCCGCCAAACCCTGTTAGCCCAAAGCCGTAGAGTTTCCTTTCCGTAATTCCGAAGCGCCGGGAGCCGCTGCCGATCGAGACGGGAAGAGCGAGCGGCTGCGGGTGGACCGAGCCAAGGCGGACGACCCGTGCCGGAGCGCCACCAACCGACCTCCCCAGACGCGGGCTTCGCACATCGCCAGACCTCCCCCGTGCAGCCCACGCCGCCCTCAGGCCACTCGCCGGAAGGGGACATTTCTGAACTGGAGACAAGGGAAAATTTGTGAATTTATTTTACAAATCCGAACGGGAACTTGCGTCAGCCCCGATCAGCGCGTAGCCTCGCTCAACATGGCCGATCCCTACCTTCCGAGCGCCGTTGGCGCCATCCCCATCGAGTTGGTGCGCAGCCGAGACCGTGCTGAATGGCTGCGCGCCCTGCCCGCTGCCGACCGGGAACAGGCCGACCGCCATCGCTTTCAGGCCAAGGCCGGGCAGATCTGCTGGCTCGGCCAAGGCACGGACAACGTGCGCGTGGCAGCCGGCTGGGACGGCGCTTCCGCCATCGCCGCCCTCGGCGGACTGCCCCTGAGGCTGGGCGAAGGCGCGTATCGGCTGACCGAGCCTGTGGATGAAGTGGAGCTGCTCGGATGGGGGCTCGGCTGCTACCAGTTCACCCGCTATCGAAGCGAGGCCCGGCCAGCGGCCCAACTCGTGCTGCCGGATTCGGCACGCCAGGAACGCCTTGGCAACTTCGTCTCGGCAGTGCAATTGGTCCGCGACCTCATCAATACGCCAGCGGGCGACCTGCCGCCCAGCCTGCTGGCGGAGGAGGCGGCTCAGGTGGCGGGCGCTTATGACGCCAATTGCCGCATTCTGGTAGGCGACGATCTGCTCGCCGAAGGCTTCGAGGCCATTCATTCGGTCGGACGGGCCGCGGCGGATGCGCCGCGCCTGATTGACATCACTTGGGGCGAGCCGGGGAATCCGCTCATCGCCTTGGTGGGCAAGGGCGTCTGCTTCGACAGCGGCGGGCTGAACCTCAAGCCCGCCCAAGGGATGCGGTCCATGAAAAAGGACATGGGCGGGGCGGCGGCGGCGTTGGGGCTTGCCCAACTCATCATGGCCGAAGCGCTGCCGGTGCGCCTGCGGCTGCTGATTCCGGCGGTGGAGAACGCCGTTGCCGGCAACGCCTACCGTCCCGGCGACATCCTGAACACCTATCTGGGCCTGCGGGTGGAAATCGACAACACCGACGCCGAAGGGCGGCTCATCCTATGCGACGCCTTGGCGCTGGCGGCCGAGGATGCGCCCGAACTGATGATCGACTTCGCCACCCTGACCGGCTCGGCCCGCTCCGCAGTGGGCGCGGAGCTTTCCGCTCTGTTCTGCAACGACGACGATCTCGCCGACGGCTTGCTTGCCGCCGGAATCGCCGTGGACGATCCCCTCTGGCGGCTGCCGCTGCACGGCGACTACAACCACCTGCTGAGGAGCAAGGTGGCCGACACCCTGAACTCCGCCGCCTCGCCCTATGGCGGCGCCATCACCGCGGCCCTGTTTCTGGAGAAGTTCGTGAACGGCGCACCTTGGGCCCACTTCGACATCATGGGCTACAACGTGCGCAGCCGTCCAGGCCGCCCCGAAGGTGGCGAAGCCATGGCCATGCGGGCCGTGTTCCATTACCTGGAGCAGCGCTTCAACGGCTGAACATCGAGGACTCGATCACTAGCTCCTCAGGGAACGGTGCCCAAGGGCGCCGCTGCGAGGGCGCGGGCCTTCGGTTCGTTATGCCCTCGCATCGCGGAGGTGCGGCATACGTTCTCCCGCATGTCCGCAAGGCGGAACCGGGGGCTTACGCCGACCGCCGCCGCGATTGCAGCGCCGCCATCTGGTCCAGGCGCGGGTCGTTGGGGTAGATCCACTCATCGCCGATGACCTGGGCGACCCGCAACTCCTCCGGGATGTTCTCGATGCCGATCATGCGGTCCGCGGCCTGGTTCCAATGGTAGATGCGGGCCTCCTGATAGCCCAGCGGCACGCCTTTGAAACCGTAGGACTCAACGGACTTTTGGATCCACTCGCCAAACTCGGTGTCCTCGATAAGCACATCGGCCAAGCGCTCGCCGTCATTCACCGTCCACATGTCCGGCTTGGGGCCATCGCCCCAGTCCGGTGCCAAGGTCCAGGTCTCGAGCCGGCACCGGTTGATGCCGTTGGGCCAGAACAAAAGCGGCGGCAGGGCGCGCTGGTTCAAGGGCGACACCCAATTGGGGAACACCCCATAGGACTGGGTGCAGGTGCGGGCGATTTCGCCAACGGTTTCGATCTCAGCCCCGCCCGGCAGGCGGATGGCGCGCGGGTCATTGACGCCCTTCGGCGCCGGGGCAACCATGCGACCGTGGCCGTTGGGATACAGGGTGTTGACGTTGCGCCGATCATCCAGGATGGGAGCAACGGTCTTCGGATGGATGCTGCGCACATGATAGACCTCGGTGTTGGCCTCCATGGCGATCTTCCAGTTGCAGTTCAGGTCGAATGAGTGGCGCGCCGCCAATCGGCAGTTGCCGAACTGGAACTCCTCCCACTCCCCGGCGATGGGCCCGAGCCATTCGAGCAGGCTGGGGGCGCCGTCGTCAAAGTTGACGAAGATCAAGTTGCCAAAGCGTTCGCAACGGATGCGCTTCAGACCCCTGCAGGAGAAGTCCAGGCCCTGAAAGTCCTCCGGGTCGCGGATGGCCAACAACTCCCCATCGTGACTGTAGGTCCAGCCGTGGTACTTGCAGACCAAGCGCGGCCGCCGGCCGGACTCCTGGGTGACGATCGGCGCACCGCGATGGCTGCAGGTGTTGTAGAAGGCGTTGATGTCGCCGCTGTCGGCATGAACGATCAGCACGGGCTGGCCGGCGTTTTCCCAAAGGCGGAAGCAGCCAGGCTCCGGCACTTCGTCGATGTGGCCGGCGAGCAGCCAGGACCGACGCCAAATGTGCGCCTTCTCAAGTTCAAAGAACCGCCGGTCCGTGTAGCGTCCGCCAGGTAGGTCGGGCAGTGCGGGAAAGCCAGCCGGCGGCTCCTTGCGACCCGCCTCAAATTCCATCAAGTCCCGCAGCCGTGCAATTTCTTGCTGATCCACGAACGCGCCTCCAAGCTCCTGACCGAAGCCCCTAGTTTAACCCCGGCTCGGGTTTCTACAACATGGGCAAACGCGAACCCGCTGGCGCGGGTTCGTTGGAGTTTGGCTTGCGCCAAACTCTGCGGAATCCGCCGTGGCTTTGACCCAATCCGGCAGTC
>JAQAJJ010000010.1:11422-55284 GCA_028278675.1 Candidatus Azophilus lithoversatilis
GCGAACCCGCCGGCGCGGGTTCGTTGGAGTTTGGCTTGCGCCAAACTCTGCGGACTCCGCTATGATTTGTTGTGCAAACTAAAGGGCAGCGGATCAGTGATCCAGACAACGGCAGACCGCAACTGGCGACGGTGGCGGGACAGGCTGACCATCCTGGCGTGGGCCGCGGCGGCAGGCACTGCGGCGGAAACGGTGCCATCGGCCACCGGCGCATTGGGCTTCCCCGAATTGCCGCAGGCCAAGGGCAGCTTGACCGTCACCTGGTACGGCGTCACCACCCTGCTGTTCGACGACGGCGACACCAAGGTGATGATCGACGGCTTCTTCAGCCGTCCCAAGCCGCCGCCCCTGGCGGACGACCCCGCCGCTTGGGCAAACATGCGGGCAACACCGGAACTCAGCCGGATCGAGCGCATGATTGAACGGGCGGGCCTTGAGGGTCTTGCGGCGATCACGCCGGTACACTCCCACTTCGACCACGCCATGGACTTAGGGCTAATCGCCGAACGGACTGGCGCCGTGGTGCTCGGCTCGGAATCCACCGCCAACATCGCCCGGGGCGCCGACGTCCCCGAGTCACGGATCAGAACCGTTGCCGAGCGCGGCGAATTCCGCTTCGGCCAATTCGCCTTAAGCCTGATTCGCTCCGCCCACGCGCCCTTGGCAGACGGTGGCCCGCCCATTCCCGGCACGATCGATGCGCCCTTGCGGCCACCGGCCAGTCTGCTGGACTGGAAGGAAGGCGGGTCCTATTCCATACTCGTCAGCCATCCCGCCGGCACCGCCTTGGTCCAGGGCAGCGCCGGCTATGTGAAGGGCGCCTTGGACGGCATCTCCGCCGATGTGGTCCTGCTCGGCATCGGCGGGCTCGACACCCTAGGCGAAGCCCACAGCCACGCCTACTACGCGGAAATCGTCACAGCCGTCGGGGCGAAATGCGTGCTGCCCATCCACTGGGATGATTTTTTCCTGCCCTTGGGTGAGATCAAATTGGACGGCGCCCGCGTCATGCTGGACTGGCTGCAGGCACTGGCGGATGAGGACGGCGCCACCCTCGCCACGCTGCCCTATGGGGTCGCCGTCGAGCCCTTCGAAGACTCGTGCGGACTGCAGACGCCGGATTCAACTTAAATCGAAGCTAGGAGCCGCCATGAGCTTGATCCACACTTTCAGTGGCAATCCGCTGAATCGCGCCGACGCCGAACGCCGCGATGCCGATTGGCTGGCAACAGCCAAACGCAGCTTCTCCAGCCGCTTCCTGCCCTTCGCCGACCTCAACGTGCTGCTCAAAGGCAATGCCCTCGGCTGGGTGTCCGCCATGGAGGTCGAGGCCGCAGGCAACGGCTCGGAGCCGATTTTGCTGGGTCTCGAGGGCGACGTCGCGCACTTCGCAGTGGACGTGTCGGGACCGGACGATCCCTTGGGCCGGTTGGGCTTAGGCGGTGGCTGGCGATTCGAGGACTGCCGCTTCGCCGCAATGCGCATGGCGGGTGAGGAGACCGGCATCGTCGCCCAGGCCCGCGCCCAACTCGGCTGGCACAACCGGCATCGCCACTGCAGCGTCTGCGGAGAGCGGACCGAGTCCGCCAAGGGCGGCCACATCCGCCGTTGCGGCGCCTGCGGCGCGGAGCACTTTCCGCGCACCGACCCGGTGGTCATCATGCTCATCATCGATGGTGAGCGCTGCCTGCTCGGCCAACCCCACGGCCCCTTGGTGCGCACCGGCATGTACTCAGCACTGGCCGGGTTCATGGACCAGGGCGAGTCCATCGAGGAGGCGGTGCGCCGCGAAGTGCGCGAGGAAGCCGGCATCGCCGTCGGCGAGGTGACCTACCACTCATCGCAGCCCTGGCCCTTTCCCTCCTCGCTGATGATCGGCTGCCACGGCAGGGCGCTCGGCACGGACATCCAGATCGACCCGGAGGAGATGGCCGACGTGCGCTGGTTCGAGCGCGGCGAAGTGGCCAAGGCCCTGGACGAGGCAAGCGCCACCCTGAAAGTGCCAGGCGCCATCGCCATCGCCCACCACCTCATCAAGGACTGGGCTTCGGCGCTGGTTGCCTCATAGGCGACCTTCGGCCGAACGACGCTCCATCCAGATGGAGCCTAGTCCGGCAGTCCCAAAACCCGCTTGGCGATGATGTTCAGCTGAATTTCCTTGGTGCCGCCGGCGATGGTCAGGGCCTTTTGGCGAAGCCATTCGCGGGTGGCTTCGAGTTCCTCGGCGGCAAAGCCCGCCCCTTCCCAGCCGACACCTCGCAGGCCCATGGCCGAGAGAACGAGTTCGTGGCCGTCTTGGGCGTTCCGGGCGCCGGTGAGCTTCACCGCCGATGACGCGAAGCCGGGGGCCCGCGCTTGCATTTCCTCAATGACCCGCTGCTGGCTCAGGCGCTGGGCATGGCCGTTCTGCTCGATGCGGACCAGCCGTTCGCGCAGGTCGGCGTCCGCGATGCGGCCATCGGCGACGGGCGCATAGCGCATGATGGTTTGCGGCAGGCGACTCTCCGCGCTGCGCCCGCCTTGGGAGCCGGAGATGTTGATCCCCGCATGGGTGGAGCGCTCGAACTGCAGCAGGCGCTTGCCCACGGTCCAGCCGTTGTCGATGCCGCCAACCACATCGATTGCCGGGGCAATGGCGTCCTCGAACAGGGTCTCGTTGAAAGGCGATGAGCCGGAAATCAGCCGGATGGGCCGCACCTGCACGCCGGGCTGGTCCATGTCCACCAAGATCAAGCTGATGCCCTGGTGCCTAGGTTTGTCCGGACTGGTGCGGGCGAGGATGAAGATGTAGTCACAGTGCATGGCGTCGGAGGTCCAGATCTTGCGGCCATTGAGGACGAATTGGTCGCCGTCGCGCACCGCCTTCAGGTCGAGACTGGCGAGGTCGGAACCCGCTCCCGGTTCGGAATAGCCCATGGCCCATCCGCCTTCGCCCCGGGCAATGCCGGGCAGCCAGCGGGCCTTCTGCTCATCATCGCCGTACTCCAGCAACGTCGGACCGATGTAGTTGACGCCCCGCCCGGTCAGTGGGGTGCGGGCGCGGATGCGCCTGAGCTCATCGATAAGAATGCGCTATTGGTCGCGGCCAAGCGCCGCGCCGCCGTACTCCTTCGGCCAAGTAGGCACGGTCCAACCCTGCTGCGACATGCGCTCGAGCCACAGGCGCACCTCCGGCTCCAGCTCGATCTTGCGGCTGCCCCAAGCCACCTGTCCGGGGCCGCGGGCGCGGGCCGGGCAGTTGACCTGAAGCCAAGCGCGGACGTCGCTGCGAAACTCATCGAAGTCAACCGCATCCATCCGTCGGACTCAAAGCGGTGAGGGCAAGACGCGGAGGCCGCCGTTGCCGCCCAGCTAGAAAAACTGGCCGCAGAGCCAGCCACCCGCAACGCCCGCCATGCCTAGCGCTATGGCCAGCATCAGGTTGAACAGCGTGGACGAGCCCGCCCGCTGCTCCGCCCGCATGTTTTTGATGCGCCATGTCTTTGATGCGCCGTGTCTTTGATGCGCTCATAAAGCGCCCGCTGGGACGCCTCCAAGGTCGCTCCCGCCTGCCGCCGATCAATCCCCGGCGCCTGAATGCTTGTGGCCATGCCCGAAGTTTCCTTAAGCGTCCGTTTCAGGAGTATATGCCTCTTCTCAGGTTTGAAAAGGTCACTAAATCCGCAGGGCCCATCCTCCGTCTTTAGCCAATCTCCCAACGCGGTGCGGGAAGTTGCCCAAGAACTCGCCATTCATCGACAACCATTGAGTGTTCCCCGGCGCTGGAGCAAGCTATCATCGGGCTTAACGGAACCGGGGCAGGCCATGAAAGTCGACGAAGCCATCGGCAAGGAGTTGAAGGCGGAGGGGGTGGACATCCTGTTCGCCTATCCGGTCAACCCGATCATCGAGGCGGCCGCCGCCGAGGACATCCGCACCGTCATCGTGCGCCAGGAGCGCATCGGGCTGCATATGGCGGACGCCTACTCCCGGCTGTCATCCGGGGAGAAGATCGGCGTCTTCTGCATGCAGCATGGCCCCGGCGCCGAGAACGCCTTCGGCGGGGTTGCCCAAGCCTACTCGGAGTCCGTGCCCATCCTGGTGATGCCGGGCGGCTACCCGCGCCGCATCGCCAACTATTATCCCAACTTCAACTCCACCCAAAACATGCGCGGGGTCACCAAGTGGGCGGAGCCGCTGACCATGGGCAAGGCGCTGCCGGAGGTGATGCGCCGCGCCTTCTTCCAACTGCGCAACGGCCGGCCCGGACCGGTGCTGATCGAAGTGCCGGTGGATGTGTTCCGTGAGGAGGTGCCGGACAACTGGCGCTATCAGCCGAGCTACAAGACCCGTTCAGGGCCGGACCCAGAAGCGGTCGCCGAAGCCGCAGCGGTGTTGGCAAAGGCCGAGCGGCCAGTGATCTACGTCGGCCAGGGCGTTCACTACGCCCGCGCTTGGGATGAACTCAGGGCGCTCGCCGAAGCTTGGAACATCCCAGTGACCACCAGTATTGAGGGCAAGAGCGCCTTCCCGGAAAACCATCCGCTGTCGCTCGGCTCCGGCGGTCGGGCCAATCCGCGGCCCGTCAAGGCGTTTCTCAATGAGGCCGACGTCATTCTCGGCATCGGCTGCAGCTTCGCCCTGACCAGCTTCGGGGTGCCGATGCCGAGGGGTCGGACCATCATTCACGCCACCTTGGATCCGATGGAGCTGAACAAGGAAGTGCCGGCGCAGCACGGGCTGATCGGCGACGCCAAGCTGACCTTGGCGGCCCTTGCCGACGCCATGGAAGCCCACAGCCGCGCACCGGCCGATGCCCGGGCCAACGTGCCGGCCCGCATCGCCAGCCTCCGCGAAGCCTGGCTTGGCGAATGGCTGCCCAAGCTCACCAACGACCAAGCGCCCATCAATCCCTACCGGGTGCTCTGGGAACTCAACGCCTTGGTCGACAAGGACGACGTCATCATCACCCACGACGCCGGCAGCCCAAGGGATCAGATCACGCCCTTCTGGGAGGCCACCGCCCCCCTAAGCTACATCGGCTGGGGCAAGACCACCCAGCTCGGCTACGGCTTGGGCCTCGCCATGGGCGCCAAGCTGGCGCGCCCGGAGAAACTCTGCATCAACGTCTGGGGCGACGCCGCCATCGGCTTCACCGGCATGGATTTCGAGACGGCGGCTCGGGAACGCATCCCCATCCTGTCCATCCTGTTCAACAACTTCTCGATGGCCATTGAAATTCCGATCATGCCCGTTTCCCAGGAGAAGTACGGCGCCACCAACATCTCCGGCCACTACGCCGACATGGCCAAGGCGTTCGGCGGCTACGGGGAACGGGTGCAAGATCCGAAAGACATTCAAGCGGCCCTGCGGCGCGGCATCGAGGCCACCAAAAACGGCCAGCCAGCCCTGCTGGAATTCATCACCGACAAGGAAATCGCGATCTCAAACGAATAGAGGAGATTACCCATGCCCCGACACACTTGGCTTTCATTGGCCGCGCTGTGCCTGGCCGCAACGCCCGCCCTAGGCGACGGCAGCGACATCCCGCGCACCGCATCCGGGCATCCGGACCTCAGCGGCGTGTACAACGTCGCCACGCTCACGCCGCTGCAGCGGCCCGACCACTTTGAGGGCAAGGCTACCCTCACCGATGAGCAGGCCGAGGCCATCGCGGAGCGCTGGCGCAACTACATGGCCAAAGACGCAGCGCCGAGCGACCCCAACCGCAGTGCGCCGCCGGCCGGCGGAACGGAGTTCTACATCCCGGAGTACGAAGGCGCGGCGGGCGGCGTCGGCGGCTACAACGCCTTCTTTGTCGATATCGGCAACAGCAGCTTCAAGATCGACGGCGCCTGGCGCACCTCCATCATCGTCGATCCACCCAACGGCAGGCTGCCACCACTTTCCGAGCGCGGCATGGCGCGTCTGGCGTCGAGCCGCGAACGCCTGCAGGAGAACACCGGCACGGCTTGGTGGGTGAATCATGAAACCGGTCCCTATGACGACCCGGAGATGCGGCCCCTGGGGGAGCGCTGCCTGCTCGGGTTCGGCTCCACCTCCGGCCCGCCGATGCTGCCCGTGATGTACAACAACTTGAAGCGCATCGTGCAGACCGAAGACACCGTCATGATCCTGGCGGAGATGAACCACGACGCACGCATCATCCGCATTGGCGCAGAGCATGAGTCGGATAGCGTCCGCAAGTGGATGGGCGACTCCATCGGGCACTGGGAGGGTGACGAACTGGTGGTCAAGACCGCCAATTTCCGGGAGACCACCGGACTGATGCTCGGCTCCGCCGACCTGCGCGTGGAAGAGCGATTCGCGCGCATCGACGACACCACCCTGCGCTACCGCTTCACCGTTGAGGACCCAAGCTGGACCGCTGCTTGGACCGGCGAATACCCGTGGCCAGCCACTGACGAGCGGGTCTTTGAATACGCCTGCCACGAAGGCAACTACGCCTTGGGCGGCATCCTGCGCGGCGCCCGGGTGCTGGAGCGCGATGCCTTGGCCCAGCAAGGCGAGTCCAGCGGCAAGTCCAGCGGGCGCTAAGGGCCTGCGCAATTCAGCGCGGAGGGGGCGCCCGCGGAATCCGGCTAATCGAACAGGAGTTTCGCGCCAGCGAAGCTCCAACGCGAACCGAAGGTTCGTGCGGCGTCCTGTCCTGGTCCTCAACCGCGGGAGTTCCCCGCCAAGAGCAGCTCCCTTGTGCTCCTGTCAGCGCCGCCGCAACCGCCGCAGGAAGCGCTGCAACGTGCCGGTGCTGAACCAGAACCCGACCTGGGCGGCGGCGATGAGGCCGACGAACAAGGGAATCAACCCGTAGCCGGCGTTGCCGACCTCGAAGTAAAACACGGCGTTGTAAGCTTTGCCGTTAACGGGATTCTCCGCCTCGACGATGCCGATGTAGCCGCCCGCCTCGGTGAAGTCATGGCGCAATGTGACCACCCCGGTAGGTTCGACGACCAAGGGGCGGCGGAACACCGTCTGCGCCTCCAAGTTGCCAATGGACAGCACATCGTCCCAGTTGGCGAAAATGCCAAAGCCTTGGTCGTCGGTGATGACGCGAAACGACACCGGCATCTCCTTCATCATCTCATGCAGGTATTCGATCACGAACAGGCTCGGTCCCACGTCCGGCAACTCCTCGCAAAACTCCTCCGCGCCGCGGCTGTCCGGCAGGTACAGGGTAAAGTGGGCCTGCAGGAAGCCCATGCGCAGCAGGCAAACGTCCTCCTCCGCCACCACGCCGCCGTGCCCTTGACCCAATTGCGGCGTCGCCAGAAACGCGGTGAGCAGGACAGCGGCAATCAACCGCGACGACTCGAACGGTCGGTTCACATTGCGCTCCCCGCCCGCAGCCAAGCGTAGGCAAGCAGCGCCAGCGCCAAGCCGCCAGCGATGGCTTGGCCGCTCTTGCCAAGACGCCGGATGTCGAAGGTGGAAGCGCCCAAGCCGGCAACCGCCCCGGCGGCGAAGCCGGTGAAGTGGGCCACCACGTCGGTGCGCTCGCCACCCACGCCGGTGTAGGCGAGCAGGGCCAAGGCTGCGAAAAGTGGCGCGAAGTTGCGCTTCCAGCTACGCGACTCGACGCGGCTGCGCTGCCACATGAAGGCGCCAGTCAGGCCGAGCGCCGCGAAATTGGCGGTGGATGCGCCCACCGAAAGAAAGGCGGCGGGCTGAATGAAGGCGTTGGCCAAGTTGCCCGCCGCGCCGCCGAGCAGAATCAGCAGCCAGCCGAAACCCGAGCCCAGGTAGCGGCCGGCAAAGATCCCGAACACCGCGCCAAACACCGAGTTGCCGACGATGTGGCCCAAATCGGCATGCAGCGTCAGGGCCGTGAAGGCCCGCCACCAATGGCCGTCCTGCACCAGCCCGGCGTTCATCGTCCCCGCCTCACGCCAGTCCCAGCCGAAGCTGCCCCAGTCCTCCAAGTTGGGCAGCAGCCAGATCACGGTGAGGAACACCAGCGCACCGGTCCAACCCCGATCAAAGGTGTGGATGGCTGGCGACGCCGCTTCCCGCCGCCAATTCTCGGCCTGATAGGAATGCAGTTCGGCCTCCGCCCGCTGCAGGGCTTCGGCCGGTATCAGCAGCGTCCAGACATGGTCGCGCCACTGGGTGCGGTGGGGAATCTCCATCGAGGCGAGCACCAAGGCCGCTTCGGTGATGACGCGGCGGTCGAGGGCGGACCGCAGTACCACCCAGTCGCCTTCAGGCACCCGTTCGCCGCTCATCGGCGGCGGGCCTGGGGCGAACGTGAAGCGGCGGCGCGTCCCCGTCTCGCCGTGTACCATGAACGGCCATTTGTGAGGAGAGTCGCCATGCTTGGAAAGCGCATCGTCATCATGGGCCTGATTTTAGCCCGCATACTGCGGCAAGGTCGGCACCCTCGCTTGCTCTTTTGCCGCCGACGCGTCCATGCTCCCTCGACCATAGCGCCCACTATGCTCTCGGCCGCGAGAACACGCCGGCGGCAAAAATTCGGCGCGATCATCGCGGTCCTCGCCGCAACATGCGGGCTGGCCGCAGCGTCGGCGCAAAGCGCCGACTATCTGGTCAGCGAGGAAGGCAAGACGCTCAACCTGCCGTTCTCCGACGCCGTGCGGGTGGGGAACCTGCTGGTGCTCTCCGGACAGCTTGGCAACCTGCCCGGCACCACGGAACTGGCCTCCGGCGGCATGGCTGGGGAGGCCCGCCAAGCCATGGAGAACATCAAGTCCATACTTGAGCGCAATGGTTCCTCCATGGACAAGGTGGTCAAGTGCACGGTGATGCTTACCGATATCGCCGAATGGCCTGCCTTCAACAAAGTTTATGTCACCTACTTCCCCGGCCCGAAGCCCGCCCGGAGCGCCTTCGCCGCCTCCGGCCTGGCGTTCGGCGGCAAGGTGGAGGTGGAGTGCTGGGCAAGCGCCGAGTGATCCCAACGCCCGGCGCGGGCAGGATGCCCTCGCATGCAACGACTCCGATTCAAGATGAGGGCGGGACGCCCTCGATCCGGGGGATGACGCCAGGACGGGCCTGGTGCCTTTGGAGCGAGGGCATCCTGCCCTCGGACGGCGCGAAGCGCCGTTCCTGCACGCGATTGGCGTCCCGCGGGAAAAACGTCTGTTCCTGCCCGCCCGCGCCCCGGAATCCGGGGTGGAAACTTGCATGAAACAAATGGACACAGCCCGATGGCTGATCGGTTGTTCCTTCGTCATCAGCGGCTTGGTGCCCCGGGGCAAGCTAAGGGCTTTGCCAGTGGCGGGTCGTTCGGTGAGCCAGCGCCGTTGAGGCCGCGGCGGCTACTGTAAGTGCTCCTTCAAGAACCCGATGAAAGCCTCCGAGGCGGCGATGCGGTTCTCGCGGCGGGAGAAGCCATGGCCCTCGTCGGGAAAGACGACGTACTCCACCGGGGTGCCGTTGGCCTTGACTGCGGCGACGATTTCGTCACTTTCCACCTGCAGCACACGGGGGTCATTGGCGCCCTGGATCACCAACAGCGGGGTCCTGATGTTCTCGGCGTGGAACAGCGGCGAGATGCGGCGCAAGCGCTCACCGTCCACCGCCGGGTCACCGAGTTCGTCGAAAAGCGCCTGGCGGTTGGCGCCCCACCACGGCGGGATGGATTCCAGCGTGCGCACCCAGTTCATCACGCCGAAGATGTTGATGCCCACCTTGAACACGCCGGGACGGAATGCCAAGGCGGCACCGACCATGTAACCGCCATAGGAGCCGCCGATGACGCCGATGCGCTCCGCATCCACCCAATCCAAGCCCGCCAAATAGCGCTTGCCGTATACGATGTCGTCCAGATCGACCTCGCCGTGGCGGCGGTCGTCCAAGTGGAAGAAGGTCTTGCCGTAGCCTGATGAGCCGCGGTTGTTGGCAGCGAGAATAGCGTAGCCGTGGTTGACCAGATGCTGGATAATGGCCGAATAGCCACGCTGGCTTTGTCCCCCCGGGCCACCATGCACCCACACCAGGGCCGGTGCCGGGTTGGCGGCGGAGGCCGCCTTGGGCCGGTACAGAACGGCTGGAATCTCAAGGCCGTCGAAGCTCGGGTAGCGCACCACGGCGCTCGGCGCCAAGTCTGCCTCATCGATCTCCGGGTTGGGCGCATGGGTCAGGCGGCGGCTTTCGCCTTGGGCCAAGTCCACCACATAGATGTCGTTTGGCGAGGTGTCGGTACTCAGCAGCAGGGCGATTTTCGACTCATCCCGCGAGAAGCGGATCTGGCCCGGGTTGCCTTCCGGGAGGCCCGGCAGCGCCAGCCAATCGCCGGTGGCCGTGTCCTTGATGCGCACCGCAATGCGGGCGTCCTCGTTGACCCCCTGCACCAGGTATCGGCCCGAACGCGAGTGGAAGGCAAACACGACGTCCCACGTCGCCTGAATCACCCGAGCCCTCTCCCCAGTGGCCGCGTCCCAGCGCCATGCCGCCATGAATTCGCTGCCCTCATCGGAGCCGTAGAGCAGCGCATCGCTGTTCGGGAGGAACTCGTACACCTCGTGGCTGATATTGCCCTCGTGGGGCGTGAGATGGATCGGCTGGACAGCGGTGGCGTTGCGGTCGAGGAGGTAGATGTCGTTGTCGGCGCTGGAGTTCTCCCGCAGCAAGGCCACGTAGCGCCCATTCGGTGAGATGCCGCCAAGCCGCCAGTTGGCATCGTTCTCGAACAGCAGTTCCCGTTCATAGCCCTCCACGGCGTAACGGTAGAGGTCGAACACGGTGGCATCCCGCTCGTTGGTGGCCACGTAGAAGGCGTCATTGGCCTGCGACCAGCCGAAGAACATCGCCTTCAGACCCTCGCCCGGGGTCAGGTCGATGGCCTCTCCGTCTGGCGTGAGCACATGAACATGATCCAGCTCATCCCCTTGGTTGTCGGCGGCGTACAAAAGCCGGTCGTCGCCCGGAAACCAGGACAGCGGCCGATGGGGGTTGTCAGTCGAGGTGGTCAGGGCGGTGGCCGACGCGCCGGACACCGGCAGGGCATAGGCATTGAGCGCACCCAAATCATCGGCGCCGATCAGCAGCCGCTCTCCGTCCGCCGACCAAGCGTAGCGTCCGGACAGGCGATAGGACGTGGTTTCAAAGAAGGCGGCGGCCGAATAGGTCTTCGGCGGCGGGCTGTCCATCGGCGCTGGCCGACCGCAGGCCACGAGGAGCAACGGGCACAGGGCAGCTAGGACGTGAATCTTCATGGCGTCAACGCCGGGATGGCGCCCTCGAGTTCCGGGGCGAAGGCGGGATGGGCGCACAAACGGTCAAGCAGCGCCTCCGCACGCGGGTAGGGACCTAGGCCACTGATGACCGGCAGGCCAAGTTCGCCCAAGTAATCAGCGGCTTTGCGTTCCCGCGCGAACAAGGTGAACTCGCAGGCAAAGGCGATATCCGCCTAGGGGAGCGCTTCGCCGCAGAGATAGTCACCGTACGCGAGAGCCTGCTCCAACGCGCCAAGGTAGCTGCGGAAGCTGCCGCTGGCCCGCTCATGCACGTTCGCGCTGAGCTTGCGACCACCGATGGCGAGCAGGTAGTGCTGGGAATCGCGGGCGAATGCCAGGTTGATGTCGAGAAAGCTGTCAATGCGGGCCGACTCTAGGGCGGAGGTGCCGTACAGGCCGTGGCCCGGCTCACCCAAACGGGCGACTGCCCGCATGATGCTGTTCGACTCAAAGATGCCGATGCGGCCGTCCGGGCTGAAGGCGCAGGGCACCGCCCCGGTGGGATTCGCCTTCAGGAAGGCGTCGGTCTTGTACAGGGCTCCGGAAAATCCAGTGTGCGCCTTGCGCTCGGCGGCGCGGCGCTCTGGGTCGCTCACCTCGGAGAGCGGGCGTGGATCGAAATCCCACAGCCATCGCGGCAGTTCACTGGGTTTGGCACCCCGCACATCGAGCTCAACACCCGCCAATCGGGCGGTGATGATGGACTTCCAGATGCGCGGGTTGGGCAGGTAGGAAAAGACTCTAAGGTCGGCCATAGTCGCCTCTGAAGGTCGAACGGATGCATTCTACCCCGAACAAGCGCACGACTTGGCGGGCAAGCGGGCCCCTAAGGAAGCCCGCGAAGCGCCAGTCCGGCCTCACCAGATGACGGGCTGCCACGCCGGGACCCACGGCATCGGCACGGGCACGGGTCCCGTGACGGGCGGATGAGTAACCGACAACGAGGGGGCAATCGGCTCGGGGAAAGGGAACGGCCAATGCCAGGCGCCGCTGACGAGTTGCAGTTCAGTTTGATCAAGAGTGCGCATGAGTTTCTCCTTGGGGAAGTTGTTGAAAATCGGACGCTCAAGATGCTGGAGCGCCATCGAAAGCACAACGCCTGCACCCCATCTTCCAGCAAGCCTTCAGGTTGCAATGTCCTGCCGATGGCAGCTTCGGGCCAATGGCTGCGGACTTGTGCGAGATACCCGCTAAAGCAACCGGGTTAAACTCGACCACCCCCACTGGCCCATGGCTCCAACCCCAGATGTCGAATCGCTCAGCGCCCATTCACATCGCCGCGCCCCAAGTGTGGCCCACTTGGTGCCTCGTGGGGTTCGGTTGGCTAATCGCCCGACTGCCTTGGGCGGCAGTCTTTCCCTTAAGCAAGCAGCTCGGCCGATTGGCGTTCCGCCTCGGCGGCGAGCGCCGCCGAATCACCGAGACCAACCTGCGCCTGTGCTTTCCCGAACTCGACGCAGCGCAGCGGCAAGCCATGGCGCGGCGCGTGTTTGAGGCGGTGGCCCTGGGCGCGTTGGAAGTTTGCGTGGCCTGGCTCAATCCGCAACGCGGCCGGCGGCACAGGGTCCGGATCGAGGGCGCCGAGCACTTTCATGCGGCCTTGGCCGAGGGACGCGGCCTAGTGCTGCTCGGCGCCCACTTCGCGGTCATGGACATCATTGCCGCACCGCTGGCCAATTTGGGCCCGGTGGACGTCATGTACCGCAAGAACCGCAATCCGGTTTGGGAGTGGCTGCAGGTGCGCGGGCGCCGCCACTATTTCGAGGGCGTGCTGGAGCGCAAGGCGCTGCGCCCCACCCTGCGCGCCCTCAACGCCGGACGCGCCATCTGGTACGCCGCGGATCAGGACTACGGCCCGAAGCACTCGGTGTTCGCGCCCTTCTTCGGAACGCCGGCGGCAACCATCACCGCCACGGCCCAACTAGCTCGTCACAACGGCTCCCCGGTGCTGATGATGAGCCAGCACCGCGACCCGGCGGACCGCACTTGGACAATCCGCTTTGAACCGCCGCTTGCTGACTTTCCCAGCGGGGATGCGCAACGGGACGCCGCCGCCGTAAACCAAGCCATCGAACGGGCCGTGCGCGGCTGCCCCGAACAGTACCTATGGCTGCACCGGCGATTCAAGACCCGCCCTTCCGGCCAGCCCTGGCTCTACGACTAGCCGCCGGCTTCCATCGATTCAACGCGAGGGCAAGATGGAAACTCGGGCCGGGGACTTCGAGCGGACTCCCTAGGCTCGAGGGCATCCCGCCCTCGTATGGAACCACGGAAGTGCCATGGCCCGGGGCGGCAACGGTTATCATGCCTGTTTGACGCAGGGACAGTGCGGTGATCAAGGCACTCGTAAGCGGCCAGCCGCGAGGCACGGGCTAAATGCTCGCATGAGGCCGCTGCACTTCTACCTGCTCGGCACCGGCAGCTGGTTTCTGTCCGTGGGCATTCAGGGCGTCATGTTCGCCTGGCTGGTGACCATGGTGCTGCGCGAGTCGCCCAGTCGGGTAGGCTTTGCGCAGATGACGCTGTTGCTGCCTGGCACGCTGCTCATCCTCGCGGGCGGCAGCGTGGCCGACCGCTACGGTGGGCGGCGGGTTGCGGCTTGGGCCCAATCGGCAGCGACGCTAGCGCCGCTCACGCTGCTCGCCCTCGTGCTGACCGACCAGTTGACGTTCGCTGGCCTCCTGGCCTACGCCCTAGTGATGGGCTGCGCCCAAGCGTTCGTGACGCCGGCCCGAGACGGGTTGCTCAACCACGTTGCCGACGGGCGCATTCAGCGCACTGTAATGCTGGCCAGCATCGCCCAATTCGGCACCTCGATCCTCGGCTTCCTGATCGCTTCGTCGGCGGATGCGGTCGGCCCGGCGCCGATACTGGGCATCCAGGTCGTGATTCTCGCTGTCGGCGTGGCGGGCTTTCGCAGCATCGCCCAGCCCCGTCGGGCGCTCAACGTCGAATCCTCCTCCACCCTGATGGCGTCGGTCATCCAAGGCGCAAAGACGGTGCTGCAGCATCGGCAGTTGCGCTTGGTGGCCTTGCAGAACGTCGCCATGGCGGTGTTCTTCATGGGTTCCTACATCGTTACTATGCCCCTGCTCGTGCGCGAGGAGTTCAACGGCTCGGCAACCGACCTCGGCCTGATGAACGTCTGCAATTCCATTGGCTTGGTGGTGGCCATCTCGCTGCTGCTGCGCCGCGGCGATGTGACCCGTCAGGGCCGAGCCTTGGTTCTGGCCCTGTTCGTTGGGGCCTTCGCGCTCGGCGCCGTGGCCTTGGCGCCGAGCTTTTCCGCCTTCCTCGGCATGGTGTTCGTTTGGGGAGCCTGCGGTGGTGTCGCCATGACCATGTCGCGCACCATCATGCAGGAGCAGGCGCCTGACGGACAGCAGGGGCGGGTGATGGGATTCCACTCCTTTTCCTTCATGGGCGCGGGCCCCCTAGGCGCCTTGGGCAGCGGCTACTTGGTCGATCAGTTGGGCGCCCAAGCCGCCTTGGGCATCTGCGCCAGTGGCATGTTGGCCGTCGTTTTGATGATAGGATTTCGCTCCTCTTTGTGGCGCATGAAGACGGCTCCATGACCCCGATCCGAGTCGCCGCCGACATTGGCGGCACCTTTACCGATCTGGTGTTGGACGATGGTGCCCGCCAGCACACGGCCAAGGTGCTGACCAGCCACTCGGACCCAGCCGACGCCGTGCTCCAAGGCCTTGGCGAGGTCGTGGCCTTGGCGGGCTGCAAACCCGAGGCGTTAAGCCTGTTCCTGCATGGCACCACCCTAGCCACCAACGCCCTGATCGAGCGGCGCGGCGCAGTGACGGCCCTGCTCACCACCGAGGGCCATCGCGACGCCGTGGAGATGGCCTTCGAGAACCGCTTTGAGCAGTACGACATCAACATCGACCGCCCCCTCCCCCTCGTGCCGCGTCGGCTGCGCATTCCGGTTCGAGAGCGCATCGCCGCTGACGGCAGCACGCTCAAGCCGCTTGACGAGGCTTCGCTGAAGCAGACCTTGGACGAACTCAAGGAACGGCAGGTCGAGAGCGTGGCCATCGGCTTCCTGCACGCCTACCGCAACCCCGAACACGAGCAACGCACGGCGGCGGCGGTGCGGGAGCATCTGCCAAGCGTGTTCATCACCCTGTCCAGCGAAGTCTGCCCGGAAATTCGGGAATACGAACGGCTCTCCACCACCTGCGCCAACGCCTATGTGCAGCCGCTGATGGCGGCCTATTTGGGCAGCTTGGAAAGGCAACTGCGGGCTGCGGGCATCCAATGTCCGCTGCTGCTCATGACCTCTGGAGGCGGCCTCACCGACATCGCCACCGCCAGCCGCTTTCCCATACGCCTCGTGGAGTCCGGCCCCGCCGGCGGCGCCCTGCTCGCCCAGGACATCGCCCGGCAATCCGGCACCGACCGGGCGCTGTCGTTCGACATGGGCGGCACCACCGCCAAGATCTGCCTGATCGACGATGCCGAGCCCCTGCTCTCCCGGGCCTTCGAGGTGGACCGCGCCTACCGATTCAAGAAGGGCTCGGGGCTGCCGGTGCGCATTCCGGTGATCGAGATGGTGGAAATCGGCGCCGGCGGCGGCTCCATCGCCGCCGTCGATAGCCTCAGCCACATCACGGTCGGCCCGGCCAGCACCGGTTCCGAACCCGGACCTGCCGCCTACGGACGAGGCGGGGCGCTGCCGACGGTGACCGATGCCGACACCCTGCTCGGCCGCCTGCGGCCCGAGTTCTTCGCGGGCGGCGCAATAAGGCTCGACGCCAACGCCAGCCGCCGCGCCATCGATGCCGACGTGGCCGCCCCGCTCAAGCTCGACGCCTTGGCCGCGGCAGCCAGCATCAGCGAGGTCATCGACGAGAACATGGCCGCCGCGGCCCGCGCCCATGCGGTGGAATGGGGCAAGGACAGCGGCGGCCGCACCCTGATCGCTTACGGCGGCGCGGCGCCGCTGCATGCCTGCCGGGTGGCGGACAAGCTCCGCATCGACCGCATCTTGATTCCCAAGGGCGCCGGCGTCGGCTCCGCCTTGGGCTTCCTGCTGGCACCGATCAGCTTCGAGGTGGTGCGCAGCCGCTTCATGACCCTCTCCGGCCTTCGCATGGCCGATATCCGCCACCTGATCGACGCGATGCGCACGGAGGCCGCCGCCGTGGTTGAAGCGGCAACCGACCGGCCGCTCAAGGAGACCGTTCGAGCCTACATGCGCTACGCAGGCCAAGGTTTTGAGATCGCCGTCAACGCTCCACCCCAAGAAGCCAGTGATTTCGCGGGCCAGCTCGGCGACGCCTTCGCCGCAGCCTACCGGGCGCTCTACGGGCGGACCATACCGGGACAGGAAATTGAAATCCTAAGCTGGACGTTGGCCTTGGGCACCGCGCCCCCGGTCCAAGATCCGGTGCCCGCGCCGCAATGCTTGCGCGAAGCGACGCCGGATGGCCGCGTCGAGCTCTTCGATGCGGTTCCTGGCGGCATGCGGGAAGCCGCACTCTACCAACGCCGACAACTCAGCCCCGGCGACCACTTCCATGGGCCCGCCTTGATCGTCGAGGACCAAACCACCACGGTGGTCGGCGCGGATTTCGCCGGCGTGATCGACGCCCGAGGCCACCTGATTCTGGAGCGCACAGCCAATGACTGAAGCGCCGGAAGCGATCCGCACCCAACTGGTCTGGAACCGGCTGTTGGCCATCGTCGAGGAGCAGGCCCAAACCCTGATGCGCACTGCGTTCTCCACCGTAGTGCGGGAGGCCGGCGACTTGTCCGCCGGGGTGTTCAACACCGAAGGCGAGATGCTCGCCCAAGCGGTGACCGGAACACCCGGGCATGTCAACGCCATGGCCGCTTCGGTAGGCAAGTTCCTGAATCGCCATCCCCTAGCGACCTTGGGGCCTGGCGATGTGCTGCTGACCAACGACCCTTGGGACGGCACCGGCCACTTGAACGACTTCACAGTGGTGACGCCGATCTTTCACTGCGGCCGGCCCGTGGGGCTGTTCGCCAGCACCAGCCACATCGCCGATGTCGGTGGCCGAGGCTTTGGGCCGGACGCCTCACAGGTGTTTGAGGAGGGCCTGAACATCCCCATCGGCTTCCTCTTCCGGGCCGGGGAGCCGAACCAGACCCTGCTGTCGATCCTCGCCGCCAACGTCCGCGACCCGGTGGTGGCGCAGGGCGACCTCTATTCCCTGGCCGCCTGCAACGATGCGGGTGGACGGGAATTGCTAAACACGCTCAACGACTTTGAACTCACCGATCTCGACCGTATCGGCCAGGCCATTCTCGAGACCTCCGAACGCGCCATGCGCCGGGAAATCGCCGCCCTCCCCGACGGCCGCCACCACTACGAAATGCGGGTGGACGGCTACGATGCGCCAGTCGATTTACGGGCCACGCTGACCATCGCCGGGGAGGCCATGCGCATCGACTTCGCGGGCACCTCCGGCCTGTCCCGGTTCGGCATCAACGTGCCCCTGCCCTACACCCAGGCCTACGCCTCCTTCGGCGCCCGCTGCATCGTCGGCAACGACATCCCCAACAACGCCGGCTCCCTCGGCTGCATCGCCGTGAGCGCTCCGCCGGGCTGCATCCTCAACGCCCTGCCGCCGGCGGCGGTCTCCGCCCGCCACGCCATCGGTCAAATGCTGCCCGACGTAGTGCTGGGCTGCCTGGAGCAGGCGCTGCCCGGCCAGACCCCGGCGGAGGGCGCCTCCTGCATCTGGAACCCGGTGTTCCTCGGCGCAGGCCTTGGTCTTGACGCGCAAGGGGACAACTCGGCCAGCGAGGACTTCGTCATCAACCCCATCTTCAATGGCGGCGCCGGCGCCCGCCCCGCCAAGGACGGCCTATCGACCACCGCCTTTCCAAGCGGTGTGCGCACTACCCCCACCGAAGTCAACGAGGCCACCTCGCCCTTGGTGATCTGGCGCAAGGAATACCGCCCCGGCTCCGGCGGCGCGGGCCAATTCCGCGGCGGCCACGGCCAGATCATCGAAATCGCCCATCGCGAAGGCGCCCCCTTCCACATCTCCAAGATGTTCGACCGCATCCGCTTCCCGGCCCGGGGCCGAGCTGGCGGCGCACCGGGCCAGCCCGGACGAGTGTACTTGAAGGACGGCCCGGACCTGTCCGGCAAGGGCAAGGACTTGGTGCCCGCGGGGGCGGTCCTAGTGCTGGAAACGCCGGGTGGCGGTGGGATGGGGGATGCGGGCGAGCGGGATGCGGATGCCGTCCGGGCAGACATGCAAGCTGGGATTGCGGCGGAAGATTGCGTTACCAGTGCGCCCTCTGAGCAAGTCTGAAACAGGGGCCGCAGGTGGTCACGTGGCGGGGCGTCGAAACGGCGGTTTTAGTGCCCATGGCGGAGTGGCGTCGGCTACGGTCCGCTGCAATCCCGCGGTTTAAGGACTTGCTGTTGGCACCGGAAGCCCGGAGGGACGATCTCAAACCGCCGCGATGATCGCGGCTACGGCGAAGGTGGATACGCTGACCATTGAAACCAGGAACCTGAGCGATTTCAATATCTTGGGTGTTTCCGCCTTTGACCCTTTCACCCCCTCTCCAGAACGAGCGCACGAGGCAGTGGCCGTGCGCATTCGCTGCGCGGAGGGATCGATTGCGCCGCAGAGGGCCGCTACTGAATCTCGTGAAGCAATGGCGCGGGCAGCATGGACATGCCGCCGTCCACAACGAATTCCTGGGCCGTGATGAAAGCGGATTCGTCGGATGCCAGAAACACCACCACGTCGGCGATGTTGCTTGGAACGCCGAGCACTGGCGCCTCGGCGGGGTCCGGCACTTGGGCGTCCCCCGGCGCACCCAAACCCGCTGGCTCCGCTTGGCGGCCGAAATTCCGCACCATGGGCGTGTCGATGGTGCCCGGATGAATCGAGTTGCAGCGAATCTTGTAGCCCGATTCCAAGCAATGGGCGGCTATTGACCGGGTAATGCCCTCCACCGCGCCCTTGGCCGCCGCGTAACCCACAATGCCGCTGTAGGCCAGCTTGGAGGCTACCGAAGCCATGTTGATGATCGAGCCGCCACCGCTCTCCGCCATCAGGGGAATGGCGGTCTTGCAGCCGAGGAAGGTGGCGTCCGCGCTCACCGCGAGCTGCGCCCGGTAGTCCGCGTAGATCTGGCTCTCAACGGAGCCCGGCAGCACGATGCCGGCGTTGTTGACCAGCACATGCAGGGTGCCGAATTCCGCCTGGATTTCCGCAATGAGCCGCTGCCAGCCCGCTTCGTCAGTGACGTCCTGGCGCTTGAAAACACCGCCGATGTCCTCCGCCACCGCTTGGCCCGCGTTGTCGTCCACATCGGTCAGCACCACCTCCGCCCCTTCCGCGGCGAGCGCCCGCGCATCGGCTTCACCCAACCCCTTGGCACCCCCGGTGACCAGCGCGACCTTGCCTGCAACACGTCCTCTCATGGACACAACCTCCAAAATTCGGTGTGAGCGGCCATCTTGCCAAAGTCGGCGGGACATGGGCACCCCAACGTTATAGGACTGGAAGATTCCCAAATTGGGACACTGTCAATTCGCAATGGAAACAGCCCGTCGTTCGCCCTCAAATGCACAAAGCGCCATCGGCTCAAGGGTGGCATTTGACGCCGACCCTAGTGTCTCGTCAAGCGTCATACGTCGCAGCAGGGCGATGACGACGCTGGCCAAGGCGGCGCTGATGATGCCGAGCAGCCAACGCTGCATTGAAGCCTCCCGATTGGCGATCAAGGCACTTGACGCGGAAGTGGAAGTGGCAATCTCCCTACGCAAAACCGCGATGTCCTCGCGAGTGGCGACGAAGTCCATCTTGGCTTCAAGCGCGGCGAGACGTTCGCCAAAACCGCTGCCAGCGGAACCAGGTTCCGACCGGTGATTGGGAACCGCTTTGGCGTCTTCACTGCTCACCGATGCCTCCCAAGGGATTGAGTTTCCGTCATGGCAATGGCTGCGACCCGGGGACGCCATACAGCAAAGGCTGAAGAAATTGTCGCGAAACACCCCACTAGCCCGACCTATTCACGAATGAACGCAGCGAGGTCGGGCTAGGCGGTGTCGAACAAGCCCTCCGCCTGCACATCCGCCAGCGACTGCTGGAACACCTCGATCAGCCGGTCGATCTCCGCTCCGCCGTGGGCGCTGGACAGGAAGGCCCGCTGGGTGCCGGGTACCAGCACACCGCGGTTCAGGGTGTGCAGGTAGAAGGCCTTTTCCGCGGCGCTGCCGATGGATTTCACGTCGCGCATCGAAGCGAGTGGCTCGCGCTGGAAGAACAGGTGGAACATGCTGCCCACATGCTTCACCTGCGCGGGAATCTGGCGGGTCTCGGCGAAGGTGTTGACCGCCCCGGCAAGCCGGTCGCCCGCCGATTCCAATTCATCGTAAATCCGCGGATGGTCCTGCAGCCAGCCCACGGCCGCTGCGCCCGCCTCCATGGTCAAGGGATTGCCGGAGAAGGTGCCCCCGG
Organism: Candidatus Azophilus lithoversatilis; assembly: GCA_028278675.1. Taxonomy (GTDB): domain Bacteria; phylum Pseudomonadota; class Gammaproteobacteria; order Pseudomonadales; family Azotimanducaceae; genus Azophilus; species Azophilus lithoversatilis. The sequence goes on from JAQAJJ010000010.1 coordinate 32,088, forward strand.
AGAACACCCCCCGCTCCGCTGCCAAGCCCGTGAAGACGTTCATCACGTCGGCCCGTCCGGCGATGGCGCCGACGGCCAAGCCGCCGCCGAGCAACTTGCCGTAGGTGGCCAGGTCGGGGGTGACGCCAAAGCGCTCCTGGGCGCCGCCGTAGGCGACGCGGAAGCCGGTGATGACCTCGTCGATGCACAGCAGCACACCGCATGAGCGGCAAACGTCCGCCAGTTCGCACAGGAACCCGCCCACTTCCGGTTGGGGATTGGAGCTTTGCACGCCCTCAATCATCACCAAGGCCAGTTCATCGCGGTGCTTGCGCACGAGGTCAAAGGCGGCGCGGCGGCGATAGGGGAGCAGCAGGTTCAGCCCGTCCAGGGCCTTGGGAATGCCGTGGCCCATGGGCAGGTGGTTCGGCGCATCCACTGGGCTCGCCGGGTCGGTCACCCACATGCCGTAGTCGTGGGCGCCGTGGTAGCAGCCGTCGAACAGGGCGATGCGCTCCTTGCCGGAGAAGGCCCGTGCCGCCCGGATGGCGTACATCGTGGCTTCGGTGCCGGTGTTGCAGAACACCACGCGCTGCGCGCAGGGGCTGGCTTCGTGGAGCAGTTCAGCCAGTTTCAGTTGGCTGGTGGTGTGGATGCCGAACATCCAGCCGAGTTCGGCCCGGTCCTTGATGGCCACCTCAATCGCCGGATGCCGGTGCCCGAGAAGATGCAATCCGAAGCCTACCGAGGTGTCGATGTAGCGGTTGCCGTCCGCGTCGAAGACGTAGGCGCCCTCCCCCCGCTCAATGAAGATGGGATGCGGCATCTCCAGATTGGCGGCCAGTCCTGAGTTGAGGATCTCGGCCCGCTGTTCGGAGACGCGCTGGGAGGCGGGGGTTTTGGCTAGCAGCTCAGCCCGCGCTTCGGCTGCGGTGCGCAACGACAGCGCCCTATTTCCCTGCCAATCGATCCACCACCGGCGCAAAGGCCTCCATGACGTCGGCGCCGATGGTGAAATAGGAGATGCCGAACCGCTCACGGCGCCGCTGGAGCTCATCGCAGATGGCATCCACGCCGCCGAACAGGGCATGTGGATGGCGAGCCATCTCCTCCTCGGCCAAGCCGAACATCTGCGCGAACCCGGCCAACACCGGCGACGGGTCGTCCATCACCATCGTGAAGTAGGCGCCGATCTCGATTTCAAGGGCATTGAAGCGGTCGCCCGCACCCTCCTTGACCCAACCGAGCTTGCGGCGGGTTTCATCCTCCGTGGAGGTCTGCACCCCGTCGGGGCCGATGACGCCCGCCCGGTTGTTGAAGTTGAGGCTGACGATGTCCGCCTCCCGGCCCGCCAGGCGCAGCACCCGGGGGCTGCCGCCACCGATCATGAGCGGCGGTTTGGAGACCGGCTTGGGCAGGCCATCGAAATCACGCCAGGCGAGCGTGCCGTTGGTGACGTTGGCGTGGCCTTCGCCGCGAAACGCCTTGACGCCCTCGATGACATCCGCGAGCCGGTCGATGCGATCCTTGGGCGGGTCGAAGGTGAGGCCGACTGCCGCGTACTCCTCCCGCAGCCAGCCGGCGCCCAAGCCCAACTCCAGGCGACCCGAGGACAGCATGTCGATGGTCATGGCGGATTTCACCAGCACCACCGGGTTGTGGTAGTCGATGCAGAAAACCCGGCAGCCGATGTGGATGCGCTCGGTCACCGCCGCCGCGTAGGCCATCGCCGGAATGGCGGCCAGGTTCTGCACCGGGTGGTTGGTCTTCTCCAGCGCCGGCCCGGGGCCGAGCAGGTGGTCCGCCAAATGAAAGGCGGAGTAGCCCAAGCGCTCCGCGGTCTGCGCCTGCTTGGCCCAGTCGTCACCGGTCTCGGCGTTGAAGGACTGAACGCCGAAGCGGAACGGCTTAGCGGACACGGGCTGAACCCAAGCTCAAGCCGCCACCCGGTCGGCGCAGTAGCGGATGCCGCGGCGGAGCAGTTCGTAGTACTCCTCCCGCTGCCAACTGCCGCGCTCGATGTCCGGGTAGTAGTCCACCATGGGCTGCATGTCGTAGTGGCCCCGGCAGTGGCCGAGATTGAGGTAGAGCACCTCGCCCTCGCCCACCCGGTTGATGTAGTACACCGGACGCGGCTCATCGACCGGCCATTGATCGTGGACCCAGCCTTGGCATTCGCCGTGAAAACGGGTCTCCAGCAGCCGGTGCAGGTCGCCGTGGACCCGGCACAGATAGAGCTCATCGTCCGTTTCAAACTCGCTGATGCCCTTGACCAACTCATGCTCCGGGTCGGAGAGGGTCACCTTGAACGGGTGGATGGGCGGATGGGCGAGGAACTGGGTGCCCAGGGTCTCCATCAGCACCGGCGCCATCGCCGGGGCATCCACCCGGCCGTCCTCGAGGAACTTCAGGATCGAGTTGGTGCCGTGCAGCGCAAACCAGCGCTTGCCGGAGGCGATGTAGTCGCGCAGGGCGACCTGCTCATCCTCCTCCGGCACCAGGTCGCAGGTGTAGGTGATGAGGAAGTCCGAGGCCTGGATGCCGTCCACGTCATGGTAGTCCGGGGCCACGCGCACCCGCACCCGCTCATCCTCGGCCAGCAGCTTCAGCAGTTCGAGGCGGGCGTAGTCGATGTCGTGGTACTTGCCCGCCGCCACCATGTACACATTGACGGTTCGGTGTTCAGCCATGGGAGCAACGCCTCGCTAGAACTGAATGCGCTTGGTGAAGCCGCCGTCAATCACGATGTTGGCGCCGTTCGTGTAGGCGCCCAGTGGGCTCGCCAGCAACACCGCCTGCGCCGCCACTTCCTCGGCCCGGCCCATGCGCCCGACCGGAATCTGGCTCACGGTGCCCTCATAGAACGGCGTCATGTGCTGCTTGATGTTGTCCCATGCGCCGCCCTCGATCATGATCGGGCCGGGGGAAATCGCATTGACGCGAATGCCCTTGGCCCCGGCTTCCTGAGCCAAGGCGCCCGAGTAGTTCAACAGCGCCGCCTTGATGGCGTTGTACGAGTGCGGGCCGATGAAGGCCTCAAGGGCGGCGGTCGTGGAAATGACCAGAACGCTGCCGTTGCCGGAGTTTTCCAAGTGCGGCATGGCCGCCTCCACCATGCGCACGGTGCCGAGCATGTCGTGCTCGAAATTCGAGCGCCAGTCGGCCTCCGTTCTGCCGTTGCCGCCGGATACGTTGGAGACGATGTTGTCGATGCCGCCGAGCGCCTCGGCGGAAGCCTCGACCCAAGCTTTCAGCGCATCGCCGTCGCCGACGTCCACCGCCTGGCCGAAGGCCGTCACGCCCTTGGCGGACAGCGCCTCGACCGCCTCATTCACCTGCTCCTCGTTGCGGGCGCAGATGGCCACGTTGCAGCCCTCGTCCGCGAGCGCATCGGCAATGGCCCGGCCGATGCCGCGGCTGCCGCCGGTGATTAGCGCCTTGTTGCCTTTCAGTTGCAAATCCATGTGGTGTCCTCCTAAGTGGTTCGGATCAATGCGTTCGGGCTGTGAAATCTTGCTCCGGAATCCATGTGCCGCGCCGTGGGCGCTTTCAATTGAGCGGGCCGAAGCGGGGCTTTGGCCGCTCCCGCGCGCCACTGACATCCACATGCACCTTGCCCGCCTCAAGCAGGACCGGGAACGTGGTCACCGGCCGGGTGGCTGGCGGGCCGAGGCAGGCACCATTACGCACGTCGAAGAGGCCGCCATGCAGCGGGCAGCGCAGCCGGTGGCCGTGCAGGGTGCCGGCGTGCAGCGTCTGGCGGGCATGGCTGCATTCGTCCTGCAGGGCGTGGAACTGGCCCTCCACCTGGCAGACGAGCACCTTCACGCCATCCACCTCACAGGCGGCCATCTCTCCCTCGCCGACCGCGGCGATGCTGCAGACGGGCGTCACTCCAGCGTCACTTGAGCCTACATCCACTTGATGGGCTGGCGCTGCAGGTAGTCGTCGAGGGTTTTGTGAAAATGGCGGATGCGCAGTTCCTGGCTGGAAATCCACAGCCCCCGGTAGCCCGCGGAATTCATGCCCGCCTGCACCATGGCCAAGTTGGAGGCGTCTTGGTCGAGCACTTCGCCGATGGACTGCTCGCCGTGCTTGAACTGCTCGTGCACGGGGCGCGGCGGCGGCTCCTGGCCCGCCGGAAACAGACTGTAGTTCTGCAGGTCATAGTACATCTTGTTGGGATCGGTTTCGTGCGGCCGCTGGCGGAAGATCATCACGCTGTTGCAGTGGATGTTCATGGTGATGTTGGGGAAGATCAGGTAGTGGTAGTCGTCCGAGAGCTGATCGTCGTTCAGATCGTCGAATTCGAAGCCCATGCCGCCAGCGATGTTGCGCCAGTTCTGCTGCACCGCCCGGCGCACGCCAAGGCCGTCGCCCTTGTAGCTGTCCGGGTCGAGCAGGTTCATGCGCATGAAGTCCTTGAGCTCCTCGGTGATGATGGTGCCGTCCTGGATGTGGGTGCTGACGCAGCCGAACGGGATGAGGTAGCGGTTGTGCCGCTCGTAGCAGTCGATCTGCACATCGAGGTCCTCCAGCATCGTCGTAAGCTGGGGATGGGTGCCGAAGACGTGGTAGGTCTCGTTGAAAGCGTCCACCGAAGTCTTCCAGTTGCAGTCCCACTCCACCGTCACGTCGTTAACGAGAGTCATGCGGTCGAAGTGATAGGGATCGAGATGCTGCGGGATCATGCCCAGGAAGTCGCGCAGGGGCTCGACCTTGGGGTTCATGCTGAACCACACCCAGCCACCCCAGCTATCGCAAGGAAGGCGAACGATGGAGAGTTTGTCGCAGGGCGCACCCTGGGGGAAGGTCTCAGCGTCCGGCACATGGTTGAGCTCGCCGCGCAGGTTGTATTCCCACAGGTGGTAGGAGCAGCGGAAGGTTTCGGTGTTGCCGCCGGGACCGTAGGCGACTTTGTTGCCCCGGTGCGAGCAGACGTTGTAGAAAGCGTTGTACTGGTGGTTCTCGTCCTTGGTGATGACGATGTTCTCGTTGCCGATCTTGGTGGTGATGTAGTCCCCTGGATTGCGAAGATCGCCCTCCCAAGCGCCCATCAGCCAGACCTTGGTCCACAGCCGTTCCCATTCGTGGCGCATGAACTCCGGCGAGGTGTAGCGCTCCTTCGGAATGAAGTCGTAACCGAGATCCGGGTCCGGCTCCTTCTGCGCCGGCGTCTTGGAGGTTTGCGGATCCGCGAAGCGCTCGATTCTCCGGTAAACGGTCATGCAATGGCCCCCAACCAAGTTCCAAATGTCCAGCTGGTGAGCATAGGAGGGCCAAGGGAGTCAGTCAACCTCGATGGGTCGGTGTTGATCGACATGAAGTCATCAAAGGCGAATACCCATGCATTCGGCCAAGCCGGCAAGATTCTCGCGCTTAAGGAAGGCCATTTTCCGTATGTGCTCCACGGCGATCTGAACACCGTGGGCGTGACCGATTTCGAGGGTGCTCTCAACGGCTCTTTCACCACGCATCCGAAAGTGCACCCCATCACCGGAGAATTGCTCGCCTTCGGCTACTCCGCAATGGAGCCCTACCTGCGCTATCAGCGTGTATCCGCCGAAGGCCAAATCGCGCAGGTCGAAAACATCACCGTTGGCGGGCCGACGATGATGCACGACTTCACAGCCCGCCCGACGTTGCGGCAACCGGCGTGATCGGCAAACGTCCCGCTTAGGGCCGGTTCACAGGATCCGTCTTAGTCCTGTTGCGTCCAAGGCTGCGCCAATCAAGGCGCGAGGAGCGTGCACTGGCTCGCTCCGCCTTGCCGGGCAAGGAAAGGGCCCTCGGCAGGAGCAACCCAGATGGTGTGAACAGGTCGTAGTCCGGGCCAGGAACCCTGATTGACCAAAGCGATGCCCAGCTCCTACGAGATTCCGGTGCGCTGTTCCACCGCCTTGACTTGCCCGAAGACCGGTTCCACACTCGAACGCAGACGGTGAATTGAGGTCCAATGGACCATGAACGGGACCAAGGTCGGACAAGCAGGGCCAAAGCGCACAGGCGCATTGACCTTCGCCTTGGGCGTGTTGGCGGTACTGCATGCCCACGGCGGCTGGGCCGGTGCGGGACAACCGGTGCCTAGGGCGCTCCCCGAAGACGCCCAGCCAGCCGCCGCCAGCCGGTCCGTCCAGCGCATCGAGGAGGCCCTCGGCGAAGCGGCATCGCACTTGGCGGCGGTGGCCGTAGACATTGAGAACGCCGAATACGCCAAGGCGGAAGCCTTCCTGACGCACTACCTGCGCACCGTCGAAGCCGCCCACCACCGCTATCATCCGGAGCTCGTGCGGCCACTGTTGCTGCTCGGCGACGCCCGGTTCGGCCAAGCCAACTATCCCGGCGCCTTGGAGAGCTACAGCCAAGCCGTGCAAGTCAGTCGGGTCAGCGGCGGGCTGTTCACCCCCAACCAAGTCGAGGCGGTGTACAAGCAGTCCGAGGCCCTGCAGCGCCTCGGCGACGGGGAGGCCGCCACCCGACGCGAGGAATACGCCTACGAGGTGCTCTTGAGAGCCTACGGGACGGACAACGAGGCCATGCTGCCAGGGGTGTTCCGCCTCGCCCGCTGGTACAAGGACGCCTACAACATCTTTGCCGCCCGCGCCCTGTACCAACAAGCGCTCAAGATCTACGGTGCCAATGACAAGGCCGGCACGCCGCGGGCGATACCGGCCTTGCAGGGCCTCGCCGAAACCTACCGGATGGAGCGCTTTCCACCCTTCTACCTAGACGACCAGGAGTTGCCCTCCCGGTTCGCCACCCGGTCCAGCGGCCGTTTCGCCAACTACGAACTGCCGTTGCAGATCAACAGCTTTCCGGTTGCCGAACGGGCCTTGCAGGAAGTGATCCGCATTCGTCAGAAAGACGCGAACACGGGCCCCACGCCCGTGTCGGAAGCGATTCTCGACCTTGCGGACTGGCATCTGATGTGGGAGCACTTCCGCAAGGCGCACACCCTCTATGAGCACGTTTACGCCCGTTTTGAGAAGGTCGGCACCGTCGATGCCGCCGCCTACTTCGCTGAACCGATGCTGCTGCATTTCGCGGCACCCAAGGATCCTCGCCCGCCACCCGCCGGGGAGCGGGACAAGCGAACCGCCGGGTTTGTCGAAGTGCAATTCCAAGTGTCGGCGAACGGCAGCGTTCGGAACATGGCAGTGGTCGCCTCAGAACCGGAAGGGTTGATGGACTTTCCGGTGCGCCGCAGCCTGCGCGGCGCCCGCTACCGCCCGGCCATGGTCGATGGCAAGGCGGTGCCCTTTGAAGAGGAAATTTACCGCCACGAATTCAACTACTTCCCGCGTTCGGAGAAGGCGGATGACAACCAGGAAAACGATGCTTGAGGCCTGTGCAGCCGGTTGCGGATCATACAGCTTCGGTTCAGCATTCCCGCGGCATCCTGTCCACGCTCAAAACTGCCCGCGTTCGAGAACTTCGAGCTGAGGACGGAAACATGGCCACCTTGCTGAAACTGACGTTCATCGCCACTGTGACCCTGCTCTGGGCCTGCGCCCCCATCACGCCGCTGTATCCGCAGCAACCGCAATCCGGTTCCAGCGGCAGCGCGTCGGGTTCGTCAGGCAGCCCGAGCAGTGGTGGCTCGAGCGGCGGCCCGAGTGGCGGCGGTTCCAGCGGCGGCGGTGCGGGCGGCGGCGGGGGCGCGGGTGGCAACCCACTGCCCAGCGGCCTCCCGACGCCTAGCGGAAGCGCAGGCGGCGGCATGCCCGGCAGCGGGAACTCCGGTGATGCATCGCGCTCCCCGGCCGGGTCCGGTCCTTCAGGCGGAACGAGAGGCGGCACCGGCCCGGACGGCAGCGCCCGCATACCGCCGCCTCCCGGCACCGCCGGTTCAAGTGGAGGCCAGCTTCCTGGACAAAGCGGGGGCTGGCCGAGCAGCGGCTCTGCAGGTGGGCACGGAACCGACCTGCCCGGCAGCGATCAAAGCGGCGGCAACCAAGCTGGCGCTGGGGACCTGCCCGGCACCGACGGCAACGGGCCGGGCGGAATCGACACCGGTGACCGATCCGGCACCGGTGAGGAGACTTGGCAAAGCAGCGCACCCGGCGGCGGCGCAGGCGGCTGGGAAGCCAGCAACCAATTGCCCGGGGCGCCCGGCGCCCCACCCGGCGTTCCCGGCGGTCCGCAGGGCGGAACGGAATATCGAACGGAGTCCCAAACGGGTTCCGGCCAGGGCCAGGGCGCTTTGGACCAGGCGCTGGAGTCCTTCGATGGTGAAATTCTCGCTGAACGGGAAGTGATCGCCCAGCGCACCAACCAAAAGCCATCCGGGGCCGGCGGTGCCGCTCCGGCGCAGTCCGAGAGCGGTGGCGCATTGGACACCGGCAGCGCCGGCAGCGCCGGCAGCGGCGGTGCGCCCGTGCCCCGAACGGCCAGCCGCGGCGGTCCGAGGCCCGCGCCCGCGATGCCCGGCCGCGGGCCGGGAGGCCAGGGCGGCGGGGGCCAAGGCGGCCTGCCCGATGCCAAGGACGACGACATCATCGCCCGCCAACTGCGCGAGGCGGCCATGGCGGAACCGGATCCGGAACTGCGGGAAAAGCTCTGGGAGGAATACCGCCGCTACAAGGGAAGCTGACCATGCGCCTACTTGCTCCTGCATTCACCCTGTGTTCGGCGCTGGCCTTGGCGGCCTGCGTATCGGAATCGGTGCGCACCGTGGACATGACGCCGCCCAAGCAGTTCAGCGGCGTTCAGGACGAAGCGTTGCTGCTCGACGTGGGCGTCGCTGTCCTGGATCCGAACATCCCCCAGACCTTCGATGAGCAGGTCGCCGAACTGGTCAACCCGGACATCCGCCGGGCCGAGGCCCAGTTCATGCCCTACTTCGCCAAGAATCTGCTGCAGAGCACCGGCAACTGGGGCGCGGTGCGGGTGGTGCCGCGGGCCACCCACGCGGTCGATGTCACGGTGACCGGCAAGATTCTCCAATCCGATGGCGAGAAGCTGGCCCAGGAGTTCACCGTCACCGATGCGCGGGGCGTCGTCTGGTTCACCAAGACCTACCGCACCGAGGCCAGCAAGTACGCCTATTCACCGACGGTGCCGCCGGACATCGATCCCTTTCAAGCCAACTACAAGCAGTTGGCGGACGACATGCTCGCCCATCGCGAGTCGTTGGATGAGGCTACGGTGCTCGCCATTCGCGCCACCGCCGAAATGAAGTTCGCCCGCGACTTCGCCCCCGATGCCTTCGACACCCATGTTCAGCCGCGGCCCGACGGCGGCTTTGAACTGCTGCGGCTGCCGGCGGAGGACGATCCGATGCTGGCGCGCGTGCGCCGGGTGCGGGAGCGGGAGTACGTCTTCATCGACACCTTGGATGAGCACTACGCCAACTACCACCGCCAGATGTACGGCGCCTACCAAAACTGGCGCGCCGCCACCTACTCCGAAGCCGCGTCGCTGCGCGAACTCAAAGCCCAAGCGCGAACTCGGACCTGGGCCGGCATCGCCGCCATCGGCGCCGGCATCGGCGCGATCTACGACAGCGACAATCCCTACATCGACGCCACCGGGCTGGTCACCATCGGCGCGGGCGCCGCGCTCATCAAAAACGCCGTCACCAAGCGCAACGAAGCCGCCATGCAGGCGGAGGCGCTGCGGGAGCTCGGCGTGGAGGCGGAAGCGGAAATAATGCCCCACACCATGGAGCTCGAGAACGAAACCGTCCGACTTCAGGGCACGGTCGATGAGCAGTACCAGGAACTGCGGCGAATACTGCGCCAGCTCTACTTTGAGGATCTCGGCCTGCCGACGCCGCCAGCGCCCGAGGCGTCTGACCCCCCTGCGTAACGAGGCGACGCCTCAGATCAACCAGTGGGCGGTCGCCGGGCGCAAAAGCTGACTCAAGTAACAACCTCATCCCGCGATCAGAAGATTCAGCATATGCCCGACGATTCTGGCGTCATCAAACCGCAAGCGGTTCCGCTCAGCCACACCGGGGGTGAGCAGTCGACTGGCCCCACAGGCTTCGGCGGCCGGCGCTGGCTGCTCTTGCTGATCGTGTCCGGCGCTGTGTTGGCCATCGCCGCCCTGTTCACGGTTGCGCCGACTTGGATCGAACCCTTGGAATTGGTCTCGCCAGCGACCGCGCCCAGCGCCGCGACGACGCCGCAGAGCGCCGTGTCCCGACCAGCTCCGGACGACCAACTGCCGCCCTTTCAAGCGCTCAGAAGGGAGCAGGCACGAGCCGAAGCCGGCGGGGAGCTGGCCCGCTTCGTGGAGTTGGAGTTGAAGCTGCGCGAAGAGCTTAGGGCCGGCGCTTGGGCCGAGGCCCAGTACGACGCCGCCCGCACCCTCGCCCAAGCCGGCGACGAGGCCTTCGTCGCCGAACGATTCGACGCCGCCATCGATCAGTACCGCCAAGCCGGCGACGCACTGGTGGCCCTTATCGACGAAGGTCATGCCCAATTTGAGGACGCCCTGAACAAGGGGATCGCGGCCATTGACCAACGCGACCCCACCGCTGCCGAGGCCTGGCTCGGCCAAGCCGGGGCAATCAAGCCGGACAGCCCCGAGCTGCTGAGCGCGCGGCAGCGGGCGGGCCACTTGCCTGAAGTCATCGCCAAGTTCCGGGCCGCGCGCAATCATGAGCTGGCGGGGCGCTGGGAGCAAGCGCTGGGGGCCTACCAAGCAATCCGAGTCTTGGACGCCAACATCCCCGGCCTGGGCGAGGCCATTGCCGCCGCTCGCCGGGGCCACTCCCAGCAGGCTCTTCGAGAACGGCTCTCCGACGGATTCAAAGCCTTGGAGCAAGGCAACTTCGAACAGGCGGAAAACGGCTTCCAGCAGGCCCTCAGAATCGACCCCGGCAATGCCTCCGCCGAAGGCGGCTTGCAGCAGATCGCCAACCAGTCCGAACTGGTGAGAATTGCCGAGCTTAAAGCGCAGGCCGAGCAGCACGCGGCAGCCGAGCGATGGCCCGAGGCGGCGCAGGCCCACCGGCGCATTCTGGATCTGGACCCCAACATTCAATTCGCCCGGCTTGGGCTCACGCAGGCCGAAGCGCACAGCCATGCCTTGAGCACCCTGAAGCGGATCGCCGACGGCGCCAAGCGGCTGTCGTCGGGTGCGCTCTACAAGGAGGCGCAGGACCTGCTCGCCGACGCCAAGACACTAACGCCAAGGGGCCCGGTTCTAGCCGCGGCCATTGAGGAGACGGAGGCCCTGCTCCGCCGCCACGGCACCCCGGTGCCGGTGCTGTTGCGGTCGGACAATGCCACCGAGGTGCTGCTTTCCAACGTCGGTCCCTTGGGACGCTTTTCCGAAAAGCGCCTCGAACTGCGCCCGGGGGCCTACACGCTGGTCGGCCGCCGTGACGGCTGGCGGGACGTGCGCACCGAGATCAACGTCCAACCCAGCATGGCTCCGATTGAGATACGTTGCCAGGAACTCCTGCAGCGATGAGCGCCGACAACGTCATCAAGCCGGTTCTCTATCAGCCTCCGGGCGAAGACCGCACCCGGCGTCCGCACCTTTCCGCGGCGCGCATCGCGCTGCTCGCTGCGGCGCTGATCGCCGCCGCGGTGCTGGCGTTCCTGTTCATGGCTCGCTCCGTGGCCCTGGAGTTCACGCCACCCGCCAACCACATTAGCATCCAGGGAGGCCCCGCCATTGAGTTCGGCGGCGTTCATCTGCTGCTGAGCGGCACCTACCAGGTCGAGGCGGAACTCGATGGCTACTATCCCATTGCGGCGCCGTTCAGCGTCGGCACCGAGCGCAATCAAACCTTTCAGTTCAAATTTGCGCCATTGCCCGGCCTGCTCACCATAGAGGCTGTTCCCATCGGGGCACATCTGACGGTTGATGGGCGTCCACAGGGCGCGACGCCGCTCGCCGACCTGCCCGTCGAAGCCGGGAAGCGCCGATTGCACTTCACCCACCCCCGCCATCAAGCCCTTGCAATGACCGTCGCGGTCGCCGGGCGCAGCGAGCGGCAGCACATCGACGCCGAACTCCTGCCCAATTGGGGCGAGGTGCGTTACGTCACTCAACCGCCCGGGGCGCGCATCCTCATCGATGGTGAGGACACGGGCCTGACCACCCCGGCGACGGCGGAAATTCTCGCCGGTGAACATGAGGTGGCGCTGGCCTTGGAAGGCCACCAGAGCCATCGCGAGCGCATCCTGATCGCGCCCCAGGAGCAGCGCGAGGCGCCGCTGATCCGACTTCGCCAGTCCGATGCGCAACTCCGGGTGAGCACCCACCCGGACCAAGCGGGCGTGACCATCGATGGCCAATACCGTGGCGAGTCGCCGGTCAGCGCGGAGTTGAGGTCGGGAAGGGCCTACCGGGTGCAGATTTTCAAGGCAGGCTATGCGGCCCATAGCGCTACCGTCACTCTCAAGGCCGATGAAGCCCGCAGGCTATCGTTTGACCTCGAGCCCCTGACCGGCCTGGTGTCGGTGCAGGCCGCGCCCCCCCAGGCACAGCTCCTCGTGGACGGCGAGGCCAAGGGCCCCGCCAACCAAGTGCTCGAACTGCCCACCCGCCCCCACCGCCTGGAGATTCTAGCCGATGGCTACGCCGGCTACCGCACTGACATCCGGCCCCGCCAAGGTCTCACCCAGGAAGTGCGGGTCAAGCTGCTCACGTTGGCCGAAGCGCGGCTGGCTGCGTTGCGCCCGGAAATCACGACCGCCCAAGGGCAAACCCTGAAGCTGTTCAAGCCAAGCCCAATCCGTCTGGGCGCGTCGCGCCGCGAACCAGGCCGACGGGCCAACGAGGCGCTGCGCGACGTGAATTTGAAGCGTTTTTTCTATTTGGGCATCAAGGAGGTGAGCAACGCCGAGTTCAAGGCTTTCGCCAGCGGCCACGATTCCGGTGCCTACGAGGATCAGCCGTTGAACAAGGACGATCAGCCCGTGGTGTTGGTCAGTTGGCACGAAGCCGCCCGCTACTGCAATTGGCTGTCGCGCCAGGAGCGTCTGCCCGCATTCTATGCGGAGGAGTTCGGCAAGGTGGTCGGCTTCAACACCTCCGCCACGGGCTACCGGCTGCCCAGCGAAGCGGAATGGGCTTGGGCCGCCCGCCATCGGCAGGATGGCGAACCGCTGCGTTTCCCTTGGGGCGAGGCGCTGCCGCCTCCGAGTCGGCAAGGCAACTATGCCGACCGATCGGCTGGCCACCTAGTGGGACGCATCATCTTCGGCTACAACGACAACTACGCAGTGGCAGCGCCGGTCGGCACCTTTGCGGCCAATGCCAAGGGCATCTTCGATCTCGGCGGCAACGTAGCGGAATGGGTCAACGACTTCTACCAGCACCCCGCGCCCGAGAACACACCACCCCTCGGACCATCCGCGGGGGAGTATCATGTGATTCGCGGGTCGAGCTGGATGCATGGAACCACCACGGACCTGCGGCTGTCGTTCCGCGACTACGGCATCGACGGCCGCCGCGACCTCGGATTCCGGATTGCCCGCTTCGCCGAGACTGAACCATGAACCCGTTGACCGCAAACAACCTCGAACCCAGGAACTCCATTCGACCTCTCGGAAATGTCGCGAGCGGTGTTTCGGCGGGGGGTAAACTGGCGTACGCGCTTCTGGCCGGCGCGTTGCTCGCTATCGGCGGCGGCCCTGCCGCAGCGGTGGAGACCGAGCGGGCACCCATTGAGGCCGAGGCGCTGAACGGCAACGCTGAGGCAAAGGCCGAAAAAACGGCTGAGGAAAACACGCAGATCGATGATGAGCCCTCCGAGCCCTATGACGTCTTTCTGCCGACTGAGGAAATCTCCGAGGACTTCGCGGTGCCCTTTCCGGTGGACATATGAAACGCCAACTGCCTGTTGAACTGATCTACCAGATCGCTGCCTTGGTGGTGGCGCTCATCATCGTGCATCTGGCTTACATCACCTTGGTGCGCCCCAACGCCGAGGCCATTCTTGAGGTCCGCGCCGAACAGTCGGCGGCCGGCGAGGCAGTGGCCGATGAGCAATCGATCTACGTGATGCTCAAGGACTTCGAGCAGGAGGCCTGTTTCGTGCTGATGCTCTGGGCCATGGCGATCATGGGCTACAAGGGCCGCGCTGCCTTTCGCGAGCGCAAACTGCTCGGCGAGGACCTCGTTCGAATTCATGAAGGCATGAGCATCCTACCCGAGGACACCCGGGAGTACACCCGCCCAATCCAGGCGCTGCCCGCGAACGTCCAAAGCTGCCTGCTGCCCCGGGCGCTGCTCTCCGCGCTGCAGCGCTTCGCCTCCACCCGCAACGTCCAGGATGTCTCGGTCGCGGTCAAGGCCATCTGCGACACTGAATCCGACCGGCTCGACAGCGAGTTGGCCATGGTCCGCTACATCGCCTGGGCCATTCCAAGCATCGGCTTCATCGGCACCGTGCGCGGCATCAGCCAAGCCTTGGGCCAAGCCTACAAGGCCGTTGAAGGGGATATCGCCGGCGTGACGGCCAGCCTCGGCGTGGCCTTCAACTCCACATTCATCGCCTTGGTCATCAGCATCATCATCATGTTTCTGATGCATCAACTGCAACTGCTTCAGGAACGCTTGGTGCTTGATGCGCAGACCTACTGCGACCAGCGGCTGCTTGCCCATCTGCAGGTGCGCGAATCATGAGCTTGCTGCTTGAACTCAACGACGCGGCCTTAACCCTGTACCGGAACGGCGACCCCATCTATCAGCAGCCCGCCATCGCCCTGGTCGGCGCCCAAGGGGCGGCATTCGGCGTCGAGGCGTTGAAGTCCGCCCGCCTGCAGCCGCAGCAGGTCAACCAGCAGTACCTCGCCCGGCTGAACGCCGATCCGCTGCCGAGGCCCGCCAACGGGGTCGCCAATCACGCCGACCTGATTTACCGGCATCTGCTGGAGTTCAAGGACTTGGCCGATGAGCCCTTGGCCGTGGCGGTGCCCGGGTTTTTGACCGGGGACCAACTTGGGGTGCTGCTCGGCATCGCCGAGGAGGCCGGCATCCGCATTCGCGGCTTCGTGGACAGTGCCGTCCTAATGGGCAGCGTGACGGAACTGCGCCCCAAAACTTGGCTGCTCGACCTGCACGCCACTCGCTGCTGCCTGACGGAACTGCAAGCCAGCAACGAGGGCGGCCAAGCCGTCAGCCGAGGCGCGGTGGAGGACGTCACCGGCTTTGGACTGAGCGCCTGCCTCGACGGCTGGGCCAACCTGATCGCTGACCGATTCGTGCGGGACACCCGCTTCGATCCCTTGCACGCCGCCGACTCCGAGCAGCAACTCTACGATCAGTTGCACGCTTGGGCCGAACGCCAATCACTGAGCGAACTAGCCGTGGAAATCCGCCAAGGCGACACCACCAGACAGGTTCGGATCGGCGCCATCGCTCTGCGGGACAAGCTGATTCAACGGCTGGCGCCAGTGGCGGAGAAGGTTCCCGCCGGTGCCCGATTACTGGTCGCACCGCGCAGCGCCGCCTTGCCGGGCTTGGTCGAGGGCTTGGAGGCGCTCGGCATGGAAGTTGCTCGCCTGCCGCCGGACATCGTGGCCCGGGCGATGGCGCGGCGGCTTGGGGCCGTGGACGGATTGAAGTGGGTCACCGTGCTGCCGGCTGCCGCGTTCGAAAGTGGCTCGGCCACCCAGTCGGCACGCGCCAGTTCGCCTACCGGCGAACCGGCCAGCCATGCCCTGTGCGACCACCGCGCCTGGCCCCTGGCTGGCAACACCTTCGGCCTGCCGGAGCAAGGCCGCATCGGGGAGGTAGTCGAGTGCGGCGGGCGGCGCTTCGAACTGATTGCGGTGGAGGACGCGAACCGAACCTCGACTGGATAGGCGAGCGACATGGCTAGGCGGCGTTCCTTAAGCGTATTCTCACTCTCCTTCCTGGACGTGATGTCCTGCGGCTTCGGTGCCGTGGTGTTGATCTTCCTGATCATCAATCACGAAACCGAAGAGGACGCCAAGATCGTCAACCAGGACCGGTTGGCGGAGATTCGGCTACTCGACTATCAAGTGCGGAACGGCGAACGGGATCGGTTTGAATTGAAGGAGCAGTTGGAGGGGGTTCTGCAACGGCTCGGCGACTCGCGGCAAAAGCTGGTCAGTGCCGAAGCCGACCTGGAGCAGTTGCGCCGCGACTTCGATGACCTTGACGTCGAATCATCGGCGGAACGGGAGTCCGTCGAGCGGCTCAAGAGCGACCTTGAGGCCCGTGAAGAGGAAGTGGCGCGCTTGCGCCAGATCGAGCAAGCCAACCAAGGCAACCGGGCGCGGGCCTTCGCCGGTGACGGCGACCGCCAATACCTGACTGGGCTGAAGGTGGGCGGACGCAACATTCTGATCGCCGTCGATGCCTCGGCCAGCATGCTCGACCGCACCATCGTCAACGTGCTGCGCCGCCGCAACATGCCTGAGGAGCGCCGCCGGCAAGCACCCAAGTGGCGGCGGGCCGTGCGCACCGTGGAATGGCTTGCCGCCCAGTTGCCCTTGGACGCGGACTTCCAGCTATTCGCCTTTAACGAGCAGACCCGCTCGCTGGTAACGGGCAGCGATGACCAATGGACGCCGCTTGGCGACGGCAGCGCCTTGGCGGCGGCCATGGACGCCTTGAGTGGAATGGTGCCCAGCGGCGGCACCAGCCTGCAGCGGCTTACTGTCAAGCTGCGCGCTCTGAACCCGTTGCCGGACAACGTTTACCTAGTGACCGACTCGCTGCCCACCCAAGGTGCCCGCGCACCCCGGCGGGCAACCATTTCCGGGTCCGATCGCCTCGACCTATTCCGCGATGCGCTGCGGCAAATGCCCCTGCAGGTGCCAATCAACGTCATCCTGTTTCCGATGGAGGGCGATCCCTTGGCCTCAGCCGCCTATTGGAACTTGGCGCGCACCAGCGGCGGTGCCTACATGGCCCCTTCGAGGGACTGGCCGTAGCGCCGGCGCATCGATGAGCACCCGCAACAGAAGATTGATTGAGGAGTTCAGCGTCTCCTTCCTCGACGTGATCTGCTGCGGCTTCGGCGCCATCATCCTGCTGCTGATGATCACCAAGACCGTGGAACCCATTCTGCTGGAGCGATCGGTTATCAGTCTGGAAGGCCAGGTAGCGAGCCGCGAGCAGGCGCTCTACGACATTCAAGGGCAGATCCGGGAACTGCGCCGGCAACTGGCCGACGCCAGCGGCCAGCTCGACGACAGTCTTCTCGCCCTAGCCCGCATGGAGCGGGAGCTGACCCGCATCCTCGGCCAATTCACCGCCACCACCGAAGACCAGGAACAGATGCGCAAGCAAACCCTGAAGCTCGCCGCGGCGCGTCAGTCGCTGACCGATGAAATGGAGCGCCTGCTCGGCCTCGACTTCCGCCGCCAGAGCGATCTGATCGGCGGCATCGCGGTGGACAGCGAGTACATCATCTTCGTCATCGACACCTCCGGCAGCATGTTCAACAGCGCTTGGCCGCAAGTGCTGCGCAAGGTGAGCGAAACCTTGGACGTCTATCCCACCGTCAAGGGCATCCAAGTGATGAACGACATGGGCGAGTACATGTTCGCAAGCTACCGAGGCCAGTGGATTCCCGACACCCCGGCCCGCCGCCAATCCATCATCAACACGCTGCGCAGCTGGAGCCCATTCAGCAACTCAAGCCCCGTGGAGGGCATTCAAGCGGCCATCGACACCTATTACGCGCCCGACAAGCGCATCGGCATCTATGTGTTCGGCGACGACTACAGCGGTGATTCCGTGGAGGAGGTGGTGGACGCCGTGGACCGCATCAACGTCGCCGACGAGTCCGGCCGCCGCCGGGTGCGCATCAACGCGGTCGGCTTTCCCGTGCATCTGCAAAGACCGAACGCCCGCGTCTACCGCTTTGCCGCGCTGATGCGGGAGCTGGCCTACCGCAACGACGGAACCTTTGTCGGTTTGTCGGAATTCCAGTAGTCTTGGCTGAGGAACGGGTGCACGAGAGCCCCATGTCAGAACGATTCGCAAAATGCGCCCTGATTGTCACCTTGGCTTCGGCAGCGTTCGGCTGTGCGGGCGCCAAGGTGGCCGTGCCCACGGGCTTTCCGGTGCCGCAAGTGGCCAAGGTGCCGCTACCGGTCGGCCTCTACTTGGATGAGGCGCTGCTGTCTTACGTCCATCGGGAATCCTTGGAGCAGCGCGGCGACTGGGAGATCGAGCTTGGCTCCGCCCAGCGGCCGATGTTCGACACCCTGCTGAGCGGCCTGTTCATCGGCCACCGCTCGGTCAATCAGCTTGGGGCCAGCCACGATGACATCGCTGGGGTGCTGGCACCCTCCATTGAGGAGTTGCAGCTTGCAATCCCGGAGCAGACCCGCTCGGAGTACTACGAGGTCTGGATTCGCTATCGCTTTGAACTGCATGCCAACGACGGCGAAAAGCTGGGGCAGTGGGACCTCACCGCCTACGGCAAGGCCCATCAGCAGAATCACGCCGGTGCCTCGGCGGCCCTGCAAAGCGCGGCGCTGGTCGCCTGCCGCGACGCGATGGCGTTCTTCACCCAGCAGTTCGGCAAAGTGCCTGTGGTACGAACCTGGCTTGACAGCGAATTGGGGGGCCCAGCATGAGATCGGTCCGCATCACCGCGTTCCTTTTGGCCGGTGCGGGCCTGCACGGTTGCGTCACCGCAACCGTGCAGGAGGTGACCACCGGCGACTCCATCGTGGTACTCGGACGGCGCAGCCAACCCACCGCCTCCGAAACCGAGCTCGACTTCATCTCCTGCGTGGCCGACAACATGAGCCGCGGCCAAAACGCGCTCAACGTGGTCAGCGAACAGCGCTTTCTGGACGCGACCTTCCCCTGGTTCGAGCCACGCATCGCCCCGCTCAACCACACCGAGCTGCCCACCATCATCAAGCAGGCACCCTTGGCCGAGCGATTGGACGAAATGGGACTAAAGTACCTGGTCTGGATCGAGGGCTCCACCCAACGCATCGACTCCGGCGGATCGCTGAGCTGCGTCGTCGGGCCCGGCGGCGGGGGCTGCTTCGGATTCCTGTCCTGGGAGAACGACTCCGCCTACGAAGCCTCCGTCTGGGATGTGGAAACCGGCCAAGCTGCCGGCAAGATCAGTTCCGAGGCCACGGGCATGAGCTACATGCCCGCCGTCATCGTGCCGATCCCGCTCATCGCCCGGGTCCGTTCATCGGCCTGCACAAGCCTCGCCAACCAGTTGAAGTCGTTCGTGGTGAACTGATGAGTTGCGCCGCGCAATTGGGATTCCGTCAGCCCCGGGGAGCCTGACCCAGCAGGGCTTAGATCTCCGGGCCGGACTTGGCAAGAGCAGGCCGCAACCCCTCAACTAAACCTTCCACCCGCGCCATGCGGTTCTCAACGCCCGCATTGCCAAGGGTTGCAACGAAGCGATGGCGCGCTGCCGGCGTTCCCGAAGGGCGTGCGGCCATTGGCCCGTGGCCGCGTTTCGGCAGACGATCCAGAAGCAGTGTCGCTTTCCGGCATGGTGAGCGGTCTTCCACTTGGTGGAAGCCATCGGTCCAGCCCTGATCTTCACGATCAAATCGCAGACCGTGAAGCCAGCCTTCTCGGCCATTCGCATGAAATCGCAATGCGGCCACTTTGATCGATGGCAGTTCACTATGTCCGTGACTTTCGCGAGCAGCAAACCGTTCGGCTTCAGTATGCGCTTGGGCTGCTCCAGGAACGGCGGATGTAGGTGGCTCAGGGTCCGGCATTGCGCCCTCAATGAGATCGGTAAGCGGCATTTCGGTCATGCCAACCAGTCCCCGCAGCGGAGCCGCTGAAAGATGTGTGAAAAAAGAACCCTTCGGCGACGACCATCAGCCGATCTCCCGGCACATCTCCCGCAACGCCGCGGTGAACGTCAAGGGTTGGTCCAGGAAAACATGCTGCTGTGCGGCCGGGATGGCCACAGCGGGTACCTCGCCGGGAATCAACGACTGCATGTGCTGGCGGGTTCGTTCGCTGAACAGCTTGCTCTCGGCACCGTAGATCATGCCAATAGGCAGGCGCAGGTTGGCGTAGTCCTCGGGGTGGCGTTCGGCGTCCTTGAGGACATTGGGCAGGTCCTCATCGAACTTCCACGCCCAGCCGCCGCCGTCGATCGGCATCAATGAATGGCGGGCGATGTACTCAAGAATGTAGGCGTTGGCGCAGGACTGCGGGGGCTGCAGGCGAAAGCGGGCCAGCGCCGTGGGTTTGTCAGGGTAGGCTTTGGCTCGTCCACCCATCGAGGGCATGTCCGGGAACGGCTCATCGGGATGGCGCAGGCCCGAGTCGACCAGGATCAACGCGCCGAAGCGTTGCGGATGGAGGTTGGCCGCTTTGGTCGCCATGTTGCCGCCGAAGCTGTGGCCCACCACGACGACATCCGTACCTAAGCCCGCCGCATCGCAAACGGCCACGATTTCCTTGGCGTAGGTGGTCGAATCGTATTCGTAGCGGTAGTCTGAATCACCCATGCCGGTGAGGTCCATGGCGACCACGCGATAATCCTCCGCCAAGGCCGGGGCGATGAAATCCCACCAGCGGGAGTGGGCGTTCATGCCGTGGATCAGCAGCAATCCCCGCTCACCCTGCGGCGCACCCCAGGAACGCCAGACCACGTCGCACTCATCCACTTCAACCGCCGCGGATTCGCTCGGCGTCTCCACCGCCTTGAAAAACCATTCCGGGATGGCGGCGGGTTGGCCCCGATCCCAGCGGGCCATGATCAGAGCGACCCGAAGCGCTTCAAGTGGTGGTCCACGTTGCCGAACAGAGCGTCAATCATGGTCAAGCGCTTGAAGTAGTGGCCGATATTGAGTTCATCGGTCATGCCCATGCCGCCGTGCAACTGCACCGCGCTCTGACCGACGAAGCGGCCGGACTTGCCCACCTGCACCTTGAAGGCCGAGACCGCCTTTTGCGCCTCCGGTCCGTAACCCTCTGCCATGCGCATGGCGGCCATGTACATGAGGGACTTCGCCTGCTCGTACTCCATGAACATATCGACCATGCGATGCTGCAGCACCTGAAACTTGCCGATCGGCTGGCCGAACTGCTTGCGGGTCTTGCAGTACTCCACGGTGTCCTTGTAGAGCACCTCCATGCACCCCACCGCCTCGGCGCCGACGGCCAGGATGCCTTCATCGATCACCTGTTCGAGAACCGGCAGGCCGCCGCCCTCCTCACCGAGTAGCGCGTCGGCGTCGAGATCCACGTCCTCCAAGGTCACTTCCGAAGCGGCGAAGCCGTCCACGGTGGGATAGTTGCGCCGGCTGATGCCGTCGGCGTTTGCGGGCACCAGAAAGAGGGAGACGCCCGCCACATCACGCTGCGCTCCGGCACTGCGCGCCGACACCACCAGCCAATCCGCCGACGGGCCGTTGAGCGTCACTGCCTTGTAGCCATTGAGACGCCAACCGCCATTGTGCCGCATGGCTGCGGTGGTGAGGTCCGCCAAGTTGTAGCGCCCTTGGGGCTCGGCGAAGGCGAGCGCCGCCTGGCATTCCCCGGTGACAATGCCGGTCAGCGCGGCCTGCTTTTGCGCCTTGGTTCCGGCTAGCCGCAATGCACCGCCAGCCAGCACCACGGTGGCCAAAAGCGGTTCGACGAGCAGCCCCTTGCCGAACTGCTCCCACATGGCGATGCTCTCTACAGGGCCACCACCGAAGCCGCCGTCCTCCTCGGCGAAAGGCACCGCCAACCAGCCGAGTTCGGCAAAGGTTTGCCAGTGGTCGGCGTTGAAGTCCGCTTCGGACTGAACCGTCTTTTGGCGTTCATTGAAGCCGTAGTCGTTTTGAATAAAGCGCTCAATGCTCTCCTTGAGAAGCGTCTGCTCCTCCGAAAACGAAAAATCCATCAAACCCTCTTGCGCTGTTGTTCGGAGTTCCTTGGGGCGGTTGCAACGCATGACCGTCGGGTCAGACGCCTTCAACCTGCCAACTGAACGGCCAAAAGCCGCCGATGGGCCTCAAGCGCCCAAAGAGGCGTTAGCATACCTTCTAAGGGGCGCAAGGCGTAGCCCGGACCAATCGGGCCCTCGTTGTCCGTCAGAAGCGGATCCGGCTGCGGCAGCGCGTAGTAGCCCGCTGCGTCAATTCTCAGTTCGCCGAGTTGGCGTTCAAGGTCGGCGCAGCCCAATGCAAGCATGCCCGCCTTGACCCCGCACGCGCCGAGGCGCTGTTCGCCTGCGCAACGGTCGGCGAGACTTCTGGCTTCAAGCACCCGCAGGGACCCAAGCCGCACCTCCAGGCCCGACAGCCGGCGCTTGAAGTCCGCATCGGCGTCCAGATAGCCCCCGCAGCCATCGGCAATCGCCGCAAGGCCGTCCCTAATGCGGACCAACTGGGCCTCGACCCGCGCGGTGACGGCCAGCGGCGCTTGACTCCCCCAAAGGACGGCGTCCAAGGCGTCCAGGCCAGCGCCGGGCGGACTCAGCAAATCGGCTTGGGCCTCCGCAAAGGCCAAGGTTTGGGTATCGACGAGATCAACGCCATCAGACGTTGTGGAGAGGGTAAAGACGCCTGAGCCACCACCGTCCATGGCAGCAAGGCAAAGCGCGTGGGTGGCGCGGCCCAGGCCAGCGATTCCCGTCAAGGTTCCACACAACGCGTAGTCCGCACCACGCCGCCGGGCGCGCAATCCCTCATCGTCCATCGACAGCCCGCTCAAGCCGATTGCCCAGCGGCTGCGGGCGGCACGGATGTCCTCCAGATAACGCTCGCAAAGCGCCGCGCTGCCGTGAGCTTGAACTAAGGGCCCCACCAAGCCGACGCCGGCAGGATCCATGATTGGCGCGTCGGCCAAGGCTACCGCCCGCTCCCAAACGAAGCGCCGCTCAAGGGACCAGCCCGTTCCGCCGTATGCTTGCGGCCAAGCAGGCACCGACCAGCCTCGGCGGTAAAGCGCAGCGAACCAGCGGTTGGCCGCTGCTTCCCAGGCAGCTGGCGAAACGCGGCGGAACAGCGGCCCCGGCCAATGCTCGTCCAGGAAGCGGTCTATTTCGGCGGCGAAAGCCGATTCGATGTCCGGTGTCAATTCGTCTGCCTCGTCTCAAGACGCCCTGAGCTCGCCCCGGTGCGGCTCACCGCCGATGCCGAAGGACCATCCGGCCGGCCGGCGGGCTGTCTCCATTTGTTGAATGGAAGCCCTTAGCTTGCCCCAGAACGGCACGCCGTTGACGCCGAAGGAACAACCCGCCAGCCGCCGGGCTGTCTCCATTTGTTCCATGGAAGCCCTTAGCTTGCCCCAGAACGGCACGCCGTTGACGCCGAAGGAACAACCCGCCAGCCGC
>JAQAJJ010000010.1:55364-56471 GCA_028278675.1 Candidatus Azophilus lithoversatilis
TTTGTTCCATGAAAGCCCTTAGCTTGCCCCAGAACGGCACGCCGTTGACGCCGAAGGAACAACCCGCCAGCCGCGGGGTTGTCTCCATTTGTTCCATGGAACCGCCCCGGCAAGATCGCCAGGCTCGGCCTCTTGGTGAAACAAACCTAACTGATGCAAGATAGTGTCCTCAATCCACTTGCAGCCCCAACCCATGCCATACAACACCATTTTGACCGACTTGGACGATGGCGTCTTCACCTTGACGCTCAATCGCCCAGAGAAGCTCAACGCCTTTACTCGGCAAATGCAGGCCGAGATGATCGAGGCCTTCGACGTCGCCGACGCCGATGACCGGGTGCGGGCCGTCATCGTCACCGGCGCCGGACGCGGCTTCTGCGCCGGGGCCGATCTCTCCTCCGGGGGCAACACCTTCGATGCGGACGCCCGCCCGGACCGGGAAGGCGGCCTCAGAGCCGATGGCGGCGGCGTGCTGACGCTGCGCATCTACGAGTGCCGCAAGCCGGTGATCGCCGCCATCAACGGCCCGGCGGTCGGCGTCGGCGTTACCATGACCCTGCCGATGGACATCCGCATTGCCGCCCGTCAAGCGCGCCTCGGCTTCGTCTTCGCCCGCCGGGGCATCGTACCCGAAGCCTGCTCAAGCTACTTTCTGCCTCGATTGGTGGGCATCAGCCAGGCCTTGGAGTGGTGCTACAGCGGGCGCGTGTTTGCGGCCGAGGAGGCACTTGAGGGCGGCTTGGTGCGCAGCCTGCATGACAAGACCGATCTGCTGTCGTCGGCGCGGGACATCGCCCGCGAAATCAGCGAGCACAGCTCGCCGATTTCGGTGACGATGATTCGGCACATGATGTGGCGCATGTTGGGTGCCGACCATCCCGTTGCGGCGCACAACCTCGATTCCCGAGCCATTTACCATCTTGGCCGCGGGACCGACGCCAAGGAAGGGGTCGAAGCCTTCCTCGAGAAGCGCCCCGCGCAATTCAAGGGTCGGGTGAGCGAGGACATGCCGGAATTTTTCCCCTGGTGGGAAAAGCGGAGCTTTTCCTGACCATTGGGGAGAGCGGGAAAAGCGGAGCTTTTCCTGACCATTGGGGAGAGCGGGAA
>JAQAJJ010000010.1:56506-95088 GCA_028278675.1 Candidatus Azophilus lithoversatilis
TGACCATTGGGGAGAGCGGGAAAAGCGGAGCTTTTCCTGACCATTGGGGAGAGCGGGAAAAGCGGAGCTTTTCCTGACCGCCGGGGAGAGCGGGAAAAGCGGAGCTTTTCCTGACCATTGGTATAAGCGGGAAAAGACGAATCCATCGGCAGGTGAACGAAACACGGGGAGTGAAGGATTTGGTACGCTACCCAACACTCAGGCAGCTTGAGGAGACGACCATGACCGAACCGGCAATCGCCCAAAAGGCGCCCTATCCCGTCGCGGTGACTGAAGGGGAAAAGTACTTCTGGTGCGCCTGCGGGCGGAGCGCCAACCAGCCATTCTGCGACGGGTCGCACAAGGACACCGGCCTAGCGCCGCTGCCGTGGTCGGCGGAGGAGGACAAGACCCTGTATTTCTGCGGCTGCAAGCGCACCAGCGGCGCTCCGCTGTGCGACGGCTCCCACAACCAACTCTAGTGACCCCAGTGGTTGTTGGACTCAAGCCATGTCGTCCCAAGGTTTTATGTCGCGATTTTTCAAGGGCAAGGACCCCTTGGCGTCGCCCCTTGCCGAGGAACGCCTCACTGCCCTCGCAAACCTAACGGACCAAGCAGCGGCGACCGAGCAGCAGCGGCTCACCGAGGTCGCCGCGAGCGACCCGGATGCTTCGGTGCGATGCGCGGCGATAGATCACCTTGAGGATGAAGCCGCACTGGCCGCCTTGCTGGACGACCCGGCCGTGGCCACCGCCGCCGCACAACGGCTCGGCGGCAAGGATAGCCGAGTGGACCATCCCGCCGTCCGCGAAGCTCGGATGCAGGCCGCGTCAACCTCGAAAGCGGCGCTCGGCATCGCTTCCGAGGCCACCGAAGCCGGGGAACTGGCCGAACTCTACTTGCGCTGCCCCGACGCCTTAAGGCCGGCGTTGATGGCAGTCCTGCGCAAATCCGGCGAAGCCGGACTGGCGGCTTTGGAAAAGCGCTCCCGGAGCCGGGACAAGGCATCCAATCGCTGCGCTCGCGCCGAACTCGAGCGGCTGCGCACCTTGGTCAAATCGGTCGGCGAGGTTGGCACACGGGCCGAGGAGCTGCTCGCGGTCCTGAACAAAGCCGAGGACGAAGATTTGACGCCGCGCATCATCCATCTTAAGAAGGAGTTGCAAGGCTGTTGCCAGTCGATTCAATCCAAGGCTGCCGCGCTGGCTGAATACGGCACTGCGGCACCGGACTTATCCGCTTGGCTCGCCGCCGCCCAATACGACGAAGCGCCGAGCTCCGCTACCGCGCCGCAGGCGAAATCCAGCGATGCGTCATTCCGAACCTTGGTTCAAGCCTTCGAGGAGCTGGCCGAGCAAATGGCTGGAGGTGCCGCATTCGACGCCTTGAAGGAACGGCGCGATGCGCTCACTGCCGAGTGGCTGACCCTGGCCGACCAAGCGCAGCCCGATGACGTCCAGCATCGCCTGTTCGAATCGGTCAGCCACCAGTATCGAGAGCTCGCAGAGGCGGTGGAGCGATGCCAGGGCCTCGCCTTGCCCACGGAGGACGCCCCAGCCCAGATCACCGAATGGCCCAAGGAGCCGGAAGCCTTGCGGGCCCTCTGGACGCAGGAGCGGGCGACGGGGCGGCAGCGCAAGGCGCTGGAGCGGCAACTGGCCCGGCTCAACTGGCCGGATTGGGCAAAACCCGCCGAATCACTGCGGCAAGCCGGCGCCCGCATTGCTGAGCTGCAGCGCTTTGAAGACGCGGTCAAGGCGCATCAGGAACGGCTCGCCGAGCAACTCGAAGCCGCCGTGCGGGAGATTGGCACCGCCATCGAAGCCGGTCGCCTGCAGGGTGCCACCTCGGCCTTGGGCTTGGCCCGCCGACTTGAGAAGTCGTTGCCCGACCACTTGGCCGCCGCGCACCGAAAGGCCATTTCCCGGTGCGCCGCCCAAGTGGATGAACTGCGCGATTGGCAAACCTTCGCCACGGTGCCCAAGCGGGAAAGGTTGGTGCAGGCCATGAACGCCCTGGCCGAAAATCCACTTCAGCCTAGGGAGCAGGCCACCCGGATCAAGGCGCTGCGCAGCGAATGGGGCGCCTTGGGCAACCCTTCCAGCAGCCGGGAACGCAGCCTGCACAACCAGTTCAACCAGGCCGCGGAACGGGCCTTCGTGCCGTGCCGTGCCTACTATGGGGAACAGGCTGAACTTCGCAGCCGCAACCTGGCGGGGCGCCAGCGCATCTGCGAGCAACTTGAGGCCTACCTCGCCAACATCGATTGGGCGAGCGCGGATATGAAGGCGGCTGAGCGAATCCTGCGCACGGCGCGCGAGGAATGGCGCTCCCTGCATCCGGTTGACCGCAACAAGAGCAAAGCCGTGGAGACCCGCTTTGAGCGGTCGCAGGAGCGGATTCACGCTGAGGTGAAGAAGGCTTGGGAACGCAACCTCGCCAGCAAGCGTGAAATCGTCGCGGCCGCCGAGGCGCTGGCAACGAGCGGCGCGAACATGACGGAGCAGGTGACGGCAGTCAAGCGTCTGCAGCAGCGTTGGCGGGCCGTAGGCATCACCCCGCGCAGCGCCGACCAAAAGCTCTGGCGACAATTTCGCAGACATTGCGATCTGATCTTCAGCACTCGGGATGTCCAACGCCAACAAACCGAACATCGGGTGGATGAAGCGGTGACCGCCGCCGAAGGCATCTGCAGGACGCTTGAGGAGGCCTTGGAAGCGTCGGCGTCCCGTCCGTGCGATGCAGCGCTGTTGCGGCGGCTGCAGGCTGAGCTCGACGAATTGGAGCTGCCGGAACGACATCGCCGCCCAGCACTTCGCCGATTCGAGGATCTGGCTCGGGACTACGGCGAAGTGCTGCGCATCGCCAAGCAAAAGGCGGCACTCGCCGACCTCGAGCAGCTACGGGCCTGGGATTTGGAGTTAAGCCAAGCCGAGGCGGAGGGTCGTCCGATTGAAGCGCCCGCCTCCGAATTCGCGGGCCGCGGCCAAGGCGTGGGCAACTGCGAGCAAGCTCTACGGGAACTCACCGTCGCAGCGGAGATCCAAGCCGGCATTGAATCTCCCCCGGAAGATGCAAACCTGCGCCTGCAAGTGCAGGTGAAAACCCTCAACGACAGCATGAACCGCGGCACGGGACGCAAAGCCCCTCGCGAGCTGACCGCCGAGTGGTGCCGAACCGGCCCCAAAACACCGATCTGCGACCCGCTCAGAGAACGCTTCTTTGCGGCCTTGCGCATTCTCACCGAGGCAGCCTGACCTCGATGCTGGCGCCGCCGAGGGGGCTGTTGCCGATCGTGAAGGCGCCACCGTAAAGCTGGATCAGCTCCGAGACGACCGACAGGCCGATGCCTTGCCCCGGCTGCACCTGGTCGCCGCGCGCCCCGCGGTTCAGAATGTCATCGCGAATCGCCGCGTCAACACCAGGGCCGTCATCCTCGATGCGCATAACTGCGGCTGCGCCGGACTGGCCGCTGATCCGCACCTTGGAGCGGGTGTACTTGAATGCGTTCTCCAACAGATTGCCAAAAATGTCCATCAGGTCGCGCTCGTCGCCGCGCACACTCAGGCCGGGGGGCAAGCGCACCTCAACGGCGAGGCCCCGGTCCGCGTAGGCCGTCTTGAGCGCCCGAATCAGCCGTTCCACAAGGCGGGTGATGTCAACGTGCCTGCCGATCACCATCGGACCCGCCACCGTGGCCCGGGAGAGCTGATGGGTCACCACGCCCTCCATGCGATCGAGCTGCTCCGCGATCAGCCCGCGCTCCCCGTGCGACTCGCCGTCGGCCGGCACGGATCCGCCAAGGGCGTTGCGAATGACCGCCAAGGGCGTTTTCAGGCTGTGCGCCAAATCCTCCAAGGCATGCCGATAGCGCAGGCGCCGCCGATGCTCGTGGGCAATGAAGCGGGCGAGATTCTGGCGCAGTCCCTTGAGCTCCTCCGGATAGTTGTCCGACAGACCTTCCAGCCGCCCTTCCTCAAGCGCCCTGACCTCTTCGGCCATGACCCGCAGCGGCGTCAATCCCCAGCGGATGGCCAGGAATTGCGCCCCGATGACCAACAGGATCACGAGCGCAAGTCCCGAAGCCAGGTTGCGGCGGAAGCCGCCGATGACGGCCAGCGTCGGCGCCTGATCCACGGCCACTTGGAAGATGAGCTGCGACTCGTCCGCGTCATCCCAAATCACCATATAGGACAGCAGGAAACGCGGCACCCCCCCGACACGGGTTTCGGAAAAGCGGAACTCGCCGAGCACCGCCTCAGTCCGCCACTTGTCAACGTTGGTGGTCAGCGCCGAAGGCGAACGCCACTCTCGCCGGGTGCCCGGCTCCCAAACCGCGGCGTAGAGGCCGGATTCCGGTTGCGACAGGCGCGGTTCGGACAGTTCATCAACGCGGATGCCGACGGCGTCCGCATGCGCCACCCCCATAAGCGAATAGATCACCAAACGCAATTGCTCCTCCACCCCGGCGAGCGTGCTGGCCCGAAGGGATCGATCGAGAATCCAGCCCGCCAAAGTGAGGACGCCAATCAAGACCAACGTGGTGACGGTCGCCAAGCGGAACTGGACGCCGGCGCGCATTGGCAGCCGCGGCGGGGGCTCCGAGTCTGTGCGGTGGGGGCTAGGAACTTTCAACCGCGAACTTGTAGCCCTGCCCCCTCAAGGTGAGGATGGCGTTCCTTGGCGCCAGCTTCTTGCGCAAACGGCCCACGAACACTTCGATCACGTTGCTGTCCCGGTCGAAGTCCTGATTGTAGAGGTGCTCGGTCAATTCGGCTTTAGACACCACACGCCCCTTGTTGAGCATGAGATGCTCCAGAACCCGGTATTCGTAGGCCGTCAACTCCACCGCCTCGTCGGCGACGCGCACCTCCTTCCCGACGGTGTCCAAGCTGATCGGTCCGCAACGGATCACTGGTGACGCGTAGCCAGCGGTGCGCCGAACCAAGGCGTTGAGGCGGGCCTTGAGCTCCTCCATGTGGAAGGGTTTGGTGAGGTAGTCGTCCGCTCCGGCTTCAAGGGCAAGGACTTTTTCCTGCCACCGATACCGTGCGGTCAGAACCAAGATGGGAAAAGTACGCTCGCTGGCGCGCAGTGCCGCGATCAGGGCGCGGCCATCCATTCGTGGCAGGCCGAGATCGACAACCGCAGCCTCATAGCCGTATTCCTGGCCATAGTAGAGACCTTCCTCGCCATCGGAGGCGGCATCCACCACATGACCGGCCGCCTTGAGTTGATCCGCGAGCTGACCCCTCAGCGCCGGCTCGTCCTCCACAACTAGTATGCGCATGGCTTGTCCCTTGACGGGCGCAGGTCAGCGCCGTCCGAATCGGCCTCGCAGGCCCGCTCGGAGGGTTTGGATCCGACCGCTGCCGCCCTTCGGCCGATGAAGCTCAACGCCGTTCAAGACGGCCCCGCGGACCCACTCGGATCGTCTGGATCCGACCGCCTTCGAGCAGAACCCGCACCTCGTAGCCCCGCCGGCCGCCCTCAACGGGAATCACCGACAGCACTCGACCGTCCACTTCCTCACGCACCAAGTTGACCGCACGGTCCTGGGAAACGCTCGGCTGAGGAGCAAGGGTGCGCTGGGTCGATTCCCGTTCCGCCGCCGCCGCGGCTAAGGGCAGGCAAATCAACAAGGACGCCAACAGTCGGCTCCAGATCGCGCTTCCGGTTTCCAAGCGGCAACGGCCATTGCGTCGAAAAACCCTTTGCCGAACGCTTTTTGTGGCTAATCCCATCCCAAACCCCGATTCGCTGCGCTGCAACCGATTCTAACCGCAAACGCACCGCCTTCGGCCGCGCGCGTGCTCGAGTTGCTGACGCAACTCGGTGGCGCTGCAGAGGCGTATTCTACGCTATGAAACCGGGGTGACCCGCACCCGAACGCGAATCCGCTCGCCGGGATGGTCGCGCATCCGAGTGGCATACACCGCGCCGTTGTA
Organism: Candidatus Azophilus lithoversatilis; assembly: GCA_028278675.1. Lineage (GTDB taxonomy): Bacteria > Pseudomonadota > Gammaproteobacteria > Pseudomonadales > Azotimanducaceae > Azophilus > Azophilus lithoversatilis. The sequence continues at coordinate 62,435 of JAQAJJ010000010.1, forward strand.
TTGGTAGCGCACATGGTAGCCGGCTAGGCGCTCCTCCTCATGGACTTCCTCAAACCGATCGCAAACCGTTTCCACCCGGTAGCCGCCTTGCCGATTGCCGCGGCCGATGTCGGCACCGATGCTGCCGCCGAGAATGGCACCGGCCACCGCGCCAACCCGCTTGTTGGCCTTCCTGTGGCCGACCGCGTTGCCGAGCGCCGCGCCGATGATGGCGCCTAAGATCGGCGGCGTTGAGGAGTAGCCGCCCGATCGATTCCGCACCCGCTCTTCGCGGCACTCCTCGACCGGCTCGATGCGCCGCACCGTCTCGTAAACCGGCTCAACACCCACCACCTCGGCCCACTGATGACTCGCTCCCGCCACGGCCCAAGCCGGCACAAGCGCCATCAGGGGGATGAGTTGGCGGAAGCTCAGGCGATCGCGCAAGCAGGGTCCCAAGCGATGGCCCAAGGCCACCAAGTCCGATTTTCCGTTCGCCACCTTGCAGTCCTTGAGTTGTTTCACCGTCATGATCCACGCTCCGTTCAGGAATAGGCGGCTGCAAGGCTAGCCAAGCCTGCCTGAACAGTGCATGAATGAATCAAAACCCGATCAGGCGATGATCGTGGCCGAGGCGTAGCCGCCAGTCGGCGCGCGCGGCGAAGTTTGACTGCTGCCATTGGGTGAGGCGCTCATAGTGGGCAACGAAGCGGTCGAGTTGCGCTTCCGACATGCGCCGAACCGACGCAAGGCTGCGCTCCTGCGCCATTCGCCAACGTCGAACCGCGCCCATGTCGGGCACTTCGATGTAGATCCACCAGTCCACTCGCTGCCAAAGCCGCTCGTATTCGGCGCAGGCGGCGTTCACATAGGCCCGCCACCGCCCATCCCGATCCTCCTCCGCCTCAAGCCGATTCACCGGCGAGCGCAGCATAGCCTCCGGCTGGGGTTCGACGCCCAGGCACCAGCCCTCGAAGATCAGCGTGTCAACCGATTCCGCCAAAGGCCACTGGGTTCTCGGCTGAGGCTGGTCGCTGCCCTTGTCGAATCGCGGCAAGCGGGTGCAGCGGCCCGCCAGAACGTCGTCGAGCACGGCCAGCGCCAACTCCACATCATGGGTGCCCGGCGGTCCGCGGGTGGCCAGCAGTGGATGGACCTCCCGCGCCAGCGCCAATCGTTCCCGCTTGGTCAGATAGAAGTCGTCCAACGAGCAGACCGCGGCATCGCGTCCCTCCAACGCCAACGCTCGTATGACCAGAGCCGCCAACGTGGACTTGCCGGCACCCTGACCACCGCTCAGGCCGATGCAGCGCCGGTCGGGCAACGCCAAGGCAGCGATGGCGGCGATGGCCCGCCATTCAGCCGGCGCATCGGCAGGCAAGCGCCGATGCAGTGCCGCCAAGCGGCACCGGTCCAGTTCGGGCGCCAAGTGATCGGCGATGGCGCTGAGGGTGAAATCGCCCGTCGTCATGCGCCCTGTTGTAACACCAAGCCACCCCCCGCGCCATGTACAATTCGGCCAGCGACGATTTCCCTGTCGTCGCGCACGAGCTGAACGATTGAGGAGCCCAGACGAAGATGGCCCACATTCTGCAATCCGCCCAATGGCTTTATCACCAGGTTTTTTCCCGCATAGAACATCTCGACGGCGTCGCATCGCTGCTGCTGCGCCTCATTCTGGCCCCGGTGCTGATCGGGGCCGGTTGGGCGAAGATCAACGGCACCAATTGGTTCGCTTCCCGATTGGACGACTTCCCATTTCCCTTCGACATCCTGCCGCCGGATCTGTCGTGGTGGCTGGCAGCGGTCACTGAATTTGGCGGCGGCATCGCCCTGCTGCTCGGGCTCGGCACCCGCATCGTTGCAGTGCCCTTGGCTATGACCATGTTTGTCGCCGCTTATGCGGTGCATCTGGACAACGGTTGGGCGGCCATCGCGCCCTCGAGGCCAGCGGCGGCTTGCTTCGAAGGTTCCGACGCAGGATTCCTGGAACGCGCGATCAAATGCCAGAAGGTCAACGAACGGACGCTGGAAGCCGCCGAGCGTTTGGCCGAGGCCAAGGCATTGCTGCGCGAGCACGGCGATTTCCGCCACCTCAACGGCAGCGGCGCACTCGTCAAGTTGAACAACGGCATTGAGTTCGCCGCCATCTACATGGCGATGCTGATCGCCCTCCTCATCATCGGCGGCGGGCGTTACTTTAGCCTCGACTACTACCTGAAGTTCGCGTTGCGCAGACAGGGTCCCTGACGTCAGGGGCCCCTGATGTCAGGGGTCCCTGAAGCCGCCTGCCCAGCGCCAAAGGAGCGCAAGGAGTTGTTCGCGATGTTGGATCTGAATTCGGCCACGGGGCTGCGCTTGGCGCTCGCCACGACACTGGCTTGGGCCGGCCTTTGCGGCTGCGCCGCTCCTCCCGTGGTCGCTCCGGCCGCGGAACCGACCGTCGTCAAAAGCCCCAATGACCAGCGGGACTACCGCTACATCGAGCTGCGCAACGGCCTGCGAACGCTGCTCGCTTCGGACCCTCGCGCCGACAAGGCGGCGGCCTCGCTGACGACTTTCAGGGGTTCCTTCCACGAACCGGCCGAGCGCCCGGGTCTCGCCCACTTTCTGGAGCACATGCTGTTCATCGGCACGGAAAAGTACCCGGAGGTGGATGGCTACCAAGCCTTCATCTCCGCCCATGGCGGCAGTTCCAACGCGTACACGGCCGCCGACCACACCAACTACTTCTTCGACATCGACCCCGCCCATTTCGAGGCGGGCATGGACCGATTCGCCCAGTTCTTCATCGCGCCGCTGCTCGACCCGGCCTATGTCGAGCGAGAGCGAAACGCGGTGCATTCGGAATACCAACTCCAGCTCAAGGACGACGATTGGCGCGCCTTCGCCGCCGGCAAGATGGCGTTGAATCCCAACCACCCGCTGGCCCGCTTCAGCATCGGCAGCTTGGATACGCTGGGCGATGGAACCTACGAGGCGCTCAAGACCTTTTTTGACACGCACTACTCCGCCGATCAAATGGCCCTAGTGGCGCTCAGCAACGAAAGCCTCGACGACCTGCAGGCATGGATTGCGCCGCTGTTCGAGGGCATCGCCAACCGGCGGCGGGGCCCGGCGCCGGTCACTGGGCCGCCCTACCCGGCGGACGGCCTGCCGGCGACGCTGCGCATTCAGCCGCAAAAGGAAATCCGCTCGGTATCCTACGGGCACTACCGGACCAAACCCGAGGCCTACATCACCAACCTGCTCGGCCACGAGGGGGAAGGCAGCCTGTACGCCGCACTGAAAGACCGGGGCTGGATCGAATCGCTGAACGCTTCCAGCGCCCATTTCGACGACGCACACTCCGCAATCGATGTGACCATCGGCCTTACCCCGGCCGGCAGCGGGCAAATCGAAGCCATAACGGCGGCGCTGTTCGCCTACCTCGACTTGCTGCGCAGCGAGGCGCCATCGGCTTGGCGCTATCACGAGCAGGCGCAGCTCGCGGAAACGCACTTCCGTTTTCAGGAGCCGTCGGGCGCCCAGGGATTCGTGGTCCGACTCGGGCCAATGCTGGCCCATTTGCCGCCCGAAGACCTGCTGCGGGCACCCTATCTGATGGCCAACTTCGACCCGGGCTTGATCGACAAGTATCTCTCGCACCTGACCCCGCACAACGTCCTCGTGACCATCATCCGACCCGACGCGGCCACGGATCGGATTGAACCCTGGTTCAAAGTGCCTTACGCCTTGGAGCGAGGGACCATCGCGATCCGCGAAGCTGAATTCCGGTTCCAGTTGCCCGCCAAAAACCCCTTCATTCCAGACAACCTGGCCGTATTGCCGGACGACGAAGCGCCGCCACAGCGCCTTGATGCGCCCCAAGGGATCGACGTTTGGCTCGACCGCGACCTGGAGTTCGGCGCCCCCCGAGCCAATCTTCGGCTGTTGTTGACGGTGCCGGAAGGCGGCTTCGCTTCCATTGAGGACGAAGTCGCCGCTGGCATCTACCGCGACTTGGTGGCGGACCAGCTCAATGCGTACGCCTATCCCGCTCGGCTGGCCGGGCTGTCCTTCGACATCAGTTTGTCGGCGAGAGGGTACCTTGTGGATGTCGGCGGCTACACGGACAAGCAGGACGTATTGCTGCCAAAGGTACTCGAGGCGTTGTCCCACACCGAAATTGAACCGGAGCCATTTGAACGATTCCGCCATGAATGGGTCCGCAGTTGGCGCAATGAGGCGTTGGAGCGGCCCTTTTCACAAACCTACTCCGCCTTGGGGACGGCGCTCTACAACAGCGCTTGGCCGGCCGAGATGCTGGCTGATGCGGCTGAGCGACTGACTGTCGAAGCGCTGCGCACCTGGCGCAGTGAGCGATTGACGCAGTTCGGCCTAGTGGCCTTGCTGCACGGCAATCTGACCGAGGAACAGGCAGTCAAGGTGGTCCAGTCCGTGCGTGAGCGGCTGCCGGTGAAACCAGTCGCCGCATTCGAGGTGGAAGTCGCCAAGGTGGCTGGCAACTATCGGGTGCCGCTGAACATCGACCACACCGACGCTTCCGTGGTGCTCTACGTTCAGGATGAGGCGCCCGGGATCGACGCCCGGGCGCAAAGCACGCTTGCCGCCCAATTGGTGCAGCAAGCGTTCTTCACCGAGCTGCGCACCGAGCAGCAACTCGGCTACGCGGTGTTTGCACAAAACACGCTTTTTCGCGACCAAGGCGGGCTCAGTTTTGTCGTGCAAAGCCCAGTGGCCTCTCCCGCCGCTCTGGAACAGGCCATCCTGACGTTCCTGGACGCCCGCCCGAACGCCTTGCGGGGCGTGTCCGATGAGGCCTTCGCCCAGCATAAGGCCAGCCTCATCAGCGACCTGAACGAGCGGGACAAGAACCTTCCCCAGCGCAGTGAACGCCTATGGCGCGACCTCTCTCTCGGCTATCTCAACTTCGACGCCAACCGGCGGCTCGCTGACGCGGTGGCGGACTTAAGCAAGCCAACGATGGTGGACTTCATGGAGAAGCTGCGGCAAAGAGCGCGCCATCACCGGCTCGTCATTTACAACATGGGCAAGTTCACCGATCCACCAGCCCAAGGGGAACTGATTGAGGACCTGACTTGGCTAAAGCCTGCCCCCCAAACTCCCGTCGAAACGGCGGCAGGGAGTCCAGCAGCGCCCGGCCGTAGCGTTTGGTGAGCACCCGCTTGTCGAGCAGGGTGATGCGGCCATGGTCGTTGTCGTCACGGATCAGGCGGCCGCAGGCCTGGACGAGCTTCAGGGCGGCGTCGGGCACCGTGATCTCCATGAAAGGGTTGCGGCCCTGGGATTCGGCCAGTTCGGCGATGGCTTGGTCCACCGGATCGTCGGGCACCGCAAAGGGCAGCTTGACGACGATGACATGGCGGCAGTAGTCGCCGGGCAAATCCACGCCCTCGGCGAAGCTGGCCAAGCCCAGCAGATAGCTGGGTTCGCCCGCATCCACCCGTCGCCGGTGGCGCTTGAGCATCGCCTGCTTGGAGCGCTCGCCCTGAAACTGCCCGGCCTCCAAGACCCCGGTGTCCCTTAAGGCGTCGCGCACCGCGTTAAGTTGCCGCCAGGACGTGAACAGCACCAGCGCACTGGGCTCCAATGCCAGCAGTTCCGGCAGCAAGCCAACAACCTCCGCGGTGTGCCCGTCGACGTCCTTCGGGTCGGCGTCCATTTTCGGCACCGACAGAACGGCGATGTTGGGATAGTCGAAAGGGCTGGAAATCTGGACGCCCTGGGCTTCGTCCAAGCCGGCGCGCTCGAAGAAGCGGTCGAATCGGCCTAGGGCCGTCAAGGTGGCGGAAGTGGCAACGGCGGCATGGCAGCGCGACCAAAGGTGTTCGGAGAGCAGTTGGCCGGGTTCGATGGGGGCGCTCACCAATTCCACGTCCTGCTCCGTGCGGCCCGCCCAGCGGGCCATTCGACCCTCCGCAGCGGCCTCATTCGACGTTCGCGAATAATCCTCCAGCAAAGCCCGCGCCGCCGCGGCCCGGGCCTCCGCTTGGCCGACCGGCGCCAACCAGTCCTCCGCCTCCAACGGGTTGGCCCAGTCCGAGTCGCCGTCCATGGCCTTGCGCAGCAACTCCTGGACCTCGGCCAAGGCGCCATTGATCCTTGCCAGCGGGGCGGCGGCCATCCCAGCCGCTTCCGCGAGGCCCGGGGTGACCTGCCCGTGGGGGAAGCGGCATACCTCGGTTGGCGCATCCCCGGCTCGAAATCGGTCGGCGAAGGGTAGCTGCGCCACCGCCGCTCCCAGCGTTTCCATCCCCGCCTTGAGCGCCTCGCAGTCCGGCACCAGGCCCTTGGCGATGCGCTCCAACACCTCGGGACGGCCCATCCTTTGCGCCAGCGTACCGGCCAAGGCATTCAACTGCTCCGTCCAAGCGGCGGTGGCACCGAGACGCGCGCTTAGGGCGAAGTGGCGCTGGGTCTTGTCCGGTAGATGATGAGCCTCATCAACCACGAGGATGGACGACTCCGGAGCAGGCAGCACCACGCCTCCGCCAAAGGCGTAGTCGGTCAACAGCAGATCGTGGTTGGCAACGATCACGTCGGCGTCGCCCAAGGCATGGCGGGCTTTGAAGAACGGGCACTGAGCGTAAAATCCGCACTTGCGGTTGGCGCAGCCTCGGTGGTCGGTGGTCACGCCGCGCCAGGCCGCATCCTCCACGCCTGCCTCCCAAGTGTCGAGTTCGCCGTTCCAGCGACCGTCACCGAAATCCCGCATCATCTGCCGCCAGACAAGGCTGTGATCCACCATCGAAGCCTCGGAAAGCCCAAGTTCCTGCTGCCTTTCGCCGTTCAGGATCTGATCCAGGCGCTTCAGGCACAGGTATCGGCCGCGGCCTTTGGCCAGGACGAATTTGAATTCGAGGCCGGACCCCTCCGCTAGGTCCGGCAGGTCGCGATCGACGATCTGCTCCTGCAGCGCCACGGTGGCGCTGGCAATCACCAAGGTCTTTTCCAGCGCTTGGGCGACGGGAATGGTGGCCAAGCAGTACGCCACGGTCTTGCCAGTGCCCGTGCCCGCTTCAATGGCGGCCAAGCGCGGCGGTTCGCCAGCGCAAGAGCGGGCGATGTGGGCTATCATTTCCCTTTGTCCACGCCGTGCGCGAAAACCCCGCGATTCAAGCCAAGCGCTGTAGGCATCCTGAATCTGGGCCTTCAATTGATCGGTCAAGGAGTTCATGCGGCAAATGTTACGCGCCAGCACCACCCTCCCGCCAGCAGCCTGCGTGTTTCTGGCGCTCTTCCTTTTGACCGCAGCGCCGATGCCTGCCCAAGGCACCGATCTTTCGCGGCTGCGGCTGCCCGAAGGCTTTTCCATCCGCGCACTCACCGTCGATGTGCCAGACGCACGGCAAATGGCCCTCGCGCCAAACGGCACCCTGTTCGTGGGCACCCGCCGCCGCGGCGTGCTGTATGCCATTCCCAACGCCTTGACGGCCAAACCGCCCGAGGTGCGCACCTTGGCCAAGGGGTTGAAGATGCCTAACGGGGTGGCCGTCGCCGGCGGCGACCTCTATGTGGCGGAAGTGAGCCGAGTGCTCCGATTTCCGCGCATCGCCGCTCGGATGGACAGCGGCGAAGGTTCACCGCCTTACGAAGTGGTGACCGACCAACTGCCCGACCGAACTCATCACGGCTGGAAATACATCAAGTTCGGGCCGGACGGGCAGCTTTACGTTCCGGTGGGCGCACCGTGCAACATCTGCCTCTCTGAGGACCCTCGATTTGCCGCCCTGCTGCGCATGGATCCGAAAACCGGCACGACCACCATCCACGCCAGCGGCATTCGCAACACGGTCGGCTTCGCTTGGCACCCGACAACCGGCCAGCTGTGGTTCAGCGACAACGGCAGGGACCTCCTGGGCGACGACGTCCCACCGGAGGAGATCAACATCGCCGACGCGCCGGGCCAGCACTTCGGCTACCCGTTCATCCACGGTGCCGACATCCGGGACCCGGAGTTCGGCGACGCTGCGCCGGCCTTGGAATTCACGCCCCCGCGTTTGGAAATCCAGGCCCATGCGGCCGCGCTCGGCCTTGACTTCTACACACAGGATCAACTTCCGCCCCGTTATCGCCATGCGCTGTTCATCGCCGAACACGGCTCATGGAACCGTTCCGCCAAGGTCGGCTATCGGGTCAGCGCGGTCACCTTTGAAGCGGGCGAACCGCACTACGCACCCTTCATCACGGGCTGGTTGGAAGGCGAGCGGCAGTGGGGACGGCCAGTGGACGTGCTCGCCGCCCCGGACGGCAGCTTGCTGATATCGGACGACCAGCAAGGGGCAATCTACCAAGTGACCTGGAGTGCTTCAGGCTCGTGACTTTGAGGGTCGGCTAGAACCACCACCACTTCTTGTTGAGGCGTTTTTCGCAACGCTTGAGCTGGTCGCGGTAGCGTCCGGTGCGCTCAACGACCTGTTGCGCGTACGACTTCACGGCACCGTTGTTGCGCCAAGTGCCCTTGGCGTAGCCCGTGGGGCCGGAGTAGTAGGCGAGATAGAGGCGATAAGCGTCTGACTTGGCGATGCCAAGCTGGCGGTGGGAGCGGTCGTTGTACCAGCCGATGAAGTCCAGCGCGTCGTCAATTTCGTCACGCTCGGCAAAGCGGGCGCCAGTGGCCTTTTTGTAATCGGACCATGCTGCGTCGGTGGCCTGAGCGTAGCCGAAGGCGTTCGAGGGCCGGCGCCACGGCACAATGCCCAGCAGGCGTTGACGCTTAGGCCGGGCATCGGAGCGGAAACTGGATTCGCGGTGGATGAAGGCCATCCCCAGAGGCACCGGCAGGCCCCACTTGTCGCGCGCCTTTCTCGCCGCCTTGTACCACGAACCCTTCTCCTGAAAGACCGCGCAAAGATTGTCAGGCCGTTGCGGGGGCCCTGTCGCGCAGCTTGCCGCCAGCACCGCGGCGAGGGCTGCGCAGCACAATCTACAACGCATTGTGGATGCTCAAAAAGTCCATGAACCCCGCCTCATCCATGACCGGAACCGCCAGTTGCTCGGCCTTGGCGAGCTTGCTGCCGGCACCCGGTCCCGCCACCACTTGAGCGGTCTTGCCGGACACCGAACCGGCCACCTTGGCGCCTAGGCCAGTGAGTTTCTCCTTGGCCTCGTTGCGGGACATCCGCTTGAGGGCGCCGGTCAACACCCAAGTCTGTCCCGCGAGCGGCAGGCTGTCCGCCGCCGCCTCAATGGCGGGCCAGGCAACGCCCGCCTTGACCAGTTCCTCCACCACCGCCCTGTTGTCGGGATCGTCGAAGTAGGCAGTGACTTTCTCGGCGACGATCGGGCCCACGTCGGGAACCACTTCCAGGACTTCGGGCGTCGCGGCGCACAGGGCGTCCAAGCCGCCGAAATGGTTGGCCAAGCTCTGAGCGGTGGCCTCGCCCACCTCGTGGATGCCCAAGGCGTAGATGAAGCGGGCCAGAGTCGTTGATTTGCTCGCCTGCAAAGCGTCCAGCAGGTTGTGCGCCGATTTCTCGCCCATGCGCGGCAACTCGCTTAAGTTCTTGTCCCGAAGCCGGTACAGATCCGCCGGCGTACGGACCAGACCGTTCTCCACGAGTTGGTCGATCAGCTTTTCACCTAGGCCCTCGATGTCCATCGCCAAGCGGGAGGCGAAGTGGCGCAGCCCCTCCTTGCGCTGCGCCGGACAACGGGTGGGCGCTGCGCTGCAGCGTGCCACCGCTTCACCCTCCGGGCGCACCACGGGGCTTGCACAAGCTGGGCAGGACTCGGGCAACTCGATGGTCGGCGCATCCGCCGGGCGCTGCTCGGTAATCACCGAAGCGACCTGCGGAATCACGTCCCCGGCCCGACGGACCATCACTCGGTCACCGATGCGCAGGTCCAAGCGCGCCACTTCATCCATGTTATGGAGCGTCGCATTGCTCACGGTGACGCCGCCCACAAAGACCGGTTGAAGTTTGGCCACCGGGGTAATCGCTCCTGTGCGCCCCACCTGGAACTCAACGCCAAGCACTTGGGTGGTGGCCTCTTGCGCCGGATACTTGTAGGCCACCGCCCAACGGGGCTTGCGAGTCACCGCGCCGAGCCGTTGTTGTTGGTCGAGGGCGTTCACCTTCACGACCACGCCGTCGATATCGTAGGCCAAGGATCCGCGGCGCTGCGCGATGTCGTCGATGTAGTCTTGGCAGGCATCGAGGTCCGCCACCAGCGTGGCCTCCGGGTTGGTGCGCAAGCCCCACGCCGCCAACCATTCGAGGGCCTCCATCTGCGTCTGCGGACGCCAGTCACCCTCGACCCAGCCCAAGCTGTAGCAGTAAATCGTCAGCGGACGGCTGGCCGTGAGCTTGGGGTCGAGTTGCCGCAGGCTGCCCGCCGCACCATTGCGCGGATTGACCAAGGTGCGTTCGCCGCGCTGCTGGGCCCGCTCGTTGAAGGCGGCAAAGTCCCGCCTTGCGATGTACACCTCGCCGCGCACCTCGAATCGGGTTGGGACGCCATCACCGCGCAGCCGCAAGGGCACGGCCGGGATAGTGCGCACGTTGGCGGTGATGTCCTCGCCGGTCCGACCATCACCCCGGGTCGCCGCTTGGGCGAGACGGCCATGCTCATAGATCAACGCCACCGCCACGCCGTCGATCTTGGGCTCGCAGCAGAACGCCATGATCTCGTCGCCGAGGCGAGTGCGGCAGCGATTCGCCCAATCGTTAAGCTCCTCCGGTGTGGCCGTCTTTTCGAGGGACAGCATCGCGACTTCGTGGGTGACGGCGGCGAATTCGGCCAAAGGCGCAGCACCGACCCGTCGCGAAGGCGAATCCTGGGTGATGTGTTCCGGATGCGCCGCCTCAAGGGCGATCAGTTCATCAAATAGGGCATCGTACTCGGCGTCGGCAATTTCCGGTGCATCGAGCACATGGTAGCAATGATTGTGGTGGTCAAGCTGCGCACGCAACCCCTCCAAGCGAGCCTGAACCTCATCGCCCACGCCAATCCACTACGCTCCCTGCAGCGTTTGCCGGTCCGCAAAGCCCGAGGCTCGGCTGCGGTAGCCTTCAGCGGCCTGTGCGGTGAAGGGTTTGCGGTTTTCGTCAAGCAACTCGCCGCCCAAGTCGTCCGCCATCGCTTCGGTCGTGCGCACCATGTCCTCCAAGGCCTCCTGCGCATCGCCCTGGCCCGGCAATCGGAGAAATGCAATCAGGCCCGGCGATGCGCAGTCCTCGATGCGGGTCAAGTCGAAACTTCCCGGTTCGACGGCACGGACAAGGCTAAAGACGGCCTCCCCCGTTGCAGCATCAAGGCGATGGAAGATGTTCATTTCGCCAAACCGCAGATCCTGGGCGCGCAGGGCGGCCACCAATTCATCGCCGCTGAAGATTCGATCCTGGGGCGCGAGGAGATGAATGACCAGCAGATCATCGGCGGCATCCGCCTCCCGCAGATCCGCCTCGGCTTCAGCTTCGCGCTCTGAATCATCGAACGATGTCGCGAATTCCGGCATCTGCGCGTCGGCCCTTGGCATCGCCTCAAGGCTCGAATCCGCAAACACCGCCGGATCCAAGGGCCGCCCAGCCGCCCGAAGGCCAGCACGGTCCACATCTGGCGAATCCGCATCCTGGTCCTCTGCCGCCCGAATCGAGGGCTGGGGCGCACTGTCACGCACCGGAGACACCCCACGTTCAGGCACAATGGGCGCAAAGCTTGGCAACGCATTCCCAGCGGATGCCGCCGAATCCTCCGCCTGGACGGCGGAATCCACGTCCGAGGCCAAGGCTACTTCCTCCGTGTCTCCAAGGCCGACGGTTTCAAGCAGCACCGGAACGCCATCGTCGGCATCGCCGGCATCCTCCGGTTCCGAACCCGACGAATCGACAGCGACCACCCGACCGCCTCCATTGGGGAGTTCGGCAGACGGCCAAACTTCGTCATCCGCCCCCTCCGGCACCAATCCAGGTTGAATTTTCATGCCGAGCGGGTCGCGACCGCGCCACCACGCCATAAACAGGCCGTGCAGGACAATCAGCCCGATCAACGCGCCGCCGCCTATGATGATCCACTCCTTCATGTCCATCTGAGCATACCCATATAAGACTCCTAGTCGCTACGCCGCCACCATTGTCGCCGCCTCAACAACATCCACGGATACGATTCGCGACACACCCGGCTCACCCATGGTGCCGCCCATGAGGTAGTCGGCCATCTCCATGGTGAGCTTGTTGTGGGTCACCACCATAAATTGCACGTCACGGGACATGTCGCTGATCAACTCGGCAAAGCGGACCACATTCGCATCGTCCAATGGCGCATCCACCTCATCGAGCAGACACACAGGGCTGGGGTTGAGCTGAAAGATCGAAAAGATGAGCGCGATCGCGGTCAAGGCCTTCTCGCCGCCGGACAGCAGATTGACACTCGCGTTGCGTTTTCCCGGCGGCCGCGCCATGACCGAAACGCCAGCGTCCAACAGGTCCTTGCCCGTTAGTTGAAGATAAGCGCGTCCGCCGCCGAACACTTTCGGGAACAGTTCACCGAAGTGGGCGTTGACCTGCTCGAAAGTGTCCTTGAAACGCTCCCGAGTCACCCGATCAATCTTGTGGATGGCCTGAAACAGCGTCTCCAGCGCCTTGGTCAGGTCCTCGTGCTGAGCGTCGAGATGGGCCTTGCGCTCCGATTGCGCGTCGTATTCGTCAATGGCGGCCAAATTGATGGGGCCGAGCCTGCGGATGCGCCGGTCCAACCCCTCAAGGCGTTCCGCCCAAGCCGACTCGGCTGCGTCTTCGGGCAATTCCGCCACAACCGCCTCCAACTCAAAGCCGGCGGCAGCGACCTGCTCGGCCAAGTGACTGGCCTGCACCCGAAGTCCCTCGCGCTCCAAGCGAGCCGCTTCAAGGTCTTCGCGAACGCCGTTGACCGCCTGTTCCGCACGGTTCCGCTCCGCTTGGAGCTCGCGCAGGCGGGCATCGACGGCACCGCTGTGTTGCCGCAGTTCACCGAGCTCCGCCTCCACGGCCACCCGGCCTTGAAGATTCGCCTGCAACTTGCGCTCCAACTCGGGCAGCGGGCTCTCGCTGGCCGCCTGGCCCTCTTCGATCTGGCGGCGGCGTTCGGCCAACTCCTCGGCTTGATCCTGCAGGCGCCGGCGGGCGGTTCGCCCGGCCTCCAAGCGCGACAGCAGCCCCTGATACTCCGCTTGGCGAGCGTGGAAGCGATCGTGAGCGGCCCGGGCGGTGCGGCGCGCCTGCTCCAGACCACCGGCAAGGCGCGACTTTTCGGCAGCCAAAGCGCGCCTGAGTTCGCCCTCGCCGGCGCGGGTCCGCTCAATGGCCTGCAACTCCGTTTGCGCCTGCTCAAGGCGTTCGCGCTCCTTGCGGAGTTGGTCCGCGGCCTCCTTGAGCTCCAGCTGCAATCGGTTGCGGCGGGCCAACGCCTCCTCCAAACGCACCCGCCGTACCCCGTGGTCGGCCTTCAATTCACCGAGCTCGCCCTTCACCTCGTCGGTCTGGCGGCGCAGGGATTCACGCTCCGCTTCCAATGCCCGAATGCGCTCCGAAGCCTCGGTCAGATGTCGTTTGCAGACTTCAAGCGCCTGCTCGGCCTCCGCCAATCGCAATTCCAAGGCTTCCATGTCCTGTGCCCGTTCGATGATGCCCGCATCCTGCTCGACGCCCGGCATATGGCGCAGCCAGTCGCGGCCCACCCACAGGCCGTTGCGGGTGACGATGCTTTCGCCGGGCTTGAGGCGAGCCCGGTGCTGAAGCGCGACCGCGTCGGATTCGGCAGCAAACACGCCGTAGAGAAGGGAGTCGAGCTTGAATTCGGAACGCCGCACCAAGGAGACCAGGCTCGGCAACTCGCTCGCCATCTCAGCCTCCAACCGACCCTCAACCAAGGCCAGTCGACCAGCGGCAAGAGTCTCCAGCCCGGCGGTGTAGCGGTCCAAATCGGTAACCTGCAAGGCCTGCACGAAGTCGCCCAAAACCACTTCCACCGCGTGCTCCCATCCAGGCACCACGCTGAGCGTCTCGCCGAGCCGTTCCGAACCATCGAGGCCACTTTCATGAAGCCACGCCTGAACGCCCGCATCGGAACGCCCCAAGGCAGTCTCCTGCACAGCCTGCAAGCGGGCCAGATCATGACGCAGTCGCTGCACTTCGGCGCGCGCCAAGTCCAAACGCTCCTGGCATTCAGCGAGCGTCTCCTGCGCGGCAACGTGCTCGCCGAGACAGTGCTGGGTGGCGTCGTCGAGCTGGCTGCGCTGCCGCTCCAAGCCATCGATGCGCAGGGCCAGACCATCCACCTCGCCCCCGTCCGCGGACACCTGTTCCTGCTCCTCAACTTGAGCCATGCGGGCCTCAATCCGCTCGATGCCTTGGTTGAACTGATCGATGCGCGCCGCTTGAATGCCGGCATCGCGCTCATGGCGGGCGGCCTGCTGGTTAAACGCCTCCCAGTCCGCCTCCCACCGCTTGTAGCCTTCCTCCAAACCCCGCAAGGCCGTCAATGACTGGTTGTCGGCCGCTTCGGCCGCTTCAACGGCCGGCCCCAATTCGGCGATGGCTTGGTCGAGCGTTTCGATTTCCGACTGGTCAAGGCCCAATTGATGGGTCGCCTCCTCGCCACGCATCAGCACCTTGGCAAGCTCGTCGCGCAATTGATCGAGCCGTTCCCGGTGGAAGCGGATGCTCGCCTCATCCCGTTCGATGTCGGCGCCGAGTTTATAGTAGCGTCCCTGTGCCTCGGCGAGCGCATCCGCAGCCTTGGTCTGATCGGTGCGAAGTTGCTCAATTTCCGCCTCAATGCGCCGCTGTTCGGCCCGTTTGCCCTCAAGCGCCGCATCCCGCCGGTTGATGTCGCCATCCATCGCGTCCAAGCGGTTCGAGAGGCTGCGGCTCTGGATGGCGCGCAGTTGGGCGGTCAATTGCCGCTCCTCAGCCTTGAGCGTTCGATATCGTTCCGCAGCCTTGGCTTGGCGCTGCAGCCGGGCTAGCTGACCGGCCAACTCCTCGCGGATGTCCTGCACCCGGTCGAGATTCTCCTGGGTATGCTTGATGCGGTTCTCGGTTTCCCGCCGCCGCTCCTTGTACTTGGAGATGCCCGCCGCTTCCTCAAGATAGACGCGCAACTCCTCTGGGCGAGCCTTCACCAAGTCGCTGATCATGCCCTGCCCGATGATCGAGTAGCTGCGGGGCCCGAACCCGGTGCCGTGAAAAATGTCCTGGATGTCGCGTCGTCGGCAGCGAGCGCCGTTCAGATAGTACTGGGAGCCGGCCTCTCTGGTGACCTCCCGGCGAATCGCAATTTCCGCATAGGAAGCGAACTCGCCGCCGATGCGGCCGTCGGAATTGTCGAACACCAGTTCGACGATGGCGATCCCCGCGGCCTTTCGGTTCGCCGAGCCGTCAAAAATGAGGTCGCCCTGCTCCTCGCCACGCAATTGGCGGGCGGAGGATTCGCCCATGACCCAACGCACGGCGTCAATGATGTTGGATTTGCCACAGCCGTTGGGGCCGACCACCGCGCAGCGATTGCCGGGGAAGCGAACCGTTGTCGAGTCGACAAAGGACTTGAAGCCAGCCAGCTTAATCTGCTTAAGGCGCATTGCATTCCACGAGCGAACCGGCTTCTGCCGACGAACGCTCATTCAACAACACTATCCCGCATCAGCAACCGCCTTCAGCGGCGAACCCTGCTACGCTTGCACAATGCGAGCCCAAGAGCAGCAATGCGACGCGAAAATACGCCTAGCCGCTCGTTGGAAGGCTAGTCTAACGCATGAGGAAGCAGGAATCCTAGCCCAATTCGCAAAAAAATCAGGACATTGCGCACATTTTTTGCGGTGAAGGCCAACCCGCCGCAACCCCCGGCAGAAACTCGATGGAGGTACCCTCGCGGCTTCCCACCACCCGGACCAAGTTCAGAATTTCGTCAAAGGACGCATGGCGCGGCGACACCGATTGGCCGTTGGCTTCGTTATGGGTGGCGGACAGGACGGAGGAAAAGCCAATGGCATCCCTAATGCCGACATCCCCGGTCGCCGCAGGCGCTCCCGCACCATCGACAATGCGGCCGTTCTTGATCAAGTCCCTCATGAAACTCAAACTTCCCTTCTCCGCACTTATGCTTGAGTATAGCCGCACATCGACTCAGCAAACGCCCGCCCCGTTGTCAGCCCCTTAACCCGGACATTTCACCAAGGGTGTGGCCAGCGCCGTTTGCGCCATGCGGGACCCTTGAAGATGCGCGGCAACTCATTGAAATTGCAAGGCGTTCCAACGTTGGATAAGTGGCTTGGCAATTTATCCGGGTTAAGCCAAGCCTCGATGAGGGCCCTTGGCCTCATGGCCCTGATGGCCGCCGCTCCCGCCGCCTGGTCCCACGGGGTCGCCGGCGCGGATCAGGGGTTCATCGAAGGCAACGTTGGTCTCGCCGTCACACCCTATGCCTACCTCGGCGCCAAGCACATGGTCACCGGCTACGACCACCTGCTGTTCCTGGCCGGCGTCGTCTTCTTTCTGCAGCGGCTCCGGGACGTCGCAGGCTACGTGACTTTGTTTGCCCTCGGCCACAGCCTCACCCTGCTGGCCGGTGTATTGGGGGGCATTGAGGCCAACCCCTACCTCATCGACGCAGTGATCGGCCTCTCGGTGGCCTACAAGGCGTTCGAGAACCTCGGCGGATTCCGAGCCTTGGGTCTGGCGCCAAATGCAGCGCTTGCGGTGTTCACCTTCGGATTGTTCCACGGCTTCGGGCTTGCCAGCAAGCTGCAGGAGACCCGCATTGCCCCGGAAGGCCTGGTCGGCAACATCATCGCGTTCAACGCGGGCGTGGAACTCGGCCAGCTCGCTGCCCTGGGCCTGTTGCTTGGGCTGCTCAGCCTGTGGCGAACCAGCGAGCGCTTCCCAGAGCAGGCGGCCACCGCCAATTGGGTTATCATGGCCGCCGGCTTCACCTTCATGCTCCACCAACTGGCCAGCTACTGGCTGGCTTGAATGCCGCTCAGCCGACCATAGCGATGCCCGCTCACTCACTAGGCGCATCGGGCCTCGCGACCCTCGCCTCCTGCGGCGCCGTGATGGCGATCATCGCTTGGGTGTCCTACCTCAAGACCAAGGGCCAGGCCGGAACGGCAACCGGCTACTTTCTCGCCGGGCGTGGATTGACGGGCACGTTCATCGCGGGCTCCCTGCTGCTGACCAATCTGTCCGCCGAACAGCTGATCGGGCTGAACGGCTCCGCGTTCGCCTTCAATCTGTCGAGCATGGCTTGGGAAGTGACGGCCGTCTTCGCGATGATCGTAATGGCCATGGTGCTTCTGCCCCGCTACCTGACCGGCGGCTTCACCACTCTGCCCGAATTTCTGGGGCGACGCTTCGACGAGCGCGTTCGCCGCTTCACCGTGGTTTTGTTCATTCTGGGCTACGGTCTCGTCACCATGCCCGCAGTGCTCTATTCCGGAGCGGTCGCCGTGCTGCAGTTCTTCGACCTGTCGGCGCTGTTGAATCTCAATCCAAGCGCAGCGCTGATTCTCACCATCAGTGTGATTGCGCTGGTGGGCGGTCTTTACGCCATAGCCGGAGGCCTCAAGGCGGTGGCCGTATCCGACACCTTGAACGGCATCGGGCTGCTCATCATTGGGACTCTGGTACCGGTGCTCGGCCTCAT
This sequence comes from Candidatus Azophilus lithoversatilis, assembly GCA_028278675.1. Taxonomy (GTDB): domain Bacteria; phylum Pseudomonadota; class Gammaproteobacteria; order Pseudomonadales; family Azotimanducaceae; genus Azophilus; species Azophilus lithoversatilis. The sequence goes on from JAQAJJ010000010.1 coordinate 80,060, forward strand.
CAAGCTCGGCGAAGGCAGCTTCGCCAGCGGCCTTGCGCAGCTGCTGACGCAGCACACCCACAAGCTGAACGCCGTCGGCGCGGCCACCGACCCGACCCCCTTCTCCACCCTGTTCACGGGCATGATTCTGGCCAACCTCTTCTATTGGGGGACCAACCAATACGTCATCCAGCGAACCCTCGGCGCCAATAGCCTCTCTGAAGGCCAGAAGGGGGTGCTGTTGAGCGGCCTGTTCAAGCTGTTGATTCCGCTGTTCATGATGATTCCCGGCGTCATTGCCTTCCACCTTTACGGCGACCGCCTCGACGGCATGGACCAAGCCTATCCCCGCCTTGCGGCTGACGTGCTGCCGACTGCCTTGGGCGGCTTCTTCCTAGCCGTTCTGCTCGGCGCGGTTTTCAGCTCGTTCAACTCCCTGCTGAACAGCGCCGCCACCTTGCTGTGCGTCGATGTGATCGGTCCGCTATGGGAAGCCAGGAAAAAGCCCTTAAGCGACGCGCAGATGATCCGCCTCGCCCGCTGGACAGGATTCGCCGCGGCAGTGGCGGCATTGTCGATCGCGCCGCTTCTGCACTTCGCCGATGAGGGCCTGTGGCAAGTGGTGCGCAAATTCACCGGCTTCTACAACATTCCCATCATCGCCATCATGACCGCCGCTCTATGCCTGCCGAGGGTGCCGGCCTCGGCCGCCATTCAGGCGATGATTTTCCACCTGATCGCCTATCCGCTGGCTACGTTCGTCTGGGACACCGGCATTCATTTCATCCATCTATACGCCATTCTCTTTGCCATTGAAGTGGCGATCATGTGGGCAGGAGGGCGGCTTCACCCAGCGGAGTCCCCCGCTGCCGCTGATGGCGGGACTGCGCCGGTGGACATGACGCCTTGGCGTTGGACGCCTTGGGCGGCCTTGAGCCTCTGCCTGGCCGTGGCAGGCATCTATCTGCTGTTTTCGCCGCTTGGCTTGGCTGGTTCGTGATCGGCCGGCTTGCCTTCATCGACTGCGGGCTAACGGCCCCCCAGAGCCACTTGAGCCTGAGCCTTAGCTGGTTTCCAGCCGCTCAACCAGCCGCCAAACTCCGCTGCTGGGGATTGAGCAGCGAGGCGAGCCCGAACGTTCATGCATCTCATTCAGATTCTGCGCCCGCCCTTGGCACCAAACTGGCTATAAACCAGCACTCAGTGCGTTCATAAGGAAGTTTGCGCCATTTTTTTGCAGATAAAGGAGCTTTAAGGCGCTATGAGATCAAATCGGAACCCGCCCAAACAGCGCGGCAAACTGCTTGCGCAGCCGGTTCTTCTGCACCTTGCCCATGCTATTGCGGGGCAGCGCTTCGACGTTGATCACCCGCTTGGGCTGCTTGAAGCGGGCCAAGCGGTCTTTAAGGAAGGCTGTCACCTGCTCGGTGGAAACCGGATCGCCTGACGGCACCACCACCGCCACCACGCCCTCGCCGAAGTCTGAATGAGGCACGCCGATGACGGCGGATTCATCCACCGCATCCAGTTCGTCGATGAGCGCCTCCACTTCCTTGGGATAGACGTTGTAGCCGCCGGAAATGACCAGATCCCGGGCCCGCCCCACGATCGACAAACGCCCTTCGGCATCCATGACGCCCAAGTCGCCCGTGACGAAGTAGCCGTCGGAACGGAATTCCTGGGCGGTCTTCTCCGGTTGGCGCCAGTAGCCCTTGAAGACGTTCTCCCCGCGTACCTCAACGCCGCCGACTTCGCCCGGCGGCAACGGCTCCCCTCCCTCACCGGCGACTCGAACCGCCACGCCCGGCAAGGCAAAGCCCACACTGCCCGCAACCCGCTCGCCGTGTAGCGGGTTGGAGGTATTGATGATGGTCTCCGACATGCCGTAACGCTCCAGAATGCAATGCCCGGTTCGGGCCTGCCATGCGTCGAAGGTGGACTCCGTCAGAGGCGCGGACCCGCTGATGAACAGGCGCATCCCACGGCAGTGGTCGCGGTTGAAGTCCGCATCCTGCAGCAGACGGGTGTAGAAGGTCGGCACCCCCATCATCACCGTGGACTCGGGCAGATGCCGCTTGACCGTCCGCACATCGAAACGGGGCAGGAAAATCGTCGGGGTGCCGCCCAGCAGGGCGCAATGCAGGGCGATGAACAGGCCATGCACATGGAATAGCGGCAAGGCGTGCAGCAGCACGTCGTCATCCCGCCAGCCCCAACACTGGCGCAGCGCCTCGGCATTGGAGCGGATGTTGTCGTGGGTCAGCATCGCGCCCTTGGAGCGGCCCGTGGTGCCGGAGGTGTAAACCAAGGCGGCCAGGTCATCGCCCTTGCGCTCTGCAACTTCAAAGCAGGGCTGGGCAGCGTCCATGGCCTGCACGAGGCTTCCGTCTCCGCGGCCCAAGGTCAGCTCAGCCAAACCGGCGCGCTCACCTTTCAGGGCTGGACTCGCTGCATCCCGCACGAACACACGCGGTTGCGCATCGGCAAGAAAATAAGCGACTTCGGTGGTGGTGTAGGCCGAATTGAGTGGCACATAGACGCCACCCACTTGAAGCGTTGCCAAGTAAAGAGCCACAGCCTCGGGCGTCTTGTTAACCTGAGCAAGCACCCTTTCACCCGGCGCCACGCCAGCGCCGACAAGCACCGTGGCCAGACGGGCGGTTTGCTCGGCCAAATCCGAGTAGGTCCAGGATTCGCCATCGGCCATGCGCAGGGCAGGCCGACTCCCATGGGCCGCGAAAACGGTTTCCAGATCGGCCGCGAAGTTGCCGCTCATCGAGTCAGGGCTTGGATGAATTCCCGGTATGCAACCGTTTCCGGAGCCAATTCCGCCGCCCGTTCCGCATCGGCCCGGGCCGCTTCCCGGTCGCCAAGGCGTTTGAACATCAGGGCCCGATTGTAGTACGCGATGGGCAAATGATCGCCGGCGTTGGCGATGGCCCGTTCCAGATCGGCGAGGGCATCACGGTAACGTTTGACTGCGACCAGGGCGTTGGACCGATTGATGTACACGCTGGCCAATTGCGGCGCCAAGGCCACGGCCCGGTCATGGTCCTTCAAGCCGGAAGCCAAGTCCCCGTTGCGCACGTGCAGGAGGCCCCGGTTGGAATAGGTCGCCGCCAAATCCTCCGGCACCAGCATCTGGTGCTCGATGGCTAGGGTGCAGGTGTCGATGTCGGTCGGTGCGCCACCGTCCACCGTGGCCAGATAGCAATCCCGTGCGGGGGATGTGTTGAGCAGCACCGTCTCCGTGGCGAGTGCGGTGCCGCTCGGGGACGCAGCGCAAACCACGAACGCCCATGCCAGTGCATTTCGGATAGATATGAGAGAGGAATGCATAGGTTGGATTTACACCTACCGGCGAACCGATTCAAGCCGCTGACCCTTGAGCGCCTCTTGCTTGAGCGCCTCGTGCTTGAGCGCCTGGTGCTTGAGCGCCTCGTGCCGAATCGCCTGTTCCGCCAAATGCGGCGTGAGGATGTGCTTGAGGATGCCGCGGCCGTACTCGCCGTACCAAACCGCGGGATCCTGAGCCTTGACCGGCATCGCGCCATCCTTGGGGATCATCCGAGCGCCGCGCAGCATGGACAGGGCTAGGTCGAGCTTCGCCTCCTCGCCGAAGTTGACGCTGGCGAGGCTCCAGCAACGCATCTCCTCGCTGACGCGGGCGGCGGCAATGACGCACTGCAGATTGCGCCGAGTGTCGTCCAGCAGTTCGAGCAAGCGGAAGTGCTGGTAGCGGCGCGACATGTACAGGCGGCTGCGTCGACGGACATCGGCGGTCGGCCCCAGGCGCTGAAGCTCAGCCATTTCGTTGGCCACTTGGGCCTCCTGCCGGGGTGACAGTGGCGGAATGACGTCGGCCAGCAGGTCCAGCCGTACCAGGAGATCCTCCGCAATGGCGCGGCGGTGGCCCCGCTCCCGCCAATCGAGGTGAGTGGGGGAAATCAGCTCCCAAGCGTCGATCTTGACGGCGGCGCCAACTTCCGCTGACGCCAGCGCAAACGCCGCCGCAGCGACCAGTCCTTTCACCGCGCACCCAGACAATGCCCTCATCCGGACACCCGTTCGTGCAGGTTGTTCATCTTGAGGGTGCCGACTGGATCGATTTCCACCATTTCCAGCGAAAGTGCCATTCCTCGCTCCCGATCGTTGAGGAGCGGCTCCAAGTGGGCGCGGAGCGCGTCGAACAAGGCCTGTGCCTGGGCACGGCGCACCGCTTCCGCACGGCCTTTGCCAATGCGCGCCATGACATGAACGAAGCCGTGGCCGGGGTCTCCGTCGGCGATCAGATAGCGGTCCCGGCGCGTGGCGCGCACCCGAATGCCGGCCAAAGGGAAGACGCCGCCCGCAACGGCAACATCGCGCAGCTTCGCCATCAGGGCGTCGATCCCCATGTCGGATTCCAGGTTGGCCGAATACTCGACGATCAGGTGCGGCACGGCCATCCGTCCCGCGGATGGGCAGCGCGTCGGACGACGCTGCAGTCAACCAACCGTTCCCGAAGCCTAGGCGCCATCGGCCAGCACCAAGTCGCGCAGGGTGGCCATGCCGAGCAAGTTGCGATCCTGATCGACCACGATCGCCCGGGACAGACCTAGGCGAACCAGCAGCCGGGTGGCGTAGCGCGCCAGCATGTCGGACGGCAGGGTGGGCACCGGCTTGGACATGACTTCATAGACATGCACCCGCTCCGGCGCTCGGCCGGCGGCAACCACTTGCGCTGCGATGTCCGAGACGACCAGCAGGCCGAATTCATCATCGGCTTCGCGCCGATTGACCACCAACGAACTGATGCCGTGCCGGCGCATCACCGCCATGGCTTCCCCAACAGTGGCCAGCCCATCGACGCTGTGCACGTCGGCCGACATGAGATCTCCCACCCGCAACGGCGCGTCACCGCTCATAGCGCCTCCTGCGCTTCCTCAAGAATGGTTTCCATCTGGGTGCCGAGGCCGACGGCATCCTCGATGTTGAGTTGAAAGGCGATGCCCGCCCCGGGCTCCTCATCAAACCGACCCGCCTGGCAGAGGCGTTCCAGAATCTCCCGCGCCCTAGTTTCCACCACCAGGAACAGCAGCAGATCGCACTGTGCGTTGAAGTCCAGCCCCAAAAAGGTCTTCGCCGGCTCGAGGCCTTCGCCCCGGCCACTGCCAATGATTGTGACGCCAGTAGCTCCAGCCCCACGGGCTGCGGCAACCAGCGCATCCGTCTTGTCCTCACCCGCAAGGGCGGCAATGAGCTTCAGTTTCATGGTCTTGACTCCCCGTCGGCGCCTGCTGAACCAGCTCGCCGACGACCGATGTGGGACGAGACCATAGCGTAGCCCAATACCGACATGATCGGAAAGACGGCGGTGAAGGCAATCAAGCCAAATCCATCGATCAACGGACTGCGCCCCGGCACCGTCGCTGCCAGCCCAAGACCGAGCGCCGCCACCACGGGCACGGTGACGGTGGAGGTGGTGACCCCGCCGCTGTCATAGGCGAGGGGAACGATGGAGCGGCTCGAAACAAACGTCTGCGCGATGACGACGGCATAGGCAGCGATGATGTACCAGGGCAGCGGCGTTCCGGTGACGATCCGGAAGCAGCCGAGCGAGACGCCAACGGCAGCTCCCGAAGCCACCGCAATGCGCAGGCCCCAAGCGCGCACCGCGCCCCCGGAAACCGCTTCCGCCTTCAGCGCAACGGCGATCAACGACGGCTCAGCAACAGTGGTGGAGAAGCCGATGGCGGCCGCAAAGGCATAGACCAAAAGATAGTCCGTCCAGTCCACGCCATCCGCAAGCCGCTCGACGCCAATCGTTTCCGGAGCGGTGAGTTGCCGCACCATGGTCTCACCGATCGGGAACAACGCCTCCTGCAGGCCAATCAGAAACAGCGCCAGGCCCGCCAGCACCAGCGCAAACCCGAACAGGATGCGGCGCAGGTCGGGCACCTTTCGGCGCAGAACGGCCGTCTGGAAGACAACCAGGATTGCCAGTATGGGCGCGACGTCAAAGAGCGTGGACCACAGGGTATCTCTCAAAGTTGCAAGAAAATCCCACATCAAACGAGCATTCCGTATACGAGCACGAAGATTATGGGGGTAAGGCTGGCGAAAGCGATCAGGCCGAAGCCGTCCACCATAGGATTGCGACCGCGGATGGACTGCGCCAGCCCAACACCGAGGGCGGTGACCAGAGGAACAGTGATCGTGCTGGTGGTGACACCACCCGAGTCATAGGCGACGCCGATGATCTCCTCGGGCGCGAAGGCGGTCATGGCGGTGACCAAAACGTAGCCGCTGATGATGAAACGGTGGAGGGGCCACCCCTTGACGATGCGCAGCACCCCGAGCACGATCGCCGTGCCCACAGACAACGCCACCACCATGCGCAGGTTGAAGGCGTAAGCCTGCCGGGCCGCTTCATCGGCGGCAATGGCCCCCCCTTCGGCGGCCACGTTGGCGGCTTCGGCGGCAATGGCAATCAAAGCCGGCTCCGCAACCGTGGTGCCGAAGCCCAAAAAGAAGGCGAAGGCAAACAGGGCCACTAGACTGCCCTTGCGCGCGAAAGCCCTGGCCATCGCCTCACCGAGCGGAAACAGCCCCAATTCCAAGCCTTGAATGAACATCGCGAGACCTGCCACGACACACACCAAGCCGACCAAGACCCGGCCGAGGTCCGGGAAGGGCTGCTGCAGCACGACGACTTGGAAAAAGACAATCACCGCAATGATGGGCGCGAGGTCCCGCAACGCACCGCCAAAACGGCCTACGGCCGTGCCGAGCAGGCTGCGGCCCTGACTCACGGGAGGGCCGGACGTCCTGCGGCCCGGGACCAACCCCGAACGGCGCCTGGACCGAGGGCCTCTGGCCCTCGCACGGTTGGGAGCGGAGGCCGATCCCGGCACATATTTGCGACTCCACTGCGCACCCAAGCGCCCTTCATTGATTCTTGCCCGTCGCGGTCGATAAAGCAAAGCCTAGTGTGCTGTCCCGCAGATAAGTGTGATTATTCGTGGCCCTTTTGGCCCCCGGCCGCGTTGCTCCTCCTTGTGTGGGGCCTGCCACACGGCGTCGTCCCTTGCACGGGAGCCAAAACGGCCTAGCGCCTAAAACCCACTTATTTGCGGAACAGCACACTAGCCCAACAGCCTCACGTCAAGAAGGCTGGAATTGGACGGTTACGCAGGGCAGCACTCAACCATCGTGCTAACCTAATCTTGGCCGGGGCGGCCTGCACTCCGGGGTCCCAGCAAGTTTCAGGGGGAGGAAATCGGCATGCGGCTATTGACCTACCGCCAAGGGAGCGCGGTTCGCTTTGGGGCGGCGGTCGCATCGGGCGTGGTCGATTTGGGCAGGCGGATGCCAAAGTTCACCAGCCTCAAGTCGCTGCTTGCGGCCAATGCCCTGGATGAAGCCGAGGCAATCGCCAACGGTGCGGACGCCGATTGTCCAATCAGCGACATCCGCTGGCTGCCGCCGGTGCCCGATGCCGAGAAAATCATCTGCATCGGCGTCAACTACGGCAATCGCAATGCAGAGTACGGGGACGCCACCCCGGCGCCCGCCTATCCGAGCGTGTTCATGCGCAGCCGCGAGTCCCTGACCGGGCATCTCGAACCCTTGATGCGCCCGCCTGAATCCGCGCAACTCGACTACGAGGGCGAGATTGCGCTGGTCATCGGCCAAGAGGGGCGACGCATCCCTGAATCCAAGGCGCGCGACCACATTGCCGGGCTGACGCTGATGAACGAAGGCTCCATCCGCGACTGGCTGCGGCACTCCCGATTCAACGTCACCCAAGGCAAGAACTTCGAACGCTCCGGCGCCGTCGGCCCTTGGCTGGTGACCGCCGAGGAACTGCCCGGCTTTGATGAATTGCATCTGACCACCAAGGTCAACGGCGAACTGCGCCAGAACGATCACACCGGCAACCTGTTCTTCTCCTTTGAACGCTTGGTAAGCTATCTGTCCACCTTCATGCGCTTGCAGCCCGGCGACCTGATCGCCACCGGCACGCCCACCGGCGCCGGGGCGCGCTTGGCGCCACCGCAATACTTGGTGCCCGGGGACGTGGTGGAAGTGGAAGTGCCCGGCATCGGCCTGCTGCGCAATGGCGTCTGCGACGAAGAAGCGGCGCCGTGAACGCAACCGAGCCCACTTCAAGGAACAACCGGAGGTTCAGTTGACGGATTCTCAGACCGGGGCGGGCTATCCTCTCGCCCATCTCAAGGTGCTCGACTTCTCCCGAGTGCTGGCCGGACCCTTTGCCGGACGCCTGCTGTGCGACCTCGGCGCCGACGTGGTGAAGGTCGAGCCCCCGGACGGGGATGTCACTCGGCTTTGGGGGCGGGTGGTTGGCAACCTCCCCGGCTACTACCACCAGCAAAACGCCGGCAAGCGCGACATCTGCATTGATCTGCAGACCGATGGCGGACGGCAGTTGGCCCTCGATCTGGCCGCCGAGGCCGACATCCTGATCGAGAACTTCCGCGCTGATGTGATGCCGCGCTTAGGCCTGGGCTACGAGGCGTTGCGCGCCATCAATCCGCGGCTGGTCATGCTCTCCATATCCGGCTTCGGGCAGGGCGGCCCCGAGTCGCATCGGCCCGCTTACGCGCCCATCATTCACGCCGAAGCGGGGCTGCTGGCGCGCCAAGCCCGCCGCGGCCGCATTCCCTACCGGGACCTGCCACTGTCGGTGGCGGACACCAACGCCTCCCTGCACGGCTTGGTTGGGCTGCTCGCCGCCGTCATCTCGCGGCAGCAAACCGGGCTCGGCCAACACATCGACATTGCCATGATCGACGCCACCGTCGCCACGGACGACCAGCTTCACTACGACTTGGAGGACTCCGAGGCAACCGGACCCCTGACCAGCGAAACCTGGGAAAGCGGTGCCGGCTGGATTCTGGTCTCTGCCGACTTCCGCTATCTGTGGCGAATGCTCGCCGGCGAATTCGGCCTCACCGATCCCACCCACAAAAGCATGCCTCTCCCGGAAAAAATACGCCTGCGCCGGGAGCGGATGCAGGGCTTCTTTGCCACGCTGGAAAGTTGGGATGCCGTCGAAGCCGCCATGGCGCGCATGAACATCGCTTGGGGCCGGGTTCGGGAGCCCGCCGACCTCGCCGACCAGCCGACCCTCGCCGCCCACGGCCTGATCCGCTCCGTGGACGACCGAGCCGGTGGACAACGCCCGGTGGTGCAGGCCCCGTGGCGCTTCTCCAACGCCCAGCACGGCGTGCGCGGTCCGGCACCCCATCGCGGCGAGCACAACGAGGCGGTCCTAGCCGACTGGCTGGGTCGCACTCCGGACGACGCCAAGGCGCTTGCCGCCAGCGGCGTACTGCTGCGCGACGAAGCCGTCTTGGCGGCTTCAGAATAGCGATGCCGTCGGAAGGGTGAACTGGCCTTGCGGCCAAAGCGCTACACGAGGGTGCGGATCAGGGCGGCGGTGACGCCCAGCATGGCGGTGCCGGTGATGCCGAGAAGCCAGCGTTGCATCGAGGCCTCGCGGTTGCCAACCAGAGTTTTCACGTCAGCGATTTCAGTGAGCAGGTCGACCTTCATGTTGACCATCTCGGCGCGGGTGCGTTCGATCTCTGTGTGCGTTCCCTCGATCTCGCGGCGCACGAGGGCGATGTCCTCGCGGGTGGCGACGAAGTCCATTTTGGACTCGATGTGGGCGATGCGTTGCCAATGTCGGCGGCTTGGACGGTTTGGACTGTGGCTGGCTGCTGGGGGTCCATGGCTTTCCCTTTCCCGATAATGATGGATGATTCGTTCGGGACGGGTGTGTTGTGAGGACCATCTTAGCCGATTCTTGGACAATCAGGTGGTTTTCGCGCTGTGCGAGTGGGCTGAAAGACCTGTGGGAGTATGCCTGCGCGACTCGTTTTCGTGATCGCGGGACAAGGTTGCCAAATGAGCTGCCAAATGAGCCAACTTTGCGCCCGGCGACCGCCCTCTCGTCGGTCTGAGGCATCACCTCGTTAGCGCACACTGGTCTGGCCGCCGTCCACGGCGATCAACTGGCCGGTGATGAACCAGGATGCGACCGAGGCGAGAAACACCATGACCGGCCCCAAGTCCTTGTCGGGGTCGCCGTACTTGCCGCCCATGAAGATGGTGCTCAAGTTAAGCCGGTTGTTGGCCTCGCGCTGCTCGTCGCTGGCCTTGCTCAGCGCCTCGTAGTACATGGGGGTGGCCATGGCCGGCAAAATGGCGTTGACCCGGATGTTGTCCGCGCCCCAAGTGCCAGCGGCAGTGCGGGTCCAGGAATGCACCGCGCCCTTGGCGGTCGAGTAGGCGGCGGCCGTTGGCTCCGGGCGCTGACCGGAAATCGAGCCAAAATTGATGATGGAGCCGCCGCCCGAAGCCTTCATGTGGCGGCGCGCAATCTGGTTGGTGAGCATGGTGCCGCGCACGTTGACGGCGAACATGAGATCCCAATCCTCAACGCTCACTTCACCGGCATCCGAGGAACGGTGAATGGCCGCCGGATGGGCCAAAGCATCCAGTCCGCTCAATTGCGCCACCGCTTCAGCAAAGGCTTGCTCCACGCTCGCCTGGTCCGAAACATCAACGTGCAAGTAGCCCGCCGTGCCGGGTCCCTGAGCACTCGCCTCGGCCGATACAGCGGCACCCTGCTCGTCGAGCACATCCATGCCGACGACATTCGCACCCGCATTGACATAAGCCCGAACGGTCGCCGCGCCCATGCCGCGTGCCGACCCGGTGACGATGATTCTCTTGCCTTCGAGTTCCATGATGGCTTCCCTCCTCCAATGTCAGGTCGATGGAAATTGTACCGAGTCTGCGGGTCACACACATTGATTGCTCGCCGAGTGCTTACTATAGTGCCGCTCGGAAGCCGTGCGGCGGGCGCTGCCGCTCAAGCGCCGTTTTGGGGCGAGGAGTGAGGGCAACCCTAGGCGGGCCTGCACGAACGGGATGTGATCCCAATCAAGGAGGGTGGCCCATGAGCCAGACCGACACCAACAAGAAGATTGTGCAGCACTTCTGGGAAGCGTTTTCAGCCAGTCGTTTTGATGAGGCCCTGGCGCTGCTGTCCGAAGACGCCACTTGGTGGGTGGCGGGCACCACCAACATCTCCGGCACCTACACCAAAACGCAGTTCGCCGACTTGGTGGCAGGCGTTTCCGAAGGCACCGAAGGCGGCATTCAGGTAACGCCCAAGCACATGACGGCGGAGGAAGACCGCGTTTCCATGGAGGCCACATCCTATGGCCTGATGAAGGACGGCAAGGAGTACAAGAACATCTACCACTTCATGCACGACCTGCGCGACGGCAGGATTTGCGCGGTTCGGGAGTACATGGACACCGAGCACGTGACTGAGATATTCGGGGCTGGTTAAGGGCTTGGTCTTGCCGTGGAGTGGCGCCAACTTCAGAGTTCTCGATAGCGGGATGGGCATCGGCCGAGCCGTACCCGTGCCGACCGTTCAAACACCCGTTTCAGGTCAGACGGCCTCGGCCCAGCCGCCGCGTTTTTCAATGTAGGTCGCAAGATTCGCGGGCCGGTAGGTCGGCAAGCCGTCATAGCGCTGCCGCACGCTGTGATGGACGCCCTCAAGCTCGGGCGGCAATTCGCCAAGCGGACGCCGGCGACGGCCCCTCATCCGGTACATGCCAGTCCAGGAACGGTGCAGCTTGCCCAGGGGGTTCGGTCGCGTTGCCTTTAGCCGGTAGCCCTCATCCAGCGCCAGCCCGGCAGCTTCCGCGCCGGACCAGACCCATTCGAGCGCCGTGTCCGACAGCCCGGAATCGCCGTTGCCACCCCCGACATCACCGTGAACGCCGGCAAACCACTGCTGTTCAATGACTTGGCCGGGCTTGGGCAAGCGCGTCCAAAGCGCCGGCTCGAAATCCACGCGCTGCTCGTCGATGGCCACGGCATGGCAGGCATGGTCGATGATCCCGCTGAGCGAGGTGTCGTGGAACGCGTAGCGCCGGTTGCCCCCCATCCGCTCAACAATCCGGCTGGGGATGCCGAGCGCACCGACCGTATCCCAGACGCCGACGAACGCGATGCGGATGTTCCGCGAGTGGTCCGCCCTGAACCGAACCGCCGAACGCGCATCCGGCTTGGCGGGCCGCCGGTACAGCCCATACGCCTTGGGTATCAGATCCGCGTCGATTTTCCTCAACAACCCGGCGTTGCGAATGAACCCAACCAAGCTTCTCGCCGTGTAAGCGCCGCGGCTGAAGCCGAACAGGAGGACCTCGTCGCCGGGAAGGTAGTTGTGCACCAGGAACCGGTACGCATCCTGAATGTTCTTGTCGATGCCCGCGCCGAGCATGCCGCCCGTCAGCTTACCGCTGTATGAACCGATCCCCCAATCGTAAAAGACGATCTGCGGCACGCCGTCCTTGTCGACTGGCCGCACCGCGCGGGCGGTGCGCACCACGTTGGTGACATGGTGCTGCTCGGGGCTGTTCCAAGTGCCATCGCAGCAGATGATGAGCCGCTTGTTCGCTGGGGGCACCTTTGATCACCGCCTTTGACTGCTAAACATAGCTGGGATTGTAGCGAAAGGCTCCGCGGGCCAGATACCGGTCGCCCTTGAGCCGGCCGTGCCGCCGACTCATCAGGCCGCGATCAGATCAATTCGTCGACCAGTTTAGATACACGCTCTGCGGTTGTCGGATTGAGAATCCGCACATCTCCCGGCGGAGCTTTTCGCGACTGGTTCGTCCCCTTGACTTTGTTTTGGTCCTTTGGCTTAGCCTCTAACAAGCCCCAAAAGGCCCGAGCTCACCGGGCCTTTTGGACGTTTGAAATGGGCATCGAATCAGATTACAGATCCATGGAGAATTCAAGTCCCCAAGTCGATCCTTGGGTAACCGTGCTGGCCGCAAACAGTGGGTCGATGACGGCAGGCGTCTCGAACTGCTCATCTGTGAGATTGCGGCCATACAAGACCAAAGCCATGTTGTTCCAATGGTATCCAACGGATGCCATCAGATTCTCTCTGGAATCCACCTGGTTGAACGAAATGTTGACCAAACTGGTCTCGATGGTGTCAATCCAATCGTACTTGACGTAGATCTCGAACTCTCCGGGACCCATGGGGAACGCGACTGTGCCGCCGAGTGCGTAGGTGAACTCCGGCGCGGAGCGTGGGATTAGGTGGGTGGCATCCTCGATAAGGTCAATGTCGTCGTTGGGGTTCAAGTCGGTCTCGAACTCCTTGTATTCGGCATCGAGCCATCCAAGGGAGGCGAAAGTGCTGATGTACTCCGAGACAACCCATTGGAGTTCCACTTCAACGCCCATGTACTCGGCGTCAGCCACGTTGTCAAATTTGGTGGCGACCGTGTTGGTGGAAGTGTCTAGGAACACGGAGGCTTCCTGCTTATCGGTGAAGTCGTTGAGGAAGAAGGTTGCGTTGAGCTGAATTCGATTTTCCATCAGTTGGCTCTTTACGCCAGCCTCCCAGGACTGGGCGTACTCGGGATCGTACTGGTCACGTTCGAAATCGGCCCGGTTCTGATTGGTGCCGAAGTAGCCGCCGGAGTGGAACCCCTCGGAAAAAGAGGCGTAGAACATGATGTCGTCGGTGAATCGATACGACAGCCCCACTTTGGGTGATATTTCATCCCACTTGTTATTGAGATGCGCCCATTCACCTTCGGGGAAGGCCATGACTCTCTTGCGATTCTCCGGCGCCAGATAAGCTTGCCCGGCGCTGAAGTCCTTCTTCTCCTCGGTCCAACGCAAACCCAAGGTGAGATTCCACTTCTCCGCGAACTCCCAGTCTGCCTGCGCGTAGAAGGCAAGGGACTTGGTCACCTGCTCTTCGTACAGGCGTTGGGTGTAGGCGTCACCCATGCCAGTGAGCGGGGTGCCAGTGTCGCACCAGACGTTTCCGAACACGGTGGCGCGATCCGGGCTCCAGCACATTTCGAGCGGAGTCGGGTAGGGCGCGACAACGGACTCCAACTCCGGCGAGACCGAAGTCCATGTGTTGTTCCTCAGATCGTACACGGCTTTGGGCACGCCAAGGACTTGTTGAAGAAGCAGATCTATCTGGCTCACGGAATACCAGAACTCGCCTCCGGTCACCCAGTCCCTTTCGAATTCGCTGCGCCAGTAGTAGCCGCCGGCGACGAAATCCACGTTGTTCCAGCTGCCTTCCAAGCGGAGTTCCTGGCTGAACTGGTCGTAGTCATTGAGCTTTTCAATGGTGATGTGATTGGCGGAGGTGCCGTCGAAGTCGTATATGGTGTCTTCGATCATGTCTCGGTAGCCAGTGACCGAAACCAGCCGCAGATTGTCCGTCAGATCGAACGACGCGTTCAGGGTGTAGGCGTCAACTGCCGTCTTGGCCTCGTTGTTGATATCTATGCTCGTGGTGGATGGCAGGTCATCCAAGCTTTCGCGGCAAGGAGTGCCCAACGGAAACCAGAACGGCTTGCTGCACGCCCACATGCCGCCGCTGTAGTCCGGCTCCTTGGACCCTGCCGGGGGGGGGAGGCAACTCCTGCGGGGATGTTCCAATTGTGCATGAACGCGCCGATCTCGCTTTGGTCGTCGAATCGCTCGGCAGTGAACATGGCTTCATAGCGATCATTTGGGGTAGCCAGTAGAGTAACCCCGTAGTTCTCGTAGTCCTTCTCCGGCATCCTCTTTTCGAGCGTCGTGTTGTACATGAAGCCGTCGTTCTGGATTGTGGTGAAGAAAACCTTGGCGGCCAGCTTATCTTCAACCAAGGGGGCATTCATTACCGCTCGAACTTCCTTTTGGTCGTGCTTGCCTGTGGACAGCTTGAATCTGGCGCCATACTCCCCCGTAGGCCGGCTGCGGATGGCGTGAATCACGCCGCCGACAGTGTTCTTGCCGAACAGGGTTCCTTGCGGACCCCGCAGGATTTCCACGCGCTCGATGTCAAACTTCTCAAGCACTAGTCCCGCCATGGAGCCGAGGTAGATTCCGTCGATCATCACGCCGATCGGCGCGTCGAAAGAGTTGTCGTCCGTGCGCACCGCGCTGATACCACGGATGATGATGTTTGCGCCGTTGTTTCGCTGGAT
>JAQAJJ010000100.1 GCA_028278675.1 Candidatus Azophilus lithoversatilis
CACATTGCCCTGCAAGCCGGCCATCACGACGACCCAGGCAAAGCTCAAAACAACCAGACCGCTCAGCACCTTGATGCCATGCTCAAAGAGACGAACCGCACGCTGCCCCTTGTCGGTGTTCCAGACCGTATAGGCGCATCCCGCCCAAACCAGCAGCGCCAACGCGAACAGGTAAAGCTCGCGGGCCATGCCGCGCTCCTCGTTGGCCAGCCCGAACCCGGTCACCACGAAAATCGCCTCCTCCAGCATCCCGGCGCTCAACGGGTAGTGCGAGAATCCCCAGATGATGCTCGAACCGAGCGCGGCGATTGCCCACAACCAGGCGAGCACCGGGGAAAAGTGCCGCTTCATGGCGGCAAAGGGCCGTTCGCCGGTGGAAAGGGTTTGGTGCGCCAAGGCAAACAGCATGATGCAGCCGATCAGCATGGAAACCGGCTGCACCCAAAGGAACTCATAGCCGAACACCGAACCGATGGTCAGCGACGTGACGGCGGATCCGCCGCCCAAGGTCATGGCGCCCTGCAGCCACCCGGGGCCACCCTCTCGGACTTGGGCGAGCAGGCTCATCGGTAGGACTTGGCCATGTCGATGTTCGCCTGCAGCGCTGCCGGTTCCCGCAGGCTGGTCGAGGCTATCCGGCGTTGCAAGGCCGACTCATAGGCATCCGCGTCCAAGGGCAGGGACACGAGCTGGCCGCGCCAGGCCGACAGGAGCATGGCGTTGGCCAGTTCAATCGATGCCAGCCCCGTGGCCGCCGGCGTGGCCAGCGGCTCGTTCTCGGCAATGGCGTTCACGAAGTTGCGCAGCACCGCCTGATGCTGGTTGACCGGCTCGTCCGGCTGGATTGGATGTTCAGTGATTTCCGGCATGCCGAACATGTCGAGGGTGCGTTCGCAATGTTCAGCCACGCTCTCGGCCGACGCGTACAGGCGAATCCGCTCGCCGTCGAATCGCAGGGTGCCGAGATCGCCGACGAGGTCGAGTTGATTGATGCCGGGCGCTTCCCCGCTCGAGGCGGTGACCGTGCCGGTCAGCCCGCCTGCGAAGCGCAGCGTGGCCGTGACCTCGTCCTCGACATCGATCTCGTGGTATCTGCCGAACCCGGCGACGGCGAAAACGTCGCTGGGCAGGCCAACCAGCCACTGCAGGACATCCAGGTTGTGGATGCACTGATTGATCAGCAAGCCCCCGCCCTCGCCCGGCCAAGTGCCGCGCCATTTGCTCACCTTGTAGTAAACATCGGGGCGATACCAGCAGGTCATGGTCCAGGCGAATCGCTGCAGAGCACCTAGGCGCCCGCCATCGAGAAGCATCTTGATCCGGCTGTAGGCCGAGTGGAACCGCTGGTTGAGCATCACCGCAAACCGGCTCCGCTCGGATGCCGCCCGGACCAGTTCCCGCGCCTGTCCGATGGACATGGCGAGCGGCTTCTCCATCAGGACATGCAGATCGTGCTGAAGTGCCGCCCGGCCGATTTCTGGATGCGACTGGGTCGGCGTGGCGATCAGCACCGCATCGACCAAGCCGCTGTCGAACAGCGCCTGATGAGTGGGGAAGCTCAGCACGCCAAAGGGCGCACCGCGACCGCCGCCGCGGGCACAGACCGCACCGAGCTCCGCTCCCTCGATAGACCCGCTGCCCAGCAACTCGGCGTGCTGGCGACCGATGTTGCCAAGGCCAATGATGCCGATTCGGACGGCGTTCACGGATCACCGGCACGGGGCATCAGCATGCCGCCCTCGGGCGTGGCCATGCGCACGCCGGTCACGCCGCCATCATCAGCCAGGACAAACTCCAGCCGAAGCCCGCGCGGTTCGAAGACGAAGTGATCCTCCCGCTCTTCCCGCAATGGGCCGTTGAATATGCCGCTTTTCACTTCCAGTTCATTGCCCCCGTACACGAATTGCAGTTCAAAGCCGCCGCCGCCGTAACGTCCTTGGTATTTGGCGTAGTGGGTGTTGACGCGCACTGCCGCCAGTTCCGCCGCTGTCCACGGCTGTGTGCGCCCCGCCGTTTCCTGCCGCACGCCGGCAATGAACGCCGGATCGATGGCTCGGCCGGCATGCCCCCAGGCTCGGTTGAGGTGGGTCAGTAGCCCTGCCGCCGTCGAATCGTCGAAACCGGGCATGGTCAGGTGCCCTGGCATGACGCCGTCCCAAGCCTCGCCGTTCACTTCAATCGGACCCGCAAGGCCCTGCAGCACGATGCGCGCCAATATCTCGCTCGGTCCGGTCACCCAGGAAGACCCGGCGAGCGCCGGACCCAGGGATTCGAGACCGGCGCCATCGGCCCCGTGACAGGTGGCGCATTGTGCCTGGTAGTAAAGTGCGCCCAGTTCCCGATGCCGTTGCTGCGCCGGGGTGAGGGGCTTGGCGTTGGCCGGCAGGTCGTCACCCGGCCAGGTGACGCTGCGCCGCGCCCGGGCTATGGCGGGCCAAAGCGCTTCCAAGAAACGATTGGAGACAACCCGACGGCTGGTTGGTTGTTCCTTCGACGTCAGCGGATCGCCGATCTGGGGCAAGCTGAGGGCTCCAGAATTAGCAGCAAACAACGGATGCGGTTCGGCCAGTTCAAGCCGGGAAAAGCCCTCATCGCGGGTGAGCGCAAAGAACCCGTCCAGTATTGCTTGCGTCAGCCAAACCCGATCTTGCTGGGCAGCGGCAAAGTCAAGCCAGCCGGCGGCTTGGCTGTGGTCGCCACGCAGGCCTTGGCTGACAAGCCCGGCCACAAAGGCCGTGGCTGCTTCTCGATCGGCATTCCAAGCGCCACTGGCGAGCAATGTCCGCAGAAAATCCGGCTCCTCTCCGAAGGCCGCTGCCTGCACCGCGGCGCGTCGATAGGCGTTGCGCCCATCCACCACAAGCATGGCGACCAAGTGTTGACTGACGGCGGGCGATGCGTTGTGGGGCGCCAGCGACAGGATCAGGTGCTGCATGAAGGCTGGATCGAGTTGCCCGGACATCAGCTTCAACAGTTCCGCCTCGGACAGCAGGTCCGCGCCCGCTTCCAAAGCAGCCAGGCGCACCCTGGCATCGACACGCTCAAGAGCCCCAAGGACGACCGCCCTGGCCAGTTCGCCGCGACCGCGCAAGGTCCAAAGGGCGTGCACCGCCGCCAGCGGCGGGCCGGTTGCGACAATCTCCATCAGCCGGTTCCGGAGCCCTCGGCCACGATTGGCGATCAGCAGGCGCTGGGCCGTGTCGCGTTGCCAACCGTTCGGGTGGCCGAGCCATTCCAACAAGGCGTCGGGAGCGACCGCCGCCGCCAAATCAGGTTCCCGGTGCCCACCATGCTGCCGGGAGATGCGCCAGATCCGCCCCATGCCCAATGGCCGCTCAAGCCCCCGCTGCTTCGCCTGGGCGCGCAGTTCCTCGCTGATGAACACATGGTCCTGAATCACGCCGCGGTAGAAGTCCACCACATAGAGGGCGCCATCGGGGCCGACCTTGACATCCACCGGCCGGAAACGCTCATCGGTCGAGGCGAGAAACTCCCGCTGCGTCCATTGGTCATCGGGGTAGAGAACGTGCTCGGCCTTGACCTTCAAGCCGTCCCGAAGCAGGTGCCCGTCCCGAAGCAGGCGCAGCCGCGCCACGGCGTTGGCCGCCGGTTCCGCCACGAAAACGTCGTCAACGTGCGCCGGCCCGAACTGATCGCCTCGGTACACCGCCATGCCACTTGCGGAGGTCGGCCGGTCAAGACGGCCGTCCTCGCGCAAGGTGCCGGGAACGTAGGCTCGATTGACGCCGGTGTTGACGCGCACCGCAAACATCTGGTCGTTGTCGCTGATCCGGGCGTTCAAACCCGGTGCGCCGCGGTGGCCCGCCCGCACCACGGCCTGCGCATCGTAGCTGTCACCGAGCAGCAGAACCGAGTTGGTGTTGTAGAAGAGCCGGCCCGCGTTGTCCTTGCTGATGCCCCACTGGCCGCGGAAAAGCGTCGGTTCGAAGACCAGTTCGCCTTGGGCGATGCGCAGGCGGCGTGCGGACTTGGCGCTGTAGAGCCAGTTGTCCAGACCCATGAGCAACCCGTTCTCCGCATGCTCCACTGACCCCGGCTGATCGCCATAGGCGCCGAGCGACACCCGGTCATCGCAGTCGATTGTCGCGGCGACGGCGTCCGTGCTCGGACACAGCCACAGATTGGGCGGCTCCGCGATCAGCAGGCCCTCGTTGACGATGGCAACGGCGCGCGGCAGGACCAGCCGGTCAGCGAGCACTTCGCGGCGGTCGTAGACACCGTCCCCGTCCAAGTCGACAAGCCGGACGACTGCGCCGACCGCGGCGGTTTGACCGGTACCGTAGGTGTCGGGCATGAAGCCGCGCATCTCAGCGACGTACAGGTTGCCGCCTTCGTCCCAAGCTATGGCCACCGGGTCTTCGATGAGCGGTTCGACCGCAACCGGCTCGATGGCGAATCCCGGCGCGATGGAGAAGCTGCCCAGCGCCTCGGTGGGGCTCAGCACCGGGGCCGGCGGTGTTTCGAATGCTTCGTGGGGCGGTGGCGCCTGCTCGGCGGCCTGCAATTGCCCGCAGGCGAGCAACCCGATCAGCAGGGCGCCCAACGCTGGATTCATCAATAGGTCATGTCGCGGATGTAGTCGTAGCTGCGCCGCATGGCGCTGGCGGGGTCGGGCGGATCGTCCCGTTCCACAAAGAAGTAGCGCGCGCCCGCCGCCTGGGCTTCGGCGACGAACCGAGGGAAGTCGATGGTGCCGTGACCGACGTCCTCAAAGTCGCCGTGTTCGTCGATGTCCTTCAGGTGACAGCTGTTGAACCGGCCTGGGTAGCGGCCGAGATAGTCGCTCAGGCTGCCGCCGGCCTTGACGATCCAGTACGAATCCAACTGGAAGCTGACGTTCTTGGGATCGGTTTGTTCGATCATCAGGTCGTAGGGGATGATTCCGTCGATCGGCGTCAGCTCCCAGTCGTGATTGTGGTAGCCGAACTGCACGCCTTGGGCGGCGCACACCTCACCGGCGGCATTGATGTGCTCGATGTTGCGTTTCACTTGGTCAAGCGAGGCGAACTCCGTTGGCGGCAAGGCGGGCAGGTTGATGACCCGCTGCCCAAACGCCTGCGCATCCTCAAGAGCATGCTTCACGTTTTCGACCAAATGCTTGGCTTGCCCGCGTTCGGCGAAAATGCGCATCGCCTCTTCGCGGGGCATCTGCATGACGTTCCCGGGCAGCTTGGGTGACACGCGCCCGACCGGCGCTTCAAGACCGTTTTCGGCCAGCAGCCGCTTCACATGCTCGACCGGGCGGCCCAAGGTGCCCATGGCGGAAAACTCCACAAGCGAGTAGCCGATGCGGGCAACCTGCTTCAAGGTGCCTTCGAAGTCCTGGGCCAGCAGCCGGGTGACAGTGGACAATTGCAGGCCGAACTGGGCCAGCTTGCGAACGCCAGACTGCCTGGCCGGTTCAGCGGCCGAAGCCCGGCCAGGCGCCAGGAGCGTCGCCCAGGCCAGAGCCCCCGCCCCAAATCGCAGTAGTTCGCGTCGCCGCATGTTGCCTTGCCCCGATCAGAACCGGATTCCCAATTGTATGCCCCCATAGCGTTCGGCGTCCCTCGGAAACGTCTGAATATAGGTCGGATTGTTCCCCCAGAGCGCCCCGAAGTTGGCGATGCTCGTGACATAGTCCTCATCGAACAGATTGTTCACAAACAGGGTGACGGGATAGCGCTCGGTGTCGCTTTCGATGATGCCGACGCTCAGGTTGGCAATGCCATAGGCCTTCTGCTCCGCGCCGGGGTCGGCGAGCAGGGAAAAGTTGACGTCGTCCTGCCACTGGTAGGACAGATTGAAAAAGCCGGTGAACGGCAGGCTTTCCAAGGGCACCAGCTCCCCGACATTGGCGATGCCAATCGCTTTCGCTGCGCTCGCCAAAGACCGTTGCCGTGGCGCGGTCGCCCAGGTCGAACACCAGATTGCTGGGCAAGCCCGAGGACTCTCTGCCGTCCACTTCCTCGGCGGTGGTGAGATTAAGGTTTCTTCCCGAACAAGGTGCTCTGGGGCCCGCGCAGCACCTCAATGCGCTCGACGTCCAGCAGGTCGCT
>JAQAJJ010000101.1 GCA_028278675.1 Candidatus Azophilus lithoversatilis
CGAATGTCGATCAATGCATGTGGATGGCGGGCCAAAAGCGATGGCGGCGGCTTCGCTGAACCGATGTCCAAGCCCCGGTAAACCTGGGTCGAATCCATGTTGATCAGGTGGCACCCTGAGCGTTCGGCCAAGGCGATGGCGGCATCAGTCTTACCGGCCGCGGTGGGGCCGAGCAGCATGACAATCGGCATAGGCCAACTATTGTCCGCGTAGAAACTGACCGTCCAGGTCCGCCAGGGTCTGCACGTGGTAGGTGGGACGGCCGTGGTTGCACTGCTCAGCGTTTTCCGTGCGCTCCATCTCCCTGAGCAGCGCATTCATCTCCGCCAACGACAACGAGCGGTGGGCGCGCACCGAAGCGTGGCAAGCCATGCTGGCGAGCAGGTCGTCGCGGCGGTTGGCGAGCTCGCGGCTGGTGCCGAGCTTCGCCATCTCCGCGAGCACGTCACGAACCAACTCCTCCACATTGCCCTTCGCCAGCAGGGCCGGCACGGCGCGCACGGCTATCGAAGCCAGGCCGGTGCGGTCCACGGCCAACCCCATTGCGGACAGCTCGGCTTGCCGCTCCTCGGCCAGTTCGGCCTCAGCTTCAGTGGTGTTGAGGGCGAGGGGGGCAAGCAGTTGCTGGCTGGCCAAGGCCTGGGCGCGCGCGGATTGCTTCAGTCTCTCGTAGGTGATGCGTTCGTGGGCGGCGTGCATATCGACGATCACCATGCCCTCGGCGTTCTCGGCCAGAATGTAGATGCCGTGCAGTTGAGCGATGGCATAGCCCAGCGGCGGCGGTTGGCCGTCGCTGGCTTTGCCCACTCGATACTGCGCCAGGGCCTCAGCCACCTGCAGGGTGGATCCACCCGCCCGCTCCTCACCGATTGACAGCCCGCCCTGGCGCGGGGGAAAGCTTGACTGGCCAGCCACTCCGGACTCCCCGGCGCGAATCGCGGGCTGACCGCGGGCGGGGCTGGGCGCGGAGACATCTCCCGGACGCACGTCCCGAAGAGCCCGGTTGAGGCTGCCGAAGATAAAGTCGCGCACCGCTCGCGGACGGCGAAAGCGCACCTCGTGCTTGGTCGGATGCACGTTGACGTCCACCTCGGTGGCCGGCAGGCTCAGATAGAGGACGAAGATCGGCTGGCGGCCATGGAACAGGACGTCCCGATAGGCTTGGCGGACCGCTTGGCCCACCGCCTTGTCCTGCACCGCACGGCCGTTGACGAAGAAGTGCTGCTGATCCGCGAGACGCCGGGACAGCGTTGGCAGAGCCACCCAACCGGAGAGCGTGAGTTCGGCCCGCTGCTCGTCGATCACCAGATTGCGCCGCGTAAAGTCCTCGCCCAACACCGCCTTGAGGCGCTCTTCCGGCGCGCCCGCCGGCATCAGGACCCGGCGCCCGCCCAACTGCCACTCGAAGGCGGTGTCGAAGTGCGCTAGGGCCACGCGGCGCAGGGTTGTGGCCACAGCCTGGTTCTCGGAGCGCTCCGTCTTGAGGAACTTGCGCCGCGCCGGCGTATTGTAAAACAGGTCCTCGACCTCGACGGTAGTGCCCGGCGGATGGGCGCAAGGCCCGCTGCCGGTCTCGACGCCACCCGCCACTTCGATGCGCCAAGCGTGGTCGGTGCCAGCCACCCGGCTGGACAGCGTCAGGCGCGACACCGAGGCGGCGCTGGCCAGCGCCTCGCCCCGAAACCCCAAGCTGGCAACGCCTTCCAAATCGCTGGCGGCGCTGATCTTGCTGGTGGCGTGGCGGCTGACCGCCAGCGGCAGGTCGCCAGAATGAATGCCGTGTCCGTCATCGGTCACGCGAATTCGCTTCACGCCGCCCTGCTCGATGTGCGTCTCAATGCGCCGGGCACCAGCGTCCAGGCTATTCTCCACCAATTCCTTGACGATGGACGCTGGGCGCTCGACCACCTCGCCAGCGGCGATCTGGTCGGCCACCGGTGGCGGTAGTTGGGCGATGCGACGGTTCACCGAGGACCTCCGTTCAGCTATCGGTGGGAATGGTGAGCACTTGTCCAACCCGAATGCGATTGCCTGCCAAGCCATTGGCTTGGCGAAGGCGCGCCACGGTGGTGCCGTATCGGGCGGCGATGCTGGAAAGGGTGTCGCCGCGCTGGATCCTGTGGTTCAGTTCGCTGTCGGCACGGTGCGCCAGCAAGGTGCCCGGCGGCGGATTGGCTTGCCAGTACTTGATGACGCCACTGTGGATGGCGCGCACGATCTTGTCTTGGTGGTCGGCCTGGTTGAGCCGTCGGGCTTCGGTGGGGTTGGAAATGAAGCCGGTCTCAATCAGGAGACTCGGGATGTCCGGAGCCTTGAGCACGACGAAGCCGGCTTGGCCAACCTGCTTCTTGTGCAGCTTGGTCACTCGATCCAGCTCGGTGAGCACCTCGCCGCCCACTCCGCTGCTTTGACGGCGTTTACCCTGCATGGAGAGGTCCGTGAGCGTTTGCCGCAGATAGGGCTCCATGTCACTAAGGCTCACGTCGCTGACCCCACCGAAGAGATCCGAGCGGTTTTCGCTCTCCGCCAGGTAGCGGGCCATTTCACTGTCCGCGCCGCGTTCGGAGAGCATGTACACCGACGCACCGCTGATCTTGGGATTCTTGAAGGCGTCCGCGTGGATCGACAGGAACAGGTGCGCCCGTTCCCTGTGGGCGATCTGAGTGCGCCGACGCAAGGGAATGTAGTAGTCACCGGTGCGCACCAGAAAGGCCCGATATCCGGGCGTTTCGTTGAACCGGGCGGCCAGCTTGCGGGCGATCGACAGGGTGACTCGCTTTTCATAGACCCTGTTGGGGCCGATGGCACCTGGATCCTCCCCGCCATGACCGGCATCAATGGCAATGAGGACGGGCCGCAGCCCCTTTGGTTCCGCGGACGTGGGCGGCGCGGATTCAGCGGGCTGGTCGTCAAAAAGATCGATGACCAGACGGTGGCCGTACGGCGCGATGGGCGGTAGCTGAAAGTCCTTGCGCTCGAGAGGCTTGTCCAGATCCAGCACCACGCGGTAGGCGCGTGGCTGGGCACCCCAGCGAATGTCGTTTACACGCTTGCCCAGGACGCTTGAGACATCGGGGTCAAAGCCGCTCGCCGGACGGGTGTTGGCCAAGTCGATGACCAAGCGGTCCGGGTTGTTTAGGGCGAAGATGCTGGCCTCGACGGACACGGTGGTGTCGAGCACCACTCGGGTGTGGTCCGGCGCCTCGTAGGCGCGAATGTTCTGCAGCGTTCCGCCATGGACCAGCGCCGTCGGCAGCAACAGGGCGAGCAGGCCGAGCCGCTTGGTTTTCTTGATCGCGGGAATCTTGGTTTCGGGAATCTTGGTCTGGGAAAAAAGCTGCCGCATGAGCCAGCTTCTGCGCCCGGCGACCGCCTTCCCGTCGGTCTGCGACATAGCCTCGTTAGGCCCGCACTTGCACATGCCGGCCATCGCCTTGGACGCGCAGGGAAAGGCTGAGATCCGGAGGCGGCAGACGCGGTGCGCCCCGCTCAGGCCATTCGATGAGTTTGATGGCTTGGGCGGCGAGCAGATCGTCGATGCCGATGAAGTCAAGTTCCCGGCTATCCGAGATTCGATAGAGGTCGAAGTGGAAGACCAGCAGTTCGTCATAGGGCTCAAGCAGGGTGTATGTGGGACTCTTGACCGGACCGACGAAACCCATTGCTCGAAGTATGCCCCGGACCAAGGTGGTCTTTCCAGCACCAAGCCCGCCTTGAAGATAGACGATGGCGTCACGGTTGTAGCCCTCCGCGGCGCTCAGCAGCTCAGCCAGTTCCCCGCCAAACGCAAGCGTCGCCGCCTCGTTGGGCAGGTAGCGCCCAGCAGGCGCCATCGACTTCACGACACTGGCCCGTCGCCACGCGACACGGGCTCGTCGCTTGGCGACACGGCCTCGTCGCTTAGCGACACGGCCTCGGCAATGGCGTCGAACAAGTCCGTGGCTATCAGGCCGCGCTGGCCCCGGCGCGCCGCAGCCCGGTCGCCCGCCCAGCCGTGCAGGCAGGTGCCGAGAGTAGCGGCACGGCTGGGCGGCAGGCCTTGAGCCAGCAGGCCACCGATGACGCCCGCCAAGACATCGCCCATGCCGGCTGTCGCCATGCCGGGATTGCCGTGGGCGCAAAGGCCGAGCAGTTCATCCGCCGCGCACAAGGTGCCCGGCCCTTTGAGCACGGCGACCGCTCTGAACTTGCGCGCCAGCTCCAGGGCAGCAGCGGGCCGGTCCGCCTCAATCTCGGCGGCGCTTGCGCCGAGCAGTGCACCGGCTTCGCCCGGGTGCGGCGTGATGATGAGCCGGTCCGCAGTTCGATGGCCCGGTTCGGCCAGCCAGCGCAGGCCATCGGCGTCCACCACCGTCGGCTTGCCCGCAGCCAGCACCAAGCCAATCAGTCGCTCGCCCCAAGACGCTCGGCCGAGGCCCGGGCCAGCGACCACCGCCGAGGCGCGTCCCAACAACTCGGCGGCGCGATCAGCGTCATCGGCATCCTGGACCATGAGTTCGGGGCGGCGGGCTAGGATCGCTGCATGGTGTGCGGGCCGAGTCAACACGCTTACCAGCCCGGTTCCGGACCGCAGCGCCGCCTCCGCCGCCATGAGCGGTGCTCCGCCCATGCCGGCATCGCCGCCGACCACCACCAGGTGACCCATGCGGTGCTTGTGCTGATTGATGGCCAGGGCCGGCAGTTCTCCGGCGTCGAAGAGCAGCCGGGGACAGCCCTGCACTTGCGCCCGCACCGCGTCGGTCACGCCGAGGCCGGCCTGGACCAATTCGCCCCGCACGGCCAGCCCCGGCCCGGTGTGCAGACCGAGCTTGGCGCCGATGAAGGAGACGGTCACGTCGGCGCGCACCACCGTATCAGCCACAGCTCCGGTGTCGGCGTTGACGCCGCTCGGCACATCGACAGCCAGCACTGGCAAACCACTGGCGTTGATGCGCTCCACCGCCGCCTTGAAAGGTTCACGCAACGGACCCTTGAGCCCGGTGCCGAGCAGCGCATCGACGATGACCTCGCCGGTGCAGAACGCATCACTCGGGTCGGCAATAGCGCCCCGCTCCTGCGCCCAAAGCTTGGCCAAGGCCGCGTCGCCGTGCAATTGGGATGCGTCGCCGACTTGAAGCAACTGGACCGCCAGGCCGATTTTCCGGGCCAGACCGGCAATGATGTAACCGTCGCCGGCGTTGTTGCCCTTGCCGCAGCAGATGCTGACCGACCGAACGCCCGGCCAGCGGTGGATGAGTTCGTCAAACGCCGCCTGGCCGGCGCGACGCATAAGGTCAAAGCCGGCAACGCCCTCCTGCTCGATCATGAGGCGGTCAAGTTCGCGGCACTGGGCGCTGGTGTGAAGGGCTGTCACGGAACCGGATTATACTGCGCCGCATGGCCAATCGACCTCAGCTTCCGGGCTCCGCGACCATCTCGGACTGGGCGCAGGAACTGGGCTTTCAGCAGATCGGCATAACCCACGTCGATTTGTCGGCCCATGAACCCCATGTGCGCGCCTGGCTGGCCAAGGGCTTTCACGGCGAGATGGACTACATGGCGCGCAATCTCGACAAGCGGCTGCACCCCGAAGCCCTTGAGGCCGAGACCTGCGCGGTCATCTCGGCGCGCATGAACTACTTGGCCAAACCTCCGAGCTCTCCCGAGCGCCGCGAACCGCTGATGTCGAAGGAACCACCGGTTGGTCGTGAGGGCGCCTCCAAGCACGCCGCGAAAGAGGCGGAGCCGTTGCGCGTCCTGCAACGCTCGGACCAGGCTTACATCTCCCGCTACGCCCTAGGCCGTGACTACCACAAGGTGCTGCGCCGCCGCTTGGCGAAGCTGGCCTTGCGGATCAACGATGCCGCCCAAGCCCTGGACGCTCGCCTTCGCGCCTTCACCGACAGCGCTCCGGTGCTGGAGAAGGCGCTGGCCGAAAACGCGGGGTTGGGCTGGATGGGCAAGCACAGCTTGATGATTCATCCGGACGCCGGGAGCTGGTTTTTTCTGGGC
>JAQAJJ010000102.1 GCA_028278675.1 Candidatus Azophilus lithoversatilis
GGCAAGCCAGAGCTCGCCAAGCGCATCGTGCAGGCAGGCTTCGTCGTTTTCGGCCTCATCCTGCTGGCCAGCTTGCTGCTTCCCCTGACCATGACATGGACGCCACTGATCATCGTTGCGCAAGTTGCGCTCGCCGGATTTCTCGGCAATCGGCTGCAAGGTCCCGCCATCGACTACCATCGGCGCAATGGCGGTGAGGCGCACGGCCTTGGGCAAGCAGTCTTGGTTGCCGTGCTCGTCAGCCTCGCCCTGATGTTCATCCTTCTGGTGGTCGCCCTGCCCCTTTCCCTGACCATGCAGGGCCTGGCCGATTAAGCGCTAGTCCCGCCGGCGCAGTCGGGCCTCGGCGGCGTTGAGTACTTCGCCCACGCCTTGGTTCCTGGTCTTGAGGGCTCGGAACATCGCCACCAAATTGTCGTCCCGATGCCGCTCGAGTTCGCGAATCGACGCGCCCTGCGCCTGCGCATCGGACTGCCTGGCGATCTCCTCGATCAGCTCGCCAGTCAGTTCCGGCACGTCGGTAAGGCGACTCCAAGGCCACTTCAGGGCCGGGCCGAATTGAGTCAGAAAGTGCTTCATGCCCCCTTCGCCACCAGCGATCCGATAGGTTTCAAAAAGGCCCATCTGCGCCCAGCGGGGACCGAAGCCGCAACGAATCACCGTATCGATCTCCTCCGTGGTGGCGATGCCATCGCGCACCAGCCAAAGCGCCTCGCGCCACATCGCCTCCATCAGTCGGTCGGCGACGTGGGCATCAATTTCGCGCCGAATGTGCACTGGCTTCATGCCCAGTGCTTCAAGCAGCGACATCGCCCGATCGAGTACTTCGGGGCCGGTTCGCTCAGAGGGCACCACCTCGACCAGCGGCAGCAGATAGACCGGATTGAAGGGATGGCACACCAACAGTCGGGCGTCGTGGGCCGTGTCCGCCGCCAGCACGGACGGCCTGAATCCAGAGGTCGAGGAGGCGATGGGCACATCGGGACGGGAGCCCTTGGCGACGGCCCCATGAACCCGGCGTTTGAGATCGAGGTCTTCGGACACGCTCTCCTGAATCCAGTCGGCATCCGCAATGGCCGTTTCCAAGTCAGGCGCCGTGATCAGGCGGCCTTCGTCCGGCAAGGGCCGGTCGTAGAGCTTCGGCAAACTGCGCCGGGCCGCCGTCAAGGTGGCTTCGAGGCCGGCGCGGGCGGTGGCGGAGGGATCGAAGACCGTGACGTTCCAGCCATGCAGCAGAAAGCGGGCGGCCCAGCCGCCGCCGATGACGCCTGCGCCGACGACGGCCGCCTTCACGCCGGGCTGCGCTTGGTCAGTCCCAGACGCTTGCGCACCTCAGCCGGCCCGACCACCCGGGCGCCCAGACTTTCCACGATCTTGACGGCGTGCTCGACCAGTTCGGCATTGGTGGCGAGATTGCCCTTGCCGAGGTAGAGATTGTCTTCAAGGCCAACGCGCACGTTGCCGCCCGCCAGGACCGCCGCCGCCACATAGGGCATCTGATGGGCGCCCAAGCTGAAGGCCGACCAGAACCAGTCCTTGGGCACGTTGTTGACCATCGCCATCAGCGTGTTCAGGTCGTCCGGCGCACCCCAGGGCACACCCATGCACAGTTGTGCCAGCACCGGCGCGGCAAGCACCCCTTCCGCCACCAGCCGCTGGGCGAACCAAAGATGGCCGGTGTCGAAGGCTTCGATCTCCACCTGCACGCCCTGCTCGGTCATCATGGCGCCCATCGCCCGCAGCACGCCGGGCGTATTGGTCATCACGTAGTCGGCTTCGGCGAAGTTCATGGTGCCGCAGTCGAGGGTGCAGATTTCCGGGCGACACTCGGCAATGGGCAGCATGCGTTCACTGGCCCCCGCCATGTCGGTCTGGTTGCCCGGCGGCAACGGTTGCTCGACCGGACCGAGATACAGGTCGCCGCCCATGCCCGAGGTCAGGTTCAGAACAACGTCAGTCGAAGCCGCCCGAATGCGCTCGGTCACCTCGCGGTACAGCTCCGGCGCCCGGGCCGGTGCCCCGGATTGTGGATCACGCACATGGCAGTGGACGATGGCAGCGCCGGCCTGGGCGGCGTCCAAGGCGCTGGCGGCGATGGCCGCCGGCGAACGCGGCACGTGGGGACTGCGATCCTGGGTGGCGCCGGCGCCGGTGACGGCGCAGGTGATGAAGACTTCCTTGTTCATGGCGAGCGGCATGGCGAGTTCCTCGAGTGGCGGCGCAACCGTTAATTTGGACCGGATCGCGACCGCAGGCAATAGGCGCTTGGCACTGCGGCAAAGGCAGCTTGTGCGCCGTTGGTTGTGCGTGGTTCGAAGAGGGGGCGCGAATCGCTGGTTTGCGCAGGCGGCGGCCTCAGCGCAAAGAGGCGCCGAGCAAGTCCCGGGCAATGATGTGCCGCTGCACCTCGTTCGGCCCTTCGCCGATGCGGCGAATGCGCATCTCCCGATACCAGCGCTCGAAGGGGAAGTCCTTGGTGACCCCGTAGCCACCGAAAATCTGCATGCAGCGATCCACCACCCGACCTCCTGCCTCGGTGGCCACCAGCTTGGCCATGGCCGCCTCCTTGCGGAAGGCGTCACCCCGCTGGGCCCGGTCCGCGGCTTCCAAGGTCAGCCAGCGGGCTTGGCGGATGTCGATTTCGTTATCGACCAGCATCCATTGAATGGCCTGCCGGGATGACAGTGGCGCTCCGAAGGTCTGCCGTTGGGGCGCGTACTCCAAGGCCAGCTCATGAGCCTTGATGGCGACGCCGATGCAGCCGGCCGCGTAGGGAATGCGCTGTCGCGAGAGGCGGTCGTTGGCGATCGCGAAACCCCCATTGACGGCGCCGAGCACGTTGGCGTGGGGTACGCGCATGTCTTCGAACTGCAGCTCGGTGGCGTAGCGAGCGGAACGCAGGGTATGCACCACCCGGCGCACATGAAAGCCCGGCGTGTCGGTATCGACGATGAAGCAGGTCACCCCGTTGCGGCCTTGGTCCGGGTCGGTGCGGGCGAACACCAGGCCGAAATCGGCGCGGTCGGCGCCGCTGATGAAGATCTTGCCGCCGTTGATGATCCAGTCGTCGCCGTCGCGCACCGCCCGGGTTTGGATGGCTCGGGCGGGGTCGCTGCCGCCGGACGGCTCGGTCAAGCCGAAGAAACCGCTCTTCTCACCGCACAGCATGGGATGGAGGTAGCGCTCCTGCTGGGCTTCGGTAGCCTCGAAAAGCTGCGCCAGGCCCGCGCCACCGAACACCCCGTAACAGGGCGCGTAGAGCCCGGCGCGGTGTTGGCTGGCCTCAATGGCGATCAGGGTCCGGGTGATCAGGTCGATCTCCGGTCCGCCGAACTCGGGCGGAATGTCGAGGCCATAGAGGCCCATGGCGCGGGTCTTCTCCGTCAAGCGCCGCCGGTCCGCCTCGGGCAACTCGTCGGCGTCCGGATCCAGGTTCAGCTCCAAGGGCAGGATCTCCTCCCGCACGAACCGCCGGACCATGCCGGTGATCATCTCCTGCTCTTCGGTCAGCGCCAAGTCCATGCTATCTCGGACTGAGCCGTCCCAATCGGGATATTGGTTCATTGTGGGGCGGAAGCGCCCCCTGATCGGCTCCATGCGCCATCAGCAATTCCCGATGGCGGGTGAGATAGGCCATGGTGACCTCAACGCGGAAACGGCGGGCCTCCGGGACGCGCTGCGCCGCAGCGGGGACTTCGCTGCGCAAGCCAAAGCGGCTGCGTCCCCCGGCACAGCCGATGTACTGCACCCGCCCGGCCTCGTCGGCGAGTTCAAACACCCCCAACTGGCCGGGCAGATCGGCCGCCGCATCAAGCGGCAGCCAAGGCTTATCGAGGCGAATCGGCACGGAGGCTGTTGCTCCCACTGGGCTTTCGCTTGGGCATGACGGAAATCTCCATGGGCGCGAAGCGCTCCATGTCGATATCGATCAAGTAGGGACCGTCGGTGGCCATGCCCTCGTCCAGCGCCGCTTGAAACTCGGCGACGCTGCCGGCGCTTCGGCCAGCAACGCCCATGCTCTGCGCCATGGCCACAAAGTTGACGGTGCCGAGATCGGTTTCATTGGTGCGGCCAAAACGCCGCTGCTGCAGCCAGCGCAGCACCCCGTAGCCGCCGTCGTTGAAAACGCACAC
This sequence comes from Candidatus Azophilus lithoversatilis, assembly GCA_028278675.1. Taxonomy (GTDB): domain Bacteria; phylum Pseudomonadota; class Gammaproteobacteria; order Pseudomonadales; family Azotimanducaceae; genus Azophilus; species Azophilus lithoversatilis. The sequence continues at coordinate 4,134 of JAQAJJ010000102.1, forward strand.
CACCAGGGGCACACCGTACTGGGCAGCGGTGGCAAGTTCCGTGGCGTGGAACATGAAGCCGCCGTCGCCGTGCATCACCAGGGTTTTCCTGGCCGTGGCAATAGCCGCGCCAAGCGCCAGGGGCAGGCCCGGGCCGATGGCGCCCGAGGCGGGGTTCAACGACGTGCGCGGGGCATGAATCGGGAAGAGTTGATTGCCGAAGTTGTAGGCGGCAATGGTGGAGTCGCGCACCAGCAGGCCATCGCGAGGCAAACGGTCGCGCATGAGGTCCATCATCGCTGCGTATTCCGGCCCCAGCCGTGCCCGCATCGCCTTGCGCAGGCCGTCCCGAGCTTCCCACACCGACTCATTGAACTGCCCGTCGTTGGGTGCGACGTCGTCCAGGCGTTCGAGGAGGCCCACCAGCGCCGCACGAGCGTCGCCGACCACGCCGAGCGCCACGGGATGGGCACGGCCCACGATGTTCGGATCGATATCCACTTGCAACAATTCGCCGGGCGGACGCAGCTTTGCGCCCTGCCCATCGACCCCCACGGCAAACCGGACGCCGAAGGCGAGACTCAAATCCGCACCCTGCACCGCCGCGTGCAGGCCGGCGCTTTGCAAATAGTTGCCGATGCACAGGGGATGGTCCTCGGAGATGGCGCCGCGCCCGTCCACCGTGGTGACCACCGGCGCATCGAGGCGCTCCGCCAACGCCTGCAGCTCGGCTGCCGCGTCAGCCGCGATGACGCCGCCGCCAGCGATGATCAGCCGTCGTTGGCTGGCCGCAATCCGCTTTGCCGCCCCCTCAATGTCAGCCGTCTTGGGTGCGAAATCAATGGGGGCAGGCACCGGCGTTGGCGCCGACGAGGCAGCGTATTGCAGATCGATCGGCACCTCCACCGCACCCGGCGCGCCTCGCCCGGTGCGCATGTCCGCCACGACGGCGTTAAGCGCGCCGTCCAACTGCTCAATGTGCCGCGGGCTTTCCACCCGCCGCGCAACGGTCCTGAGCATCGGCAGTTGGTTTTCGGCCTCATGAACGTAGCCCAGACCCTTGCCGTAGAAGGCGGTTTCCGCCTGCCCGGTAATCAGCAGCACCCTGGAGGATGCGTACTGGGCTTCATACAGGCCGGTGACGGTGTTGGACGTGCCCGGACCGGTGCTGCCGAGCATGACGCCGAGCTCGCCACTGGCCCGGGCATAGCCGTCGGCCGCGTGGGTGCCCGCCTGTTCGTGGCGAACATCGATGATGCGCGTTTTGCCGAGCCGGTTGATGGCATCGAAGATCGGCATGTTGTGGATGCTGACGATCCCGAAAGCATGGCGCACGTTGAGATCGGCGAGCTTCTGGGCGATCAGGTCCGCACCAGTGAAGGTCATGCAAAAAACTCCATGGCGGGCAGTATAACGCCAACCAGCTCCGCCACTGGTGACTGTCCGGATTCAGAAACGGGTCGGGCTAGATGGACGCGACGTTTCGCGAACCTTGGCCCCAAGGGCCAAGGATCGAGGCGGCTGTCCACCAAGCCGGCAATGTGCCAAACTTGCGCGCCATTGCGTTAAGAAGTGGCGGGAGGCCCATGAAATTCGGCATTTTCTACGAGCATCAGCTGCCGCGGGACTGGGATGAGTCCAGCGAGCATGCACTAATCCAGAATTCACTTGAGCAGATCGAACTCGCCGACCGGCTCGGCTTCGACTACGCCTGGGAAGTGGAGCACCACTTCCTGGAGGAATACTCCCACTCTTCCGCGCCCGAGGTCTTTCTCGCCGCCGCCAGCCAACGCACCGAGAACATCCGCCTAGGCCACGGCATCATTCAGATGACCACCAACCATCCGGCACGGGTTGCGGAAAAGGTGGCTACCTTGGACTTAGTCTCCAACGGCCGGGTCGAGATGGGGCTGGGCGAAGGCTCCTCGGTCACTGAGCTGCATACCTACAATCTGCCGTTTCGCGACAAGCGCGACATCTGGGAGGACGCGGTGCGCTGCGTCCTGCCCATGTTCTGGAACAACGGCTGGGAGTATGACGGCGAATATTTCAACTTTGCCAAGAGCGCCGTGGTGCCACAACCCCTGCAAAAGCCCCACCCGCCGCTGTGGGTGGCC
>JAQAJJ010000103.1 GCA_028278675.1 Candidatus Azophilus lithoversatilis
GGTGTTCAAACGGATGCCGCTGATGCTTGCTGCCAGTCCCGAAATCCCGAACCCGGGCGACTACAAGGCCATGGACGCGGTGGACACCCCGGTGCTGATCTGCCGCGACGGCGACGGCCAAGTACGCGCCTTCATCAACATGTGCCGCCACCGGGGTTCGCAGATCATGAAAGCCGGCACCGGCAACGCCAAGCGCTTCACCTGCCCCTACCACGCTTGGTCCTACGATCAGAGCGGCACTCTCATCGGGGTGTACTCGGAACGGGATTTCGGCGAGGTGGACCGCTCCTGCAACAGCCTGGTCGAACTCCCGGCCGCGGAGCGGGCGGGCCTGATCTGGGTGATGATCAACCCCAACGCGAGCCTCGACATCGACACCTTTCTGTCCGGCTACGACGAAGTTCTCAACCACTTCGACTTCGCCAACTGGCACTTCTTTGCAAGCCGCACCCTCAAGGGCCCCAATTGGAAGGTGGCCTACGACGGCTACCTGGATCTCTACCACCTGCCCATCCTGCACAAGGACACCTTCGGCAGCGAATTCCCCAACCAAGCGCTCTACTATGCTTGGGGGCCGCACCAGCGCGTCTGTTCTCCGGACCCGTCGCTCGGCCAATACGAGAACCTCGCCGACGCCAGCGACGCCCACCTGATGTCCGGGGTGTGGACCATCTTCCCCCACGTTTCCATCGCCGGCTTCGACGGCGGCGGCCGGGGTGTGATGATCTCCCAACTCTTCCCCGGCGAGACGCCGCTGTCGTCCTACACCGTGCAGAACTATCTGATGGAAAAGCCGCCGGCAGACGAGGAGACGGCCCAATCAGCCCACGAGCAGTTCAAGTTCCTCGAATACGTGGTGCGGGAGGAGGACTACGCCACCGGCCTGCGCCAGCAGCAAGCGTTGATGACCGGCGCCATGCCCCACGTCCAATTCGGCCGCAACGAGGGAGGCGGACAGCGTTTCCACGCCTGGGTTGATCGGCTGCTCGAGACCGACGACCAAGCCTTGCCCACCCTGTTCCAGAATGGCCACGCAAACAACGGAGCCCGCCCATGAATGCACTGAGAACGACGCTCATCGTCGCCGTCGCCGCCGCTTTGGCAGCCTGCAGCCAACCGGCGGAGCAGCCCGAAGCGTCGGCACCGGAGGCGACCGCGGCGGCACCTGCGACGATCGAGTCGAACCCGAACCGCAACCCCTACTTCGGCGACCTGCACGTACACACCGTTTACTCGTTCGATGCGTTCCTGTTCGGCACCCGAGCCACCCCGGACGACGCTTACGCCTTCGCCAAGGGCGGTGCGCTGACCCACGCCGCCGGCTTGGAAATGAAAATGAAAAAACCATTGGACTTCCAAGCCGTGACCGACCACGCCACTTACCTGGGCATGCTCCCGGCCATGTTTGACGAATCCACCGAGGTCAGCCAGCGGCCGATCGCCGCGGAGCTGCGCGCCGCCAAAACGCCGGCGGAGCTCGGCGCCGCCTTCACCGCCATGCTGCCGCGCATCGGCGGCACCCTGGAGGAGCCGGACGACCTGCTGGACCTGAGCGTCGTGCGCAGCGCCTGGAGCAAGATCATCGAGTCCGCCGAGCGCAACAACGCGCCCGGCGAATTCACCGCCTTCATCGGCTACGAGTACACCCCGTCCGGCCCGGATTTCGAGAACCTGCACCGCAACGTCATCTTTCGCGGCAGCGAGGCACCGGACATCCCGTTCAGCCGCTTGGACTCCGTGAACCCCGAGGACGCTTGGGATTGGCTGGACGGCCTGCGCGCCGAAGGCATCGAAGGGCTGGCCATTCCGCACAACTCCAACGGCTCCAATGGCTGGATGTTCGAGAAGACCAACCAAGCAGGCGAGCCCATCGACGCCGCATACGCCGAGCAGCGCATGCGCAACGAACCACTGGTGGAAATCACCCAGGTCAAGGGCACCTCGGACACCCACCCCATGCTCTCGCCCAATGACGAATGGGCGGACTTCGAGATCATGCCGGTGCGCGTGGCGAGCCCGTTGGCGAGCCAACCCCAAGGCAGCTACGTTCGGGAGGCTTGGCTGAACGGCTTGGCCATGGAAGACGCCAACGGCGTGAACCCCTACCGCTTCGGCGTGATCGGCTCATCGGACACCCATAACGCCGCCGGCTCCTTCGAGGAGGACAACTACTGGAGCAAGACCGGGCTGCTCGACGCCACCGGCCAACTGCGCGGGTCCCTGCCCTTGGACGACGAAGCGCAAGCCAATGTGTTCGACGCGGGTGACGACTCATCCAACGAGGAGCCCGCCGGGGATGGCCCCGCCTACGCCAACGCCCCCGCCCAATACTGGGGCGCTTCCGGCCTGGCCGCAGTCTGGGCGGAGAGCAACACGCGCAAGGCCATCTACGACGCCTTCCGGCGCAAGGAGACCTTCGCCACCAGCGGCCCGCACATCCCCGTGCGCTTCTTCGCCGGCTATCGCCTGGACCAGGCCCTGCTCGAAGCGGACGACGCCATAGCCGCCGCCTACGCGGCGGGTGTGCCCATGGGCGGCGACCTCTTGGCCGAGGGCGAAGCAGTCCCCAGCTTCTTCGTCTGGGCCATGCGTGACAGCGACACCGCCCCCCTGCAGCGCTTGCAAGTCATCAAGGGCTGGGTGGAAGATGGCCAGATCAACGAGCGGGTCTTCGACGTGGCCTGCTCCGACGGCGGCACGGTTGACCCCGAAACCCACCGCTGCCCCGACAATGGCGCGGCGGTGGATCTGACCACCTGCGCCATCAGCGACGACAAGGGGGCGGGGGAACTCTCCGCAGTCTGGCAGGATCCCACATTCACCCCCGGCGAACGCGCCTTCTACTACGTCCGCGTATTGGAAAACCCGAAATGCCGTTGGTCCACCTGGGACGCCATTAGGGCGGGCGTGGCACCACGCGAGGACATGCACGCCACCATCCAGGACCGGGCTTGGTCGTCGCCGATCTGGTACATGCCGTGATCTGAGGCGTAATCCCCCGGACCGAGGGCCTCCCGCCCTCGTCTTGATTCCGGGAAGTTCCGGCGAGCCGCCCCTCAACAATGCAATGGGAGGAATCCATGCGCCGAATGACGATTGCCGCTGCGCTGCTGCTAGCCGCCTGCCAGCCCAGCCAGGAAACGGCGCAGCCAGCGCAGTCCGCCTACGATGTGCAAATCCGCTGGACCAGCTACGGCATACCCCATGTCAAGGCAGCCGATTGGGGTTCGCTCGGCTACGGCTTCGCCTACGCCACCGCCACCGACGCCATCTGCGTGATTGCCCGCGACGTGCTCACGGTGAATGGCGAGCTGTCCAAGCATCACGGTCCTGGCAACGGGAACTTTGACAGCGACGTTTTCCACAAGGGCATCCTCACCCAAGACAAGGTGTCGGCGTTCAACCAAGCGCAAGGCACCCGCGCCCAAAACTTCGCCGGCGGCTACGTGGCCGGCTACAACCGCTACTTGCGCGACCATGCCGAGTCCCTGCCGAAAAGCTGCGCGGGCGCGCCTTGGGTCGCCGAGATGGTCGCCGAAGACCTCTCCCGCCTGACCCTCGGGGTCGGCATTCGCTATGGCCTAGGCCGTTTCCATTCCGCAATCAGCCAAGCTGCGCCCGAACAAGCATCCGATGCTGACGAGTTGGCCAGCCACCCCACCTCATGGCAAATGCCCGCAGGCATCGGCAGCAACGCCTTAGCGGTCGGCTCGGCGTTGAGCGCCTCGGGGCGTGGCATCCTGTTGGGCAATCCCCACTACCC
>JAQAJJ010000104.1 GCA_028278675.1 Candidatus Azophilus lithoversatilis
GTGGTGCCAAAACCCCTTGAACAGCCCCACCGGGCGCTGAGGCTGGCCTGCTCCCAACTCGCGCCCCTCTAGGACTCCGCCCACCCGGGCATGGGAGCGCTGTGCTTCAAGGTCGTCGATCTCGCCGCCGCCCGAGCTTGGGTCAACGCCTACTACAACACCTTCATCCATCATCAGGAACGGCTGTTCGAGTACCAGGCCAATCCCAACATCGCGGTGGTCAGCGGCTTCATGTGCGCGGAAACGGACGAGGAGGCTTGGCGCAAGGCAGACGGCTGGACCTTCTTCCAATTCGCCCTGAAGCTCTACAACAAGGAAGGCCCTTTTGAGCCGGGCGAAGTCCACATCTGGGACCGCTACCAAGCCTGGAAGCAAACGCCCGCAGGCCAGCGGCGTTCGGGCAGCGAACTGATCGGCTCGCCGGACACCATCCGCCAACGCCTGAAGGAGCTCGAGGACGCCAACGTGGATCAGGTGATCCTGCTCAATCAGGCGGGCAAGAATTCCCACGAGGACATTTGCAGCAGCCTTGAACTGTTCGCCAAAGAGGTCATGCCCGAGTTCCAAGGGCGCCATGACCAGCAGGAAGCCTGGAAGGCGGCGGTGCTGAACGGTGAGATCGTTCTCGAGGACATCGACACCACCCCGTTTGACTTCACCGCCCGCCAAACGCCGTCGCAAAAGCCGTCCAAGGACCGGCGCAGCATGGTGGCGGGCGCGGTGGGCCGGCCGGATTCGACGGCCATCAGCGCTTAGTGCCCTGACCCCCAAACTTGGGGGGTTTTAGGCTGCTCCCTGGCGGGGGTTGGCTATCCGTCCACCACGTCGTGGGCGAGGACGCCGATGGGCGACACGGCCACTTCGATGCGGTCGCCCGCCTGCATGAACACCGGCGGATTGCGGGCCACCCCAACGCCGCCCGGGGTGCCGGTGACGATCACGTCGCCGGGTGCCAATTCGATGAAGGTTGAGCAGTAGGCGATCAGCTCGGCGAAACCAAACACGAGCAAGTCGGCGGTGGCGTTCTGCATCACTTCCCCGTTCAGACGGGTGGTGATCTCCATTCGGTTCAGGTCGCCGATCTCATCCGGGGTCATCATCCAAGGGCCAAAGCCGCCGGTGCCGGCAAAATTCTTGCCTGCCGTGAATTGAGAGGTGTGACGCTGGTAGTCCCGAACGCTGCCATCGTTGTAGATGCTGAAGCCCGCCACATGGCTCAAGGCGTCCTCGACAGCGGCGCGGCGCACGCAACGGCCGATGATGAGTGCGATCTCCCCTTCATAGTCGAGCGCCGCCGACTCCGGAGGCCGAATCATCGGCTGCTCATGGCCCATCTGGGCGCCCGCGAAGCGCACGAAAACGGTGGGATGGGCCTCCCCGCCCCGCCCGGTCTCCTTCTGGTGGGCCTTGTAGTTCAGGCCCACGCAGAGAATCTTGTCCGGGTTGGGGATGGTCGGCGCGTAGACCACATCTGCCAAGGCGAGGTCCGCCGCATCGCCGAGACCACCTGCAATGTCGTCGAGCGCTTGGGCGGCGATGGCGGATTTCAAATCCGTAAAGGCCGAGCGGGCGCCCGCATCAACCACGCCCCTGCCATCAGCCGCGACGTAGCCGAAGGAGGGAGTCCCCTCCCTCTGAAACGAAAGCCAGCGCACGGTGGCGTTCTAGGCGTCGAAGAGGATGACGCTGCGGGCCACCTCGCCGGTTTCCAAGGCCTGCAGCGCATCGTTCACATCGCTGAGCTTGATGCGGCTGGACACCATGTCGTCCAGATGCAGCTTGCCCTGCAGGTAGAAATCGACGAAGCGCGGCATGTCCACCCGGAAGCGGTTCGACCCCATGAACGAGCCTTGGATCTTCTTCTCGAACAGGAAGTCCACGCCGTGCAGGGCCACCATGCTGCCCGGCGGGATCATGCCGATCACGGTTGCGGTGCCGCCGTGCTTGAGCATCTGGAAGGCCTGCTCGGCGGTGACTTTAAGGCCGATGGCCTCAAAGGCATGATGCACACCGCCGGACGTCATCGCCAAGACCGTTCCCACCGGATCGTCCTCCTTGGCGTTGACCACGTCGGTGGCCCCGAACTTGCGAGCCAGCTCCAGCTTCGATGGCACGGTGTCCACCGCGATGATGCGGCCCGCCCCGGCGATGGCAGCACCGTTGATGCAGGACAGCCCGATGCCGCCGCAGCCGATGACCACCACGGTCTCACCGGGCCGCACCTTGGCGGTGTGAATCACCGCGCCCACCCCGGTGGTCACTCCGCAGCCGATCAAGGCGGCCCGATCCAACGGCATGTCATCGCGAATCTTGGCCACCGCATGTTCGTGGACCAGCATGTATTCGGCAAAGGAGCCGAGGTTGGCGAACTGCCCAAGCGCCGTGCCGCCTTGGCTGATGCGCGGCTCCTCGTCCTTGCGGCGCCGCGTCTCCGGCTCCTCGCAGAGGTTCATGCGCCCGGTCAGGCAGTGTTCACAGTGGCCGCAGAACACCGACAGGCAGGTGATGACGTGATCCCCAGGCGCAACGTAGTGGACGTCGGCTCCCACCGCCTCCACCACCCCGGCACTTTCATGGCCGAGCACCATGGGCGTAGCACCCGGATAGGTGCCGTTGAAGAAGTGCATGTCGCTGTGGCAGACGCCAGCCGCGGCCGTGCGCACCAAAACCTCCCGGGGGCCGGGCTTGGAGACGGCGATGTCCTCCACCTCCATCGGCACATTCACTTCACGAAACACCGCTGCCTTCATGGGTCACTTCCCTGTCAAAATAGACAACGCGAGTTTGCCGCACCAACCTTGGCCCGTGCAAGCGCGACCTGAGGGTCGCGTATGACGTTTCGCTGGCGCGAAACTTCGCGCCCTTGGCGTGGGGCAGATTCCGGTGTGTTTCTGAACCCCTACAGGCGCTTGCGTCAAAATCGCAAAGAGGCAACCATGAGCGTGATGGAAGCCCTTAGCCCATCTTTACCAACAACCCCGTGATTTTGGCCCGATCTTGCCGCGATCGACGGTTTTTGGTGCGGCAACTCGTTG
>JAQAJJ010000011.1 GCA_028278675.1 Candidatus Azophilus lithoversatilis
GATCGTCGCGAGGGGCAACCCGCTCTCGAACGTCTCGGCGCTCGCGGAACTCGAGTGGGTGGTGAAGGACGGCGAGCTGCGCCGTCCGGCAGAGTGGATGCAGGACTGAGGCTTGCGAGCGTCGCAAGGGTCCGCATGGCGGGGCTCCGGCAGTTCGAGGTGCCCGTCGCGGGCAGCTCGCGGGCGTCTCGCTGCAACACGCTAGGAAGTCCGCAACCGCGCCCCTCCCTCGGCACCCGGCTTGCTATGCTGTCCGCATCGCTGGCGACAGGATCGCCTGACCGTCGGCTGCCTTCGCCCGAGAGCAGGCACACACACCACTTCCGGCAGTTCCTCAAACGGCAAACCGCAGCATCCCACAGACGGCAAGCCCGCCTCGATCAGCCACCACGGGGACTCCGACCCTCGACGGACCGCACCGAGGTTGACGCACCCGCCGCCAGCTTCCGACCTTGCCACGCCAGACCGGGCAGGCGCACTAATAGCGTCTCCTTCACCACCCGCGCTGCCGCGATCACATCCCACTCGCGCCCGGCTGCGAAAAGACCACTCATGTCTGACCCGAAACCGGGATCGCGGAGCTTTTCGTCGAGGTTCCGCTCAAACATCGCGCGGGTAGGTGGACGGCTCTCCGTCTCCATGTGCGAGCGGAAGGTCTCGACGATGCGCTGCGGGTCGCGCCCCTTCTTGCGCTGGTACAGTGCGCGCAGCTTCGTGGCCAGCAACTCGTCAAGTTCGAATGTCCGAATGCTGGCCATTCGCTCAAACCAGCGGGATTTTAGGCTGAACGAACGGTTCGCATAGCCGAGTACGGCCACGTGCTCGCGTGTGTTGATTTCGACCTTCAACCGCATCTTCATCGGAAGGGGGCCGCCCGATTCAAAGCCGTAACGGAACGTCACTCGGCCCTGCGTTTGCTTCCACGCCGACTTGCCGAGCCAAGGATTGAGCGTTTCCTGGATTGCATCCATCATCGCACCTGTCGCCCGCGCCGACGAACTCAAGCAGAAACCCGAGACGTTGCGCCCACAGAACCGAAGCGGACCGCGCTGCGTCGGCTAGCAATCCGGGGTCCAACCGTTGCGACAGTTCCGAGAGCATCCCCGCGACCCGGTCAACGCCGCTGGCGCCGCCCGATCCGAGGCCCGCGACACCCGACGGTCCCGAAGGCCCTCGATCCCGTCCGACTCGCAGTGCTCAACCTGACGCCGGAACGTCCGCTCCCAAACACCAAGCAGCCGAGCCGCCTCCGACTGCGTCAGCCGACCCTCCGTCCACAGCGTGTACGCGTCCTCGAACACCGCCATCCTCCTATACTGATTGACTTGAACAATGCCCATGACCGCCCCTGAATCGCTGAAGTTCGGGGCAGTCTGCAACCGGACAGTTCATGTGTTACCTCAACAGGGATCATTCCAGATGTGGCGAAATCCCAAGCCAGAGGTGCACTTCAGGTGAGGCAATGCCTACCTGCGCGACCATCTGGCCGGCGGACAACTTAGCCAAAGAAGCCCCGAAGGCGTTGATCAATGCGGTCGGCCCACAAAACACCAAGGCCAACCGTAATGGGCAAAGTGACGGGCAGCGAGTACGCGAGGAGAGCCGCTGTCGTCTGGCCGTGGTTGGCCGGATCCGGATCGACGAACAGGCTAGAGCAAAGCAGCGCGGGAACCACGCCCAGCAGTGCACCGCACATCGCGGACAGCCGGGATGGGAAAGCCGCCGTGACGGCTCCCGCCATCGCGATCGGCACCGCCGGCAGGATCCCATGGTGGACGAACTCCCAGCGCGCGATGCGCGGGTCGGACGAAGTTTCCAAGTTGGCCTGCCACAGTATGAGCAAGGCCGTTGCGATCACACCCAGCCCGATGGCCGCGGGGCACCCGTGCGGTTGCCAACATTCGCATCCGCCGCGCGCCACTGCGCAACGCGTGTCCCGACCCTGGCCCCGATCGCCATGTTGACCGGAAGCAGGAGCAGCATGAGGATGCCGACCCACCCACGGCCGAAGTCCATCCCGGAATTATTCGGGTGCGCCAAGTCAAGCATGGGGTAGTAAAGGGGCCCCGACAGCGCCCCCGCCGCAGCGCCGAGTGCCTTGGCGAGTTCCGTAGGATGCCGGATGGCGCGGATGCCGACAACCACGAAGGCCGTACCGGGAAGGACTCCTTGGAAAATGGCGGGTCGGATCACATCGTAGAAGAGGTCCCCGAACGACACGTACCCGTCAATCAAGACAAAGACCGTGAAGGCCACGCCAAACGCCATGGCCGAAGCGCCGACGCCGTAGCTGCGCCAATTGCGGGAGCCTGGCCGAGGCGGCATCAGCTAATCCGGCCGCAACGACTGGCGCACCAGCGTGGAATCCCGCAGCGCCTCGTTGTCTTGTGCGTAGTCCCACGCCAGCTTGCCGTTGGCGTCGCGCAGCATCGCGTCGGCGCCGCCGTCCAGCAGCGCCTGGATCGTCCGATCCGAACGAGCGTGGCGTGCGGCATCATGAAGCGCGGTATCGCCCTCCTCATCCTGGATATTGACCTTCGCGCCAGCGGCAATCAGGGCGCGCACCGTCTCCGCATTGCCTTGCCGCGCAGCCATGCCCAGAGGACGGGTCCAGGCCCCGCAGTTGAACACGGCGTTTGGATCTGCCCCGTTCTCGACGCAAGTCCTGACTTCGTCCGCGGTGACAGCCTGCGTGAATTCGACATCACTCCAACTGGGACAACCGGGAATCTCGGCTGTCGGTTGAACCGGCGACGCCGCCGCCAGCGAGACCTCGCGCAGCACCGTACGGTAGTCGCCGCCGTCCCAACCTCTTGTCACGAAAGCACTTGTGAGAGCAAAAACCGTCCCGCCCCAATCGCGGACGACCAAGTCGTGGAGGATGCCCAACTCCCAGCTCCCGGTCGGAACCGCCAGTTGCTGCGCTGCGATGGAGTGAGACCGGTCGTAGCGGCGGGACCAAACGGCGCAGCCGTACGGGACGGTCACCGCGTAGCCGTCGGCGGATTGTGCGACAGTCACGACGGCGGACTGAAACATGCCATGCAACGCTTTCAAATCGCTTCCCCAAGCGGGTTCCCCGCACTCGAACGCACCCTCACCCCGGTCGAGCCGGCACTCCCGCCAATCCGCCATGCCATCGTGCACGACCAACACCAATCCTTCAGGCCCGATCAGGACTTTGGGCGGCGGATGGACCGCGAAGCCTATTGGCAAAGAGATCGCGGCACGCTCCTGGAGGGCATCCCGCAAGGCAAGCCACCGAACCGTCCCTGCGTACGATCCCTTGGCGCGATCGGGGACGCCTTCGAGCACCACAATATCGCTCTCGGTGGCTGCCGCGAGGATCAGAGAGTCGGAACCAGACCAGTCGTGCGCCAAGTTGAGGTGCTCATCGAACAGTGCGACACGTTCAGGGCTGGCCGCGACGACGAAGTTCCGGTGCCGCGTCAACGTGGTGATGCGAAAGTTCTCCATGCGTCGGCGTGCGCCGACGTCCCCGTTACGATCGACGTAGACGAACAACTCTGCACCGTCCATGGGAGCCGCAACCGACACCACCACACCCTCGCGGTAGGAGGTCGCCTTCACGAACGGCATGGGGCCTACCTCCGGTGGCTCTTCCCACAGGCGCAGCAGATTCACCTTCGCCACCTCGGCCCCGGTTGCTCGAGCGTAGATGCCCAAGCGAACGTCTGGCTTGGCATCAAGCCGGGCGAGCAAATCAGCGGATGGGTACGGCGCGTAAACGATGTACGCATGCGTCTCATCGACGGCAAAGTCGATCGGCTTCGGAAACCGCTCCCGTTCGGACAGGGCAATCGTTGTCCCGGTCAGCACTCCACAGGGCGAAAGCGCTGCGCCCAAGGCACACAGCGAGAGAACCGCTCGCCTAGCCTTCATGAACCGACCCGACAGCAGTCGCAGTGCTTCACCTGCGCCGCTTCGTAGTGGTCCGAGCCAAGCACAGTCACTGCGCCATAGTACACGGACGCTTCAACCCAGCAAAAGCTAGGCGAAAATGGCAAAAGCCCAGCGCATGCTGCCAACATATCAAGGAAGAACTCATAGTCACACGATGTTATGCCTGACTGGCAAGTGTTGTAGCAGACGTCATGGGAATTGCAACTCGTCGTGAACACGGACAGCAATTCTCATTTTGGCGGCATCGTTGCCGCGGATGGGGGATCGGCCGCATGAAGGAGGCTTGACAACATAGGGCGCTGCGCCTATCGTCCGTGGCATGGGCAACCCGTGGTTCGGATCGAAGGCGGCGTCGGGGCTGTGGCAGGCGCTGGTGGCGCTGATGCCGCCGCACGCGGTGTACATCGAGGCGCAGTGATGAAGCGCAAGCCGGCGGCGCTGCGCAGCATCGGCATCGACCTGGACGCGCGGGCGCTGGAGTCGTTCGGGTGCGGCCACGCGGTGGAACTGGTGCGCGCGGACTGCCACGCGTATCTGGCGGAGTTCCCGTTCGACGGTTCGGAACTGGTCTACAGCGACCCGCCGTACCTGCGGGGCGCGCGCAAGTCGTCGCGCCGCTACCGGCACGACTACGGGGACGCCGACCACGAGGAACTGCTCGGGCTGCTCAAGGGGCTGCCGTGCGCCGTGATGGTGTCGGGGTACCCGTCGGCGCTGTACGACGAGTTGCTGCGGGACTGGCGCAGCGTGTCGCTGCAGGTGATGAACCGGGGCGGGGTGGTCACCGAGAAGGTGTGGTTCAACTTCGCGCCGGACCGGGTGCACTGGGCGTCGTGCGCGGGGCGCGACTTCACGCACCGGCAGACGGTCAAGCGCAAGGCGGCGAGCTGGGGCCGGCGCTACCGGGCGATGCCGCCGGCGGAGCGCCTGGCGGTGCTGGCGGCGATCATGGCGGCGGAGGCGCGGGCGCCGCGGTGAAGCATCTCGAGCGCCATCTCGGCCGGCTGCGGGCGTGCTTCGCCGGCATGCCGGACCCGCGCCGGGGACGCAACCGCCAATACGCCATGGCGGACGTCGGCATGGCGGCGCTGTCGGTGTTCCTCATGCAGTCGCCGTCGTTCCTTTCGCACCAGCGCGCGCTGGCCGAGGGGCGCAGGCGGTCCAACGCGCACACCCTGTTCGGGCTGGACCGCATCCCCTGCGACAACCACATCCGCCAGCTCCTGGACGGCGTGCCGACGGAACACTTCGACGGGCAGTTCCACGCCATCGTCGGGGACCTCGACGCGCACGGCGCGCTGGCGCCCATGCGCCGCCTCGACGGCCGGACGCTGGTCGCCCTGGACGGCACCGAGTTCTTCCGCTAGCGCAGCCTGCAGTGCCCGAACTGCTCGGCCCGCAAGCGCAGCGACGGCGGCACCGAGCACTACCACCAGATGCTCGCCGCCACCCTGGTGGCACCCGGCCAGTCGCGCGCCCTGCCGCTGCCGCCGGAGTTCGTCCGGCCCCAGGACGGCGCCGCCAAGCAGGACTGCGAACGCCAAGCCGTCAAGCGCTGGCTGCAGCGCCACGGCGCGGGCTGCGCCGCACTGCGGCCCGTCTTCCTCGGCGACGACCTGCACGCCTGCCAGCCCGTCTGCCGCGCCATGCTCGACGCCGGCGGCGCCTTCGTCACCAGCCTGCCCGTCGACCGCGGCAACGTCGCCGAACTCGCCGACTGCGCACGCGCACGCTGGAAGATCGAGAACGAGACCTTCAACGTCCTCAAGCAGCACGGCTACCACCTCGAACACAACTTCGGCCACGGCACTCGTCGTCCTCAACCTGCTCGCCTTCGCGCTGCACGCCGCCTGCGAACTCGCCGAGTCCCACTGGCAGCAGGCGCGGCAGCGGCTCGGCACCCGGATGCGCCTGTTCGAGCACCTGCGCACCGTCACCGATTGCCAGGTGTTCCCCTCGTGGACCGCGCTGATGGCACTGCTCGCCACCGGCGGCCCCGCGGCGCAGCCGCCCTGGTCCCCCGCCTGCCTACTCCGACTCGAACCGCGAACGCCAACGCAACAACATGGCCAACGGAAAAACTTCAAAATGAGAATTGCTGGTTCCCTGTCGGATAGACTGACGCGCAAACCGATGGGCTTGCCAATCCGAACTGGCAGTGAATCATCGGCGGGTCCGATACCGAATCCGGAGGAGTTCATGAGTGTGGGACAAGACGTTCAAAAGCCGTCCGGGCAGTGCATTCGCGGCGGATGCCTCTGCAGTGTCGTCCGGTTCGAATTCGAAGGGCCGGTCGACGAACTGGAACTGTGCCATTGCCGGCGATGCAGGAAGGCGACCGGCTCTGCGTTCCTGCCATCGCTGCAAGTGCCGGCGGAGCGCTTCCGGTTCGTCTCCGGCGAGGGGGCGATTCGGTTGGTGGAACTGCCCCTCGAAGAGCATCCACCGCCGTACATCCATGCCTTCTGCGGCATGTGCGGTTCGCCGACGCCGTTTCCGCACCCGGTTACGGGCAGGGTGGCTGTCCCGGCGGGAACGCTTGAAGATGACCCCGCTGCCGAGGCGGTGCGTCACATCTATGTAGAACACGAGGCTCCGTGGCTTGCACGGGCCGAGTCGGCGCCACGCCTTAAGTCAACGCAGGTCTGGGAACTGCGGCGGTCGGTGCAAAGGTCGGACTGAATCACTCCATTCGCGCTCACTGCCGCGTGTCGAATTCCGCGCGATGCGTCTCGTGGATTCATGGCGCTTCGCGCCGTCCGAGGGCGTCCCGCCCTCGCCTCGAATCGAATCTGTTCCCGGAACAAGGGCGTGAAACTTGACGAAACGGTCCCACGCCTACCAATCGCAGTAGTATCCTGCAATCTCCCATCCAGCATTTGTCCGCATACGGTGGCTCGCTTACACTAAATTGCACGATCAGGCTGGGGAATTCGGTATGGGCGCTTTATCGGATCGGGAACTGCGGGAGGCGATCGACAAGCAGGCGATCCGAGACGTCTGCATGCTCTACTGCCGCGCCGTTGACCGCATCGACGAAAGCCTGCTGCCGCGCATCTTCCACAATGACGCCACCATCGCTTTCGGCACCTATGACGGCCCCGCCAGCGGCTTTGTGGACAACACGTTCGCACATCTGCGGACCATGGAGCGCACCTTTCACTGCGTCGGCAATCAATTGATCTCGGTGGATGGCGACCGCGCCGTCGGAGAAATTTACGTGTCCGCCTACCTCTGTTCCCGGGAGACCGGCGAGATGATGGACACTCTCCTCGTCGGCCGCTATCTCGATCGTTACGAGCGTCGCGACGGCACCTGGAAAATTGCGCACCGGGCCTTCGTCATGGACTGGAATCAAAACCAGCCCAGCACATCCGAATGGGAGGCCGGCATGTATGGCGAACTGCGCAGCCGGGGCTGCCGGGGAAAGGACGATCCGGTTTACAGCCTGCGATGACTGCCATGAGCGTCAGCCAAGCGGAAATGGAGCGTTTCAAGGACCGTCAGGCGATCTACGACTGCCTGACGCGCTATTGCCGCGGCGTGGACCGGCTTGATTTCGAACTATTGAAGAGCGCCTACCACGAGGATGCCACGCACAACCATGGCGTCTTCAACGGCAACGCCTGGGCGTTCGCCGAGTTCATCGGCCCGTTCGATGCGTCCGCCGGCGTACGGCAACAGACCCATCGGGTGGATAACGCGCTGATCGAGTTTTCCGGCCCGGACAGCGCCGTCGCGGAATCATACAACCTGACCTTGATCGAGGCCGAAACCAAGGTCGGCATGGTGGCCGCAACGATCGGTGGCCGCCATCTCGACCGCTTCGACCGCCGGGATGGGGTGTGGAAAATCGCCCACCGACTGTACGTGATGGACTGGAACCGCAACGAACCCTCAACCGTCGATTGGAACGGCTCGTTCTTCAAGGATCTGGCCCGCGGCCGCATGGACGATGAGGACGAATCCTTCGCTCACCTTGCGTACCGCACCTAAACGAACTCGGGGGCGGTTACCTTCCGGAAGGAGAGCCGACGCTTAAATCCGCGCTTCGCGGGCAATCTCCTGAACGCCGCCGAGCAGGGTTTCCACGTGTCCGCCATGCACCATGATGTGCAGGGAGGCTCGATTGACGTTCCAATCGATTTCCGGGTGGAAGACGTCGCGGATGTAGAGGCGGTGGCGCTCCCATAGACGCTGGTTCACGGTCTTGGGTTCGACGCCGTCAATGTGGAACGAGACCAGGCCACAGCTCAAGGCCGGATCATCGGAGACGTGCACCCGCACGCCATCGATGGCCCTTAGACCCTTGATCACCTGGGCGGCCATGTACCGGTCCCGGGCCTCAATGGCGGTTGGGGTCAGGCCAATGTGGAAGTCGAGCGCCGCATCGAAGGCAGCCAGCGCGGCGAAGTCCACGGAGCCGCGCATTTCGTAGCGGGCGGCGGTGGCCGCCTGCTCGGCCTTGGCGCTGCCGGCCACCGAACGGCCAAACATGTTGCGGCCCGCCACCGGGCCGGAATAGACGAGGGGCCAAATGCGGTCCTGAACGTCCTCGCGGATGTGGAAGAAGCCGGTGAGCATGGAAGCCAACAGCCATTTGTGGCCTGCGCCCGCATACATGTCGCAGCCAAGTTCGGCGATGTTCAGCTTCATCATGCCCGGCGGGTGAGCGCCATCGACCAAGGTGAGGATGCCCCGCTCGCGGGCCAAGGCACAGATTTCCCGCACCGGCAGCACGCAGCCATCGGTGTAGTTGATGTGGCAGAAGCTGACGAGCCGGGTGCGCTTGGTCATGACCTTCTCAAAAGCCGCGACAATGGCATCCGCGCTCTTCGGCGGATGAAACTCATCGCCCTTTAGATCGACCACCACCGGCATGATGCCGTATCGGGCGGCGCACAGGTTGATGGGCTGGACGCCGCTGGCGTGGTCGTGGTTGGTGTGGATGATCTCATCGCCCGGACGATAGTCGATGCCTAAGGTGCCGAAGGCCATGCCCTCCGTGGTGTTGTTGGTCAGCGCCACCTCATTGGGCTTGCAGCCGATGAAGGCGGCCAGTTTGGCCCGCAGTCCAGCGCGGAACTCAGCGTTGCAGGCGTAGGTGGCGTGGCTGAGGTAGTCGCTGTCGTAGCTCCGGATGGCGTTGAACTGCGCTTGGACGACGCTGCGCGGCGAGACGCCCCGGGTGCCGGTGTTCATGTGGCCCACGTTGGGGGCGGTCAAAAACTCCCCCGCCACCCAACGCCAATAGGCCTCATCGTCCGCAGCGTGGCCAGACCCCACATCAGCCGCCGGTGCGGCCAGCGCCGCCGAATTGACGCCCGCCAACCCCGCCAACCCCGCGGACGCCGACACCCCGGCCACCTGTCCAACAAACGCCCGGCGTGACTGGTCCATGGCGACCTCCATTCGGGTCCGTTGCTCGGTTTCCTTATACCGAAAGCCAACGGGCCTGGCCAATCGCGGCCGGAGGTCAGCCCTGCGCCAAGCGCTCGATCAGGCCGGCGTCCCGGCTGGTGCGGCGCAGGCGCAGGCCCATGGCGACGGCAACCAAGGCGATGCCGAAGGTCATGCCCGCCCAGTAGCCGTAAACGCCGGTTGCCGACAGGCCGAAGGCACCGCCGGCCAGGAAGGCGCCGAGCGGCAGGGCGATGAGCCAATAGCCGATTAGGGAAATGATCATGGGCACCCGGGTGTCCTTGTAGCCCCGCAGCGCACCCGCCATGGTCGCGTTGGCATCATCGAAGATCTGATAAATGGCGATGAAGATGATCAGGTTGGCGGCGACGAGGGCCACCTCCAAGTCCGTGGTGTATATCCCTACCAGCATGAAGCGCAGGCCGACCAGAACGACGCTGATGCCCAGCGCGTAGCCTAAGGAGATGCGAAACGCCGTGGACACCACCACAGCGGCACCCGCTTGGCTGCGGGCACCGACATGAAAGCCGACGCGGATGGCAGCGGCGCTGCCCAAGCTCATCGGAATGACGTAGGTGGCCCAGTTGATGTTGCCGGCGATGCTGTGCGCTGCCATTTCGCTGACGCCAAGGCGGGCGATCAACACGCTGATCGCCGAATAGACCGCCATCTCCAGGAAAATGGTGGCGCCGATGGGCGCCCCGAGCTTGAAAATCCGCGCCACGGTCGCCCAGCGAAAGTTCGTATCGCCCCACAGCCAATTGGTGGCGCGAAAGAAGGGGCGGCGGGTCACCAGCAAAATCAGCCCAAGCTGCACCCACATCACTGCCGCGGTGGCCCAGCCGCAGCCCACGCCGCCCAGTTCCGGAAATCCGAACGCGCCGTATATCAGCACATAGTTGAGCGGCGCGTTGAGCACGAAGGCGGTGCCGGCGATCAGCATGGGCGGCAGAGTGCGGCCGAGGCCCTCGCAAACCTGGCGCAGCAGGATGTAGGCCATCATGGCGGGCATGCCCCAGGAGGCCGCCTTCAAATAACCCGCCGCCACCAAAGTCACGCCCCGGTCCGCGCCCATCAGCAGCAGCGCCGGCTCGGCGTTGCGCATGATGAGCATCATCACCACGGAACTGAACAGCGCGATCCACAGGCCGTGACGAATCAGCGGGCCTGACTCCCCAGTGCGCCGGGCGCCGACCAACTGGGAGACCATCGGCATCACCGCCATGGTGATGCCGCTCATCAACATGAACACCGGCCAGAGCAGGACGCCGCCCAAGCTCACGCCCGCCAGGTCCACGGCGCCGTAGCGGCCCGCCATGGCGGTGTCGAGGAAGCCCATGCCCATCACGCAGAGCTGGGTCGCCGCGATGGGCGCGCCGAGGCGCAGCAGTGCGCCCGCCTCGCCGCGGAAACCACGGCGGGCCGAACCTGCGGGCAGAGAACCGGCTTGACTGTCGCTGACTTCCATATTCGTCACCGCCCATCGTCAAGCCCCACTTCGCCGCCCGGAAACGGGCTGCGGCTTTAGGCTACGGCTTGGGCGGCCTCCGCTCGGGCCTTGCGCACCTTGTCGTTGGTTTGGTTGAACAGCAGCTCACGCCGCGCCTTTTCCTCAGCCTCGGTCAACTCCCGCTTGCCGAGCTCGCGGCCGACGCGAAAACCCTTGTCCACGGCAGGCCGCGCGCCCACCTCATCCACCCAACGCTTGAGGTTGGGGAAGCTCTCCCAGACCTCCTCGCCGATCAGGCGTCCCATCAGCATGGCCCAAGGCCAGGTGATCATGTCGGCAATGCTGTACGCATCGTCACCGGCCAGGAATTGGTTGACGGATAGCTGCGCATCCATCACGCCCGACAGGCGGTCAACCTCGCCGACGAAGCGCTTGGCGCCGTACGCCAACTGGTCCGGGTCATCGACGATGTTCTTGGCGTAGTTCTTGAAGTGGTTGGCGTTGCCCATCATGGGGCCGAGATTGGCCATCTGCCAATGCACCCACTGCAGGACCCGGTAACGGGCGGCGCCTGAGTGCGGCAGAAACCGCCCGGTTTTGTCGCCGAGGTACTCCAAGATGGCACCGGATTCGAAGATCGAAAGCGGCGGGCCGCCGCCCAAGGGATCATGATCAACGATGGCGGGCATGCGGTTGTTGGGGCTTATGCGCAGAAAGTCGGCCTTGAACTGATCGCCGCCGCCGATGTCCACCGGCGTGATCTGGTAGTCCAGTCCGCATTCCTCCAGCATGATGGTGACCTTCCAGCCATTGGGGGTCGGCCAGTAATGCACGTCGATCATCGTTCGAGCTCCGTTCGGGCTTCCAGTTGAGGGATTTGCAAACTACGTCAGACGGGTGCGCATTGCCAGCGCACCCGCTCTGCGGGTGCGGCGCCGCCGTCAGGTGGCGGCGCCACCTGGCCGTGGCGTTGGAGTTTCGCTAACGCGAAAGCGCGGCCTGGCGGCCGCGTGTGGAGTTTCGCTAACGGGATACTCCGCGTTCCATGGGGGGATTCAGTTAGAATCGGGTCACGCGGCCAAGCACCAAGCCCAGGTGTTGGAATTGGTAGACAAGCTGGATTTAGATTCCAGTGCCCTTAGCGGCGTGCGAGTTCGACTCTCGCCCTGGGCACCAATCACCCTGATCTGAGGATGCGGTGGGACGGCCCGGGTGGTGAAATCGGTAGACACAGGGGACTTAAAATCCCCCGGAGGCAACTCCCTGCGGGTTCAAGTCCCGCCCCGGGCACCAATTCCCAACGGGGCTCCATGGTGCCCTTGCTTGGGTTCAGGAACCTGTGGGACTTTCCATCACTAGCCCTGAAGGCCAAGGTTTGCGCTTAGCATCGCTTCGCGGTTGACGCTAGAATGCGCACCCCAAGCTCGAGGTCGCACTGGCTTGGCGGCCACCTCAAGGCTGAGTGGCAGAGTGGTTATGCAGCGGACTGCAACTCCGTGTACGCCGGTTCGATTCCGACCTCAGCCTCCAAGTTCCACCCGGCGGCGCTGACAACCAATGGGATTGGAAGACCAAGGGCTGGCGACGACATCTCGATCATATCCGGCTCACCATTGGCGAAGGTGAGGCGCAGCTTTGATTGCCGTCCCGACACCGAGCCGGAGTGAGCCGTTCGAGCGGGCCTAACGGCTGCCCACCCTCGGCGCCCCGACCACCGACCGTTCGGAAGTCGACGATGGAGGCGCGCAATGGCGCCGACCGCAGCCGGCGGCGTGGACTACAGTTCGTGCGTCAGTTCGATTCCCCAGGTGCGGCCCGCGGATGCCGCACCGAACCAGAAGACGCCGACATCGACCGAAGTCGCGAGATAGTTGTCTTTGTGAAAGACGTCCTTTACATACCCGGCAACCTTGAACGGCGCCCGTTCCCAGATGAGCGTCAGGTCCATTTCGCCACGGGCGGGAAACTCGTTGCGTCCCAGCCCGAGCGGGTCGGGCTGCCCGAAGTTGCCCACGGTCTTGTCGGCCCAAGCGTAGTTTGCAATGCCGGTCAGGCCACCCCAGCCCTTGCTCAAAGGCCGTGTGACGATCAGGCCGGCACTGAAGTTCCAGTCGGGCTGGAAACCGAAGGCGAAATCATCGGACCGGTCGACCCTGGGGCAGGTCGCGCGGGAGATGCCTTGACAGGCGATGCGGTCCGGCGCCAGGAACTCGTCGTATTTTCCGTCGATCATGCCGACGGTTGCGCGCAGTTGCAGGTTCTCGGTTACCGCCAGTCGAGTTTCAATCTCCAGCCCGTTGATCGTCGCCTTGGCGGCATTGTTCACGACAGTCTCGGTGGCTGCCCCGAACTGGTAGATCTCGCTCTCGTGCTTGTTCTCGTAGATGGCGCGGAACAGCGTCGCGTTGAAAACCAGCCGATCGTCGAAGGACATCGAACGCAGCCCGATTTCGAAGCTGTCGACCTGTTCGGGGTCGTAGGGGCCGACGGAACTCGGGGTGGTGGCACGTCCGTTGAAACCGCCTGATCGGAAACCGCGTGACCAGGATGCATACACCATGTCGTCATCCGAAAAGGCGTAGTCAAGGCTGACGCGCGGCGTGAACTCCGTCCAGCTCTCCTCGCCGTCGGAGTTGCAGACCAGGGCCGCGGCTCGGGCATCGGCCAAAGCCTGGGTTGGGGCACCGCCGATCCAAGCCGCGGCCACGGCATCGGCCTGCGCCTGCAGGTCGCCGCTCAGTCCGCAGCCCCACGCGGTCGGCGGCAACAGCCCGCTGCTATCGCCGGATACGCGCTGGAAGATGAAGAAGTCCTTTTTCTCCTTTGTCCATCGACCGCCCAAGGTCAGCCGCAGGTCATCGGTCACCTGGTAGTAGCCTTCGCCGTACAGGGCGAAGGCATTCAGCTTCTGACCCGCATCGCCGTCGGGGGACGGCATGGCGCCCGGCACCCGGCGATTGCCGAACACATAGACGCTGGCGGTGATGAAGTACTCCGACTCCACGTAGTAGGCACCGCTGACGAAGTCGAACTTGCCGCCGAAGTCGGAGGTCACCCGGAATTCGGTGCTTAGCTGGTCGTATTCCTGCGGCCGCCAGGGATGGAAGATGTACACCGGAGCGCCGAGATTGTCCTCGTCGAGCAGTTCGTCCTCTTCCTTGTAGCCCGTAATGGAGGTGAATCTGAGATCGCCGATGTCGTAGTTGAGCTCCAGCGAAATTCCGGTCTGCTCGATGGAGTTGTTGAACAGCTGGGCCGCGACGGAGTACTGGTAGCCATTGCTCTCGCCGAGCTCGAGGCCGAACTTCGCACAAGCGACCTCCGCTACCCAGCCATTGAGCGGAGCAAGCACGGCGCCGTAGATGTCGCAGAAGTTGCCACCCTGCACCAAGGTGCTGCCGATGCCGCCACCGACGGCTGCGGCCGGAGGAAAGCCGGCGGCGAGGTTGGCGAACACCGATCCGGTAATCGCGCCCCATTGCCCCGGCGACAGGTTGGGGACCGTCAGGTTGACCGGCGTCGCCAGCGTCGATTCGTCGTCGATCAACTCGAACGTCAGCAATGCCTCGAAGTCTTCCGTGGGCTCCCAGAGAATGCTCGTGTAGAAATTGATGGTGTCCTCGCCGGGAATGTCGTCCCCGGTTCCGGTCACCTCGCCGGTGGCCAGGTTGAAGTCGGCCTGTTCCTGAAAGCCGTCGCCCTTGTCGTAGAACGCAGCCATCTTCACGGCCAGGGTCTCGCCCAGCGGAAAGTTGAGCACTGCCTTCACGTCCGTTTCGTTGTGCGCACCGTAGCGAAACTGCGTGCGCAGCCCAAATTCCCCGGTCGGGCGGGTGCGCCGCGCGTTGACCACCCCGGCGATGGTGTTGCGTCCGAACAGCGTTCCCTGCGGCCCCCGCAGTATCTCGACCGACTCCAAGTCGAAGGTGTCAATTAGCGCACCGGTATTGGTGACCAGCGGAACGCCGTCGATCACCACGCCGACAGCCGGATCAAAGCTTTTCTCGAGATCACCGAAAACGATGCCGCGCATCCCCGCGAACAGGGCATTTCCGGCATAGGGCTGGCGGGCGAGGGTGACGTTCGGCGCCAACTTGGAAAACTCGCCGATGTTCTCCCCATAGGCGTTCTCGATAGCCGATTCGTTGAAGGCCGACACCGACAATGGCACCTCCTGCAGCGACTCCTCCCGCTTGCGCGCCGTCACCACGATTTCCTCGATGACGACGGCATCGTCGGCGCTCTCCGCACGGGCACTGCCCGACCCGCCGATCACCGCCACCGATAAGATTGCAAGACCCAGCCAGAAAACCAAGCCACACGGCAAACCCGATGAAACGCGGCGCATGAGCAACTCTCCAATTCCCAAGGGGCAAAGAGTATACACCCTCCAACTCGGTTTCCGTCTTTGAAACGAGCGGCACCAGTTCCGTGAAGCAGGTGGCGACCTTGCGCTGAAACAGTCGGCGAGTTCGCGCGAATCAAGCACGTGGCCGCGCGCGCAGGCGTTGCTGCCCACAAATACTCTGAGCCCAGGACTTGCAGTATCCTCCGCGGGAGGTGGGCTTGACGCGCAACGGGAGGCCGATGCCTAACATCCTCTTTCTGATCGGTGCCGGGCCGCACCGCAACGACAATCACCTGCGACTGCCCAAGGCCTTCGCCGATGAAGGCTGGCAAGTGGCGCTGGCCGATCACGGCGACCTGCACCTGGAACGAGACGCCGTCAAAGCCGCCGCCACGAACCTTGGCGAGTGCGACCTGATCTGGCTGCTCGGCTTTGGCGAGCGACGCTCCTTCCTTGACCGTGTGCAGTTGCTGCGCCGCATCGACCAAGGACGGTTCGTCAACGCCATCGATGCCTACACCTACCTGCACGGCAAGCTGGCGTTTCTTGAACACCTGCCGGAAACCCACGCCGGAAGCGACGCGGCGCGCCTAATCGAGCGGCTTGACGATCGCAGCGACTGGATTGTCAAGCCCAGCGGCGCCAGCTTCGGGCAGGGCGTGGCCAGAATCCGCAACAACGCCGACGGTCACGCCAAAGTCCGCCGCACCCTCCGCAAGCTGGGCTTCGCCATCGTCCAACGCTATGTCGAGTCGGCCGCCCACGGGGAGACCCGCTGCCTAGTCGCTGCCGGCCAAGTCATTGGCTGCTACCGACGACTGCCGGGAACGAACGACTACCGAGCGAACTTGGCCACCGGTGCTGCGGCTGCGCCCCACGTTCTCAGCGCCGGGGAGCAGACTCTGGCGCAAGCCATCGCCACGCAATTGCGCGACGCCAGCATCGGCTTCGCCGCCGTGGACATCGCGCATCCGCACCTGATTGAAACCAATGTCGCCAATCCGGGCGGCCTCGGCACCATTGAGGCCCTCAGCGGAGAAGATCTCGCGCCGGGCGTCGCGCGAGCCATCCGGGAACGGCACTGTATTGGCTAGGGCGTTCCCCCATCCACCCGGATCAAGGTGGCGGTGGTGAAGCTGGAGCTGTCGCTGGCCAAGTAGAGGGCGGCGCCGACGATCTCATTCGGCTGCCCGCCGCGGCCTAAGGCCAGCGAGTTTTTGGCGCGCTTCTCGAACGCTTCCATGTCCCAAGCCTTGGAGATGTCTGTGAGATAAGGGCCGGCGACGATGCAGTTCACGCGCACCTTGGGGCCGTATGCGAAGGCGAAGGAACGGGTGATGGCGTTCAGGCCCGCCTTCGCCGCTCCGTAGGGCTCCGATTCCGGGCTGGGATTGAGGGAGGCGGTGCTGCTGATGTTGATGATCGAACCGCCGTCGCCAGCCGCCATGCGCTCGCCGATCAGGGCGGACAATCGGAACGGCCCTTTGAAGTTGACGCTCATCACCTTGTCGAAAAGTGCCTCGCTAATGCCGCCCAACGAAGGGTACAGGGGCGACATGCCAGCGTTGTTGATGAGGACGTCCACCTTGCCGAAGCGTTCGTAGGCCGCATCGGCCAACTCGCCCAATTGCTCCCAGTTGCCGACATGGCAGGCGTGGGGCAGCGCCTCCACGCCCAAGGCGCGGGCCTCCTCGGCCACCGCCTCGCAGACCTCCGCCTTGCGGCTGGCAATCACCACGTTGGCGCCGCGCCCGGCCAAGGCCAGCGCCATTTCCCGGCCCAAGCCCCGGCTGCCGCCGGTGACCAACGCTACCTTGCCTTTGAAATCAAGCAGTTCGTCCATTCATTCTTCTCCCGAAAGTGGTGGAGTTCTTCACGCAGCCTTGCCCGAGCTCGAAGACCTTGCGAGCCAGACTCCTGTCCGTTGCGGGCACCGCTGCCGACCCAACCGGGTTGCGCCGGCAACCCGATCACGCCACCGCAGGCGGCGCGTGTTGCGTTCTTGCAGCGCCAAGCTAGACTGTGGCGCTTTGCCGCCGAGTTGCGACAGCAGCTCGGCCGCGCCGTCGCAGACGGTGCGCAGCTGGCCCGTTGGGCCATCAGTATATTCAGGGGCGCGGGCGTTCCAAGGCCAATTTGGGCGGACCGCCTGTCGAGCGGGCGGCAAACCCGTCACCAAAATCACCAAAGGAGTTGGAAATATGGGCATGTTGGAAGGCAAGGTCGCCGTTGTAACGGGCGCTGGCGGCGGCTTGGGTCGCACCCACGCGCTGCTGCTCGCCAAGGAGGGCGCGGCAGTGGTGGTGAACGACCTGGGCGGCGCAAGGGACGGCACCGGTTCAGGCACCTCAATGGCCGACGGCGTGGTAGAGGAAATCCGAGCCGCCGGTGGCCGGGCCATCGCCCAATATGGCTCGGTTTCGGCCAAGGACGACGCCATCGGCATGATCGACGCGGCGGTCAGCGAGTTCGGCAAAATCGACATATGCATCTGCAACGCCGGCATCCTGCGCGACAAATCGTTCAAGAACATGACCGACGACATGTGGGACGTGGTCCTTGACGTCCATCTGCGCGGCACCTATCTGGTCACCAAGGCCGCCTACGACAGGATGCTGGAACTCGGCAACGGTGGCCGCATCATCATGACCAGCTCCACTTCCGGGCTGCTCGGCAACTTCGGGCAAACCAACTACGGCGCCGCCAAGGCGGCCATTGCCGGATTCATGCGCTGCCTCTGGCTTGAGGGGCTGAAGTACGGCATCACCGTGAACGTGCTGGCGCCCACCGCCACGTCCAGGCTCACCGAGGACATCCTGCCGGAAGCGATGCAGGACCAGTTCCCGCCGGAAACCGTGTCCCCCGCCGTGGTGTGGCTGTGCACCGACGATGCGAAGGAGGTCACCGGACGTCAATGGCTGGTGGCGGGCAACAGCGTTTCGCTGCTGTCCTGGCAATTGACCCCCATCGCCGACCGGGAGTTGTCTGAAGGGCCTTGGGACGTGGCCGAGATCGGCGAGCGGATACTCACCAGCAAGGAGAACTGGCCGCCAATCAACCCGCTGCGGGGGTAGCCTTCGGGCGTTGCGGGCCGCTAGGCCTGAAGATCCACGGGTGCCACGGCGAAGCCGGGGCGATCCTTCAGCTTGACCCGGACTTCGCCATTGGTGCCGTTGGTCAACAGGTCAACGACCTCCGCAGCCATCATGGACGGCGGCATGACGCCGAACTCCGGGCCGCGGAACGAATCCGGCACGATGGCGGTGTCCACCACCCCAGGGCAGATCACGTTGATGCGCAAGCTCCCGCCTTCGTTGGCCGCGGCGACGCTGCGCCCCAATCCGATCAGCGCATGCTTGGTGGCCGAATAGAGAGGATCGACGGCCAACGAGCCAAAGCCCGCCACGGAGGCGGTGATGGTGATGGCCCCGCCCTTTTCCCGCATCAGCGGCAGCAGCGCCTTGACGCCGTGGAACACGCCGTCGAGATTAACGCTGAGAATGCGCCGATACTGCTCCACGGACACGGCTTCGATGGCCAAAAACGCATCGTTGGTCGGCACCGTCATGATGCCGGCGTTGAGATGGGCGTAGTCGGGCACGCCAAGGCGCTCAATGCACGCTTCAACCGCCTCCTTCATGGAACAAATGGAGACAGCCCGTCGGCTGGCCGGATGTTTCCTCGGCTTCGGCGGTTCGCCGGGCTGGGGCAAGCTAAGGGCTTCCACCGCTTCAAAACGGCTGACGTCGCAGGCGATGAACTCGCCGCCAAGTTCAGCGGCCAATGCAGCACCTGCCGTCTCATTCACATCGCACAACGCCACCCTCGCACCGGCGGCGCTGAGTTGCCGCGCCACTTCGGCGCCAATGCCCGAAGCGGCGCCGGTTACCAAGGCAATCCTGTTCCGCACGCTCATCCCCTTAGGGCCTCCGTTCCATGTGGTCGCTAGCCATGATTCGGTCGCGCTGACGCTAAAGGGAACTGCCTTCGCTCCGAAAAGCGCGAGGGCGGGACGCGGTCGATCCGCGCTCCGATCGAGGCCATCCCTGAGCTACAGGCATTCGTACAGGGCTTCACCTAGGCCGGTTCCGCGCGGGTCGCCCAGGATGTAGTTGTCCATCTGGTTCATGACGTAGGAGAAGCACAGATGGGCGTCGATGTCGATGACGATGGTGGAGCCACCCGCGCCGCCCCACCACAGGATGTTCGGATTCGGGCTCATGGTGATCTCATCGCTGCCCACCGAGTAGCCCATGCCGTAGCGCACATGGAAGCCGAGCACCGCGTCGATGCCGTCGGTCTGTTCGGTGAAAGCCGCACGGCAACCTTCCGCGGAAAGTAGCTCCTTGCCGAAGGCGCGGCCGCCGTTGGCCATCGCCGTTTGCGCCCGCACCACGGAACGGGCGTTGCCGTGGCCGTTGGCGGCCGGAATCTCGGCTTGGCGCCAGCCGGGGGTGTTGACCGCGTCAATGACGTCGATGTTGGAGAAGACCCGGCCCGGAATGGTGTCCGGGTCCATTTCCAGCAGCGGCGCGGGCTCCGCCGCCGGAATCATCTCCGCAATCCGGCCGAAGTGGCTGGGGTCAACGCCAACGTGAAAGTCGGCGCCGACCACATCGGCAACCTCCGCCTTGAAGAAGGCGCCAAAGGATGAACCGGTGATGCGCTGCACCACTTCGCCGATCAGGTAGCCTTGGGTGATGGCGTGGTAGCCGCTTTGGGTGCCGGGCGGCCACCAAGGGGCTTGGCCGGCCAAGTCGGCGCAAGCCAGCGCCCAATCGTAGTGCTCCTCCACCGAAAAGCGGCGGCCAAAGCCCGGCACCCCCGCCGAATGGCCAAGCAAGTGCCTCACGCGCACGCCTTCCTTGCCGTTGGCAGCGAATTCCGGCCAGTAGTCCGCGACCGGCGCATCGAGGTTCAACTGGCCCCGGTCGGCCAGCATCAGCGCCGCAATGAAGGTCATGGTCTTGGTGGTGGAGAACACGTTGACGATGGTGTCCTCGGCCCAAGGCCGGGTGCGCCCGGCATCCCTGTGGCCACCCCAGATGTCCACCACGTATTCGCCTTCCAGGGTGGCCGCGAAGCTGGCGCCCACCTCCCCGCGTTCGCTGAAGTTGCGTTCAAACGCATCACGCACCCGCTCGAAGCGGGCGTCGCAGGAGCCTTCAATGTTCATGTCTCAAACCTCCGTTCGCAATCGTTGGTTGCTGGCGATGCGGGTGCCGGACTGGGCGTAGGCGGCTTTGCGCTCCGCGCTCCATTGATCGATCTCATCCTTGGGCACGCCCCAGCCCAGGCCGCGCTCCACGGCTGGCCGCGCCCGAACCCGCCTCACCCAAGCCTCGACATTGGGTTGGTCGGTGATGTTGATCTTGCTCCACTTCCAACCGCGCACCCAGGGATAGAGCGCGATGTCGGCGATGGTGAGCTGATCGCCGCAGACGTAGTCCCGCCCTTCGAGCCGGGCGTTGAGCACCGCCACCAAGCGCCGTCCCTCCTTGCCGAAGCGCTCCAGCGGGTGCGCCTTCAATTCGGGCTCCACGTCCTCCATGTAACGGGTGTAGCTGAGCTTGTTGCCGAACACCGGACCCACGTTGGCGGCCTGCCAGTATAGCCATTGCAGAACATCCCAACGGGCTGGGCCGCTGGGCAACATGTCCGTGGGATGTTTTTCGGCGAGGTACTGGAGAATGGCGCAGCTCTCCATGATGCTGAGGTCGCCGTCGATGAGCACTGGAATCTTCTGATTGGGGTTGCGGGCGGTGAACTCCGGGGTGAACTGCTCCCCGGCCACCAAACTGATGTTGCGCACCTGAAACTCCGGCAAATCAACGCCTGCCTCGATCAGCTCCTCGATCATGATGCTGACCTTCCAGCCGTTTGGCGTGGCCGCGGTCCAGATTTCCATCGGCGGGGTTCCTTTCACTACTGATCCAACTTTGGGCTTTCCAGTTCGCTGCCCATGAATTCATCGGCCTCGCTGCCGGGAATGACATGTTGCTCGCTGGCCCAGTCGCCGAGGTCAATCAGCTTGCAGCGTTCCGAGCAAAACGGACGGAACGGGTTGCGGGTGGTCCACTTCGCAGCCTTCCCGCAGTTCGGGCAGGCGACTATCCGCGCTGTTCCGTCAGTCATGGCAACTTCAACGCCCGCGAAAGACGGGGGTGCGCTTCTCGCGAAACGCTCGGCCGCCTTCGGCGCCATCCTCGCTCTTGGCGACGCGCAGCAGCCTCTCCCGAGCCAAGGCGCCCGCCTCCGCCGGGCTCTTGTTTAGGGTTTGCGTGGCCAGCGTCTTGAGGGCGGTCACCACCAAGGGCGCCGACTTGGCCAGAACGCCCGCCCAAGCGCGGGCCGCATCGAGTTCCTCGCCAGCCGGCACGACCTTGTTCACCATCCCGGCCTGCAAGGCCCGCTCGGCGTCGAAATCCTCACCAAGCAGCATGAACTCCATCGCCACCTTGTGCGGAATGCGGGCTACGGCGCTGGCAACCAAGCCACCGGTGAACCCCAGTTGCGCCTCCGGGTATTTGAATACCGTACTGTCGGCCGCAACCACCAGGTCGCACATCTGCACAATGACGTAGGCGCCGCCGATGCACCAGCCATGGACCGCGGCTATGACCGGCTTGTCGAGCGCCACGCCGATGCCCGGCACGCCCTGCCACAGTTCCCGAGGCGGCGCTTTGACGTCCGCGCCCACCGAAAAGGCCCGTTCGCCCGCGCCGCGCAGCACGGCCACCCGGTCGTCGCTGTCGGCAAACCGCCGCCAAGCGGCGTTCAGGCCCTGGACCACGGCCTCGTCCAAGGCATTCATGCGCTCCGCTCGGTCTATGGTGACCGTGGCCACGCCGCGCGTGGATTGGTAAGTGACCAAGGCGCTCAAGGCCGCAGCCAATCGTTGAATTTGGGAGGGCGTTTTTCGTGGAAGGCCGTCACGCCTTCCTGGGCATCGGGATGCTGGTCGGAGATGGCCGTCTTGGCGGCGATTTCATCGAGGGCCTGCTCCCAACCGAACTCCGCGGCGTTGCAGGTGCCTAGACCTGAGTCGTGGCCAGGCGGGATGTCCGGCACCAGGGGCTTGCCGCCCAACTCGGCGCCGCGATAGGCCTTCAGGTCGTCGCCGGCGCAGAAGGTGCGCCCGGAGCCGGTGAACACCAGCACCCGCTCGGCGCTGTCCATCTGCACTTGGGTCACCGCTTCGATCAAGTCGCGCTTGATGGCGGTGGTCATGCCGTTGAGGCGCTCGGGCGTGTTGAAGCGCAGCCAAGCCATGCCCGGCTTGCGCAAAGCCACTTCGAATCCCGTGAACTCCCCTGTGTCCATAATGTCCTCCCTGATCAACCCATGAACATCCGCCAAGTCGCCATGTCCTTGACTGCCAAGTAGGTGTTCTGACGCTGGGTTTCCCCCAGGGTGGCATTGGGGACGTGCCCATAGTTGTGGCCCGGCAGCAGCAGCGTGTCGTCGGGCAGGGCCTTGAGCTTCTGCAGGCTGTGGTACATGTCCTCGGAATTGGAGCCCGGCAGGTCAACCCGTCCGCAGCCGTTGATGAACAGCGTGTCGCCGGAGACGAGCGTGTTGCGGATGCGGAAGCACTGCGAACCGGGCGTGTGGCCCGGCGTGTGCAGAAACTCCACTTCCACCTCACCCACCTTCAGCAGGTCACCCGAATCGACCACCGCAATGTCGCTGTCCGACAACCCTGTGACCTTCTTCACGCCGCCTGCCTCCGCACGGTGCGCATAGACCTTGACGGGGCTCTTGGCCATCAGCTCGGCCAGTCCTTCAATCTGGTTGCGGGCGAACGAGCCGCCGATGTGATCCGGATGGTAGTGGGTGACCAGGGCGCCGGTGAGCTGGTAGTCCTTTTCCGCCACCTGCTTAAGCAAGCGGTCGATGTCCCAAGCCGGATCGACGATGACCACCTCGCGGGTCGAGCGGCAGCCCACCAGGTAGGTGAAGTTCTGCATGGGGCCGATCTCGATCTGCTCAATGATGAGTTCGCTGTCTTCAATCCAAGGCATGGTGCGCTCCTATCGGGGCAGGTTCAGTCGAGTTGGGCGAGCCTTCTGACCGCCTTCTCGTGCAGAATGCGGTCAACGGCGTCCTTGGACGGCAGCTTGATCGCTTGGTTGAGCAACTCACGCGCCCGCTCCGGGTTGAGCTTGGGGTTGATGGCCAACAGCCACTTGGCGTATTCGTAGTGCGCTTCCTTCACCTGCGGCCCCAATTCAAGCGCCCGATCGAAGTAGGCGATGGCATTCTTGCCGGTCGCGCCGTAGGCCACGCGGGCGACGATCCTGCCCGCACCATCAACGACTCCGGCATGCCAGGAGCCCAAGCTGTAGGTGGCTTCGACGGAGGTCGGATCCAACTCAAGCGCCTTCTCAATGCCATCGCGCACTTGTCCGACATATTTTCGGGCCTTCAACCCGCCCAAGGTTTCCGCATACAAGCCAACGGCTTGGGCGGTTTGCAAGTGGGCCCGGGCATTGGTCCCATCCAAGTGGATGGCTTGCTGGCCGAGTCGCATGGCCCTTTCGTACAGCGCCTGCCGATCGGCCTTCCCAGCGAAGAAGCTGCTGTGTCTTTCCACGCAATCGGAGGCCAAGACATGGCCTGCGGACGTACCGAGCGCCTCGGCAAGCTCAGCCGCCTCCAGGAACCGCCCCTCGGCATAGGCCGTCCGGGCCGCAGCCAACGGATCCGCCTGGGCTGTGCCAGCCGACGTCAGTGCGCAAACCAACCAAAAAAGGCAGGCGGCCTTAGCTTCCATGCAGGGACTCAGCCGGGGAGCGCGAGGAGGAACGCCTTGCTTGGCACAAATGGACACGCCTGCGTCGCAGCCTTGTTGTTCCTTGGTCGTCAGTTGCGTGCAGTTCCGGGGCAAGTTGAGGGCTCCCATATCCCACCAAGCGGGTCGTTGGAAGAGCGAATATTACCGAATTTCCACGGCTCAATTCGCGCTTGCCGGAGCTGATCGAGAATTTGACTTGGATTTAAGGGCGTTAGATCTGGCGGGCAATCAGCCGACCACCCGTGCGGCCATGATCCTCATCGAGACCCTCATAGAACTGCTCGCAGTAGCGGCGATACGCCAGGACTTCACCGTCCGCCTGGTTGAGCCGCGGGCGGGTCAGGTAGCGCTTGCGGCTCCAGATGAGCACGTCCTCCTTGACGTAGCCCGTCTCCATCCGCAGCGTCATTCGGTTCATCAGATCGAGCCGAACGGGCAGCGGGAGCAGCCGCAGCCCGATTCCCAACCCTTTCGGCCGTTCCATGCCGCCCACCTGACTCGCGATCGTCATGTCCACCGAAGTGCCGTCGATGGGCGTGGACAGAATCCAAAGGCGGGATCGATAGCCGGTGCTGTGCTCTTCAAAGTCCACTTGGGAGTATCCCAACCCATGGATATGGGTCACTGCGGACACATCGAACGTCGTGCTCAGCAATCTGCCGACCCCAAGCCGGGCCTTGAAATCGAAGCTGCCTCGAAGACAAGCGCCGTCGATCGCGATGTCGCCCACCCGACTAACGCTTTCGTAGCCGTGCACGTAACGGAGATGGGCGAGGTCCACCGAGTTTTCGGTCGTTTCCTGAGGATGCCCGGGAAACCGGATCGTGTGAAACCGCAGGCCGGTCCAGCGGCTCTCTCCCGCATGGGTCCTGCTCCTCGACGGCACGTCCGGCAGCTCCCACTGCGGCGGACGGCCGCGCAGTCCCCACCAGCCGAACACCATGCCCTCGATCTCCCGCGTCGGGTACACCTTCAGGCGAGCGGACGTGGGCGGCAAGGCATAGGGCGTGGCGACGCATCGGCCAGTGGTGTCGTATTCGAAGCCGTGGAACGGACAGACCAGCCGTCCTTCGCACACCCGGCTCCCCACCTCCGGCGCCAGCGAGGAGCCTAAGTGCGGGCAGACCGCATCGGCCACGCAGACGCGGCCTCGTTCATCGCACCAAGCGACGATCTCCTCGCCGAGCCAAGTCTTGTGGATGAGCTTGCCCTTGCGAAAGTCGGCGCGGCTGGCCACGAAGTACCACCCCTCCGGAAAGGGGTGCAACGGCGAGCGGTCGCTCGCTTCGTTCAATGCTAAAGAAGACGCCGACATCGTTCTCTAATCGGTGACGTTCGCACAGCCTGCCGCCCAGTGTTTTCTCAGCGACTGGACGATACTGTAACATAACTTGACTTATTTTCCGCATCCCATCAACACGATGCCAACGGCAGGTTAGCAGGGTTCAGCCAGCAGCCCCGACCGGCATCGAGCCGTCGGCAATCGAGACCTGCCGCCGAGATCTCGGGGGCGCGTGATAAGGCTGTCCAGTGATTCAACTGTCGCGCCCGGCGACCGCCCACTCGTCGGTCTGAGGCACCGCCTCGTTTGAATTCACCCTTAGATAGATCGCCATCAGCGCCGGCACGAGCATCATGAGAATCGCCGTGGTAATGAGGATGCCGACACCCAGCGATGCGGCGAAGGGCACTAGGAACTGCGCCTGAATGGCCCGCTCCAGAATAAGCGGCGTAAAGCCCAGAAAGGTGGTCACGGAGGTCAGCAGGATGGGCCGAAACCGTCCTTTGGCGCCGTCGATGATCGCCTGTTTCAAGGACGCGCCCTCCTTGAGGCGCTGGTCGATGAAGTCGATCATGACCAGTGAGTCGTTGACTACAACGCCGGATAGTCCGAAGAAACCCATGAAGGAGGCGGCGCTCATCGCCACCCCCAACACCAGATGGCCGAGAATCACGCCGATGAGGCCGAACGGAATGATGGCCATGATGATGAAAGGTTTGCCGTAGGAGCCCAGCGGAATGGCCAACAGGGCGAAGATCAAAAGCATGGCGAGCACGAAGCCGCGATACAGAGAATCCAGAGACTCCAGTTGCTGCTGCTGCTCCCCGCCGAATGAGTAAGTCAGTTCAGGATTGGCGGCGGCGAGTTCGGCAAGGATCGAATCCTCGAGGATTGCGTTGGCTTCCCCGCCGGAAATCGCCGTCTCATCCACGTCCGCCGTCACCGTGACCACACGCTGGCCGTCTTTGCGCCGAATTGACGGCGGCGACGTGCCCATGTTCAGGAATGCGGCTTGGCTGATTGGCACTTCCGCCCCGGACGGTGTGCGAATCAAGTAGCTCTCCACATCCGTGATGGCGTTGCGTTCGGCGGCGGGCAGGCGCACATAGACGCGCACTTCCTCCCGTCCGCGCTGCACCTTAAGCGCCTCCGCGCCAAAGAATGCCGCCCGCGCCTGCCGCGCCATTGCCTCAAGGTCCAATCCCAGCGTCCGCGCCTCGGGTCGCAACTCGATCTGAATCTCCTTGACGCCCGGGGCGTGATCGGAGCGCACATCAAACACGCCGCCGATGCCCCGCAGCCCATCGACCACCGAGCTGGCAACTTCGTTGAGACGTCTCGGATCCGGGTGGGACAGCACGGCTTCCACCGGACTGCCGAGGTCGATGATTTCACCACTGAAGGCGATTCCCCGCACATGCGGCGGCACGCCCACCTCGTCCCGCCAAGCCTGCACGACTTCCAAGGTGGAAACTTGCCGGTGCTGCGCACTCAGCAGCTTGAACTCGACGGTGGCGATGTTGCTTTGGGGATTGAGCGTCGGTTCCGGTACCAGCCCGCCGCCCTCAACGCGCGGCCCTTGCCCAACGATGACGGTCACCCCCGACACCAGCGGTGGCGCATCCTCGGGCCGCTCGCGCGACATCCTCCGCAGAACCCTTTGGCCGGCTTGCTCAAGTTCCATCGCCACCTCAAAGGTACGCTGCGCCGGCGTCCCGTCCGGCATCTCTAGGCTGGCCGTTACGAAGTCGCCCTCCACCACGTCGGCGAAGGTCGTGGCGACGATGCCTGACGGCACTAGGGAAAGGCTAACGGCAAATAGGCCGATGACGCCCGCCACGACTACCGCCGGTTGGTCCGTGGCAAATCGCAACGTCCGATCCAAGGGGCCTTCCACAAACCGGTTGAGGACGGCATCCACACGCGCCTGGATTCGCGAGAAAAACCGGTCCACCGCGTTCGAGGGCGACCAATCGGGTCCTTGGAGATGCGACAGGTGATTGGGCAGTATCAGCACCGACTCGACCAACGAGATCAGCAGCATGCCGATAATGACGACTGGCAGCGCACCCCATATCTCGCCAATGCCGCCAGGAATGAAGAGCAGCGGCACAAAGGCCGCAACTGATGTAAGCACGGCAAACGTCAGCGGCTTCTTGATCCGTCGCGTACCACGAATGGCGGCAACCACGCCCGACGCGCCCCGCTTGCGCTCATAGTGGATGTGCTCGGCCACGACGATCGCATCGTCAACGATGATGCCGATGGCCAAGACGAACGCAAACAGCGAAATGGTGTTGACCGCAAGGTCCAGCAGCAGCATGACCGCCAACGTTCCAATGCCCGCAGTGACCAAGCCGACCACCACCCAAAGCGCCAGCCGTATTTCCAGAAACATGGCCAGCGCCAAGAACACCAGCATGAGGCCGAGAAGTCCGTTCTTGAGCAGCAGATCAACGCGCTCGGAATAGCTTTGCGACTCGTCATTCCAGATAGTGACTCCTACGCCAGCCGGGAGGGATGGAACGACGACGCCCGCAATGTGATCCTGCACGGCGGTGGCGACATCCATCACCTGCTCACCCTCGACCCTGGAAACTTCGACAAACACGGCCGGTTTGCCCTGATGCCGGACGATCAGGCCAGTTTCCCGGAATGCGTCGCGCACTTCGGCGATATCGCCCAGTCGCACTGCCGTGCCGTCGCTGCGGCTGAGCACGACGATATCCTCGAAATCCTGCTGATCGTAGCTCTGGCCGAGCGTGCGGATGCGCACCTGGGCGTCCCGGGTGTCGATACTGCCAGCGGACAGGTCGAGCGAGCCGCGGCGAACCGCGGCGGCGACATCGTCGAGCGTGAGCCCAAGGGCCCGCAAACGGTGCAGAGGCACCTCCACCGATATTTCGTATTGCCGTATGCCGGACGCCTCCACGGTGGACACGGCGGCTAACGAAGCGAGCTCATCCTCGATCTGGTAGGCCAACTCCTTGAGGGATCGCTCTGGAATGTCGCCGTACACAATGAGTCGGATGATGCTCTGGCGGTTGGTCATCTCCCGGTACTCGGGGCGCTCGGCGGCGGCAGGAAACGACTGGATGAGGCCGACGGCGGACTCGATGTCGTCCATGGCCCGGCCGATGTCGGTGCCCGACTTCATTTCGATTCGAATGGAGGCCATGCCCGGCGCCGCCAGTGACTTGACCGACTTGACATCCTCCAGCGAACTGACCGCAATCGATTCTTCCACCTCTTCCGGGGTGGCGCCCGGATAGGCCACCGAGACTTCGATGGTGTTGAACGGCACTGTCGGCCAAGCCTCCCGTTCGAGGCCGGACAGAGACACAAACCCCGCCGCCAGGATGCCCAACATGAACAAGTTGGCAGCAACGCGGTTGCTCGCCATGTAGGCAATCGGTCCGCCCGGTTCACCCTGAAGCGTTTCGACGTCGCTCATTGGGTTGCGGCGCCTCCGATGCGCACCGCCATGCCGTTGGTGGCGAACTGCAAGCCACTGATGATCGCCGCTTCACCGCGCTTGAGCGCCCCGGTCACGAAAACCTCACCGTTGCCACGCTGCACAACGCGGACCGGAACGATTCGCACGGTTCCATTGCGATCCACCACCCAGATCTCATTGCCCGGCTGCAGCGCCGCGCGCCGAACTTGGAAGTAGTCGCCGGGGGTCCGCCCTTCGATCACCACTTTTGCGAACTTCCCAATCAACAGCGGCGGGCTGCCGAGCAGGCCCCCAGCCGCCTCCAGCGGCTCGCCAGCCGCGAAGGGATTGGGCACCCGCACAATCACGTCGATGGTTCGCGTGCCTTCGTCAAGCGACACTTCGGCCCGGTCCACGTGGCCCGGCCAAACGTAACCAACGCCGCCATAGTCGGCGATCACGCGGGCTGCGACTGTCGAATCTTGCGGTGCCCATAGCCCCGGGATCAGCGCCGCGTCGGCATCGGATAGCGGGACAGCCACCTCGGCGGCCTGTGCAGCAAACAAGCGTCCCACCGGTTGACCGGGCGTCGCGAGTTGTCCCAAGGCGACCGACTCCTCACGCACGAATCCATCGAAAGGCGCCTTGATCCGGGTTCGCGCCAGCGCCAACTTCGCCTCCGCAAGCCGTGCCTGCTCCCGCTTCAGCGCCGCCTCGGCCGCTTCGAGCTGCGGTTCACGCAAGGTCAGGCGACTCGCCGGCTGCGGCGCAGCCGCGGCGTCCTGCCGACCGGAATAGCGTTCGTACTCAACTCGAGCGATGGCCGCATCCTCCTGGGCCTTAAGGAAGGCAACCCTGCGGTCCGCAACAGCCGCTTCGGCCTCCTGCAAGCGATATTGGTAGTCGGCTTCCTCTACGCGAAACAGCGTCTGCCCAGCGGCGACCCGTCCGCCGCTGCGAAACCCTGGATCGACCCAGACAACACGGCCGCCGACTTGCGGCGCAATGTCAATTTCAGCGCTTGGTCGCACTGTGCCAGCGCCGTAAACGGGAATGGACCCGGAGCCGGCGACGATCCGAGCCGTTTCCACATAGGGAATTTTCGACGGCGGTTCCCGACGTTCGGGTTCCGGGGCAAGCGACACCAGCAAGGTGGCAACGACAACGGCGCCAACGACCAAGGCCACGGCAATCAAGTAACCCGTGCGTCTGCTCATGCGAATGCTCCTGTTAGAAGGGCGAGGTCAACAAACGCCTCAACGTCGCCGCCGTCGATTGGAGATGCCGCCCTGTTGATGCTCCCTGCCACGGACATCTCCTGCCTCAGTGGGCCGCGTCACCGCTCGCCATGCGTGCGGACGTGCTGGCGATGCGCGCCGCCGGCATCGCGTCGGCCTGACTCAAAGCCGCCGACTCATCCGCGGTCCAAACGCCACCGAGCGCCCGGTGCAAGGCCAAGCGCGCATAGCCGAGGTCGCGCTTGCCGCCGGCCAGTGCCGATTCGGCGCTGACCAGAAGCTGGGCAGCCCCCAAATAGCTGCCATAGTCCGCCACGCCAGCCAAGTAGCGCCGCTCCTGCAGCGCTGCCTCGGCTGTGGCGGCCTCCAGGAGCCTGGTCAGCAGGGTAAGGCGGCGACCGCTGCTCTCAAACCCGGCCAACGCGGCCTCGACCTCGTTGACGGCAGTCACGACCGAACGCCCGAACGCCGCTGCGGCCTGTGCGAGCTGGGCTTCGGCAAGCGCCACATTGCCGCGCAGTCGACCACCCTGGAACACCGGCAAGAGCAGGTTCGCACTCAGGCTCTCGAACCACTGATCCGGGTCGAACCACTCGCTGGACTCGGTGGCCTGCAAG
This sequence comes from Candidatus Azophilus lithoversatilis, assembly GCA_028278675.1. GTDB lineage: Bacteria > Pseudomonadota > Gammaproteobacteria > Pseudomonadales > Azotimanducaceae > Azophilus > Azophilus lithoversatilis. Next base: position 30,514 of record JAQAJJ010000011.1, read on the forward strand.
CCGATGGAACCGGACAAGGACAGCGAGGGCAGCAACGCCGCCCGGCGGGCGCCGAGCGCAAGACGGGCGGCCTCCACACGCTGCCGCGCGGCGCTGACATCGGGTCGCTGCGCCAGCAGGTCGGCGGGAACGCCCACCGGCATCGCGGCCGGCGTCGCAGCCGGTTCAAGCGCATCCGGCAGTAGGCGCCCAAGGTCCGCACGATGCCCGCCGAGCAGGATCCAGAGCCGCCCTTCGGCGTCGGCAAGGCGGCCCGACATGCGCGGCAGTTCGGCCTGCGCATCGGCCAAGCTGCGCTGCGCGGCATAGAGGTCGCGAATGTCGGTCAGGCCGCGCTGGTAGCCGGTTGCCGCCAACGACGCCTGCTCCTCGAGAATTGCGGCCATCTCGCCAGCCAGGCGCCGCTGGCAACGAAGATCGACGATTTCCAGGTAGGTCGCAACCGTTTCGGCCAGAATGCCAATTCGCACGGCCTGAAAATCCGCCTCGGAAGCTAGATGCTCAGCACCGGCAGCGAGCGCGGCATTGCGGTGGCGACCCCAGAAGTCAGCCTCATACGCAAAGTCCGCGCCCAGCGAATAGGTGGTCAGGTCGAGCCGGTCCGGCAGCGTGAAGCCAAAGGCCTCGGTCACATCGGCGCCCAGCCCGAGTTCATCAAGCTGGGCGCCCAAGCCGGCGTTGGTTGGCGCATCAAATCGGCTCGCGCCAAGCGACGCCTGGGCCGTCGGAAAGCGCGCCGCTGCGGCGATGCGGGCCCGGGCCCGGGCCTGATCGACGCGGGCGACCGCTTCCGCGAGATCGAAGCTTGAGTCGAGCGCCGCTTCCATGACCTGGTCGAGCACCGGATCCGCAAAGGACTTCCACCACTCAAGCTGTTCGTAGCGGCCTTCCGCTCCGGTTCCAGCGTCGTCTTGCGAACGATCCAACGCCGCCTCCAGGAGCGGGGCAGGCGGCGCCAGGGAACAAGCCGCCACCAATAATCCAACGAGCGTAACGGACAGCGTCGCCGACAAGGCGCGCAACGGCAGGCTGACTGCTCGTGGCGGCGGATGGGACGCCAATGCAACGATGGAGGAAGGCGCCCTCATGGGTCGATGGGATGCCGGTAGCCGGTCACGCGAAATCCAAAGCGCTTGCTCAAGCTGATTTTTGGCAACGGGTTGAGCTTGAGCTTGTAGTTCGCCGGCACCATCTCCAACTCCAGATGGCGGGTGATCAGCAGGAGGTTGGCCACCATTTGCAACTCGGTCCAGCGCGACCCGCCGCAAATGTGCGTGCCCATGCCAAACGGCGCGTAGGCGCCCTGCTGCCGGTGTTCGTTCCGTGGCGGCGCAAACCGTTCAACGTCGAACTTGCGCGGCTCCTTGAAGTGCTTTTCCATGAAGTGCGGCGCTGGGAAGGCAATAGTGACGGTGCTGCCGGCGGGTATCTCCATGCCATCGATTTCGAATGCGTTCATGGCGGTACGCATCTGCATCGGAATCACCGGGTGCAGCCGCAGGGTCTCCATTGCGAACCGGTGGGTCACGTCGATGGCAGCGTGGTGCAGATCCGCGGCGACCGGGTCTCCGTTCCCGAACAGCGCATCGGCCTCAGCCGCGATCGCATCCTTAAGGTGGGGATTGGCCAGCATTTCGTATATCGCGAAAGCCATGGCGCTGCCCAGGTAGTGACCGGCGATCAGCGGTGCAATGAACGCGAAGCCGAGGTCCGTTTCGGGTAGGTATTGGGGATCGGCTTGGTGCAGTTCCATCAGGTCATCGACCAAGTCCCGGCGCTTGCCCGCCCGCTGGGCCGGCGTGTGGGAAGCGTGAATCTGCGCATAGAGATCGAGGATGCCCCCCAGTGCCCGTTTCATTTTCGGGGTGCGCAACGTGAATTTGGGCAGAATCCCGAATACATGGACGAGCAAGGCGCGGTACTCGTAAACCAGGAGATCGTCGAGCACCGCGGAAGGATCGATGCTCGCGCTGAGCCGCGCGATCTGTTCGCCGATCAATCGCTGGCAGGTCATCTCCCCGCCATCGGGCACGGTCTTGCCGATTCCCCACTCCCGGAAACTGCGCCTGCCGAGAGCGAATACTTCCGCCAGTCGATCTTCAACCACGGCCCGGGCATTGCCGGCCCGAACGGCCTTGCGCATGCGGAAGTGCTCCGCGCCGTCCATGCTGGCGATCGAGCGGGCCGTTCCCCATTGAGCCTGAAACTCCTCCAGGTAGTCCCTGGTCCGCAGAAAGTGCCGTCCCTTGCGGCCAACCCATCGGTTGGTGCTCGCCCCAGCGAGCACGACCAGCTTGCGGCCGGGCGCCCGGAGTTCGAAAACCGGGCCATGCAGCTTGCTCTGCTCGGCCATGAACTCGGGCAGATTGCCGGAGCGGAATGTCCTGGAGAACAGCATGTCGGACAACCCCACCACGGGCAGCTGCCGACGCCGAATGGAACGCAGGCTTTCCGGCGGCCGATAGGAGCTGCGCACTGCGGCCGCGATTGCCCGCCCGATCAGGTCCATGCCGCTGAAGAGCTCAATGCGCTCCTTGGCAAGCTCGAACTCATCCGGTTCCATCAGCGCCTGGAAACCACCGCAACTGTTGACCAGCCCGACAATCGCCACCTCGCGGGGATCAGGAATCTCGTCATCGAGCAGCGTGCGCATTATCCTGCCCTTGATCTCCTCCCCGGCACGGCCGTCAACGGTCGGGTAGCGGCCCGAGCGCGCCACCTTGGCGGAAACGGACCAGAAGCCGCCCGAATCGAAGTCGAGAATGCCCATTTCAACCAAGCCTTCCAGCGCCGATTCGCTGATGGCCTCCGCTCGTTGAGCAATTCGTTCCACCCAGAATTGCGGTGCATGAACTTCATCGGCCGCCGCAATTTCGGCCAATGTGGGATCGAGCAGATTATCGCCAGTGGGCGTGGCGTCGATGACGGTTAGGGTGTCCAAGTCCGAGTCAATGCGATTCTCCATGGCGAGGTCCATGAGCACCGAACCGGCCAGCGCGCAGGACATCCGCCACTCCGCAACGGGAGCCACATAGCCGGTGTCCTCCTTCAACAGCAGCAGAAGTATTTCTTCGGCAAATCTCATGGTTCCTCTCGCTTGCAAGGCCTAAGCTTACTCCACTGGCAGCACATCATGGCCAAGCCCCATCCGGTGCGCATTGCGGAAGTGCTGCAGTGCAGCTTCGTTGCGCCCCAACACGATCTCCGATTGGATGCCACGCTCCGCGTTTATCTGGATTTCCTGCGCCACGGCATAATCCTCGTTCTCAACGACCTCCATGGACATTCCAAGCCGGTCCTCATATGACATCGCATTGTCCGCCATGTGCTTTTGTATCTTAGGATCAACGTACCACGCATGAATCGTCCGGGATTTCGCCGTTGAATCTTCCAGCGGGAAAATTCGAAACAAGTCCACGCCCGCTCCACCCACCACCAAGATGACGTTGGGATAGAGGAAATACAGGGTGGAGGTTATCTGCGTGTATGGCCATCGTTCCACGCTCGGCATCAGCATTCGCATCAGGTTCAGCTTCTGATTGGCGGCGACCATGCGCAGGTTTTTCCCGAAGCCATCGAACGTCTGCAAGTCCCCCACCACCTCTTTGGCCGCGGTTTGCGCGTGAAGCGTGTTGATGTGATAGAGCTCACCGAAGGTATCGAGGCCCAGTTTCCAGTTCATCCGCGCATCGAGGGCTTGTCGGCCCGCAAAGGGATAGTCCGACAACCTCCAGTGAATCAGCTCGTCCTGCAATCCCGCTAGGCACTCATCTTCGTCGATGGGGTCGCCCGGCGTCGGACGCACCCACAGCGTCCCATGCATTTCCGCGGCGGGCAATGCGATAAGCGGCCACTCCCCGCACGGCACTTCCCCAAAGTGGCGGCTCTTGTTGACCGCCAGCAAGCGACCGTCGTTGCCATAGGTCCAAGCGTGGAATGGACAGGTGAAGCGCGCCTTGGCACCACGTCCTGCGGCGACGATCCGGCTTCCCCGATGTCGGCAGACGTTTGCGTAAGCTCGAAAGCAGCCGTCGCCATCGCGAACCATAAGCACTGGGGTGCCGGTGGCATCGTCGGACCAATAGGTATTGGGCTCGGGCAGTTCGGACGAAAGGCCCATGCACAGGGGCGTGTTCCGAAAAAAAACGTCCTGTTCCTGGGCCAGGAGCCGCGGGCAGGTGAAATCCGACATCGGCGCGCGCATGATGCCGCCCGCATCGGCGGTCGTACCTTTGTCGAGGTGCGCGTTGAGCGCGTTCAGCGTGTCAACTCGTTTGGATTTTTCCACGACTCGAGTCCCCTCAACGCCATTGGTACCGGTAGTGCTTGATGGTTCCCGCCCGGCTTGAACTAGAAACCAAGACCCTGAGCCATCTGCGCGTAGCTGGTCAGGGGAAAGCCGCATTGACGATCCCAGTCCGCTTTGTCGATGTAGGCCTGGTTCATCAACTCGAACATGTCGTCAAACTTGCGCAGCGCGTCGCAGCCCACCAAGTCCGGGTGCGCGACGTCCCGGTGTCGTGGCCACGCTTCGTCGCGAGCGTAACGCCAGAACTCACTGTCAAATCTGGAACCCATGGCGTAGTGCCACCCAACGAACAGGCTGCTGCGCAGTACGTTGTTGATCAGAAATCGATTGACCACCACCGAGTCACGTTCAAGATGCTCGATGGGCCGGTTGAGCCGTATCTGGAGGACCATGCCTATCTGCAACTGGGCCAGCACGATAGCGGTGGCCTCCAGCGGCTCCATGAAGGCTGCTGCATTGCCGACGCGGGCAATCGCGCCATCGAAAACTTGGCGATGGACGAAATTTGGAAACGGGATCACGGCGCGCTGCTCGAATTCCGTTACGCCATCGCCTTCAAGCATTGCATCGAAATCCGCCTCCACTTCGGCAAGGCTCGCAAGGTCCCGGTTGAAGACGTAGCCGTAGGACGTGTGCACCGTCAATGGGATGACGAATACCCATCCATGGGGTCGCGCCACCGCTCGGGTGTAGGCGTGCCCCAGCGCTGGCCGTCCCGGCTTCGCCTCGATGGTTGCTGGGCACCGCCGAATGACAGCCGTGTTGGTGGGGATGAAGGAAATCTCGATGTGCTCATCGGGATGCTGTTCCTTGGGAAATCCGCGCGCATCGAAGACCAGGTCGTAGCGTTCCGGCGCTCGGCCCTCGAACGCTACCTGCGCGCCGCCATCCACCCTCGTGATGCTGCGCACCCTTGCATCGACGTGGCGAGCGTCGGTGGCCTCCTGCAGCAACTCTCCCATCACGTCGGCGGACAGGTGGTAGGCGTAGGACACCTCCTGCGGCGTGAAGCTGTGGATGAAGTCTCGGTCGCGCCGCCCCCAACCCTCGAATGCGACCCCGTACTTGCGGGTTCCGTTCAAGCGCTGCTGGATGGCCTCATGGGGCTGCCCGGTGAGTTGCTGCAACAGCGGCACCAAGGAAGGCCAACTGCCTTCACCCACACCGATGACCGGAATCCGCGAGTCATAGATATGGTGTAGTTCGTGATCGCCCTCGGGGTGTTGGCGCGTCACGCTGGCAGCCGCCAGGGCGCCGGCGGTGCCCCGCCCGATGACCGCTATTTTCCGCAGGTGTTGTGCGCCTGATTGCGTCACCCTCGCTCTCCCAGCGCTGATCATTCAGAAGCTGTAAGTGAAATCCACGCCCACGAAGCTGTCGCGCCGTCCAGCGTAGGTTAAATCACGCGGATCGGATTGCAGCGTGACGATTGCCTCCAAGCGCATGGTCCAATTCTGCGAGATACGGCTTTTCAGTTCCAGATTCAACGAACGCACATCGTGGCGCAAGTCAGCGAGAATGCCGACTGCGGCCTCCGTGCTGCGTACATCGTTGAGCGCAAGGAAGGCCGCGATGAACAGGTCGTTCGCCCAGATGCTCGCTGCGCGGCGCCCACGATCATCGTAGAGCCATTCGCCGAGCACGGTCAAATCGGCTGGCGAACCAAACAGGCCGTGCAGGGAGCGTTCCAAGCCGAAAATGAAGGCTTGGTAGTCCTCCTCCTGGCCGAGGAGGTTGCTGGCTCCGGCGCGGTGAATGGCTTCCGTCTTGATCAGCCACGGCCCGGTGGTGAGTTGCGCATCGACCCCGAATTGCCGAATTTGCTCATAGTACGGCGTCAGGGAAAGGTCTGTCGTGGGCAACAAGGCGGTGGGAGGGTCGACTAGGAAGGCGGGTTCGCGGCTTGTTCCGCCAAAGGCGCTTAGGCCGAAGTCAAGCAGGCCCACCACATTGCTGTAGCGGGCCGCGAAATCCACATGGCGCTCTTCGGCGCCGCTTTCATAGGCGGCGCTCTTGTCGATCGCATGGCCTGACCGAAGTCGTCCGCCACGTCCGGGAAAGGTACGCTTGCGGTGATACGGCAGCAGGAATGCCTCAGCGACGCCCCAGTCGCCGGAAACCGTGAGGTGCGTCATGGGTTGGCCCAGCTTAGGCCGATTGCGCGGATGCTCGACGAGGTCCAGTTGATTGACGACATCCACCAAGTTGTGCAACTCGGCTACGCCCCAGAAAACCCGGTCCAGCCCCAGCCGCAGTTCCCAGGCACTATCCCCCCAGTCTCCGTACATCAGGAAGTACGCCTCCCGCAGGTCCGCGTGCGTGCGCCTGGAATCGGCGCTGTCGTAGCGGTACAGCGGGGTGAGGGTGAAGCTGGCGTTGGGGGCGATATCGCCGTATAGGGTTGGTTCAACAACCACGCCTGCGGTAGTCGAACGCTGACCCGGAAAGGCTGGCGAGCGCGGATACCATCGCCCCTGCAGACTCAGGTCACCGGACAGATCGAAGGACTGCGCCCCGGCTCCAACAGCGAACAGGAGCGCGAGCGCCGCGACCGCGCCAACTCTGCGCATCAACGCACACGTCGCAATGCGGTGTGGGTGAACTCCTTGTCATCGAGATCGGTGCCAAAGCGATAGTCCGTCCAGCGCAGCACCGTGCGAGCGCCGGTTTGATGGTTCACCATGGTCTGCTTGCCGGCCCGCCAGAACCGATCCAAGTATTGCCGATAGTCCTCGAATGTGAGCGTCTTCACGTGCATCCCCTTGCGGTCGTAGAGCGCCACTTTCCAAACTCGATACTCGTCCGTGTCCTGCCAGACGACCTTGCGGCTGTATCCGGACTTCGAGTCCAGCGGTACTTGCTCGGTCACCGTGCACGTCTCGTCGCCGCACGGTTCATCGCGAAGATACAGGTAGTCGTATTCCTCCACTTCCGGGGAACTCATGTCCTCGAAGGTGAACTCGCTGCCCATGAACGACCCGGCGCGTTTCGATGCGCTGATGCGCTTCACCCGCTTGAGTGCCGGCAGATAGAGCCATTGATCGTCGTCGGCATTGGTGTGAACGTGGGTCAACAACGCGGTGCCCTGCACGTCTCGGGGCTGGTCGAACACGAACAGGCTTTTGTCGCCCTCTCCATCCTCCGGCGCCTCGAGCACCTTGAAGCGCATTTGGCGAAGGCTCTCCCGTCCGTGCCGGTCGCGCAGCACCATGGTCATGCCGGCGGTGAAATTCCCGAAGCCGTCGTTGCGGTCTCTCGAATCGAGCGCAATTCGCAAGCCTTTCTCTTGTGGCGTTTCCGCCTCAGCGGGGGCGGGTGCAAGTGCTAAAGAAACGATGCCGAGGACCAACAAGAAGGCGGTCGCCGGACGCGCAATTGACTCTGTTGGGAACATCCGCGCAAGCTCGATGATGCCAAAACAACATTGTAGCGTGATTCTCCGCAAAGCTGGCCGCGAGGCGGTTCGTATGGCAGGCGAGCCTTCAGCTTGCCTGCGGCCAGCACGGTGCTGAAGCCGAAGGAACAGCCGGCCGGTGGACTGTCTCCCCTCGCTTGATGCAATTAGGCAAAATACTTGCGCTTAGAGTGGCGCAGTACTATCCTACCGCCAAGCGGGGCTGATCCCGTTGATGCTTTATTCTTGTGCAAATAGGGAGATCAGGATGAAAAGTGGCGATGACATGCTGCGGCAGATTGTTGAGAAGTCCTCCTTGGATGACGGCTTTCGGCAGGCCCTCTTGGCCGATCCAAAGTCCACAATCTGCGAGGAGCTGGGCATTGAGATGCCCGAGTCGATGACGATTCAGGTCCATCAGAGCGACATGCAGACGGTGCACGTGGCGCTGCCGCCGGATCCGAACATTACCGAGGAGCAGCTCGAAGCGATTTCCGCTGGCCTGTGCTGCTGCTGGTAGGTCCGAGACGACATTAGACGAGCGGATGCCGCGCATCCGCTTCGCTAAGCCTCCGCAGTACCCCTTCCGCCCGCACCGGGCGGAAGGGCTTTCGCTTGCCCATGTGCAGGTGACGTCGTGGCGCCCTCAGCGTGTGCCTGCTCAGTGGGCGCCGATCCGACCAATCCATGAACTCGATGTTCGGCTTGGCCATTCAAGGCTTCCCTAGTGCTTCCCTAGTGCGAAAGCGCCCCCGAAAGCACCATGTAGATGTATCCCTTGGCCTGCTCCAGCCGGTCACCGGAAACCACCAGCTTGATGTGGTGAATGCCGCTTAGCATGACAAAGCGTCCGGTTTTGGCGAACAGCGTTGTCGGTTTCGAAGTCCAGTTGCCCAGCGCCCGAATTTTCTCTGCAACCACGAACTCCTCCCGGCCCAAGGCACCGAGCAGGGGCTGCCAATCCGTGAGACCGTCGATCCAGCCCCGGGGATCGTCGGCATAGCGTTGCTTCACGATGGGCGTCAGGCCGAGCTTCGGGCCGAGACCATCCGCCCGCACATCGAGATTCAAGCCGGTTCGCTCAACCCCCGCACGTTCGTTGAAGCGGGCCAGCACGGCTTCAACCGCTGCAGGATCGCCCGGCCACTGCAAGCGCGCCAGAAATCCACGAATTGCCCCCGGCGTCCTAAAGCCCATGACCGCCAAGCGGATGGAACGTTCGCGGGACGGGAACACGCCGAACGAATCCATGCGCGTATCGTCAGGCTGCGCCAGGTAAACCCGTTGGACGTTACGCCGCTCCTCAGCAAGCGGCTCCCAGCCGACACAGGAAACGAGGGCGTCAACCACGGTGGCAACATCGTCGTCGAGGCCGGCACCGCCGCACAACGTTCGTTCGTTGGGGCGCAGGAAAAATCCCGGCATTGCACGGTTGCCGCCCGGCGACGAACCGATGTCGTACTCCAGCATCAACTTGCGCCCCACGACCTCGCGCAGCGCCGGGTCCCCGGCTTCCATTGTTGCCAATAGCCGGGTGATGGCTTGCGCTGTCAGGTCACTCTCGCCGCCGCGCGTCCGCGCTTTGAAAAAATCGCCCGACCGGTTGCCGCTAGCCAACGAGGCGCCGAAGTCCGCCGTTGGCCGATGATCGTGCAGCGGCAGTTCGAAGCCGAATGGCTGGGCGCCCATGGTGATCGGGAGCTTCCTTGCGCATTCGAGGACCCGTTCCCATTCCCGCTCGCCGATCAGAGCCGGCGAAATTCCGCGCCTGAGGTGTCCGAGCAATTCAGCCAGGTCAGCGCCCTCTTTGGCGAGGCGGTCCTGGGTTACCGCGATTGCTTCAAAAATGTCCATACTGATCTCAAGCAATAACCGGCGCGGAATTCAAATCCGCCTCGGCCAGCGGTCGCCGGCGCCAGCCCATGTCAACCGGCGAATCATACAGCCGCCCGGGCGCGAATCGCGCCCAAAAGTGACGCAAGCCGGGCACGACGACGCGCACAACCGGCATGCCGACGTCCGGCCTGGTTTGGTCGAGCACCAAAAACTCCATGCCCTTGGCTTCAACCAGCGCCCGGCAATGCTCCACATCATCGCGCGTGTCGGCGGACTCGATCAGCGGATATTGCGAAGCCTGCTTGAGCGCAACGCCGGCTGCCGGTGCCAGCCATGAACAGTCGGCGAGTCGGGCGGTTTTCCACCACCTGAGCGCCAGCGGATCGTCGATCATGGGCCGGCCGTCGCCCGCCCCGGGACGCGGCAGCCAAGTCAGGCACTGGTTCAACTCGCAAATCGCTCGCTGGGCCGCGATGCGCGGGTCGGCATGGGCGCCGGCACCGTAGATGATGTCCTCGGTTGCGGCACCTGATCTGCGCGAGAGCGCGACGAACGCGGGAATGGCGACGTCCGCCGTGACATCCAGCATCCACAGGTCGCGCTCGTAGCGACTGTAGTGCCCCGCGGCCGAGGCCAGGAATTCATCGTCGAAGCTGGCCAAATCGACTCCGGGCATGCTGAGCCCGTTGTACCACCAGATGGCGAAGGCATCGCGCTCCACCAATTCATAGAAGCCTTGCAGGATGGCTTCCTCCAGGGTGTTCCCCGCCGCGCAGCCGTTGGAGTCGGCAATCAGGTCGGCGGCGCCGCGCTGTTCCGCGGACATGCCGTAGAGCGCTGAGGTCGGCAGGTAGCGATGCCGTTGCTGGGTTAGCGACCAAACAGGCGACCAGTCGATCTCGACATCGGGCTGCAGGCGTGGCGGAACGATGTTGTAGGGATGGCCCTTGGCGTTAATGCGCTCGGCGTTGTCGAGCTGATGGTCGCTAAACAGTTGCACCGCGTTGGGATGGATCGCCTCGTCATCCTCGGCAAAGTCGAGCAGCCTCTTGCGCGTGCGGATCTCGTCCCCGTGCAGAGCACCCGAGTAGCGTTCCAGGGCCTCGCACAGGGCGCTGGCCTCCGATTGCGCCCGGGTGCTGCCCTTGCCCGCGCTCTTGCTGCGCAGACTGCGCCTGAGCGAGCTCAAGCTCCGGCTTCTCATGCCGAGGTTGCTGCCCGCCCAATAGACATGCAGCCAGGAATCGGATGCATCGGTGGTTCGCCTGAGCCAACTCACGACCCCACTGATCGGACTCACCAGGTGGCGATATTGGGCCAGCGTGACCTCCGGGGCCACCGCCCGCGCACCGCCGCTGCCGCAGTGGGTTTTGGGGCTCGACCGCAGACGCACTGGGACCGGTGGCCGATCCGATCGGTGCAGCCCCTGGTCACCACAAGCCACACACTGCGGACGGCGCATCACCGGATGATGGGAACTTCGGAAATCGCCAACATGCATCGCGATCGCCCGTTGGTGGATTGGGGCCGCCTCATCAAGCACCAGCCACTTGACGATCTCTGCCGCGATCAGGCCGTGCAGCGCTTCGAGCACCGACGGCTCCGTCGCGAACGCCTTGAAGGCGGCATCCTCACCCGCAATGTTGCGCAGGAAGCTGTGCACTTCCTGGTGGTTGCGCATGCGGCTCGTCAGGCAGCTCCAACAGGGCCCTACCCGGTCTCCCCGAAAGACGGGGCCAAACAGCGGCTCAACGCCACGGGGGCGCACCAGCATCCAGGGCGCGCCCACCTCGAGTTGGCGTCGATTGACGTCCTCAAGGCGTGGCTCAAGGTAATCCTCGCAGACGATCACCGTAAGCTCGGGGTCATCATTCCCAACGCGGGCGCCCGAGGATTCCAAACGTTGGGTCAGCCAGCCATCGTCACCGGCAACCCTGATTGATGATTCCGCCAGTCGTTGTTCAACCCATCGTGGGGAGGCGCCGAGGGTGGACCAGTAAGCGGCTCTGCTTTGGTCCATGCCGTGCTCGCCGGAAACGACATAGCCCTTTTCGGTGAGCGCCACGATGGCGGTGCGCACCTGCGCTGCCGCAAAGCGATTCTCGATGCGGGCAACGATCTCCGCCTGCTCGCGCCGACCGTTCAAGAGCGGAAGCAGCTCGCGATACAGTTCGCCGTGCAGAAGGGTATTGAACGTTTCGGAGACCAGCAGCGTCTGATTTTCGCCAATGGGCTGGGCCCGCAGGTGCGGGGCAAGTGCTGGTCGGGCGATGAGCCCGGCATCGGCCGGGGTCGTTCTCCGCATTATCCCGCGACGGGGAGTCGCCTGGGTTCGGGCTGCCAACGGCCGTTTCCGCGCTGATTCAAGCGGTGCCGTCAAGCGCGGGCGACCAGGCTGTCGATTTCGGCGGCGGCGCGGAATGCGGTCTCCGCAACCGCCGAATCCAGCGCGTCGAAATCCTGGTGGCCGCAGGCGCTGGCAATCAGCGACTTGACCTGCTTCTTGGCCGAGCTTGCATCGAAGTCCGCACCGCCGACCAAGCGCGCGATGCCCTGCAGGTCGCGCCAGGCGGTGACGGCTTCGGCCAGCGACTCGGCCCCGAGGTGTTTGAACACCGCCGCCGCACTCGGGGCTGAATCCTTCAAGTCGGCGCCGACCTCCGTCAACTGCAGCAGACGCGCCGCCCGTTCAAGTTCCAGGAGCCCGCCGCGCATGCCCGCATAGGCGTACACGCCCGCTTCGGGGGCGTTTTCTGGTGGCTGCCGTAACGCCTCGAGCAGAGCGGCGTCCGCGCCGCATTGGCGAAGAATCCCAAGCTGTGCGGCTACAAAACGGCTGTCGATGTCGGCATTTCCGCACTCGAAGATGCAGCGCGCCCTAGTCAGGATCGGCGCATCGCCCGGCGCGGCAGCTCCGCAGTGTTCCGCCAGACCGCCAAGCGGCAGGGCAACGCCCGCCTTGGAATCGCCCAAGATGGGGGAGAACAGCAGGCTGTCACGCGCCAAGTCGGTCAAGCTGTCGTTAAAGCCGCGAAACAGGCGTTCGTTTTCTCCGGGCTGCCAACCGTCGTGAACAAAGAGCAGATTGATCGAAGCGCCCGGATCGACTTCCCGGCTGGCCAGATCGCCCAAGGCGATCACCGCGGCCCCGCCGGCGCACAGTGGCCCCGCTCGGTCCACGAAGTCCGCAACTACGGCGTCGAGAACGGCCACCATGGACGCCTCGGCCAGATTCGACATTGCGGTCCGCGCTTCGGCCGGTGAAAGGTTGCCGCGCACCACGTGCATGCCGATCTGAAACGCCTTGTCGTTCGACCAATTGCGCACCACTTCAGCCGCATCCCTTGCATCTGCCATGGGCAATTCGGCAATCAGGCCCTGCATTTCCTCAACGCCCATTTCGTACGTCCAATAGAGCCTTGCAAGCCCGCGCCGGGCAATCGACTCGGACTCCGGATCCGGCCCGAATCCCTTCGGAAGATCGAGATCGGTGAATTCCCGATCCTGGAGCGCATCGAGCAGTTCCGGATTCCGTTCGATCTTGGTCGCCAGCCAGGGAGCGGCGTCGAAGATCTCCACGATTGCGTCGAAGGCGTCGGGACGCGCTGCGCTTAAGGGGCTGTCGTAGGCGCTCCAGTCGTCGATCTCGGGATAAAAGCGCTCGCGCCATTGATCGACCAACGGATCCATCTTCTCGAACCAGCGTTTCGGCCGCAGCACGAGGTTCATCATGTCGCCGTAGGTTCCCGGCAATTCCGGCGTTTCATCGGGACTGCCGGTTTGCAGCAGCGGATAGTGCCGGGTGGCCATCGCATGATGGTCCGCATGGCGCTGCATGTTGAAGAACATCCAGTTGCTGAACTTCCAGTCCGCGCTCCAGGAATGGCGGGGCATCACCCTCTCCCAACGCCCGTTCGGCAGCCGTACCCGGCGCAAGCCATAGTGTTGAAAGTAGTTGCTGAGCTTCATCGAAAAGACGCAGCTGTAACCGAGCAGGCCAAAGACGACAACGGCCCAGACGCCGCCCATCCAGAACGTCAATGCGTACCAGAACGCCACCGCCAAGCCGTAGCGCCAAAACGGATTGCTGGTGTGCCACACGGGCAGGCGCCGCCGCGCCAGGCGTTGGCGCGCGGACTTGCATGAATTGGTGAGGTTGCTGGCCACTTCCCGCGGGAAGTAATGCCAGAAGCTCTCGCCCTTCGGGGCGGACCCCACATCGTAGGGTGTGCCCACTTGGGCGTGGTGAATGTAAACATGTTCCGTGGCGTATTGGGGATAGGAGGCGCAGGCCAGCAGAAACTCACCAAGCCGCCGCTCCCAGATGGTGCGCCGGTGAATCAGTTCGTGACCAACGACGAAGACCGCTTGGGCTTCCATCGTCAACAGGATTGCCAACAGCACGTCCTCCCATATGGCAAACGGACTGGCGACTAGAATCTGCCACAAGCCGAAGATGAGCGTTGGCGGCCATAGAACAGCCCAGGACCAGACGGGCAGGTTGTGCCAGAGCAGGCGGCGTTCCGGCGTGTTGGCCGGATCCATGTTGCGTCCGTCGAGCCCCAGCATCCGATCGAGCGGCCCGGCGACGGCTATGAAGAGAAACGGCGGCAGCAACCACCAGCCGCCGTGGATCAAGGCGATGACAAGCAACGGGAAAATGCCGAGCGGCAGGTAGTGCGGAAGGGCGTTCCGGAAGGACGGCTTGACGTAGGGCGTGGCGTTACCTAGGACACCCGCCGCGGTTGCGTTTTGCGGCATGGTTGCGCTCTACCCGACCACCACATCCTTGAACGAATTCAATCATAGCACTTGACAGGCAACCTGCCCATCTTTCAGGCGTCAAGGGTTTGGACAAGACATTCGAGCGCTTCGATGCAGAATGCGGAAGTCACGGCTTCGGAGCCATGCCCAATCTGGCCGATCACGCCCCATCTCAACGCCTGGTCGCCAAATGCGAGCAACTCCGGCCAACTGCCGTCCTCGCGCTGCGAATCGACGAACCGTTCCACCTCGTGTCGCACGTCGATGCGCTCGAGGCTGCCGACACTGTGGAGTGCCGAGATGGCCTGCGCGGTCTGCAGGACGTTGCCAAACTCTCCGTTCGCGTCGCCAAGAGCCAGGACTCCATCTGCGAGCATCGGGCACAGATGGTCGAGGGCGGGCCGCGCCCGCAGCGCGGCGCGGGCGGTTGCGTAGTAAGCCGTGACCTTGTCCGGATACCACTTGGAGGAGCCCTTGAGTTTGTCCTCGGCAATCAGGGCCTCCAGCCACGCGCCGACTTGCCTCGTTTCGGGGCGGTTGCCAAGGTAGGCGATGACGTTCGCATTGACCACGGGATCGGCTTCGATGCGAAAGGCCGCCATCACATTGGGCTCGCCTTCCGCCAACACCCAGGTCATGAATCTCCCGTCCTCGTCGCGGTTGGCCAGAATCGGAGGCAGGTTCCTGCCTAGCTGCATCCAGGGGTGATCATTGACAACAAGCGAGCTGAGCGCGGTACTGTCCAGATCCTGGGGCAGATGCCGGTAGTAGCGCCACAAACCGGGATGTTCCATGGTGTCGATGAGGTAGGCCCGGGTGCGGGCACGAATGGCTCGGGCGCGCTCTTCGTTGGAACCGGCGAGGGCGAGTGTGCACAGCGCCGAAATGAAGGCGGGCCTTTCGAAATGCCGCGGAACGTTCGGATCAGCGATGTTGAACCGGATGCAGTGCCAGGCGCCGTTGGCGTCGAGGGTGGATTCCAGAAAGGCGAGGCCGCGACGGATGGCTTCCCTGCCCGCCTCGGCCGCCGCTTCCGGCGTCCGGGACCGCAGTCGGGCAGCCGCCGGCTTGACCGCCGGGGAACGAATGGACGGCGCCGGGTCGTACATGGTTTTTTTGAGGAACTCGAGCGAGGCCGCGCCGGTTCGCGCCGCCTCCCGATCCTCAGCGCTCCGCTTGCTCCTCGGCGGCAGCACCAGATGCGTTGCGGCATCCGTGTCTTCGAGCACGTGGATGCTGTGGTCCGGGGTCAACGACACGCCGAACTCACGTTCAATGGTTGCCCGCGGTTGGGCAAGAAGATTTTCGCGAAAGTCACTGTCCTCACCCGCCCTCGATACGATTCGATCTTCAAGGTCGTTGGGCTTGCTCATAGGATTCTTCCATGCCAGGTAACGGGAAAAGAGGCTTGGTGCGGCACCCGTCGGTGCCTGTTGTCACTCGCTGAGAGCAATCGTACAGCAGCACAAGATCGCATACGAAGCTGGTAGTATTTTGGCCTTCGGCAGAGTGGGTGAACACGCCATGGCCAGCTCCGACACTCGTCCAACTGGCGGCCAAGACTGCGAGCCAACCGCATCGGAAATTCTGGTGGTGGGCGCGGGAGCGGCCGGGCTGTCGGCGGCCTTGACGCTCGCTGCCCATCGCCAGGAAAGCAACTGCCGGATTCGGGTTCTGGAAGCATCGGACCGGGTTGGCGGGCGCCTGTTCTGCGAGGAGGTCGATGGTTTTCACGTTTACGGCGGCGCCAGCGTGATCCATGAGTCCTTTGCAACCACGAGGGACCTGGCGCGCGAGTTGGGCGTGGAACTGCGGCAAAGCCCAAGGAAGAAGGGTGGCCAAAGCTACGCCGGCGGTCGATTCTGGGGCTTGTACGTGAACGGTTCGCTCAGGCAGACCTTGAGTTCGCTGCGCACCATGGTCTTTTCTCCGCAGCATACGCTGGCCGGAAACTGGGAGTTCATGCGGCTGTTCACAATGCTCAAGAAGCGCGCCGCGGAGCTGGATTTCGAAGACCACTCCCGTCTGCTGGATTTGGATACCAGCGCAAGTTTCGCCGAATTCGCCCGCGCCAATTCCTTGGGCCGATACCTGGCGCAAGCCGGGGAGCTGGACCTCAACTGCTTCACCGCGGGCAGCTCCAAAGAGGTGGGAGCCGCCTACGGCATGGCGTTGCTGTGGTTGTGGACCCTCAATCCGGCCACGCGCAGCTACTTGCCCCGTCAAGGAATCGCCGCCTTGTTCAAGGCGCTGGCCGACGCATGCTCCGACTACGTTCAACTTTCCACACCGGTTGAACGAATCATCCTCGAAGACGGGCGGGCGCACGGTGTCGTCACCGCCAGTGGCGAGCGGATCGAAGGCGACGCGGTCATCTGCGCCACGATCGCCTCCACCGCAGCGCGCATCATTCCTGGCCTGCCGGAAGAACTAACGGCGGCGCTTGAACGCGTGCGGTACGGTTCGTGCTGCAACATCGCCTTCGGGCTGAACAAGAACATCCTAGCCGAAGGCTCCCACGCCGGGCTGTTTCCTCCCGGGTCCCCGACCTTCCTGACCATGGTCACCAATCTCGCGGCCACGGCGCCCGACGCGGCACCGCCCGGCAAGACCATGGTTCACGCATTGGTCATCGGCGCCCATGCGCAAACACTGTTCGCCCTGGACGATGATGAAATCGTTCGCCGCGTGGTCGAGGAAATGCGCCGGTTCTTTCCGGCCATGCCTGAACGTCCCCTGTTCGCCCGCGTCTTCCGCTGGCCGCAAGCCCTGTGCCTGGCGCCCGGCGGCATGCTCCGGGACATGCATGACCTGCGCGGGCGGCTGTCAAGCTGTGCGCCCGGTTTGTTTCTCGCCGGCGACTACACGCGCGTGCCATCCTTGAATGGCGCCATGAAAAGCGGGGTTGAATCTGCGCAAGCGAGCTTGTCCTACTTGCGCGGCCTCTAGGGAGCCCACCAGATCGGGACCGAGTCGTTCTGCGTCAGGCGATCTGCCGTCTGACCAGTTCCCTGAACACACCGTCAACAGCCATCAATTCATCGAAGGAGCCGCTTTGCACGACCTTTCCCGCCCGCATCACGTGGATGCAATCCGCTTGTTCCAACGTGGACAGGCGGTGCGCAATCACAATCCGGGTCGAGCTCAACTGCGCCAAGTTGCGCATGACCTCGGCCTGGCTTTCGTTGTCAAGCCAATTGGTCGCTTCGTCGAGCAACATGATGGATGGCCCGCCGGTCAGTGCACGGGCGATGGTGACGCGCTGACTTTCGCCGCCGGAAAGCACCGACCCGCTGGTGCCAACCATCGTCATCAAGCCCATGGGCATCGCTTTAATTTCGCCTTCGATTTTGGCGACCCGCGCAGCTTTCCAGACTTCGTCAACGGTGGCGCCTTCGTGATGGGCGACGATGTTGTCCCAGATGTCTTGCGGGTGGAGTCGCACGGACTGCGGAACGGCGCCGATTTTCCGGCGCACCTGCTTGAGATTGAGATGCCTCAGATCGCGCCCGTCGTAATAGACCGCGCCGGCCGAG
Organism: Candidatus Azophilus lithoversatilis; assembly: GCA_028278675.1. Lineage (GTDB taxonomy): Bacteria > Pseudomonadota > Gammaproteobacteria > Pseudomonadales > Azotimanducaceae > Azophilus > Azophilus lithoversatilis. The sequence continues at coordinate 48,353 of JAQAJJ010000011.1, forward strand.
GGCTTGTCAATGCCGAGTGCGAGTCGTAAGAGAGTGCTCTTGCCGGCACCGGACTCGCCGGCGATCGCCACGAACTCGCCCGGACGGACGCGAATGGTGACATCGTCGAGAATCAGCGGACCGTCGGGATCGTAGCGGAAGGAAACGCGGTCGAAGAGAATCTCGCCGCCGAGACGCTCGACCGGCTCACCCCCCGTTTCGGACCCCGGTATCGCGGCGAGCAAGGGGCGCATTTGCTCGAACGCCGGCAGCGCGGCGGCGATGGGACCGAAGGATTCGCCGAGCCGGGCAATGGCGGACTGAAAGGCGATGAACACGGTGTAGGTGACCAGGAAGTCGCCGACTGGGAAGTTGCGCTGCGTTGCCATGACGGCAAAGAGCAGCGCGCCGCCGGCAATGAAGGGAAGCGCCGCGCCGAACGCGCGCGCGTGTCCATCCAGCGCGTCCAATTCGATTTCCGCCCGCTTCTGCTTGCGGTAGTCGCGGGCCCAGATCGCGTATGCTGATCCTTCCGCGTTCTCCACGCGCAGCTTGGCGATGCCTTCGACGATCTGGAACAGTCGTCCGGCGACTCGCCGTGTGGCGCTGATCATGCGCCCATGCGGCGCAATCTGGCGCATGCCGAGCGCGACGGCAACCAACATCGAAACCAGGCTGAAGGCCAAGGCAACAACGCCGAGGGTCGCGTCAAGGAAAAAGATGACGCCGAACACCGGCAACAGAAAAACCACCGACAGCAGGCTGTCGGCGACCAGGCCCTGCAATCCATCGCGAAGATGCTGGAATGTCATGCCCGACATGGCGAGATCGCCGGCGGGATGACGGTTCAGTTGGCGGGATGGAAGGCGCATGAGCCGATCCCAAAACGCGGCTTCCACCCGCGACGCGGAGCGCCCCTCGATGCGCATCATCGCGGTGCTCTGGAACAGGTGCGCCAGTGCGCCGAGCAGGCCGAACCCGGCCAGTGTGACGGCAACCGCATAGAGCGCCCCGGCGCTTGCGCCCCCGGCGGCGTGGTTGGCAACGAAGCCAAGCGCGACCGCCGGCAGCAGCTTGATCACCCCGCCGCCCAGACCGGCGACCAACAGGCGAATCAGCTCGCCAGCCGATCCACGCATGGCGATTCTCAAGAGATCGCCGGGTTCCACCTCACCAGCCGGCAGGGGTCTGTAGAACATCCAGGCGTCGGCTGCCAAGGCCTCGGCACGTTCCGCCGTCAGGCGAACGCTCCGCTTGCCAACCGGGTCGAATTCCCGATAGCGCCCGAACAGACCCGGCAGCAGCGCCACAGGCCGGGCGTCTTCGGCGCGGAAGGCCAGCATCGCCCCGCTGTCGCCGCGCCACCACTGATCCTCGGCCTTTAGCTGCAGGCGTCTTGCGCGCACCCCCGATGCGTCCAGAATGTCCTCGAGGCCGACTTGGGGTGCGGAAGGTCCCAAGTGCCTTGGAACGCTGAAATCGATGCCTTGGTGGCGGCCAATCATCCGCAATGCGTCCGGCAACGCCCGGTCATCGACTTCGGCATCCCGGTCAACCGGCAGGTCGTAGATGTTGAACAGCCGCGCCCTGGCCGCTCCTTCGGCGGCGTGGCGGCTGGTCGTCCGCTCCCGCTCGAGATTTGCATCGTCAACCACGGCCAGCCGGCGGTTCAGGCGCTCCAGTTTGAACGCCACGGCATGAAAACCGGCGAGCGCCGACAGCAGCGCTCCCCGTTGAATCAACGTCTCCGTGGTCTCGCCCGCAAGGTCCGCCTCATCGAACAGCGTAAGCCAACTCGCGCGCGTTAGCGGCAGCATGGCTGGGTCGCGAGCGCCCTCCCCGGCGAGGTCGGCCAGATCAACCATGTCCATGAACAGGCTCGCCCCGCGGGATGGCTCGGACACCCACACTACGCCGCGCCGTACGGACAGGGTGCAGGGCCCCGAAGTCTGGGTTCGGCCCGGCTTTGCCAAGGCGGTAGGACGCGGTGGGAAGCTGACGAAGCGGGACAGGGCGTCGGTGATGTCGGTCAGCCATGCATCAATCTGTCCGGCCAGCTCCGTTGGACGGACCCCGGACAGCGCACTGGCCGGCAGGCGTTTCAAGACGGTGCCCGGCAAGCCCTTGGCGACCAGGCTGAGCGTGGTGTCGGCGCCGTCCTCGCTTTGCCGGTCCGGCGCGACACCCGGCAACAGATTGCCCGCCTCACGGCGCAACAGATGCTGGGGCGCCGCCTGTTCGGACCCGCCGCTGAATTCAACCAGGAACAGATCAACCACGCCCTGGTCGATGAACCAAACATGATCCGGGTCGTCGAGGTCAACCGGCAGGTTGCCGGCGCAGGGCACGGCAATGCCGGAGCGAGCCGCGAGGTCGGCAATCGAAGGGTCCTCGGGGCCGGGGCTCGGCATCAGCCTGACTTGACCAGTTTGAAGTAGGTGCCTTCCTCGTCCACGATCAGATCCTCGTGCGTGCCGCGCTGCACCTCGGTGCCGTGGTCGAGCACGATGATCTGATCGCAATCCCGTACGGTGCTTAACCGGTGGGCGACAATGAGGCAGGTGACGCCGCGCCGCCGAAGGGCATCATCGACGGATTCCTCGTTGGCCGCATCGAGGGCGCTGGTCGCCTCGTCCAGGATGAGCACCGTCGGATTGCCCACCAATGCGCGGGCAATTTCCAGCCGCTGCCGCTGGCCGCCGCTGAAATTCGAGCCGCTTTCCTCGACGAGGGTTGAATAGCCTTGCGGCCGGACCAGAATCTCGTCATGGATGCAGGCGTCCCGCGTCGCGGCGATGATGACCTCATCCGGAACGGCCGGATTCCATAGGGTGATGTTGTCGCGCAGGGAGGCGGAGAAGAGCACAACCTCCTGGTCCACCATGGAGATGGAGCGTCTAAGCACTGCTTCGGGAATTTGGTCGCGGAGATGGCCATCGAACAGAATGTCGCCCGACCAAGGCTGGTAGATGCCCGCAACCAAGCGCGCCAGCGTTGACTTGCCGGAGCCGCTGGGGCCGACCAAGGCCACCCGCTGGCCCGGCTTGAGCACCAAATTGAAATCCTTGATCAACGGCGGCTTGCCCTTGTTGAATCCAAAGGTGACGTTGCGCAGTTCGAGTTGGCCGGCAAGCTGGAGACGGCCGTTGAACGTTGCAATCGATTCCGACTCCCGGCCACGCCGACGGAACACGGGATCTTCCGCAGTTTGGGAGATGTCGTCGAGTCGCTGCAAATCGGTTTCCAGCGCCTGGCGCCCGTCGGCGAACTCCAGGAATCGTCCGACCGGCGACAGGAACAGCTCCGCCAGGATGTAGAACCCGACCAGCGTTCCCAGCGTCATGTCTCCGACCATGACGAAACCGCCCCCGAGACCCAGGATCGCTGCGGCACGCAACGCCGAGATTAGGCCCGGCAGCGCCAAACTGACCGAACTCAGTTCCGAATGGCGCTGGCGCGCGCGCAGTTCCTTTGCCTGCTGGCCGCTCCAGCGGGAGAAGAATCGGTCGTCCGCACCGGTCATGCGCAGGTTGTCCGCATGGCTCAACATCTGCATGCCCACGCCGATCAACATGCCCTGTTCACGCCGCATCGCTTGGCTGCGAACGGCTTGCCGCGCGCTTAGTACGCGCGCGAGCGCCCAGTGCGAAAGAGCAAGCAACGCCACGATCAGCGTCAGCAGTGCGTCGTAGGCCAGCATCGCCAAAAGCAGGACCGCGCTCATGGCCATGTCAACCACCAGCACAAGGCATTGCTCCGTGAGGTTCTTGGCGATTCGGTCGATGGACGAGACGCGATCCGTCAGGTCGCCAACCAGGCGATGCTGAAAGAACTCCACCGGCAGCCGCAGCAGCTTGGTCAAGCCGCGGTTGTAGCCGGTTATCGAGATGCGCACCGCCAGCCGCTTGAGGAAACGGTGCTTGAACAGGGATAGCGCGTACACCAAGGCGCCGCCGCCGATCAGGGCCGCCACCAAACCGCTCCAAGGCCCTTGGTTTTGCAGCACGTCGTCCACAAAGATGCCGAGTGACAGGGGAATGGCCAGGGCCAGCAACGTCAACATGAAGGCGCAGGCAATCACGCCGGTCAGCACCCCCCAGGAGCCGGCCAGCAAGGTTGCCAGTTGACTGAACAACCCCACCCGCTCACCACCGGCCTCGAAGTCTTCAGTGCGCTTGAAGCGCAGCGCGACCCCGCTGTAGTCCTTCATGAACGCTTCGGTGGAGAGCGTGCGCCGGCCCGTGGCCGGATCGTTGAGATGGAAACTGCGTTCGTCGAACCCTTCGAGCACCACGAAGTGGCTGAATTGCCAGAACAGGATCAGCGGCATCTCCACCTTTTTCAGGGATTCGGCGCGCAGGCTCAAGCCCCGGCATTCGAGGCCGTAGTGCCTGGCGGCGCGGGCGATGCTGGCGGCGCTGCTGCCGTCGCGGCTCACCTGGCACTTTTCGCGCAATTCGGTGAGCGGCACCCAACGCCCAAAATGGGCGAGCACCATGCCCAAGCTGGCGGCACCGCACTCCGTTGCGTGCATCTGCAGCAGGACTGGCGTGCTTGCCCGGTGTTTCGAAAGCTCCGGTTTGGCTTTTTTGGCGGCCGCTTTGGTGGCGGTGCGCGGTGCCATCCTATGACCGCCCCATTGCGAACATCGCTGCCGGAGGCTGCCGGCCGAGTTCTACGACAATTCGGCACTCACGGCCCGTGAGCGATGCGAAGTCAAGGCCCTCGTCGAGCGCAAGGTCAACGACAAGCGCCGAAAGGGGCAGCGACAGGGCAACCTCTGCGCCAGGCTCGGAATATGGTGAAACGGCGATGGCCGCGAGGGTGCCGTTGAGCGTCTCCCGCTTACCCCCTGCCACAGGCACCACGACCTGCGCCGGCAGACCTGCCCTGAGTCGCTTTGCGATGGCCGGCTCGACCCAGACCAAGGCCCGCACCGAAGGGCTGCCATCGGGCTGAAAATCTCGGGGCTCGACCAGTGCGCCATGCAACGCAAGGTCTCGGGGAACGCTTCCCAGAAAGAGCCACCCCACCAGCACGGCCAGCAGCAAGCCGATCACAACGACCAGCAGGCGCTCCCGCGGCGTGGAAATGGTGAGCAGGCGATCGAGCTGCTCGCGCTCGGCCTTGGCTTCGGCAACCATGTCGTGGAACGAGTCAAACGGATTGTTGGACACGGACGGCCTCCTTGGAATCACGGTCCACCGTCGTCAACAGCGCCGGCAGGAGCGACAGGTCGGCGATGAGCGCAAAGCCGATGATCATCGACACAAGGATGCCGACCTGTGCGGTGGGAATAAAAGGAGAGAATGCGAAGATCAGAAATCCGGCCACCAGCACGAGGGTTGTCGTGAACAGGGCCCGCCCAGCCGTTTCGAAGGCGTAATGCACCGCCCCTTCGGGGTCGCGGCCGTACTCAAGCCTCGCGCGGCGGTACTTGGCGAGGAAATGCACGGTGTCGTCCACGACGATGCCGATGGTCATCGCCGCCACCACGGACAGCACGAGTCCAACTTGTCCTACCGTCAATCCCCAGACCCCAAAGCCCATTACGGCCGGAAGCACATTGGGAACGATGCTGACCAGCCCCAGCCGCAGGGATCGCAACGCGAACAGCAGAATGGCCGAGATGGCCAACAGCACCACCAGCGTCCCGATCATCATGGCTTGCATGTTGCGCTGACCGATGTAGGCAAACAGCGCGGAAGGGCCGGTGCTGTTGATCCCCGCGATATGCGGCGCATGCTCCGCCTGCCAAGCCACGGCACGGGCGTTCAGATCAAGCAGTTCCTGGGAGTAGAGCGTCTTTGCGGATACCGTCATGCGCGTCGCTGATCGCGCCGTGTCGATCTGATTGTTGAGATCCAACCCCAAGGGCAGAGAGAGTTCATAAAGCAACAGGTACTGCGCTGCCAGTTCCCGAGTCTCCGGAATCCGGTATGCATCGTCATCGTCCCCGTGCATGCTCATGTTGAGTTGCCGGAAGGTGTCGGTGATCACCGAAACGTTGCGCACGGAGGGCTGCTCCCGGAACCACTCGGCAAATTTTGACACGTCAGCCAGGAACAACGGGTCAAGCACGCCGTTCACGTCTGCGGCTTCCAGCGAGTAGTCGAGCGCGGTATTGCCGCTGAGCCGCTCGTCCATGAAGTCGGTGTCGCGCCGAAACTCCACGCTGTCGTCGAAGAAGTGAACCAGGACGTCGTTGAGTTCGTTGCGGGGTATGGCCGCGACCATCGCGAGCGCAACTGCCATCCAACCGAACAGGAGGGCCTTTTTGTACCGCAACGCGAGATTCGCCATGGCGCTGAGCAACGGCCCACCGAGGCGTCGGTCGGACCCCGCTCGAATCGGCAGCAGCGACAGCAGCGCAGGGAAAAAAGTCACCGAGAGCACAAAGGAAGCGCCAATCCCGAAAGCGACAAAGTTGCCGAGGTGACGATAGGGCGGCACTTCTGAGAAGTTCATGCTCAGGAAGCCGAGCGCCGTGGTGAGGCTGGCGAGGAACACGGGGTGCAGATTGAGCCGCAAGGTTTCGATGATGGCGTCGTGCTTGGAATCCCCGGCCCGGAGGCGTTGCTGCAAGGTCACTAGGATGTGTACGCAGTTCGCCACCACAATCATTAGCACGATGGTGGGCGTTGGGGCGATCGGTGGGGAGAAGGGCATTCCAGTCCAAGCGCCAAGGCCTATGGACGCAAGAATGGAAAAGACCATGATCACCCCGGTTGCCGCCACACCCGACACCCCCCGGGTGAGCAGGCCAAGAATCACGGCCATGAGCACCAGGCTCGCTGGCAGGAAGACCATTTGACTGCCCATGGAGGCTTCCACGAAGGTTTGGTTGATCATGACCGTGCCCAAGACGCGCAAGTCAATGCCTTCGAATCGATCTTCCGTCTGGGCGGCCAGCGATCTGGCGAATTCGGCGACCTCCGCCACCGGGGCCACCTGATCCCCTTCGGGCAGTTCGATGGTGACGTTGACCACGCTGACGTCGCCGCCGAGCCCCAGGATGCTGCCGGCGATGCGTGGGTCGGACAAGGCCGTGGCACGAATTTGCGCGCGCGCCTCGGCATCGCTCAATGCCTGCGGGTCGATCAAATCCTTGACGAGCAGATCGTCCCCCTCGGCGGTGGTCTTCTGACAGTTGGCCAGTGAGTCCACGCGCCGGGAGTAGGGAGTCTGCCAGGCGGCTTCGGTCAGCCAGACGGCGGCGGAGAGCGCGACCTCCGAGGTGGCGTCACCGTCGTCCGGGACGATCAGGAAGACGACGTTTTCATTTTTTCCGTAGGTGTTCTCCAGCCTTTCCAGCGCCTGAAGCTGCGGATTGTCCTCATCGAAAAAGATGCGGTAGTCGGCGGAGAGGTCGAGCAGGGCGATGCCGCCCGAGGCGGCTGCAACCCACGCGAGCGTTCCCAGGATGACCCACCAGCGGAACTCGAGGATTCGTTCGGCGAAGCGCTTTGCGAACGGTTGCGTGGCCATGCCGGGTCGGCTCACTGAATCCTGTTCATGGAATGAGTTCCGCTGATTCCTGCATGCGCCAAATCTCAAGGCCCAACGAGGCGATGCCCTGGACCGACGAAAAGGCGCGCTGCCTTGGGGGCGACGCGATCGAGTCGCTGCGCATCTCGGGGGTCGCCGGACGCAAAAGGTAACTCAGGAGACATTCTCATTGCGCCACCATGAAAACCAGCACCCAAGCATACGGCTGCGGTCAGGCATAGGGCAACCCAAGGCACCACGCCGGCCCCGGGCGCGAAAGTTGGCTCAGGTGACAACCTCGTCCCGCGATCAAGAAGCTAAGAGGACCGAATTTCCTCTGGAAACCGGTCCAGATTCCTGATCACAAGCAAGGTGATGGTTTCCTGTCCGCTGAAGATGCCGAGGGCATCGCTTGCGAAGATGCCCACCAGCACCGGGCCCAAGGCGCCGCCGACGAAATGGACGGCAAAGACATCGAGCGAGTCGTCGATGTTCAGGGTGTTCTTGACGAAGCCGACCGCGTGGAAGCACAGCCAACCGCCGCCAACGCCCAGCACCAAGGCGGCCGCCGGGCCGACAAATCCAGAGGCCGCCGTCGATGGTTTGGGCATGCGTGGGTGCCACGCCGAACAGGAAGACCAAGGCAGCCAAGGCCGGAACGACTCTTCTCGTGATGCAAACCTCATATCAGCAAAGTGTGACGGTCTAGGGCCTAGGGAATTCGCCGATTGGCTGATCGCTCCCTCGACACCAGCCTGTGCTGTTTGAGGCAAGCTGAGGGCTTCGAGATGGCTACAGGCCGGGCGCCGCCAACATGCAGGTTGTGCCGCGCGCTCCCCGCAAACCGTTGCGCTGCAAGCTCGCTCGAGGGGCCAAGCAGGCCTGCTCGGAATCTAGGCGCAAGCCGCCAATCTGCGCTGCGCCGCCGATGGGCATGCACAGCGCGTATGGCGCATTGGCGGGCAGAGCGGTGGAGCGGTGCGGATCCAGCGCGGCGCGCCAAACGCCGAAGTCGTCAAAGGCAGCGATTCGCTCCACGCCGGGGGCGACCGTTTCGAATGACGGCGGCAGCGGCGGATCGAGGCTCATGCGGGCAATGGCCTCCTCGCTGTCCCAATGGCCTTGGGTGAGCACCTTCTGGGCGAAGGAGATGATGCGGCGCTCATAGGTCGGCGTCTGAAACTCCACCACCCGCACCCCGTGCTGCAGGGCGTGCGGTGTCCAAGGTGGCACAGTCACGACATCGCCGACCTGCAAAGGGACGCTGGCGGTGAACGCCTCCATGGCAGCGCGCCGCTGCCGCTCCGCCGCCCCGGAGGGGCGCTCGCCTCGGTCAATGGCGCGGCGTTCCCGCTCATAGGCCCGCACCGCCGCCAAGTAGGCCGCCCGAAAGGCTGCGTCGTTCCCGTAGGACCGCCGCCGCGCTTGATCCATGCCTAAGCGAATGCGACCCCGCCCATCAGGCCAAGCCTTGCGGTCGATGGCGGTGACGACGTAAGCCTCGCGCTTGCGCTCGTGAACCTCGAAATAGAGATCGCCGAGAATCGGTGTGGGATGCGGATCAAGCACCTTCAACAGGATAACCGGCACCTCGACGCCCGCCGCTTCAAGATAGCGCGACAACGGCGCGCAGCCTGCGGCCGTGCGCACCGCGCTCTCCCCCCGTGCTTCAATCGCCGAATGCCAGATTTCGCGGCCCCAAGGCTTGGCGATGGTCACCGGCTCGAGCTTGACGGGGGCGCTTGGGTCGATCTTGATCCCGGCCAATGTCCGATTCCTGAGGCAATTTGCGCTCAAGCGGTTATAGTGAACCAATCGCCCCAGACCGTAAACGCTTGATTTTCGATTTGCCAACATCCCGGCCCTACAATGCGCCGCACGTCTTCGGCTTTCTTGCAGCCCGCGCCCTGCCCGGCCTTGAATCCGTGGAGGGCCTCGAGTACCAGCGTCGTTTGCCCCGAGAGGGCGGTGGCACGGTTGCGCTCAAAGTGAGTTGGCGCGACGGCGCCTTGCGCGTGCACCTGCCAACACAAGCCGCAGCGCCGCCATCCGAATGGGTGGCGCGGGCGCGGCGCTTATTCGATCTCGACGCCGACTCCAATCTCATCGACCGCCACTTGGGGGCTGACCCACTGCTCGCTCCCTGGGTGCAGGCAGCGCCTGGGCTGCGCGTTCCCGGCGCTTGGGATGGCTTCGAAACCGCCGTTCGCGCCGTGCTCGGCCAACAAGTCAGCGTTGCCCGGGCCACCCAATTGGCAGCCCGGCTGATGCAACGATTCGGCAACGGCGGCTTCCCGTGCGCCGAGCGGCTGCGCGATGCCGACGTTGCGGCGATCGGCATGTTCGGCCAACGCGGCGCCGCGGTGCGGGCGTTGGCTGCCGCCGCCGTGGACGGCGTCCTCGACCTCCGGGAGGGGACAGATGGCGCATCGCTGCGGGCGGCGCTTTGCCGTGTGCCCGGCATCGGCCCCTGGACTGCGGAGTACATCGCCCTGCGGGTGGCCAAGGACGCCGATGCATTCCCAGATGGCGATTGGGTGGTGCGCAAGGTACTCAACGCGACGGCCGCCGGAGCCGCCAAGCGCGCCGCAATTTGGTCGCCTTGGCGGGCCTACGCGCTAATGCACCTGTGGCATCGCGCGGCGCGGCCACGCCACCGGGAAGCAGTCCCAAGCCGCGAGCGGGCCGCGCTGAGCGCCTGAAGAACGCCACGCCAAGGAGACCGACCCATGTACTACACCTATCACGACACCGCCATCGGCCCCCTGTTGCTGGCCGAACGGGATGGAAACTTGACGACCATCCGCTTCCCGCGCGACGGCGAGCGGGATGCCCCAGAACCCGGCTGGGCCCAGGCGGATGCGCCCTTCGACGACGTCAGGGAACAGCTCGACGGCTACTTTGCGGGCCGACGGCAGCGCTTTGACTTGCCTCTGGCTCCAAGGGGAACCGCCTTCCAGCACCGGGTGCTCGAGGCGCTGCAAGCCATCCCCTACGGCGAGACGCGCAGCTACAAGGAAGTGGCCGCCGCCATCGGCAAGCCGCGCGCCGTGCGGGCCGTTGGCACAGCCAATGCCAAGAACCCCATCCCCATCATCATTCCCTGCCATCGGGTGATCGGCAGCGATGGCTCGCTCACCGGCTTCGGCGGCGGCTTGGCGACCAAGCGCGCGTTGCTGGCCCTCGAACAGGATGCCGGACTAGCCTCGTGAGTCAGGCGGAACCGGCACCGTACCGGGCCAACGTTGACTGGTTCATCTTCAGCGCCGGGGCGCTGGGCATACTGATTGTCTGCCTGCCCTTGATCGTGTTCCCCGAGTGGGGCAAAGCAGCCTTGACCACCGCCTTCGAGGCCGTCACCCATGGCCTGGGCTCCGTGTACATCGTCATGGCTGGCGCCGTGCTGTTGTTCCTGCTCTATCTGGCCTTCGGCCGCTTCGGCAAGGTGGTGCTCGGCGACGGCTTGAGCCCGGACTACGGCAATTTCAGTTGGACCTCCATGCTGTTCTGCGGCGGCATCGGCACGAGTGTGCTCTATTGGGGAACCGTGGAGTGGGCCTACTACTACAACGCGCCGCCCTTCGGCGTCGCCCCGGGCACGGACGAAGCGATGCGTTGGGCGGCCAGCTACCCCATTTTCCACTGGGGCTTCATCGGCTGGGCGCTCTACTGCCTGCCCGGTGTCGCCATCGCCTACGCCTACCATGTGCGAAAAATGCCGGTACTGCGGCTTAGCGCCGCCTGCAAGGCGGTTCTCGGCCGCAGCGCTGACGGCTGGCTGGGGCGGATCGTTGACCTGCTTTTCATGATCGGCCTGCTGGGCGCGGTCAGCACCGGCATGGGGCTGGCGATAGCGATGATCGGCGCAGGGCTGACCCGCATGACCGGCATAGCCCCTGGCTTTGGGTTGGACCTTTTGGTCATCATGACCATCACGGCGACTTTCGCCGTCAGCGTTTACGTCGGCCTCGAAGCCGGCATCAAGCGGCTGAGCAACCTCAACGTCGGCCTGGCCTTCCTGCTGCTGGTGCTGGTGCTGGCGTTTGGGCCCACCGGCCACATCGTGGAGCAGGGCGCTAATTCGGTGGGCCACTTCCTGGCCAACTTCATCACCATGAGCACTTGGCTGGACCTGTCGAACTCGTCGGGCTTCGACGAAGCCTGGACGGTCTTCTATTGGGCATGGTGGCTGGCTTTGGGACCCTTCATGGGCATGTTCATCACCAAGATTTCCGGTGGCCGCACCATTCGTCAAGTGGTGCTGGGGACGCTGGGCTGGGGCACTTTGGGCTGCACTTTGTTCTTCGTGGTTCTTGGCAGCACGGCGCACTACCAGGAGTTCAACGGTCAAACCGAGGTGCTGGCGCTGGTCAACGACGGGCGGGCCAACGAGGCGATGGTGCAAATGCTCGCCACCCTGCCACTGGGCGACCTGGTGCTGCCCTTGTTCGTGCTGATCTGCATGATCTTCGCCGCCACCAGCTACGACAGCGCCGCCTACACCTTGGCTTCGTGCGCCTCACGGTCGCTCCCGGTTCACGAGCACCCGGCCCGCCTGCATCGGGTGTTCTGGGCCTTCGCCATCGGCGGTCTGCCAATTTCGCTGATCTACGTGGGCGGCTTGCTGTCCCTGCAATCGGCCGTGGTGGTGACCTCGGTGCCTCTGCTGCTGGTGTTCGTGCTGCTCGCAGCGTCCTTGGTCAAGGGATTGATCGAGGACACGCCGAGACAAGGTTGATGGGTCAGGCTGACCGCAATCGATCTGCCGCCGCAGCAATGTACTCGGGACCGATGCCGCAGCAGCCGCCGATGATGGAGGCGCCCAATTCCCGCCAGTGCAGCGTGTGGTTGACGAAGGCCTCCACGGACATTTCCCGGCGCACGGTTCGCGCGTCGCTGTCCATGGTCCAGCCATCCGGCACGCTGAACCGATTCGGATAGGCACCGAGCGGTTTGTCCGTCAACTCGGCCAACTGCGCCAATCCGCCGGCAATGGCTTGCGGCGACGTGCAGTTGAACAGCAGCGCGTCGGGCACCAGGTCGGCAACGCCATCGAGCGCCGCCGTCAAGGTTTCGCCGCTGCGCAAGCCCGCGCCAGCCGCCTCAGCCAACGTCCATGAGACATAGACCGGCTTGGTCGAATGGCGCCGAGCCATGCTGGCGGCGTTGCGGGCCTCCCGGGCCGAGGACATGGTCTCGCAAATGAAGAGGTCCACGTAGGGCTTGAGCGCTTCGACCATCTGCCGGTACAGCGGCTGCGCCTCGGCGTCGGGCGGCACTAGGTCCGCCCGGTAGCTTTCGCTCAGTGGCGGCAGCGAGCCGGCCACGCGCGCCTTGCCGGCGGCCGCATCGGCCGCTGAACGCGCCAGTTTTCCGGCCAACTCGGTCAGTTCCAGCCAGCGCTCGTCCATGTCGAGCTTGCCCAGATAGCTGGGGATGGTCGAGTAGGTGTTGGTGATGATGATTTCAGCGCCCGCGGTCATGTAGTCGCGATGCACCTGGGCCACCGCTTCGGGTGCCTCAAGCAGCGCCCGCGCCGACCAGAGGCCGCGCTCGTCCCCAACGCCCCGGCGGATAAGCTCCGATCCCATGCCGCCGTCCAGAATGATGGTCATGCCCGCACCCCCGTGTCAGTGGGAGCGGCAGTTTGCATCAAATCGTAGGGCGGATAAACATCGCTTTCAACAAAAGATATTTTGGCAAAAATTCCTTTGCCAAAATTTTCATTGCCATCTATAGTCGGCCTAATTGAGTCAGCAGAATCACATCAATGCGCAACATCACAGGGCCACCGGTACTCGGGGACGACCTATTCGGAAGGGAGCCCGAGCAAAGCCACTTATGGTCTGACTTGGAACAAGGCCACCACCTTCTCATGCTCGCGCCGAGGCGGGTGGGCAAGACTAGCCTGATGCTAGAGCTGAACCGCAGTCCAAAGGAGAATTGGGATGTCATTTTCATCAATGTCGAAGGCAGCGGTGGCGCGGCCGACTTTGTGGCGGCGATGTTGTCGGAGTTGGCGCAGCATGAACGCTATCGGCGCTGGTTTGAAGCTCTGCCCTTCTGGCGAAACTTGAAGCAGGCCTCCGCTTCGATCAAGTCGATCGGCCCCAAGGCTTTGCGGATTGAACTCCCGGGGGCCATGGGCCGGGACTGGGGCCGCGCCATGGACCAGCTAGTGCGCCGTTTGGTGGACGTTCCAGATGGCAGGCGCCTGCTGGTCATCGTGGACGAGTTGCCCATTCTCATCGCGCGCCTGCTGCAATCGGAAGGCGGGCGGCCAGAAGCCGAACTGCTGCTTGCAAAGCTCCGGCACTTGCGCCAAGCGGATGAACTCCGCGGCAAGGTGCAGATGCTGCTCGGCGGCTCCATCGGACTTGAGGGCGTTGTTCGCCGTGCGAGCCTTTCCTCTTTGATCAACGACATCGCGCCATTCCGCCTGGAGTCTTGGGACAGGCCCACCGCGAGGAAATTCCTCGAGCAGATTGGCCGCCACAGCAATTTCACGCTCGGCCGCGACACCATCGACCAAGTGCTGGCGCTGCTCAAGGATCCGGTTCCCTACCATGTGCAGCTTTTCTTCTCCGCCCTCAAGGACGCTTGTGACGGCGATGATTCGCGGATTTCACAAACAATCATCGAGCAGTGCTTCACCGAGCGGCTGTCCGGAACAAGCGGCACACCCCATCTCGACCACTATGCCGAACGCTTGGCGTTCGTATTCGATCAACCCCAACTTGACGTTGCGCACAGCATTCTTGCTGAAGCCTGCCGAGTCGAAACCGGAATCGCAATGGAAAAACTCGAAAGTGCGCTTCGTTCGGAACCCGGGGTGCTACGTGAGTTGAAGGCAGACGGCTATCTGGATGAAGAGGGTGGTCGGCTCGTCTTCCGATCCGATCTGCTGCGAACTTGGTGGCGAAGCAACCAAACGCCTGGGCCAGCATCATGATCCCCAAACGGATTTACAATCCCGCCCAGCTCACCGCAGCCGAACTCAAGACCTCGTTCGTGGCGCGGCACGGGACGCTCGCCCACATGATGGACATTCTCGCGCAGCAAAAGCCCGGGCATCCCTGTCAGCACGTCGTCCTAGTGGGGCCACGGGGCATGGGCAAGACGACCCTAGGCCTCCGGTTCCTGCAGGAGATTCGCGAACGACCGGACATGGCATCGATTTGGCAGCCCGTGCCTTTCCCCGAAGAGAGCTATGACATCACCGACTTGGCCGACTTCTGGATTGCCGCGTTGCGCCATCTGGCCTGCGCCACAAGCGACAATCGCTGGAATGCCAAAGCTGACGCCTTGGTGCTGGATGAAACTGACGGCCAACGACAAGAGGAGTACGCACTCGCGTCGCTTTTGGACTACTGCCAAGACAGCGGCAAGCGCCTGATTCTTTTTGTGGAGAACCTTGATCTCGTATTCGAACAACTGCGCGACGAGCGCGAAGTCCACGCCCTGCGCGCCGCCCTTATGGAGCATCCCGAAGTCATGGTCGTCGGTTCCGCCAACGCCGTATTCGAGGCTATCCGCGGCCACGGCCAACCATTCTACGAGTTCTTCCGCCTCATCAGGCTCCAAGGCTTGAATCAAGAGGAGTGCAGCAAACTGCTTGCAGCCCTAGTGGCGACTGACGGCACGGCTAATCACGCCGAGACCGTGGGCCATGAGCGCGGTCGGTTGGAGACCATCCGGCATTTGACGGGGGGCAACCCCCGCTTGCTGACACTGGCTTGCCGAATGCTGCTTGAATCGCCCCTCGGTTCGGCGTTCGAGGACTTGGAGCGGCTGATCGATGAGCAAACACCCTACTTCAAGGCCAGCATTGAGGCTCTGCCGGTTCAAGCCCGCCGGGTCTTCCACTGCCTCGCCGCAGCTTGGGCGCCAATGCTGACAAAAGAAGTGTCAGCAGCGGCCAAGCTCAGTTCCTCCCATGCCAGCGCCCAACTGCGGCAGCTCAAGGAAAAGGGCTATGTCCGCGAGATCCACCTGCGGGAGGAAAAGCGGGGCAGATACGAGGTCGCCGACCGCTTCTACAACATCTACTACGTACTCCGCTTTTCGCGGACCGAACGCGAACGCTTGGCCCGTTTGGTCGGATTTCTGCATGACCTGTTCGGCGCAGCCGCCATGCGAAGCCTATATCCAACCACCCTTGAGGCGCTACGCACTCGAGACATGCCGCCAGCGGAAGCAGCCGATTGGCTTGTAGTGCTCGCGGGCCATGTCGGTCGCGACACCGAGTACTCAGAAAGACACGAGTGGTGGGCCAAGGCGGTCGATCTGATTTTTGAAAAGGACATCGAGTTAGAAGCGCTGGATCAAGTCGAAGCGGCTTTCGATGCAGGTACTCCGGTTGACAGAGAACGATCTGCTGTAAGAAAAGCACTCAAGCTCGCACTCCGAGGAGATTTGCTGAATGCCGAGTTGGTTTTCCGCGAACTCGTTGAAAAGTCACCTAGTAGTTTGGTTGGATGGATAGGGCTGGCGATGGTGGGCGACGACCCAGAATCCCTAAGCCGCGCAATTGCCGCATTCAGGCAATGGAGTGCAAATTCGAGCCCAGTTGGCCGTCCCATAACCCGCAACTGGGCATCAGCGGCTTCCCTTGCCGAGGGCGCAGCGCTGCTGAAACTTGGACGTGCCGAGGAAGCGGCGGACGTGATTTGCGGAAGCTTGGATTTGATCGATCGAGACGAGCCGCCCGAATCACTGCAAACGCAGGCGGCAGCGCTGCTGAATTGCGGCCATAAGCTGGTTGAAACAGGGTTGGAAGAACAAGCTTTACCACTTTTTGTTTGGGTGGCCGAACTTGCCCAACCCTCCTATCCGTGGAAAGTAAGGGCGATTTCCGCCCGGGCCCTGCTATTTGTGATCAACAGTCATATGCAAGCTGGGAAAACAGAAGAGTTGCGCGCGGCAACGCAAGAGACACTTCGGATTGTCCGCACCGATGACCCGCCCGAACTAAAATCCACTGCTATTTTTGTTTTGAGCGCAGCAGCGGGTTGGTTCTCCGTTATTGGTCAAGCAAATGAAGCGATGGGCTATCTCAAGCTGATCTCAGACTACGTTCGGCCCGTAGTCCAAGATGTCCGAAGAACGAAATGCGCCGAACTACTGACCTTGGCGGCAGTTGGATCGAGTGCTGGAGAAGTAGCAGAGCCAAAGCTGGCGGAGTTGATCTGCAGGACGGCAACCGACATTGATCCAACCTGCGCCGCCGCCTGGCGAGGCTTGGCTACAGCAATTCTAGTGGGCGGATCGAAGACTCGCCACGCCGAAGCTTTTCACGCATTGGAACGGGCGCTTAGCGCCGAGGAAGGCGTTCCCGACGAAGCACTCGGCACTCTCGCCAGAATTCTAATGGCGATGCTCGCTGCTGGCCTTGCAGCCAAAGTGAAGCAACTCATGGAAAGCGCCGACCTATCCGAAAGGCTTGAATCTCTTTGGCATGCGGCCAGAGCGGAGTTGGGCGAGACCATCGATCCCCTGCCTGCTGAAATCTTTGAAGCGGTCAAGGAAGTCAGACGCCGGATTGCCCAGGCGAGCACGTAGTGTGCTGTCCCGCAAATAAGTGTGATTATTCATGGCCGTTTCGGCCCCCGGCCGCGTTGCTCCGCCTTGTGTGGGGCCTGCCACACCGCGTTGTCGCCCTTTCCGGTAACG
>JAQAJJ010000012.1:0-13129 GCA_028278675.1 Candidatus Azophilus lithoversatilis
CCCCTACATCAAGTACTACAGTGCCACCAAGTTCCTGCTTGACATGCCGGCGGGCGAGCTCTGCCTGGCGGGCAGCTGGTCGGGGGACTACACGGTGGCCGCCGGCCGCGCCCGGGAGGCTGGCCTGGAACTGGCGTTGAAGTACTCGGTGCCAAGCGAGGGCGGCATCATCTGGTTTGACACCGCCTACATTCCCGCCGATGCGCCGCACCCGGGCAACGCCCATCTGTTTCTCAACTACCTCCTGCGGCCGGACGTCATCGCCGCAATCACCAACAACACCGGCTACGCCAATGCCAACCGAAGCGCTTTCGCCCTGGTCTCGCCGGAGTATGCCGCGGACCCCGCCATTTACCCGGACGACGAGATCAAGAAACGCCTCAAGGTGACCTTCCTCGCCGGTCCAAAGGCTGAGCGCCGCCGCACACGAGCTTGGACGCGGGCCAAGTCGGGACTCTAGCGCGGTGACTGAAGCAGGCGGCAAGGCGTCGATCAATCCATGGGTGCCTTCAGCTGGCCCCAGAACGGCACACCACCGAAGCCGAAGTGACAACCGGCCAGCCGCTAGGCTGTCTCCATTTGTTCCATGGGAGGACCCCACCGCCGAACCCTTCATCCGCATTGAAAACCTGAGCAAGACCTTCGACGGCTTTGCGGCGGTGGATGGGGTGAGCCTCGACATTTTCCAAGGCGAGCTGTTCGCCATTCTCGGCGGCTCCGGATGCGGCAAGTCCACCTTGCTGCGCCTGCTGGCGGGCTTTGAAACACCCACCGCCGGGGAGGTGGTCATCGACGGGGCGAACATGGCCGGCCGACCACCTTACGAACGCCCCACCAACATGATGTTCCAGTCCTACGCCGTGTTTCCGCACTACACGGTGGCGGACAACGTCGCCTACGGCTTGAGAAAGGAAGGGCTCGGCAAGACGGAGATCAAGGAGCGCGTGACGGAGTTGCTGGAGCTGGTCCAGATGCAGGATTTCGCCCGGCGCAAGCCGCGCCAACTCTCCGGCGGCCAGCAGCAGCGCGTGGCGCTGGCCCGCGCCTTGGCCAAGCGGCCCAAGGTGCTGCTGCTTGACGAGCCCTTGGCCGCGCTCGACAGGAATCTGCGCGAGCGCACCCAGTTTGAGTTGATGAACATCCAGGACCGGCTCGGCATCACCTTCATCGTCGTCACCCACGATCAGGAGGAGGCGATGACGCTGGCCACTCGCATCGCCGTGATGGACGCCGGCCGGTTCGTGCAGATCGGCACTCCGACGGAAATCTACGAATACCCCAACAGCCGCTTTGTGGCGGACTTCTTCGGCGCCATCAACCTCTTCGAAGGCCGAGCGGATGCCGGCGACCCCGGTCGCATCATCTGCGCCGAGACTGGCGTGCCGATTCACGCCGAGCCCACTGCCGGGCAGGCGCTGCCGGACCTGCTGTTCGTGGCCGTGCGCCCGGAGAAAATCCGCCTGAGCCGGGAGGCGCCCGCTGGCGAGGGGGTGACCGTCATGCATGGAACCGTTGAGGATCTGGCCTATTACGGCAATCACTCCGTCTATCGGGTGCGCACCGATCAAGGCAAGCTGGTGCAGGTGTCAAGCCAAAACGCCCACCGATCCGCCGAGTTGGCGCTGGAGTGGGACGAACCCATCCATCTCTCCTGGCCCCGGGACTGCAGCGTGGTGTTGACCCAGTGACGGCGCGCCTGCGGCGCGTTCGAGTTTCGCCTGGGGCGAAACTCGGGCGCAAATCCCCGGCGCAGCGGAAGGCGGCGGCGCTGCGGCGGCCTGAACGGCTGTGGCGGCGCACCGTGGCCGGGGTGCCCTATCTTTGGCTGTTGGTGTTCTTTTTGGCGCCGTTCGCCATCGTTATGCGAATCAGCTTTGCCGACCCGCTGATCGGGCAGCCACCCTTCACGCCCCTCTACGACGAGACGCAGGGGATTCAACTGACCGCCGACAACTACCGCTTCCTCACCGAGGACGATCTGTACTGGGTGAGCTACTTGAAGTCGCTGCGCATCGCCGGGGTCGCCACCCTGCTGTGCCTGTTGATCGGCTACCCCATGGCCTACGGCATCGCCCGCGCGCGGACCGTTTGGCGCAATGTGCTGCTGCTGCTGGTCATACTGCCGTTCTGGACCTCGTTCCTGCTGCGCGTTTATGCGTGGATGGGCATGCTGTCCGGCCAGGGCGTGGTCAACAAGGCGCTGTTGGCGCTCGGGCTGGTCGATCAGCCGGTGCAGATTCTGTACACGGATTTGGCCGTCTATCTCGGCATTGTCTATACCTACCTGCCGTTCATGATCCTGCCGCTCTACGCCACCCTCGAGCGTCTCGACGACGACCTGCTCGATGCCGCGGCCGACTTGGGTGGCCGGCCTCGGCAGGCGTTCCTCGACATCACGCTGCCGCTTTCGGTGCCGGGGGTGGTGGCGGGTTCGATGCTGGTGTTCATTCCGGCGCTGGGCGAATTCGTGATCCCTTCGCTGCTCGGCGGCCTGGACACCCTGATGATCGGCCGCACCCTATATGATGAATTCTTCGTCAATCGCGACTGGCCGCTGGCGAGCGCGGTGGCGAGCGTCTTGGTGCTGATTTTGGTGGTGCCGATCGTCATCTTTCAGCGTTTCTCGCAACCCGACCGGGAGACGGTGCGGTGAGGCGGGGTGGCCGCTCCCCAACGTTCCTGTTCAGTTGCCTGTGCTTCGGCTTCGCCTTCCTGTACGTCCCCATCCTGGTGATGATCGCCTACTCCTTCAATGACTCACGGCTGGTGTCGGTGTGGACCGGCTTTTCGCTGCGCTGGTACGGGGCGCTTTGGGAGAACGAGCAGATCATTGACGCCGCAGGCTTGAGCCTGCGCATCGCCTTCGTCAGCGCCACCTTGGCCACCGCCCTGGGCACGCTGGCGGCGCTGGCCATCACCCGCATGGGCCGCTTTCGGGGACGCACGCTGTTTTCCGGCATGCTGGCGGCGCCGTTGGTGATGCCGGAAGTGATCACTGGCCTGTCACTGCTGATGCTCTTCGTGAGCTTGGAGGGCATGGTCGGCTGGCCCTCAGGAAGGGGAGCGGACACCATCACCATCGCCCACATCACCTTTTCCATGGCCTATGTGGCGGTGGTGGTGCAGGCGCGGCTGACGGCCATGGATCGCGCCTTGGAGGAAGCCGCCATGGACTTGGGCTGCCGCCCCATGGGGGTGACCTTCGACATCATCCTGCCGCTGATCGCGCCGGCCATGCTGTCCGGCTGGCTGCTGGCTTTCACCCTGTCGTTGGACGATCTGGTCATCGCCAGCTTCGTCTCCGGCCCCGAGTCGAGCACCCTGCCGATGGTCATCTACTCGAAGGTTCGGCTCGGCATCACCCCCGACGTGAACGCCCTCGCGGCGGTGATCGTGGCCATTGTTGGCATCGGCGTGGCCGTGGCCGGCTGGCTGATGGCGAGAATGGCGCGGGCAGGTCGGCTTGATTGAGCGGCATGGGGGAAGGTTGGCAGTGTTGGATGGGGGTCGGAGTGCCGTCGCGCAAGCTGAAGGCTTTCATGAAACAAATGGAGACAGCCCAGCGGCTGGCGGGTTGTTCCCTCGGCGTCGGCGGCGTGCCGCTCTGGGGCAAGCTAAGGGCTTCCATGAAACAAATGGAGACAGCCCAGCGGCTGGCGGGTTGTTCCTCAACAGTTGGGTGTTCGCCGGCGTCAAAACCAACGCTTGTTGGGCGATGAGCGACGCGGTTGGCGTTGACTTCGCGTATTGGCGTAGTCAGGCCGCTTGAACGGGTGGATCAGGGCGAGGCCGGCGACGAAGCCGCCGATGTGGGCCCAGAAGGCGACGCCGCCTTCGCTGGAGCCCAACGCCGGCAGGCCGCCGAGAATCTGCAGCAGGAACCAATAGCCGAGCATGACGAAGGCGGGCACGCCGATGGTGGTGATGTAGAAGCCGAGCACCAGCAGGGTCTGCACTCGGGCACGGGGATAGAGCAGCGCGTAGGCGCCCATGACGCCGCCGATGGCGCCGGAGGCGCCGACCATCGGAATGGCGCTGTCCGGGTCTGAGAGAATCTGCGCGAAGGCCGCCGCCAACCCGCAGAGCAGGTAGAAGACAATGAACCGCAGCGGCCCCATCACGTCTTCGATGTTGTCGCCGAACACCCAGAGGAACCACAGGTTGCCGAGAATGTGGAACCAACCGCCGTGCAGGAACATGGAGGTGAGCAGGGTGGCGGGATTGGCGTTGCCGTCCAAGGTGCAGACCAGGTTCGGGCCCATCGGCAATTGATGCCCCATGTCGATCAGGCCGAGCAGTTCACCGGGGATGAGGCCATGCAGGCACAGTGACTGCGCCAGCGGGAAATCGCCGCCGAAGCCTTGAACGAATCCCCAGGTCAGCGCATTGAGAACGATGATCGCGATGACCGCGAACGGTTTGCGCGCCGTCGGGTTTTCATCGCGCAGCGGAAACATGGTCGAGCAGGTCGTCAAGCGCTTGGAGCAGGCGCTGGTTCTGCGCCGGGGTTCCAATGCTGATTCTCAAGGCGTCGGCGAGGCGTGGCGTGTCGAAGTGACGCACCAAAATGCCTCGCGCCTTGAGCGCTTCGTAAAGGGCCTTGGCCGTCAGCTTGGCGTCTTCGGGCACATGGGCGAGCAGGAAGTTGGCCTCGGAGGGTGGACATTGCAGGCCGCGGCGGGCCAGTTCATCCTCGAGCCGCGACCGTTCCGCCCGCACCCGCCGCCGGGTTTCCGCAGCGTGGTCTTGATCATCCAGTGCGGCCAGACCGAGCCGGTGGCTGATGGCGTCGATGTTGTAGCTGTCTCGGGTCTTGGTGAGCAGCGGCTCGATCAAGGCTTCCTGCCCAATCAAGTAGCCCAGTCGCAGCCCGGCCAAACTGTAGCCCTTGGAAAACGAGCGCAGGATGAGCAGGTTGTCATGCGCCTTGATGAGCGGCGCGCTGTCGTAGCCGAGCGCGGGATCGATAAAGTCCGCATAGGCCTCGTCGAGCAGCAGCACCCCATCCAACTCGGCGGCCAGCCGCGCGCAGTCGTCCGTGGTCATCAGCCGCCCGGAGGGCGCGTGCGGGTTGACCAAGCAGGTCAGCCGCGCCCCGGCCGCATTGGCCTGCTGCGCGAAATCGGTCGGCAGGCTCCAGTCGGCGCTGTTCTCGGCTTGCAGCTGGGGTGCGTTTTGGATGCCCGCCAACACCGGATAGAGCGAATAGCTCGGGTTGGCGCAGCCGAGCGGTGAGCCGGGCTCGACAAAGGTGGTGATGGCCAAGCGCAGTGCCTCGTCACCGCCGTGGGTGATGAGCGCATTTTCCTTAGCCAGCTTGTGGTGTTCGGCGATTTTCGTTCGCAGCGGATCGGCGGTTGGTTGTGGATAGGTCCGAAGGTCGGCGGCGTCGATGTCCTTCAGCGCTGCTGCCACGCCAGGGGCCGGCGGGTAGGGGTTCTCGTTGGTGTTCAGCTTGCAGGTGCCGGCATCCTTCGGCTGCTCCCCCCAAGTGTAGCCCGTCATGCGGCGGATGTTGCTGCGTTCATAGGCCATGGCGTGGGCGCTGTTCAGCTTTGTTCTGCGGGTTCTGGCTGGCCGGCTTCATCCTTCTCCAAACCGTCCGCCGGACCGAGCAGCCGGGCGAGCCATTCGGTCGCGGGATTGGCCTCCAGCGCGATCTTGGCGGTCATGGTCAAAGGCACCGACAGCAACATGCCCACGGGCCCGAAGACCCAGCCCCAGAGCACCAACGACAGGAATACGACCAGGGTTGACAGGCCCAGGCCCCGCCCCATGAAACGCGGCTCGATGAAATTGCCGAAGAGGATGTTCAGTGCCACATAGCCTGAGGCGGCAAGCAGCGCGGACAGGGGTCCGAGCTCCACCAGCGCCAGCAACACCGCTGGCACCGCGGCGATGATGGAGCCGATGGTGGGCACGAAATTGAGAAGGAAGGCGAGAATGCCCCAGAGCACGGGAAAATCGACGCCGAGCACGGCCAGCATCAGGGTGACGGCGAGGCCGGTGGAAATGCTGACCGTGGTTTTGATGGCCATGTAGCGGTTGACGTTGTCGGCGAAGCGGACGAAGTGGGGCATGGATTGCTCGGGCTGGCGCAGCACGTCCTTGAGCTTGCGCGGAAAGCTGGTCGCCTCAGCCAGTATGAAGATGACGGTAAGCAGTATCAGGAAGCTGTTCGACAGTGCTGCGCCTAGGCCGGCCAGAGCGTTGCCCGCTAAGGTGAAGGCGGTGCCCGGATTGAAGTTCTCGATCAGGAGGTCCCGCGAGAGGACTACGCCCAAGGGTTCCAGCCAAGTCAGGGCGGCGTTGAACATCAACGTGAGCCGCTCCTGGTAGAAGGGCAGCTTGGCGCTGAAGGCGTCGGCCGATTGGACCACCAGGGCACCGACGCCCATCAGCGCGACCAGAATGGCCGCCATCACCAGCGTGATGGCCAGCCAGCCGGGGGTGCCGCGTCGCTCCAGCCAGTACATGGGCGTGGCGGCGATGATGGCGGTGAAGGCGGCGAGCAGAAACGGCACCGCGAGATCCGCAGCTGCCTTGAGGCCGGCGGTGATGACGATCAACGCCGCGACGATGACGATGCCCTTGCCCGCGCCCATGCTAAGGCTCCGCTTCCAATGACTCGGTGGCGCTTTTCGATCGCTGCAGTGAAGACGCTGCCACCCGATGGTCGAGGCAGGGCAACTGCTCGCGGACTTGCGCCACTCGCGACGGATCGACGACGGCCAGCGCAAAGCCGTCACCGTCCTCGCGCTCGGCGATCACCTCGCCCCAGGGATCGACGATCAGCGAGTGGCCGTAGGAGCGGCGGCGATCGTTGTGCCGGCCATGCTGGGCGGGGGCAATGACGTAGCACTGGCACTCGATGGCGCGGGCGCGCAGCAGGACGTGCCAGTGGGCGGTGCCGGTGGTGGCGGTGAAGGCGGAGGGCACGGTCAGGGCCACTGCGCCCTGATCGGTCAGCGTTTGGTAGAGATAGGGGAAGCGCAGGTCGTAGCAGACGGTCAAGCCGAGCAGGCCGAATGGCAGCCGGGTGGTGGTCAGGGCGTCGCCGGGTGCGGTGCGCCGCGATTCATGCAGTTCCGTGCCGTCGGCCAGTTTGATGTCGAACAAGTGGATCTTGCGGTACAGCGCCGCCACTTCGCCGTTGGCGTCAAGATGCACGCAGGTGTTGAAGGCCTTGCCCGCATCGGCGGCGGCTTCGTGAAAGCCGCCGAGCACCAGGTCGCAGCCGAGGCGCACAGCCAGCGCCCGGCAGCGGTCCAGTATCGGCCCACCGGAAGGGAGGGGTTCGAGCAAAGCCCGCTTGCCGCGGTCCGGGCCGATGTAGGCAAAGGCCTCGGCGGTCATCACCACCTCGGCGCCCGCCTCCCTTGCTTCGAGAGCCAGCCGCTCCACCGCATCGAGGTTGCGGGCCACATCGGTTGTCGCGCAGTGCTGGATGGCCGCCACGCCAACAGCTCGATCGTCGTTTCCGGCTGTCATCTCGCCACCGGACCGGTTCAGGGCTGCCCTTGGGATTCCAGACTCGGCTGAGCGCACTTCACGGGCGCACCCAGAAACTCCTCGATGGCGGGCAGGTTGAAGGCGTCGTCTTCGGAGACGAAGCTGATGCTCACCCCAGAGGCGCCGGCCCGGCCAGTGCGTCCGATGCGATGAACGTAGTCCTCGGCGTCCTCCGGCAGGTCGTAGTTGATGACGTGGCTGATGCCATCGACGTGAATGCCGCGCCCGGCCACGTCGGTGGCTACCACGTAGCGAATTTTGCCCTCCTTGAACCGACTTAGGGTTCGAGTGCGCTTGTTCTGGGGCACGTCGCCGGCCAGGGCCTCGCTGTCAATGCCCTTGCTGTTCAGCCATTGGTTCAAGCGATGGGTTTGGTCGCGCCGATTGGTGAATATCAGCGCCCGATCAGGCTGCTCGATCTTGAGAAAGTCGCGCAGCAGCGCCCGCTTGCCTTCCCGGCTGGTCAGCCAGAACAGCTGCTCAACGGTATCCACCGCCACCTGCTCAGGGGCGATGGCGATGTGCTCCGGCTCCAGGGTCCAGGATTGCGCCAAGCGCATCACGTCGTCGTTGAAGGTGGCGCTGAAGAACAGCGTTTGTCGCCGATGCTTGCGCGGCGTGCGGTACACGATGCGCCGCACGTCGGGAATGAAGCCCATGTCCAGCATCCGGTCGGCCTCGTCGATGACCAGGATTTCCACGCTGCCGATGTCCACCCAGCCCCGCTGCAGCAGGTCGATCAACCGGCCAGGGGTGGCGATGAGGATGTTGGGCCGCTCCGCATTGAGCCGGTTGACCTGCTTTTGAATGTCCATGCCACCAACCACGCACAGGGCGTCCTGGTCCATGTGCCGAGCCAACTCCTCGCCGTCCGCTTCGATCTGCATCGCCAACTCCCGGGTCGGTGCCAGCACCAGCGATCTGGGGGCCGGCAACCGGCCACTCGGCGCGTGTTTTCGCGGCTGCTCCCAGAGGTGGGTCAGGATGGTGATCAGGAAGGCGGCGGTCTTGCCGGTGCCGGTCTGCGCTTGGCCTGTGATGTCGTAGTCTGCCAAGCTTAGGGGCAGTGCTTGGCTTTGAATCGGGGTGCAGTGTTCATAGCCGAGGTCATTGATCGCTCTCATGAGCGGTTCAGGCAGGGCGTACTCGGAAAAGCGAGGCAGTTCCTCGCCGTCCGGGTTCGGAGCCGCCTCATCGTGCGGTTCGGCCATGGGCGTCATTCAGCCTCCGTTCGATTCCTGTCGATGGCGATGAGCTTCACGCAGCCGGTCAGCACTTTCATTGCGGACTCCAGTTCGTCCTGGGGCGCAAAGCTCGGGGCGATGCGGATGTTGTCGTCGTTCGGATCCCGTCCGTAAGGGAAGGTGGCGCCGGCCGGCGTCAGCTTCAGCCCCTCTTGGGCAGCCCGCCGGACGATATCGGCGGCGGTGCCGGGCGGCGTGGTCAGGGAGACGAAGTAGCCGCCCTTGGGCTTTGTCCACCGAGCGATGCCCAAGCCGCCGAGTTCCTCCTCAAGCACTCGGTCAACGATGGCGAACTTCGGTTTGAGCACCGCCGCGTGGCGGGTCATGTGTTCCTCGATGCGCCCGGACAGGAAGCGGGCGTGGCGCAGCTGCGCCACTTTGTCCGGGCCGATGCACATCAGGCTCAGGGTCTCCTCCAAGGCGCTAAGCAGTGCGTCGGAGCCGCCGCAAAAGCCGAGCCCGCCGCTGGCGTAGGTGATCTTCGAGGTCGATGAGAACAAAGCCACATGCTCAGCGGTGCCTGCCGCCACGGCCAGATCGTAGAGGTTGGCCAGGGGTGCGGCTGGACGCTCGAAGTCATGCACCGCGTAGGCGTTGTCCCAAAAGATGACGAAGTCGTCCGCTGCCGCGGCCTGCGGCAGTTCGGCCATGGCTGCCGCCGTATTGTCGGCGTAGATGCAGCCGGTGGGGTTGGCGTACTTGGGCACGCACCAGATGCCTTTGATCGAGGCGTCCTCGGCGGCCAGCCGTCGAGCTTGTTCCATGTCCGGCCCGCTGTCGAACATAGCCACGTTGATCATTTCGATGCCAAGCGATTCGCAGATCGTGAAGTGCCGGTCATAACCGGGCACTGGCGTCAGCATGCGCGGCGGCGGGCCTTCGGCCCGTGACCAGCGCCGGCCGTCTCCCCAAAGGCCGCGCTGCATGGCCGTGGCAGCGACCTGATACATCAGGAACAGGCTGGAATTGCCCGCCGCGAACACCCGCTCCGGGGCCACGTCCATGAGTTCGCCGCCCAAGGCCCGCGCTTCGGGGATGCCGCGCAGGGCGCCGTAGTTGCGGGCGTCGGTGCCGTCACGGGCGATCAGGCTGGCCAACGGCTCGTTGAGTTCAGTGCTTAAGTCGAGCTGTTCCGGGCTTGGCTTGCCACGGCTTAAGTCAAGGGCGAGCTTGTCGGTGCGCTGCAGGGCCAGCTCTCGTTCGACCTGTTGGCGGAGTTGGCCGAGTTCGGCCGCAGTCAGCGCTTCAAGGGTCTTCACGCCAAGCCTCGCGTTTCTTCGCAGCCAAGCATCAGGTTGAGGTTTTGCACGGCGGCGCCGGCGGCGCCCTTGCCGAGGTTGTCGTAGCGGGCAGCGAGCAGGAGTTGCCGCTCGTTGCCAAACAGGCTGATTTCCATGCGGTTGGTGCCATTGCAGCCGCAGGGGCTCAAGTAGCCGCCGTCCAGGCTGTGGCAATCTCCATAGGGCAACACCTCCACAAAGGGGGTGTCCTGGTAGGCGCGAGTCACGGCATTGGCCACGTCCGCGGCTACAGCGCCGCCTTCGAGTTGTTCCTCAAACAGCGGGACCAAGGTGACCATCCCTTTGCGGAAAGTGCCCACGGTTGGTGAGAACAGTGGGGGCGCAACCAATCGCGAATAATGTTGCATCTCGGGCAGGTGCTTGTGGCGAAGGCTCAAGGCATAGGGGCGGGTGCCCCAACGGTCCCATTGGGTGGCGTCCGCCGCCTCGTAGGCCTCGATCATCTTCCGGCCACCCCCGGAGTAGCCGGAAATGGCGTGCAGGGTCAAGTTCGCCAGAGGTGAGAGCAGGCCGGCTTCCACAAGCGGGCGGATGCACAGAATGAAGCCTTGCGGATAGCAGCCCGGATTGCTGACCCGATCGGCGGCGGCGATGGCGCCGGCTTGATTGGGCGTCAACTCCGGCAAGCCGTAGGTCCAGCCGTCCGCCGTGCGGTGGGCCGTGCTGGCGTCGAGCAGGCGGCAGCGCCCTCCGGCCAGCGCGACCGCCTCGCGAGCGGCGTCGTCCGGCAAACAAAGAACGGCGATGTCCGCTTGGTTGAACAGGCGGGCGCGCGCTTGTCGGTCCTTGCGCTCCGCCTCGGCCACCGACAGCAGTTCGACGTCGTGCCGGTGGCGCAGACGCTCGAAAATTTCGATGCCGGTAGTGCCAGCCTGACCGTCGATGAAAACCTTTGCCGTCAATGGGGGACTCTCCTTGAACACGGCCATTCTATTGCAATGCCGGGAAAATAGCCGCAGGCAAAGGGAATAATGCAACTGCCGAGGAGCCAGGCCGCGCAGAGCCAGGCCGCGCAGTTGCGCCCTGTGTTCCGAGCTGGAACAATTCCCTGGCGCTGCGATGGCTGCGCGGCAAACCAATGCGCGGCAAACCAAATAGGAGGCTGAAGTGAAAGTGGATGGTGGAATCGGTTGGGACTTGGACAAGGTGGGCGATCAGGCGCGGGCGCTGGAAGAACTGGGTTACTCGGGAATAATGACGGCGGAAACCGCGCACGATCCGTTTTTCCCGTTGGCCATTGCCGCACAGCACACCGAGCGCGCGGAGTTGATGACCGCAATCGCCGTCGCCTTTGGCCGCTCACCGATGACCTTGGCCAACATCGGCCACGACCTGAACGCCGCCTCCAAGGGCCGTTTCGTGCTCGGCATCGGTTCACAGATTCGCGCCCACATCACCAAGCGCTTCAGCATGCCGTGGTCGAATCCGGCGGCGCGGATGCGCGAGTTCATCCTGGCCATGCGGGCCATTTGGGCGAATTGGCACCAAGGCGAGCAGCTGCAGTTTGCCGGGCGGTTCTACCAGCACACGCTGATGACGCCCTTCTTCACCCCCACCAACAATGATTACGGCCCGCCGAAGGTGTTTCTGGCCGCGGTCGGCCCGCGGATGACCGAGGTGGCCGGCGAGGTCGCCGACGGCGTGATCATCCACGCCTTCACCACCGAACGCTACCTGCGGGAAACCACGCTGCCGGCCTTGGAGCGGGGCTTCGCGAAGGCTGGCAAGCAGCGTAGCGACTTCCAGATCAGCTATCCGGTGTTTGTCGTGACCGGTCAAAACGAGAATGAAATCGACCGGGCCCGGACGGCCACTCGCCAGCAGATCGCCTTCTATGGTTCGACCCCGGCCTACAAGCCAGTGCTCGACAGCATCGGCGCCGGTGATTTGCAACCGGAACTGAACCGCATGTCCAAGCAGGGGCGCTGGGTGGAAATGGGTTCGCTCATTAGCGACGAGATGCTCAGCGCTTTCGCGGTGAGCGGCGAACCCGACGCCATTCCCGCGCAGATCAAGGCCCGCTACGGCGATTTGATCGATCGGACTTCGGCCGCATACGGAGGAATCCCGGTCGATGAGCAGCGTCGGTTGGTAGCCGAATTGACCGCAGCTTGAAGCCGCAAGATTGAGGTCGTCCCACGAATCTTCATTTTTACTTCACTTTTTTTGGTTTTTCTGTAGAATTCGCGCTCCTTTCCAAGGGATATTGCTTGTATGGCCATTGACTTGGGGCGTTGGTGCGTCTTTTCCGTCAGTTGCCTTTGCGCGTCCGTGATCGTCGCCCTGCTCACGATCCCTGCCGGCGGCGTTCGGCCACCGGGCGTTTCCGCTCAGGAAGAACTGCAATTCGCGGACCTCGAAACCCTCGCGGTCGCCAAGCCCTTCCACGTCAGCCAAACTTGGGAGCAGCGCAAAGCGGTTTTCGGCCAGCTGGTGCAAGAGGCCTTTGGCATCCCTATGGATCGGGCTGGCGAATTCGCCGGTTGGATACTGGAGGCTGCCGACCGCCAACAACTGGCGCCGGAGTTGATCGCCAGCCTCGTGTTTACGGAGAGTTCCTTCCGCAAGCAGGTCCGCTCCCCGGCCGGTGCCATTGGCCCGGCGCAGATCAAGCCTCGCTACTGGGCGGATTTCTGCGGTGCGCCCGACCTGAGTGACCCCGAGCAGAACATCTATTGCGGTGCCCAAGTGCTCGCCCACCTTGAGGAGCGCTGCGGCGCCTTGGAGTGCGCTTTGGCCAGCTACAACGTCGGCTTCAGTGCATGGCGGCGCCAGGCGGGGTTGCGCTACGTTTCCCGAATCGAGCGCCACCGCTCCAAGTTCGATCGAATCTAGGGAGCCTCTGATCAAGTCCCGAAAGCTCAGAGAAGCCTGGCGGGCGTGATGGTGCAAGGGTGCCTTCGGCAAGCCGAAGGCGGCGGCGAAGCCGTGTGGCAGGCCCCACACATGGCACGCCCCACACAACGTTTGGGCGGGGGCGGGCTCCTCGCGCTCCCGGGCTGAGTCCTCTTTACTTGCGAGGGGCGGGGCCCCTCGCGCTACCGGGCTGAAGGGTCGTTCATGGGGGGGGGG
>JAQAJJ010000012.1:13216-57042 GCA_028278675.1 Candidatus Azophilus lithoversatilis
TGGGCAAGGGCTCGATTCCGCTCCGTTCGAGGTCAATGCCAATCCGCTGGGACGTCGCTCCCATTCGCAACCTGTGAAGCGCTGAGCGAACGGGCCTTGATCAGAGGTTTCCTGGAGTGCCTTCAGGCGCATTTTGGAGCCGTCGCAGGGCGCCAGGAATCCCTTAGAGACGCTATCCGGTTGAAGGTGCGGTGCAGAACCGGATCCCGGTGGAAGTAGCCGACGCGCTCGAACTGAAAGTGGGTTTTTCCGCCCGTTGCGGCGGCGGGTTCGAGGAATCCGGAGGCCGTCACTAGGGAAGCCGGATTGACGTCATCGATCAACGAGCCGCCCTTCGGATTGCGCACCCTGAATAGGCGGTCGTAAAGCCGCAGTTGCACCGGCTCGGCCGCATGGGCGGCCACCCAGTGGATCACACCGGCCGGCTTCACCCCGCTGGTGTCGCTGCCACTCCTGGAATCCGGCAGGTAGGCGCACCGCAATTCCGAAATTTCGCCATCGGCACCGGTGACCACCTCGTCGCAACGGATGATGTAGGCGTAGCGCAGGCGCACGTGCGCCCCGGGCGAAAGCCGTTTCCACTTCGGCGGGGGTGAAAACGTGAAGTCGTCGCGGTCGATGTAGAGCTCAGGGCCGAAGGGCAGGCGGCGAGTGCCCATTTCGGGCCGGCGCTGATGCCAAGGGGCCTCCAGCGTCTCCTCGGATCCGGGGTGGTTGGTCAGCCGCACCTTCAGCGGCTTGACCACCCCCAAGGCTCGGGGTGTTGAGTCCTCAAGGTCGCTGCGAACGCAGAACTCCAGCAACTCAACCTCAAGTTGATTGTCCTGCTTGGTGACGCCGGCGCGCCGGCAGAAGTCGCGGATCGCGCCGGGGGTGACGCCCCGGCGGCGCAGGCCAGCCAAGGTGGGCAGCCGCGGATCGTCCCAGCCGTCGACAACGCCTTCGTCCACCAGCCGCTGCAGCAGCCGCTTGCTCATCACGGTGTGTTCCAAGCCTAAGCGGGAAAACTCGATTTGCTGTGGACGTGCGTTCAGGCTCAAGTTGTCCAACACCCAGTCGTAGAGGGGGCGGTGGTCTTCGAATTCGAGGGTGCATAGGGAATGGGTGATGTTCTCCAAGGCGTCGCAAATGCAATGCGTGAAGTCGTAGGTCGGATAGATCACCCAGGCCTCGCCGACATTGTGGTGGGCGGCGTGGCGAATGCGGTACAGCACCGGGTCGCGCATGTTCAGGTTGGGCGAGGCCATGTCAATTCGGGCGCGCAGCACATGAGTGCCGTCGGGAAACTCGCTGGCCCGCATGCGGGCGAAAAGATCCTGGTTCTCGTCGGCCGTGCGATCGCGGTACGGGCTGTTGGTGCCGGGCTCGGTCAGCGTGCCGCGGGTGGCACGGATCTCGGCTTGCGAGAGGCTGCAGACAAATGCCTTGCCCTTGCGGATCAACTCCAGGGCACACTCGTAGAGCGCTTCGAAGTAGCCCGAGGCGAAGGTCACCCGGCCGGAGACGTCAAAGCCCAACCAGGCGACATCCCGTTCAATCGCCTCAACGTACTCGTCGCTCTCCGCCAGGGGATTGGTGTCGTCAAAACGCAGATAGGCGTGACCGCCGTACTCCTCGGCGATTCCGAAATTCAAGCAAATGCTCTTGGCGTGACCGATGTGCAGGTAGCCGTTCGGCTCGGGAGGAAATCGGGTGATGACTTCCCTGGAGCCGTCGGGCTTGGCGAGGTCCCGGTCGATCTGTTGCCGAATGAAGTCGGTTGCGGGTTCGGCCATGGTGGATTGGGTGACTTCCGTTGCGAGTGCGCATTGTAGCCGCGAACCCTCTGCCTTTGGGGGCCTAGGGTTCGCATCCAGCGCGGCGAAAGCGTTTGGCTCTGGACAGCATCCGTGCGGTTCGGGGAAACTGGGCATTCCCTTTCCGCAGGTGCCTTTCATGGAACAAATGGAGACAGCCCAGCAGCTGGCGGGTTGTTCCTTCGACATCGGCGGCGTGCCGTACTGGGGCAAGCTAAGGGCTTTCATGGAACAAATTGAGACAGCCCCGCGGCTGACGGGTTGTTCCTTCGGCGTCGGCGGCGTGCCGTTCTGGGGCAAGCTAAGGGCTTCCATGGAACAAATGGAGTGTTCCTTCGGCGTCGGCGGCGTGCCGTTCTGGGGCAAGCTAAGGGCTTCCATGGAACAAATGGAGACAGCCCACCGGCTGGCCGCTCGTTCCTTGGGCGTCGGCGGCGTGCCGTTCCGGAGCAAGCCGCAGGCTCTCACGGAACATTGGAGACGCCCCCGCCGCGTGCTCAACGTGCCAAAGCACGCGTCCGCGCACCCAGTGCTTTCACTGCTTTTCACTGCTATTGCCGATCTCGCCACGTTCATTCGTGAATAGGTCGGGCTAGGGGCTTGTGTGTTGTTGCGTCTCTCCGCCGGAGTGTTGGCGCTGGCGCTGATCCTTGCCTTTGCCGAGTGGCTGAACAAGGCTCGTCCCGCTGAGGCGAAGCGGGCCGAGGCTCTCGCCGGCACCTATTGGTACCAGCTTCGGATGGGCTCCGTCCCGATCGGCTACCTCTCCACTCAGGTTGGTCGCGACTTGCACGGCGCTTGGCGGTTTCAGTCGTTCATGCTCTTTTCCCTGGATGGCGGGACGGCGGTGAGCATCAGTGAATCCTTGGCCTTTGGTCCGCTGCCTCCGTATCCCCTGGTCCGTGCCGAACACTGGAGTGACCGGGCCGGCTCGCCCACCGAGGGCGTCGTTCTGGGGTGGTCGGCCGATGGCGGACGGGCGAAATTCACGCGCGGCGATGCCGTCAGGGAGCGTTCCATCGATTGGGCCTTTTCGTTGGGCGACTACTTGGCGCTTGAATCCTGGCTGGCCGCTGAAGGACCGGAAAGCGGGGCCCGCTTTCGGGTTAGGAGCTTGGACTTCAATGAAGCCAAGCTGGTCAACAAGCAGTTCAAAGTCCTGGAGAGAAATGAAATCGGCTATCGCTTCGCAAGCCCGGCGCCGCTGCGCGCGACGGAAATTCAACTCGACAGCCGCTATGTGCCGGTGGCGTTTTCCATGTCGGGCCTGTTCGCGCTGACCCGCGCGACGCAGGCGGAGGCTGTCAAGGCGCGTCCGCCACTGCACTTGACCGACCACCGGATTTCCTTGGACCGGCACCTGCCCAACCACGGCGAGATCGAGCGTCTGGTGCTGACGGCCGAGGACACCAGAGGCCTTGATGCCATCTGGCCGCAGGCGCGCCGGGGCCTTGGTGGTTGGCGCCTCGAACTCAAGGCCAATCCCGTGGCAGCGGACGCGGACCCGGCAGCGTTCCTTGGCGAGACGTTGGAATTTCCCGTCCATCATGAACAGGTTGCCCGCCTCGCCAACCGGGGAGTCGGTGAAGCGGAGACGGGCGAGGATCGATTGGCCGCCTTGGTGGCCTTCGTTCATGCCTACATTGACTACCGGCCTGATGCACCGCCAACCAGTGTCCTTGAGACCATCGCCCGTAGAACCGGCGACTGCACCGAGTACGCGGATCTGCTCACCACCTTGGCCCGGGCTTTGGGCTGGCCCGCTCGAACGGTGATCGGCTTGGCTTATTCCGGTCGGGAAGAGCCGGCCTTGGCCTTCCATGCTTGGAATGAAGTGGCCTTGAACGGTTCTTGGCGGGCGGTCGATCCGACTTGGAACCAGCTTCGCGCCGACGCCAGCCACATCCCGCTTCGGGGTGACGCGACCGCTCTGCTGCACCTGATGCAAGGCGGCGACGGGCTTCGATTCCGGGTGGCCGAGGTGCGTCACTCAACTCGTGATTAATGCCGGGCGATCGGCGACTCCGCATGGCGTCGCGACCGCAGCTTGGTTTTGCTTGGACCATTATTGAGGGAATTTCCACCAAAAGCCCATCAAACCCCCACTATTGACGCGTGGTCGCATTGTTCGCCCGTGTTAGGTTCGTCCTGAGGAGTGCGTTCGGGCATCGGCGATCGTCCAAGAGCCGTTGTGAATTGCATCTTGGCGATTCCGATAGGTCATTTACGCACAGGTGACCAATAACCTGCTTTTAGGGGGACTACCTGATGGAATTGAGAATAATCTTCGGATTGGGTGTCATTGCGGCCGTTATCGAAGGGCTCATGCCGGGCATGGTTCCGATGGACTTGCTGCCGTTGGCGCTCGTTGTGCTTGGCCTCGTGTACGGGGCCCGGTCGATTGATGCCGAAAATCCCACCGTCGTTCTAGTGGTAGCGGCTTCCGTCGGCATGGCGGCCGGAGCGGATGTGCTTGACCACATTCATGTGATCGGCCCTTATCTGGACGACATCGTCGATCAGTATTTGATGTTGCTCTACGGTGCGGTCATCGCTGTGATGGCGGCGAGGGCATACAACCGCATCAGGGGATGACACGACCAGTGCGAATGGGCGACTAAAACAACATCGCACAGCCTGCGCACACCGAACTTTCGGTGTGCGTGGGTGTCGCCTGCTGACTGCACTTCACTCGAGCTTCGGTCCCCGCTTTTCGATGAAGGCTGGCAACGCCTCCACGGCATGGGCGCTTGAAGCGCCGCCGAGTTTGATGCCGTGTTTCGAGGCCCGGCGTTATTGGCCCCGTTGCAAGACGCACGTTGCTTCAAGTTATCATTTGCGGCAATTCGCTTGAAATGGGAATGCCGATGGAAACGCCGGTGCTGGTTGGAGTCGCTCAGGTCAGCCAGCGAACCCAAGGGCTCAATGAAGGAAAGGAGCCCATTGAACTGATGATCGATGCGAGCCGGGCGGCGGCCGCAGACGCCGGTTGTCCGCTCTTGGTGAAGGAGGCGGGTTCAATTCGGGTCATTCGGGGTTACTGGCCCTACAAAAATCCAGCCCGAGCCGTCGGTGAAGCGTTTGGCAATGCGGCCGCCGAGACAGCCATGACGCCCTATGGCGGCAACTTCGTGCAAACTGCGATCAACCGCTCGGCCCTCGACATCCAAGCCGGCGTGCGTCAGGTGATTCTCATCACCGGAGCGGAGTGCGGCCACAGCCGAGCCAAGCTGCGTCGGGCGGGTGCCAAGCCGGTTTGGCGCAGCGTCGACGGCACGCCGGATCTACACCTCGGCAGGGACATGGCGATGGGGCATCCGGCGGAGCTGGCCTTGGGCATCGACCGGCCCATCCGCATGTACCCCATCATGGAGACCGCCCGCCGCCACCATCTCGGCGAGGCTGTCGATGCCCACTTGGAGCGCATCTCCGAGCTCTGGGCGGGCTTTTCCGCGGTGGCCGCAGAGAATCCCCATGCCTGGCTGCGGGAGGCGAAGACCGCGGAGGAGATACGCAGCCCCTCAGCGGCCAACCGGCCAGTTTCATTCCCGTACCCCAAGTTCATGAATTCGAACAGCAACGTGGACCAAGGCGCAGCGCTGCTCCTGTGTTCGGAGCGCAAGGCGCGAGCCTTGGGCATTCCTCGAGAGAAGTGGGTCTATCCATGGGCAGGGGCCGATGCTCACGACCACGCGTTCGTCTCCAACCGGGACAATTTGCACAGTTCCCCAGCCATTCGCATCGCGGCTCGCCGCGCCCTCGAATGGGCCGAGTGGCAGCCTGCGGACCTAGACCGGGTGGATCTTTACAGCTGCTTTCCCATCGCCGTTCAAGTGGCAGCGGCTGAAATTGGCTTGAATGGGGAGATGCCGCTGACGGTGACCGGCGGGCTGACCTTCGCCGGCGGGCCGCTGAACAACTACGTGATGCATGCCGTCGCCCGCATGGCGCAAGTGCTGCGCGGCTCTCCCGGCGAGAAGGGCCTGGTGTCCGCCAATGGTGGCTACCTCACCAAGCACGCCATCGGCCTCTACTGCACGGAGCCGCCGCCAAGGCCCTTCCGGCACGCGGTGCCCCAAGCCGAGGTGAACGCCTTGCCGTCCCGTGATGTGATCGCCGACCACAAGGGTCGGGCAACCGTTGAGGGCTACGCTGTGATGTACGGCGCTGAAGGCCCGGAAGTGGCCCATATCGCGGCGCGCCTCGACGGCGGCGAGCGGACCTGGGCCAACTGCCGGGATGCGGACACCTTGAGCGCCATGACCACGCAGGAGTTCTGCAGCCGTACCATGACGTTGGATGCCGGCAAAGCCCGTTTCTGAGCCGCGTGTGGCGGGTCTGCTGCGCCGTTTGGCGGCGATGCTCTATGACGCCTTGCTGATTTTGGCGATCTGGATGATCACGCTGCTGGCGATGGTGGTCGCCAACGGCGGTGAGCCGGTGCTGGGCGCTTCCGTGCAAGCCCTGCTGTTCCTAGAGGCGTTCACTTTTTTTGGCTACTTTTGGTCCGCAGCCGGTCAAACCGTCGGCATGCGGGCTTGGCGGCTGCGCTTGGTGTCCAACGAAGGTGGGCGCGTCAGCCTGCTTCAGGCGACGCTGCGCTTCGCGGTGGCGTTGGTTGCCGTTGGGGCCTTCGGCATCGGCTACTTCTGGGCGCTGATCGATCGCCAAGGCCGCAGTTGGCCGGACATGGCCAGCAACTGCCGGGTCCTGCGTTATGGGTAGGTCGCTGCGGCTGGATGCAGCGGGGCTTGGCAACAGGACGCTGGTGCATAGTCGCGCAATCCTTCAACAAGCGATGTCCATCGAAGGGACAACCTCATGGGACTGTGCTCCAAGCTGCCGGTCAGTTCCGGAAGTTCGGGGAGCCGGCACTGGTTCATCTCCTCGAATTGCTGGGAACGCGGGATGAGGGTCTGCTCAAGATCGCAGGTATGGCGATTGCGCAGTTTGAGGACATTGACGAAAGGCATTTGCCGAGCATTCTTGCGGGCGTTGACAATGGCGTGCCGTGGCTGGTCAGGGCACTCGGCAGCGTAAAGACCGCCGCCGCCGCCAAGATCGCGGTGGAACTGTATCTCAATTCGGAGAGTTCGCCGGGCAGTCAGGAAGCCGTCGCGGTGGGGCTGCACGGGGAAAGAGCCGTGCCGCACGTCGTTGAAGCCTCGACCTGCGTGGTGGGATGCGTCCGCGGGCACACTCGCTTGCCCAGCTACGTTCTGTGGGACATGGCCGAAGACGCCCGGTCGATCGCTTCCGAACTCATCGTTGAATCGCTGAACCACCCGGGACGCACGGCGGCCCAGCAGGCGAACCTGTTGAGCCTGTTCGATGGAATCGGCGCGCCGGGACTGGTCGTCGAGCAGGACTTGGTGCGGTTGCGTGATGTCGCCCCAGGGCTGGCTGGCGAGGTTGATCGCGCGCTTGTGGGAATTCGTTCGAGTCGCAGCGGCCGCATATTCAGTGCGCGGTTGCGCAAGCAGCCCAGCTTTGAATTGCTCACGGACGTTGCCGAGGTCGGGCGGGCGGCCAAGGCAGCCGGCCCCGCGGTCGTCGAACTGCTGTCGCACGCGGATCCCGAAATCCGAGTTGGAGCGACACTGGCCCTGGGATTCATCGAATACGGCGAGGCAGTGCCGAACCTGGAATCGATGCTCCACGACCGACGGGACGTTCGAGTGGTTTGGGCGGCCGCCGAGTCATTGGGGAGAATCGGCGACGAGGCCGCCCTCGACGCCCTGCGAGCCGTTCAGGACAGTCACTGGCATCCCGCCGTTGGGCAAGCCGCCGGTGCAGCGATGGCGAGAATCGGCGCGGCGGGCAACCCGGGCGCGTACGACGGGCCGAATCGATTTCCCATCGAGTTTTTTCGTTACATGAACCTTGGGATCGAGGCTTGCCGGGCCGTTGCGTTGAAGGCGGGACGGAGTGAGAGGACGCTCACGCTCGGGTGGGGGTCCCGGCGGACGCCTAGCTTAGCGTTGGAGCGCGACGCGGATTCGCGGTGAACGGGTCGCGTCGCAGGGCGCGCTGCGAGGTCGCGGGCGGTGAAGCCGCGCGACTGTGGACGCTTGACGAGACACTAGCAGCCTGACGGACTCGGACAGTGCGCTGATGCGCAGGAACAAGCGCAGCGAATATCGGCAGTGCTACAACGCCCAGGCGGTGGTGGATGCCCAGGGGAGCCAGTTGGTTGTGGGGAGTCGAGTGAGCACCTGCGCAAGCGACCGGAGCGAATTGGTGGCGGACGTGGATTCAGCGCGGTATGGTCATGTTCGCGCCGATGCCTGCCGGGCCGTAACAGATCATGTCCCCATGCCAGCGGCGCGCTAGAAACTCCGGCGGACAGCGATCCTCCCCGAAGCGGTTCAGGGCATTCAAGTCATCGATCATACGCTCCAGCACCTCGTGGGTGCGGCGAGTTTCCTCTGGATTCTGATCGAGCCCAACGATGCCGTCGTGGGTTCTCGGGCCGGGGTAGGCGAAGTGCTGGCCAGTGGCCTTAGGCAGCGGGCGCAGCCCAACCCACTCCATCAGCCCGATCAAATCGAGGAAAAAGCCGCTTTCGACGATCTGCCCGCCATCAACGCCGTTGAACTCGGCGTAGCGCAGCATCGCCATCCGTCCGGTGGCTGGAAGATCGAGCCAAGGCTGGTCGAACAGGCCCATGAAGTGGCCCATGCTCACAACCCAGACGCCGTCGCCGACGTGATTCTCACCGGCAAAGAAGATGTCCTGGCGGCGTTGCACCGACCGCCAGGAAGCACGGAAGGGCCCCCAGAAGCTCTCGTGGACCTGCTCCGGGCCCACGAGTTCATTGAAGGGATGCACCGCTTTCCAGGATGCGCGTGGCAACGGATTCAGGTCGAGAACTTCGGCAACCCCGCCCTCGGAGGCTGCCTCGATACTGTCGAAGTTGCGTTGCACAAGGTCCTTTGCTGCGCGTAGTTCGCTCAGGGTGTGGAATCGGATTGCTTGACTTGAGTGAGCATTTTACGGCCGGCAGGGCGCGGGTGCCGGAGTCGCCCTTAGCGGGTGGAGCGCTACGCCACTCGCCGCAGCCCAAGGATCGCCAGCGCCCAGCAAAGGGCGATGGGCGCCGCGACCGCCAAGGACGGGGCCAGTTCATAGACCACGGCCATCGGCGCAAACAGATCCTGCAGGTACTTGAACGACAAGCCGACAATGATCCCGGCGCTGATCCGTACCCCGATGCCAACGTCCCGCAGTGGCCCGAGCACACAGGCCAGGGCCAGCAGCACCAAGCCGAACAGGGAGGCTGGCTGCAGGCACTTGCTCCAGAAGGCGACGAGTTGGGAGGTGGCGTCCAGGCCCTCGCGCTGCAGGTACGCTATCTGGCGGCGCAGGTCGAGCAGGGACAACTTGCGCGCATCGACCAGCAGCCGCTCGCTGATCAGACCGGCGTCAATCTGGCCGCGCCAAACCAGTTCCGAAAACGGCTGCGCGATGAGCCGGTCGTCGCTTAGATGGGTTTCCAGACCGTCGCGCAGAATCCAGTCTCCACCCCCATCGGCCGCGCCCAAATACTCAGCGCGTGCGGCCTCCCGGGTCAGCGACAGGCGCCCGCGGTCGTTGAGCCAGTACTGCCGCACCCCCAGCAAGTCGCCGTTGTCATCCAAGGCTTCCACATGCATGTAGAGCGAGCCTTCGCGGTACCAGTAGCCGCCTTTGAACTCAATGCCCGCACCGCCGCGCAGGATGCGCGCCTTGTGCGTTTCCGCTAAGGCTTCGGTGGCCGGCGCAATCCATTCGCCAGTCGTCGCGCCGAGCGCCCAAGCTAAGACGACCGCCCAGGCCGCGGCGCCCGTCAAGCGGCCCACCGACAGGCCGGCAGCCCGCAGCGCCACCAATTCCGACTGGCTGGCCAGCTTGCCCAACCCGATCAGGCTGCCGAGAAACAAGGCATAGGGCAGCATTTCCCAAGCCCGTCGGGGCAGAGTTAGGAAGACGTACCAAGCCGCGTCGGACAGTCCATAGGCGCTGTGCCCTTCGCCGAGTTCCTCGATTAGGGCGAAAACGGCGATCAAAGCGATGAGCGCCAGCAAAACCGCCCCCGCGGCGCTCAGCACGGCGCGGCACAGATAGCGGTCGATCCGGGACAAGGCTGTCATCGGCGAGCTGGCTTGGCGCTCTGCGCCAAGGCCGCGGCGGCAATCGCGGCGAAGAGGACGTGGGTGGGCCATAGGCCGGCGATGGTGGGCAGGTAGCCAGATAGCAGTGCATTCTGGTTGGCCAGCAGAATCAGATAGTAGGCCACCAGCGCCGCCATGCCGGGCAGCACCTTACCGAATCGGCCTTGGCGGGGTTTGACCGGCGCTAGACCTAAGGCGATGAGAACGCTTATGAGCGTGAACGTGGGCAGAGCGATGCGCCAGTGCAATTCCGCCGCCGCTGCGGGGTCGGATCGATTATTCCACAAGGTAGCCGAGGGCAGGGCTTCGGGCTTCACTCGCCTCGAAGCCGCTGCGTCCGTGTCGATCTTCTGGCTCAATGTGGAGAACTCGATCACTTGGTGCCGATGGGTGACGCCTTCGGTGCGCTGACTTGTGGCACGGGTATGCGCCCGGCTGTGCCTGGTGCCGTCTGCGAGCACGAGGAATTGGCTGCCCGTGCGCTCATCAACGTAGCGCGAGGCCTGATCGGCCCAGATCGTGACCAGCGGGTCGCGCTTGCCGTACTCGAAGATGAAAACGCCCTTGAGTGTTTGACCGTCATCGCTGACGCTTTCGGCGTAGAGCGTCCGCTGGCCGCGGCCGAAGGCGTTAAAGGTGCCGGCGCTCAAGCGGTCGAAACTCGCTTCGGCACGCTGCTTGATGAGAAAACGGTCCAAGGTGGCGTTGCGGTCGGGCGTCGCCCATAGCGAAAGGGCGCCGATTCCGGAAGCCAGCAGCGTTGCGAACGGGAGGACCCAAGCCAGCAGCCGCGCAGTTCCCGCGCCGCTGCTGCGCAGAACTGCCATTTCCTGCTCCGAGTGCAGCCTGCCGACGGTTAGCAGCACGGCGATGTAGAAGGCAAACGGGGCGATGAGTTGCACGAAACCGGGCAGGCGCAACGCCATGATGGTCATCAAGTCAGCTGCGGCGAACTTGCCGCCGGCGGCGTCCTGCAGGTAGCCGATGAAGCGCCCGCCGACCGCCACGGCAAACAGCACCAAGAGGGTGGCCACAAAAACGGCAAGCAATTCGCGGTTGATGTATCTGGCAGCAATCATGGAGGATGATTATGGCTGAGTTGACTCCCAAGCGGCGAGCGCGTATATCAAGGCCATGACTTACTGCGTGGCCGTCGCCGTCGACAAGGGCCTAGTATTCGCATCGGATTCGCGCACCAACGCCGGTGTGGACCAGATCAGCACCTACAGCAAGATGCATCGGTTCCATCTGGACCGAGACCGCTCTTTCGTCGTTCTGAGTGCTGGCAATTTGGCCACCACACAAGGGGTGGTCGCGGAAATCGAGCGGGACATCGATAAATCGGCGCGTCAGGGCCTAAACCAAGTCGATAACCTTGACCGGGCGGCTGAGTACATCGGCGTCCTGTCGGTCGCCGAGCAGAACAAGCATCAGCAGTCCCGCCAGGACAAGGATTTCGTGCCGGAAGCCTCCTTCATACTCGGTGGCCAGATCGGCGAGGAAGCGCCCGGCATCGTCCACATCTATCCTGAAGGCAATTTCGTTCGCGCCACTGCGGCGACACCCTATCTGCAGATCGGCGAAGTCAAGTACGGACGGCCTATCCTGGACCGTATCATTGAGCGGACCATCCCGTTGGAGGCGGCGCTGATGTGCGCCTTGGTTTCCATGGATTCGACGATGCGCAGCAGCGCCGCGGTCGGCCCGCCCATCGAGTACCTCATCCAGCCGGCCGGCATTTTCGGCCCAGGACTCTACAATTGCCTGGCTGAGGACGATGACTACCTAGTTGAATTGAGGCGGTCCTGGGCGAGGAACGTGCGCGCCGCCTTTGACGCCCTGCCTGAGGCGCCGGCCATTGGCGAAGTTCGGGCCACCGTCACCCGTCTCGGCGCTTCCTAGCTTTTCAACTGGTGGCCATAAGCTCTTGACGCGCCTTGACTTCTATATTCTGCAGGATGTGGAGCGCCAAGCCATGCTGCGCTTCGCCTGCCGGTTGGCCGCCAAGGCCGCGGGCGTCGGCAAGCCGATTTACGTCCATGCGCACAGCGGCGCTGAAGCGGAGGAGTTTGACGAGTTGCTCTGGTGCTACCCGCCAAACCGGATGATTCCCCACGGCCTGGCTGGCCAGCCGGCCGCTGAAGGCGCGCCGGTGGTGGTGGGCAGCGCCCCGGAACTGCGCCTGGACGCGGGTCGGGCCGCCCAGGGTCTGCTGATCAACCTGTCCGATGAGGCACCTGCTTTCATCGATCGCTTCGAGCGGGCGGCGGAGATCATTGTTGGCGAGAACCGAAAGTCCGGACGCGCTCGCTACCGTCTCTACCGGGACCGTGGCTACGCCCTGTCCACCCACGAGTTGGACGATTGGGAGGGGGCGTGAGCGATGCAGGCTAGCTTCGATCCCCACGCCATCGAGTCGGCCATCTACCGGGCGTGGGAGGCGGCGGGCCACTTCGCGCCCAAGGAGTCAGGGGAGGGTTACTGCATCGTCATTCCGCCGCCCAATGTCACCGGCAGCCTGCACATGGGCCACGCCTTCCAGCACACGCTGATGGACGCGCTGATTCGCTACCAGCGGATGAGGGGCCGCGCCGCCCTCTGGCAGATGGGCACCGACCATGCAGGCATCTCCACCCAGATGCTGGTGGAGCGGCAACTGAACGCCGAAGGCAAGACCCGCCATGAACTAGGCCGCGACCGGTTTGTCGAGCGCGTGTGGCAGTGGAAGGGCGAGTCCGGCGGCAAAATCGCCCAGCAGTTGCGGCGCATGGGCTCCTCCCTCGACTGGTCGCGGGAGCGCTTCACGTTGGACGCCGGGTTCTCCCGTGCCGTCGTCGAGGTCTTTGTTCGGCTGCACGAGGAGGGCCTGATCTATCGCGGCCAGCGGTTGGTGAACTGGGATCCCGCGCTGGGCACCGCCATCTCCGATTTGGAGGTGATCAACACGGAGGAGCAGGGCAGCCTGTGGCACTTCCGCTATCCGCTGTGCGGTGACGTGCGAACCGCCGATGGCAAGGGCCATTTGGTGGTGGCGACCACCCGCCCGGAGACCCTGCTCGGCGACACCGCGGTGGCGGTGCATCCGCGCGATGAGCGTTTCCGCGCCCTGATTGGCCAAAGGGCGCGCCTGCCGTTGGTGGATCGGGAGTTGCCGATCATCGCTGACGACGCCGTGGACCCTGCCTTTGGCTCCGGCTGCGTCAAGATCACCCCCGCCCACGACTTCAACGACTACGAAGTGGGTTTGCGGCACAACTTGGCGATGGTCAACGTGCTGACCGCCGAGGCAGCCATCAACGACAACGCCCCCGCCGCCTACCGGGGCTTGGACCGCTTCGTGGCGCGGCAGCGCATCGTCGCCGATCTGGATGCCTTGGGCCTGTTGGAGCGAGTGCAGGAGCACAGCCTC
Organism: Candidatus Azophilus lithoversatilis; assembly: GCA_028278675.1. Taxonomy (GTDB): domain Bacteria; phylum Pseudomonadota; class Gammaproteobacteria; order Pseudomonadales; family Azotimanducaceae; genus Azophilus; species Azophilus lithoversatilis. Next base: position 26,575 of record JAQAJJ010000012.1, read on the forward strand.
ATGGCGCCTCGAGGCGATCGCTCGGAGGCGATCATTGAACCCCGGCTCACCAATCAGTGGTTCGTACGCATCGCTCCGCTGGCGGAACCAGCCATCAAGGCGGTGGAGGAAGGCCGGGTCGAATTCGTGCCCAAGCATTATGAAAAAACCTATTTCGCTTGGATGCGCGACATCAAGGACTGGTGCATCAGCCGGCAGCAGTGGTGGGGCCACCGCATCCCAGCCTGGTACGGTCCGGATGGCGCCATCCATGTGGGCCAGGATGAATTCGACGCCCGCCGCCGGGCCGGCTTGGCGGCGGACGTACCGCTCAGGCAGGAGGAGGACGTGCTGGAAACTTGGTTCTCCTCCGCATTGTGGAGTTTCGCCACCTTGGGCTGGCCGGAGCCAACCAAACCGCTAGAGCGTTTCCACCCGACTGATGTGCTGGTGACCGGCCACGACATCATCTTCTTCTGGGTGGCCCGCATGATCATGATGGCGCTCAAGTTCACGGGTGAAGTGCCTTTCCGGCAGGTTTACGTCACTGGCTTGGTGCGCGATGCGGAAGGCCGGAAGATGTCCAAAACCAAGGGCAACGGATTGGACCCCTTGGACCTCATCGATGGCATCGGCTTGGAGGAGCTGGTGGCCAAGCGCACTGGCAACCTTACCCAGCCGCACTTGGCGCCCGGCATCGAGAAGGCCACACGGCGGGACTATCCCCACGGCATCCCGTCCTATGGCACTGATGCCCTGCGCTTCACTTGCTGCGCCTTGGCGTCCACGGGCCGCGTCGTGCGCTTCGATCCCGGTCGCACCGAGGGCTACCGCAATTTCTGCAACAAGCTCTGGAACGCGGCTCGTTTCGTGTTGATGAACACACAAGGCAGGGATCTCTCGGCAGCCGCGGAACCCGGCTTGCCTGATCGGTGGATACGCGCCCGTGCCCGGCAGATGGTCGATGCCGCCACCGAGGCGCTGGATACCTACCGATTCGACCTCTATGCGGGCGCGATCCATGAGTTCGCGTGGCGAGAATACTGCGACTGGTATCTGGAACTGGCCAAACCGCTGCTCTGGGACGAGGGCGCGGTTCCAGCTCGTCAGGCGGCCGTCCGCCGCACCTTGCTGGAAGTGCTGGAGCTGCTGCTGCGCGCCGCCCATCCCGTGATGCCGTTCATCACCGAGGCGATTTGGCGCGAGGTCGCCCCGCTGCTGGACATCGAAGGCGACACCATCATGCTGCGCCCGTTCCCGGAGGTCGATGACCTGTCCGCAGACGCGGAGGCCGACGCCGCCATCGACTGGCTCAAGGGGGTGGTCGTCGCCTTGCGCAACATCCGCGGCGAGGCTGGCATCAAGCCCAGCCAAACCTTGCGGGTGCTGCTTCAAGGCGGTGATGCCCGGGACCGGGAACTGGCGGCGCTGTCCGGCCCGCTGGTGCAGCGCTTGGCCAAGGTCGAATCCATCGAATGGCTGGCCGATGGTGATGCCGTGCCCGCCAATGCGCTGGGCCTGGTGGGCGATCTGCGCATCATGGTGCCTTTGGCCGGCTTGATCGATCTGGAGGTCGAGCGCACTCGGCTGCAAAAGGCCATCGACCGCAAGCGAACGGAGCTCAACCGCCTGCAAACCAAGCTCGCCAACGAAAAATTCGTCACCAACGCGCCGCCGCAAGTGGTCGAGAAGGAACGCGCCAAAGCCGCCGATGCCGAAACCCGGCTGCTGGCCTTGGAGATCCAGTCCGCCTCCTTGGGCTGACTGTAAAGGGAATCTGTGGGAGGGAGAGGCTTATGGAATTCGCAGCTCCCGGCCTGCCGACAATCAGGGTGACGTATGGCAATTCAACGCTATGCGGTCAATCAGCATCCCATCCAGACACTGCACACTTGGATCGAGTCGAACGAGATTGCGATTCCGGAAATCCGGCGCCCTTGGTGCGGAACGCGGCTAAGGTGCGCGACCTCATCGACTCGCTTGGTTGACCCGATGCGCAAGTAGTGGCGGCCGCCCGAAGTCCGGTGAACGTAAATGCCTCTGGGCACTTCCACCAGCATGATCGTTTGCCCGCTTCCAGCGGAGTCCTCAAGGGCTTGCCGACGGATGTTCGGACGGATGGGCGGCTCGCAGTTCTGCGCGGCGATGTTGGCGATCCATGCCTCAACCCCGTCTTGCCGGTCTCGGGGGATGCCCTTGACGCTGCCGTCATCGCCAACGCCCAGAAAGACCGCCCCGCCGGCCGCATTGGCGAAGGCCACCATTTCCCCAGCCATTGACCCCGCCGCCGGATCGATCACGCCGTGCCGTCCGAACCTCAGCGTCTTGAATTCGGAAACGCCATCCTCACCGGCGCGCAGTTGATCGAGGATTTGGTCTTGGGATTCAAACATCGTCGAGGCTCACCGGAGCGGATGTTGTAGGGCAATGTCACTGGCATGGGGCGCCGGAAAGTTCGGCCTGCCCGGCCTGCTGCCGCTCTGGCGTATCGACAGACCGGGCGATTGACGGCACACTGTCGTTCCACAAGCACGGCAACCAAAGTAAGGGGAAACCGCAATGGCGGAGCAATCAACAACTAATCCGTTCGGCTTGCCGGGGTTCGACCTTGGCGAGATGATGCAGCGGCTGCAGCCGCCCGGCGTTGATCTTGGCACGGTCATGGAGCGGGGAGCCGAAGACATAGAAGCGTTGCGCCAAGCCAACCAGACGATGGTGGACGGCTTCACGGCGCTGGCGCAGAAACAGGGCGAGATCTTTCAGCGCACCCTGGAGGCGTGGCGCGATGCCGCTGCCGAAGGGCGCATGGCCTCGCCGCAAGAGGGGTTTGAAACGGCGCTGAGCAACATGCGCGAGCTGGCCGAGATTGCGGCGCAGTCGCAAGCCCGGGCGGCGGAGATCATTCGCGAGCGCATGGAGGCGAATCTGGCCGACTTGTTCAATCCGCCGGGCGGCGGCAAGGCCGACGACTAACGAGACGATGCCTCAGACTGACTAACAGGCGGTCGCCGCACGCAAAAGTGACTAATGTGACAACCTCATCCCGCGATCCAGAAATCTAGGCCGGACCGTGGAGCAGCTTGGCGGCCAGGACGCCTCCTTTCTTTACTTCGAGACCCCCACCACCCACATGCACATCGGGTCGGTGGCCCTCTACGATCAATCGAGCGCGCCGCGCGGGCGGGTGCGTTTTCGCGACCTCGTTGACAACGTGCGCAAGCGCTTGCACTTGGCGAAGTGCTTGCGCCGCCGGGTGGTGGAAGTGCCTCTGCAGCTCGACCATCCCTATTGGCTGGAGGATCGGCACTTCGACCTCGAATACCATGTGCGCCACATCGCCCTGCCGCCGCCGGGAGACTGGCGCCAGCTGTGCCGCCAGTCGGCGCGCCTGCACTCCTTTCCCTTGGATCGCGCCCATCCGCTTTGGGAGATGACCGTCATCAGCGGCCTCAAGCACATCGCCGGGGTGCCGGAGGGGGCCTTCGCCGTGCTGCTGAAGGTGCACCACGCCGCCATCGACGGCGTCTCAGGCGCTGCTCTGACCGAAGTGATTCACGACGAGTCGCCAAAAGCCGTCCGGGTGCCCCTGCCGGACAAAATATGGGTGGGGCAGCCGGAGCCTTCGGCGCCGGAGCTGATGGCCCGCACCTTCGGCAACAACGTGCTGCAGCCGTTCCGCTTTGCGGAAGTGCTGTCGCGAACCCTCCCGGCCATGCAACGGGTGTCCGCATCCTTGCCGAGCGCTGAGCACGCGGGGCGGCTCAACGTGCCGCGCACCCGCTTCAACGCGCCGGTGACCGCTCATCGGGTCATGGACGGCCGCAGCTACACCTTGGAGGCCTTGCGCCGCATCAAGCGGGCGGTGGAGGGCGCCACCATCAACGACGCCGTGCTGACCGTGATTGGCGGCGCCCTGCGCCGTTATCTGCAAGCCCACGATGAACTGCCGGATGAAGGCCTGTCGGCCATGGCGCCGATCAATGTGCGCAGCGCCGATGAATCCGCGGCGGAGGGCAACCGGGTCGCGGCCTTGACCGCTGGCCTCGGCACTGAGATCGACGATCCCCTGGAACGCCTCGCGGCGGTGCGCGACGGCACCCGGCAAAGCAAGGCGTTGACGGAAGCCATCGGCGCTCGCCTGATGACCGACTACTCGCGCTTCATCCCTGCCCAGTTGGCTTCGCTGGCGGCGCGCCTCTACACCAGCTACGGCATGGCGGAGCGCGCCATGCCGGCTTTCAATTGCGTGGTCACCAATGTGCCGGGGCCGCAGAAGCCGCTCTACATGTCGGGTGCCAAGCTGCTGCGCACCTATGGCCTCGGCCCGCTGTTCGACGGCATGGGTCTGATCTTCCCGGTGTTCAGTTATGCCGGGGACATCACCATTTCGTTCACCTCCTGCCGGGAGATGCTGCCGGACCCGGAGCGGCTCGCTGACGCTCTCGATGAGTCCTTCCAGGCACTCGACTCGGCAACCGCTTAGCAGGAACCGACCATGCTGCAGCAACTCGGCGCCCAAGATGCCTCCTTCATTTACCAGGACACGCCGGCCACGCCGATGCATGTGGCCTCGGTCGCCATCCTGGATCCGTCCACGTCGCCCTACGGGCCGCTGACCCTGGAAGCGGTGATGGGCTTCTACGAGGAGCGCCTGCACCTGATGCCGACCGCCCGCCGGCGGCTGGTCAACGTGCCCTTCGGCTTGGACCATCCCTACTGGATCGAGGATGGGGGCTTCGATCTGGAGTACCACATTCGCGAGGTCGGCCTGCCCGCATCCCAGGATTGGCAGGCGCTCTACACGCTGGCAGCGCGCATTCTCAGCCGTCCGTTGGACCTGAGCCGCCCGCCCTGGGAGGTGTACCTGGTCCACGGCCTGGACCGGCTGGAGGGGGTGCCGGAGGGTTGTGTCGGTTTGCTGTTCAAGACCCATCACTGCGCCATTGACGGCGCTTCGGGCTTGGAGATGGCCTTGGCCCTGGCCGACTTGGCCCCGGAGATGGCGCCCGTGCCGCCGCCGTCCGAACCTTGGTGCGCCGACCCGATGCCCCATGAAGGGGAACTGCTGTTCCGCTCCTGGGGCAACGCGCTGCTGCGGCCGCTGCAAGTCGCGGAATTCCTCGCCAAGGCGGCCCCTGCGGCGCCGGCATTGCCCGAATCCATGCGACAGGAGCTTCCGCAGGCCACGCCTGTGCCCAAGACCCGCTTCAACGCGCCGGTCAGCGCCCATCGCGTGGTGGGCTTTGAGCGCTTTTCCCTGGACGCAGTGCGGGCGGTGAAGAACGAAGTCACAGGCGCTACGGTAAATGACGTGGCATTGACCCTGTGCGGCGGCGCTCTGCGGCGCTATTTGCGGGAGAAGATCGAGCTGCCCGAGGATTCGCTGCTGGCCATGGCGCCGATCAGCGTGCGCAAGCCTTCGGCCGAGTATGGGCAGGGCAACGCAGTGTCGGCCATGTTCGTCACCATCGGCACCCACATCGAAGACCCGATGGAGCGCCTCAAACATGTGCGCGACACCACCGCGGCAGCCAAGCAGATGGCCAATGCGGTCGGTGCCGACACCATGCTGCGCACCAACGAATTCATGCCGGCGGCGGTGTCCAACCTCGCCCAACGCCTGACCACGGAGTTCGCCCGCGCCAACCAGGCGGCGCCGGCCTTCAATTGCTCCATCACCAATGTGCCCGGCCCCCAGGTGCCGCTCTACACCATGGGCTGCCGGACCCTGACCACCATTGGCTACGGCCCGGTCACGCACAACATGGGACTCATCATGCCCATCAGCAGCTACTGCGGCGAATTCACGATCAGCTTCACCTCGTGCCGGGACATGATTCCCGACCCGGACTTCTTCATGGCCTGCATCCGCCACAGCTTCGAGGAAACCCGCACTGCCGCCCTGGGCCCTGACGCGCAGGACAAGGTGGCGGCCATCGCCAAGGACTACAGCCGCATGGCCGAATCCGCACTGGCGGAGGTGCGCGCCGCCCGCGCCAAGGCGTATGGGAGTTGAATTGGCCATCGACTTGAGCGACATGCCGGCGGCGGCCGCGGCGTTGGTCGGCCCCGGCGGCCCTTATGAAGCCCTTAGCTTGCCCCAGAACCGCACGCCGCCGACGCCGAAGGAACAACGCGCCAGCCGCTGGGCCGTCTCCATTTGTTCCTCGGAAGTGGTGGAGAGAAACATCGACGGCGCCGCCCTGCGCCTGTTTCGCCACGCCCCGGCCAATCTGGGCGCACTGTATCAATCGGCGCTCGATGCGGGCGAGAAAACGTTCTACGTCCATCAGGACGAGCGCTACACCTTTGCCGATGCCTGGGACCAAGCTGGCCGAGTGGCTGCGGGGCTCGGTGCCTTGGGCTTGGCGCCCGGTGATCGGGTGGGCATCTCGCTGCGCAACTATCCCGAATGGATCTGGAGCTTCATGGGCATCACCCGCTTGGGGGCCGTGGCGGTGGCCATGAACTCCTGGTGGACGGCCGAGGAGATGGCCTACGGCATCGAGGACAGCGGCCTCGGTTTGCTGATCGTCGATCGGGAGCGCCTGGCGCTGCTGCCGCCTGCCCCGAGGCCGTTCAAGGTGGTGGCCGTGCGCACGGAGGGAAACCCGACGCCAGGCGTGTTGGCTTGGGAAGACTTCACCGCTTCGCAGAGCGATCCCGGCTTCGCGGCTCCAGTGGGTCCGCAAGCTCCTGCCACACTGCTCTACACTTCCGGCTCGACCGCCCATCCCAAGGGTGTGCTGTCCACCCACCGGGCCGTCATTCACGCCCTCCTGGGCTGGGAGGCGGCGGGCGCCTTGGCCGCGGCGACGGCAGATCAACCGCCGCCGGAATTGCCGTGGCAGCTATCGATGATCCTGACCGTGCCCTTGTTTCACGTCACCGGACTGAACGTCCACTAGCTGTCGTCCTTCCGCCACGGGCGCAAGCTCGTCGGCATGTACAAGTGGGATCCGGAGGTGGCGCTCAAGGTCATCGAGCGTGAGCGCATCACCCACTTCAACGGGGTGCCGACCATGGCTTGGGAACTGGTGCAGTCGCCGAGTTACGACCGCTACGACCTCTCAAGCCTGGTGAGCATGGGCGGCGGCGGCGCGGCCATGGCCCCGGAGCACAGCCGCCAGATCAACCGGCGCTCGGTCAGCGGCGGGCGCGGGGAGAGATAAATCACGCAGAATGCCACTGTTGCCACCGAAACCAGAATCGTTGCGGCTAGCAGCGCCCCGGTGATGACCTTCTTCATCGCATGGCCGGGCTCAAGTGATTCGAATCAGGTTGATGATGGCCTCGGCCACCTGCTCGGGTGCGTTCTCCTGCACGAAATGCCCGCCTCCTTTGATGGTGGTGTGGGGCAACCCCTTGGTTCCCGGCACTTTTTCCCGAAATTGCACTTCTCCACCACGAGTGACGGGATCGTCGTCCGCGAAGGCGCACAGAAAGGGCTTGTCGAAGGACTCGAAAAACGTCCATGCCTTGCGCTGCTCGTCCAGGGAGGGGGACGTCGGCAGCGTGGGCACTTGGCTCGGCATGGCGCGGGGCCCCATCTTGTAGCTTGGATCCGGGAAAGGCGCCTCGTAAGCCCGGGCCAGCGGGGTGGGCAGAGGCGAATTGAGGCCGGCCTTGTGCAGCAGGAATTTCACAGCTTGGATGGGTTTCGAGTGCCGTTCGATCATCATGGACATCATGAATCCGATCGGCAGATCCTCGGTTTCCCAGCAGAACTTCTGCCAGAAGGCGAACTTGCGGGCTGGGTTGCCATCGTCCATCCGGCGCAGCGCCCCCTGCATCTCCACTAGGCTGGGTGTTGGCGCGTTGGCGCGAAAGTCCTCGATGTCCCGCACGGCGGCGTCCGGCACATCTGGGTTGTAGGGCAGGCCGGTGTTGGAGATCACCACGCGGTCGAAGCGCTGCGGGTGGTTGACCACCAGCCGCAGCCCGATAAGGCCGCCCCAGTCCTGTCCGAAAAAGGTGATGCCGGAAAAATCGTTCCGCTCAAGCCACTGCCCCATCCACTCGACTTGCAGCTCATAGCTGTAGTCCTCGCGCGCGGCGGGCTTGTCGGACTTGCCGTAACCCACTAGGTCCGGAGCGATGACGCGCAGGCCCGCCGCGGTCAGATGCGGGATGACCTTTCGATACAGGTAGCTCCACACCGGCTGGCCGTGCATGCAAAGGACCATCGGACCGTCGCGTGGGCCCTCGTCCACATGATGAATGCGCAGAGCGCTGCCATCGCCGGTTTGAATGTCGGTGTAGTGGGGGTCGAACGGGTAGTCGGCCAGATTCGCGAAGCGAGCGTCTGGGGTGCGCAGTATCTTCATGTCGGCAAGCTGCCTTGGTTGGGAGAGCGCATTGTACGAGCTAACGAGGCGATGCCTCAGAGCAACGAGTGGCCGGTCGCCGGTCGCAAAAGTTGACTCATGTGGCAACCTTGACCCGCGATCAAGGAAACTAGTACGACCGCGGCAACTCCAGCACGTGCTCGGTGACGTAGTTGAGGATCATCTCCTGGGAGATGGGCGCGATGCGCATCATTCGGGCCTCGCGCCAGTAACGCTCGACGTGATACTCCTTGGCGTAGCCGAAGCCGCCGTGGGTCTGCATGGCCTGGTCGGCGGCTTGGAAGGCGGCGTCCGCCGCCAGCCACTTGGCCATGTTGGCTTCGGCGCCGCAGGGCTGGCCGTTGTCGAGCAGCCAACTGGCCTTGCGGATCATCAGCTCGGCGGCGTCCAGCCGGATGCGGGCCTCGCCGAGCGGGAATGCCACGCCCTGGTTCTGGCCGATGGGTCGGTTGAAGACGACCCGCTCGTTGGCGTAGTCCACAGCCCGCCGCAGCGCCGCCCGGCCGATGCCCAGGGCTTCCGACGCCACCAGGATCCGTTCCGCATTCAGGCCGTCGAGCAGGTAGCGGAAGCCCTTGCCTTCCTCGCCCACCCGGTCGGTCACCGCCACGGGCAGTTGGTCGTAGACCACTTCGCAGGACGCCACGGCGTTGCGGCCAGCCTTGGGGATGGGCGAGATGGTCACTTCGGGGCGTCGCAGCTCGGCCAGCAGCAGCGTCAGCCCGTCGGTGCGGCGAACGGCCTGCTCCTTGGGCGTCGTGCGCACGAGCAGCAGGACGCGCTCGGAATCCTGCGCCTTGGTGGTCCACACCTTGCGGCCCTTGACCAGATAGTGGTCGCCATCGCGGTGCGCAGCGGTCGTCAGTGAGGCCGTGTCGGTGCCGGCATCCGGCTCGGTGACGCCAAAGGCAACGTGCAGGTCGCCGTTCACCACTCGGGGCAGATAGCGCTGCTTCATCGCCTCGCTGCCGTGCTTCACCACCGGATGCATGCCGAATATGGAAAGGTGCAGGCTGCTGCAGCCGTTCATCGCGGCGCCGGAGGCGGCGACCTCCTCAAGCACGATGCTGGCTTCCGTGATGCCCCGGCCGCTGCCGCCGTAGTCCTCGGGAATGGCGATGCCGACGAAGCCGGCCGCCGCCATGGCGTTGTAGAAGTCCCACGGGAACTCGTGGGCTTCGTCCTTCTCCGACCAGTACTCATCGGGAAAGCCCGCGCAGAGTTTGCGGACGCTATCGCGGATCAATTGGTGCTCCTCGCTGCCCGAAAATTCCATTGCCCGCTCCCAATGCATCAACTGTGCTTGCCGACGGCGAAGTTTACCCGACTTGGCAATCGGGCACGGGGCGGCTACTGTTTCGATCCCCACTGACCGGGCATAGGACCGACCATTGAAAAATCTGCCATTGAACACCGAACGGATGCTCGCCCACAGCGATGAGGGCATCGGCTGGATGATTTTCAATCATCCGGCCCGCCACAACGCGCTGTCGCTGGAAATGTGGCAGGGCATCGCCGACATCCTTGAGGCCTTTGCTGAAGACGATGCAGTACGGGTGGTCATCATGCGCGGTGCCGGCGGCAAGGCGTTCGTCTCGGGTGCGGACATCTCCGAATTCGACGGCCAGCGGGCCAACTCGGCCCAGAAGGACGCCTACGATCGGGTGGCGGACCGCGCCAATCACGCGCTCGCCACCTTCCCCAAACCCCTGATCGGGCTCATTGAGGGCTACTGCATCGGCGGCGGCTTGGCGACCGCCTTGGCCGCCGACGTGCGCTTCGCCACCCCGGGTTCGAAGTTCGGCATTCCCGCCGCCCGCTTGGGTTTGGGCTACGCCTACGAAGGCCTCGCCAAGCTCGCCCGGGTGGTGGGTCCGGCGCAAGCGCGCGACATCCTGCTCTCGGCCCGCTTCATGTCCGCCAACGAAGCCGGGGCCATGGGCTTGGTCAACTTCATCCACGAACGAGACCGCATCGAGGCGGAAACCGTCGCCTACGCCCGCCGGATCGCCGACAACGCGCCGCTCACCGTCAAGGCCGCCAAGGCGGCCCTCGACGCCTGGGAGCGCGGCGGCAAGCCGGACGAGGTGGCGGCAGCCAACGCCTTGGTGGATGCCTGCTTCAACAGCGAGGACTACAAGGAGGGTCGTCGGGCGTTTGCGGAAAAGCGCCGACCGGTGTTTCAGGGTGCGTGAACACGGGAGAGCGATGGTGGATCGGGACGAGCGCACCGTAGCGCATCAGCTTGTTGGCTACTTCAATGCCTGCGTAAGATGGCGGAAGCCGTGGGACTGGAACTGCTGCCCGATGCCCTTCGGCGAAACTACGAAGTTCACGAGTGGAAGCATGCCTGCGCGATCTTGCGTGGCGACTTTCCGGACGAATGGAAAGACATTATCTCGCTGCTGGCTCAGTTTGAATTGCGCCGCAGTTGGATTACTCAGCGTGGTGGCCGGAAATCCAAGGTTGCCAGCGGCATTGATGAGTATCTCTATGGCCTCGGCTGGGAGAAGAAGGCGTTTTCGACGCAAGTGGTCGTCGATGGGGTTCCCGCCGATGCGCCCACCCACAAGGTGGACTGCTTCCGCAACGGGGTTGCGCTCGAAATCGAGTGGAACAACAAGGATCCGTTCTACGACCGGGACTTGAACAACTTTCGGCTGCTCTTTGACCTGCGGGCGATCAGCGTAGGCGTCATCATCACCCGTTGCGATGAACTGCAGGAAGTATTCGATGCGCTGGGCCGAGGAAAGTCCTACGGCTCCTCCACCACGCACATGAGTAAATTGCTTCCGCGCATTGATGGCGGAAGCGGGGGCGGGTGCCCTATACTCGTATTCGACATTTCCAAGAAGCTATACAGGGAGTACAAATGGCCGGCCCGGCCGATGACTTGCTTCGCTGCACGGCGGGACGAAAATTCTCCACTTGGACCACCTACGCGAACCACTCGCAAGCGCACATTGGCAGCAATGGCGTTTCTTCCCAAGGTGAATTGCTGGAGCGGAATACCTGATGGCCACCTAAATGGTTGGCGTTGCTACCTCCACCCCCGAGAGTGGTAGCATTTCCCTCTTTACGCCTCTCCTGCTGAGCGGGCCGTCTCTCACATCAAGGCAGATAGAACCCCATGCAGCATCCCGACGCCGTGACCGCTTGCGCTCTTATCATCGGCAATGAAATCCTTTCCGGGCGCACGCCGGACACCAACCTGAACCACTTGGCGGTGACCCTAGGTGGTTGGGGCATTCAACTGCGCGAGGCCCGGGTCATACCGGATGTCGAGGCGGAGATCGTCACGGCGGTGAACGAGGCGCGACAACGCTTCAACTACGTGTTCACCACCGGCGGCATTGGTCCCACCCATGACGATATCACTGCCGAGTGCATCGCCAAGGCGTTTGGCGTGCCCTTGGAGATCCATCCGGAAATCGCTGCCCGCATTCGGCAACGGCCGGCGCCGCCGTCGGTGATGGAATCGCGCATGCTCATGGCGCGGGTGCCGGAAGGCGCGGTGCTCGTGGACAACGCCACCGGCGGCCCGCCCGGATTTCGGGTGGAGAACGTGATCGTCATGGCCGGCATCCCGGTGGTCATGCGGGCCATGTTGTCCACCTTGGAAGGGAAGCTGGATCGCGGGCCGGTCATTCAGTCGCGCACCGTGATGGCCTATCTCGGCGAAAGCCAGATCGCCGCCGGATTGGGAGTGATTCAGGCCCGCTATCCGGACGTTGATCTCGGCAGCTACCCGTTCTTCCGCGATAATCGCTACGGCGCCTCCCTAGTGATGCGCGGGCCGGATGCGACACGGCTTGAGCAGATGCTGGCCGAGGTGTGCGCGGTGATCGTCGAGGCGGGCGAAACACCCCATGTGGAGGAAGCCGATTGATCTCGGGGCGACGCAACCCATTGGAACTCAATTCAACTGACGGGGCGGAATGATGAAGTTGCAAGGCAGGAAGGCGCTGGTTTTTGGCGGTGCCTCGGGCATTGGCTTGGCGGCGGTGCGCCGCTTGGCGGAAGGGGGTGCCCAAGTGGTGGCGCTCAGCCGCAATCCGCAGCGGTCGGCGGATGATTTGCCGCCAGGGGTCGCGGTGGAGAGCGTTGACGTGCTCGACCGGGAGGCCCTGGCGGAGACCTTGGCCCGCCATGCGCCCATCGATGTGCTGGTCAATGCCGCCACTGGCGGCGCGAGGGCGTCCGGGCCTTTTCTGCAAATGGATCTAGATGGCTTCCAAGGCTCATTCCGCAAGCTCTGGGGATACACCAACACGGTGCGCCTCGGTGCCGAACACCTGAGCGATGATGCCGCCATCGTGCTGGTGAGCGGCTACCCGGCGCGCAATCCGGGACCGGGCGCCATTGCGCTGTCCACCGTCGGCAACGCGGTCGAGGGCTTTGCGCGGGCGGTTGCGCCGGAACTTGCGCCCCGCCGCATCAACGTCGTGTCGCCGGGCTTGATCGACACACCCATGTTTCCGGTGGCGGGCGATGCCCGCCAGGCCATGTTCGCCAAGGCGACCGCCAACCACTTGATTCCCCGCATTGGCACCGCCGATGAAGTGGCTGCGGGCATCCTGTTCGTAATCGAAAACGACTTCGTGACCGGCACCACGGTGGACGTGGACGGAGGCGCATTGCTGTCTTGAGTGCGGTGCCGGTTGCTAAGCGCCCGCCAAGGTTTGACGGACAGCCCGGCGCCAATCTTCGAGCAGGGCGGTGCGCTCGGCGTGCGGCAGGTCTGGGGAGAAGGTGCGGCCTTCTCCCCAAGCTTGGTGGACGTCGCCAAGCTCGCCGCCGGGGCCGGCGGCGGCTAGCGTTGCGGCGCCGAGCGCGGTGGTTTCGATGGTCTTGGGGCGATGCACGGGGCGGTCGAGCACGTCGGCCAGGAACTGGCAGAGCCAGTCGTTGGCCACCATGCCGCCATCCACGCCCAGCCGGGTCACCGCCGCGCCGTCGGCCGCCATGGCGTCGAGCAGTTCGGCGGTCTGGAAGCCAACGCTCTGCAGGGCGGCGGTGACGATGTGAGCTGCCTGGGTGTCCGAAGTCAGCCCGGTAAGGGTGCCGCGGGCATTTGGGCTCCAGTGCGGAGCGCCGAGGCCGGTGAAGGCCGGCACGAAGACCACCCCTTGGGCGTCGCCGTTCACGGACCGTGCCAGGCGTTCGGTCTCGGCGGCGTCATCAATCAACCCAAGTTGGTCACGCAACCATTTCACCGCCACCCCAGCCACGAAGATGCTGCCTTCCAAGGCGTAGGTCGCTTGGCCTTGCAGGCGGTAGGCGAGGGTGGTCAGCAGTCCGTTGCCGCTCGGCCGTGGTTCAGCGCCGGTGTTGGTCATGACGAAACAGCCCGTGCCGTAGGTGCTTTTGCAAGTGCCCTCGGCGAAGCAGCCTTGGCCGATCAACGCGGCCTGTTGGTCGCCCGCCATGCCGGTGATCGGAATTGCGGCGCCGAACCATTCAGCATCGGCCACGCCGAAGGCATGCGCGCTGTCACAGACCGCCGGCAGCAGGGCGACGGGGATGTCGAAGTAGTCCAGCAGTTCATGGTCCCAGCGCTGCCGGTTGATGTCGAACAGCTGGGTTCTCGAGGCATTGGTCGCGTCGGTCAGATGGGCGCGTCCGCCGGTCAGCCGCCAGAGCAGGAAGCTGTCCACCGTGCCAAAGCACAGCTCGCCCGCCGCCGCCCGGCGTCGCAGGCCCGGCATTTGGTCGAGCAGCCAAGCGAGCTTGGTGGCGGAAAAGTAGGGGTCGAGCACCAAGCCGGTCTTGGCGCTTACGCTGTCCGCCAAGCCGTCAGCGGCCATCTGCCTGCAGCGCTCTGCAGTGCGCCGGTCCTGCCAGACGATGGCGTTGTGGACGCACTCACCGCTGCGGCGGTCCCAGACCAGGGTGGTCTCCCGCTGGTTGGTGATGCCGATGGCGGCGATGTCCCGAGCTTCGGCGTCAGCCGCGTCGATGGCCTTGCGGGACGCCTCCAGCGTGGTCCGCCAAAGGGTCTCCGGGTCCTGCTCGACCCAGCCGTCCTGGGGAAAGACCATGTCGAAGGTTCGCTGGCCAACGCCGGCGATGCGGCCATCGGCCATGTCGAAGACGATGCCGCGCGAACTCGAGGTGCCTTGGTCGATCGCTAGAATCAGGCTCATGGAACCACTCTGAATTTGTTGCCGAAATTTGGTTGCATTCTCTCCGTAACCGCCTTATGTTGTGTCCAGCGTCGATTTGAACCCAATATGTTGGGGTTGCTGGGATTGCCGCTGGATATGCCATTCGGCCAGTCCAGCGGCAATTCCGGCGCGGAAACGAGCCGCTGCAAGGGTGTCGGGAAGTCCATGCCGCAGGTCCGATTTTAGTGCTAATTCAGCTTAACAGCGCTGGCGGGCAGCGTAGCGCAACGCTGCTTCGCCTGCATCGGTCATTGGCGAGCGGCCTGCGGGCCGATGCCGATTCCTCCCACTGCCCAGCCGCACCCATCCGCCGATCGCCGTCGCTGCCAACCGATCGCCCAACCAAATTTCAAGAGCGAGAAAGCCAACGCCATGGAAAACAGAATCACCGAATCCACACGGGATCCGCTTCTTCAACCGCCGCCGAGCGTGGCCGCCACCGCCCCGGGCCAGCTCAAGGTCATCAAGCGCACTGGCGAAGTCGTGCCCTACAACGACGACAAGATCGCCATCGCCATGACCAAGGCATTCCTCGCGGTCGAAGGTGGCAGCGGCGCCGCGTCGCCGCGCATCCGCGAACTGGTTGCCGCGCTGACGGTTCAGGTCAGCGGCATCTTCCAGCGCCGTTTTCCCTCCGGCGCCACGCTGCACATCGAAGACATCCAAGACCAGGTTGAACTGGCGCTGATGCGCTCCGGGGAACATCAGGTGGCGCGCTCCTACATCATCTACCGCGAGGCGCGGGCGCAGCAGCGCGGCGAGCGCCAGGGCGGACGGGAGGACGGGCGGCACCGCGACATCGAGGTGGTGTGGCCGGATGGCCGCCGGACGCCGTTGGACATCGGCCGCATTCACACATTGACCACCGAGGCCTGCGCCGGCCTTCTGGACGTGGACGCCAATCGCATCATCGAGGAAGGCCTGCCCAACCTCTATGACGGCATCAGCGCTGACGGCGTCGCCACCGCGTTGCAGATGACGGCGCGCACCTTGGTAGAGGAGGAGCCCAACTACTCCTATGTCACCGCCCGGCTGCTGCTCGACCAGTTGCGCGCCGAGGCCTTGGGCTTTCTCGAGGTCCAGGCCCAAGGCGCCGAGGTTGGCGACTACTCTGCCACCCAATCGCAAATGGCCGAGGCCTACCCGCGCGCCTTCCGGCGCTTCATCGAGCGCGGCGTCGAACTGGAGTTGCTGGCTACCGAACTGCTCGGCTTCGATCTCGATGCCTTGGGCGCGGCCCTGCAGCCGGAGCGGGATCTGCAGTTCACCTACCTTGGCCTGCAGACCCTCTACGACCGCTACTTCCTGCACAGCGACGACGTGCGCTTCGAGCTGCCCCAGGCGTTCTTCATGCGGGTGGCCATGGGACTGGCGGTGCAGGAGAGCGACCGGAACAAGCGCGCGATCGAGTTCTACAATCTGTTGTCGAGCTTCGATTACATGAGCTCCACGCCGACCCTGTTCAATTCCGGCACCCGGCGCTCGCAGCTCTCTTCCTGCTTCCTGACCAGCGTGCCGGACGATCTCGACGGCATCTACAGCGCCATTCGCGACAACGCCCTGCTCTCCAAATGGGCCGGCGGCCTTGGCAACGACTGGACGCCGGTGCGGGCGCTCGGTTCCTACATCAAGGGCACCAACGGCAAGTCCCAGGGCGTGGTGCCCTTCCTCAAGGTGGTCAACGACACCGCAGTGGCCGTCAACCAGGGCGGCAAGCGCAAGGGCGCGGTCTGCTCCTACCTCGAAACCTGGCATCTGGATATCGAGGAATTCCTGGAGCTGCGCAAGAACACTGGCGACGACCGGCGTCGCACCCACGACATGAACACTGCCAACTGGATTCCGGACCTGTTCATGAAACGGGTCACCGATGACGGCGACTGGACGCTGTTTTCACCCAACGAGGTCTCGGACCTGCACGACCTCTACGGCAAGGCCTTCGAGATGCGCTACGAGGCTTACGAAGAGCAGACCCGCACCGGTGAGCTGACCCTCTTCAAGACCCTCAAGGCCCGCGACCTCTGGCGCAAGATGCTCTCCATGCTGTTTGAGACCGGCCATCCGTGGATGACGTTCAAGGACAGCTGCAACCTGCGCTCCCCCCAGCAGCATGTGGGCGTGGTGCATTCCTCGAACCTTTGCACGGAGATCACGCTGAACACCGGTGCCGAGGAAATCGCCGTTTGCAACCTCGGCAGCGTCAACCTGGCGCAGCACGTCATCGACGGCGAGCTCGATCTGAAAAAGCTCAAGAAGACCGTCCGCACCGCGGTGCGCATGCTCGACAACGTCATCGACATCAACTACTACTCGGTGCCCCAGGCGCGCGCCTCGAACATGCGCCACCGGCCAGTTGGGCTGGGCATCATGGGCTTTCAGGACGCGCTCTACAAACTGCGCCTGCCGTACGGCTCCGATGCGGCGGTCGAATTCGCCGACCGGTCCATGGAGGCGGTCAGCTACTTCGCCATCGAGGCCTCATCGAAGCTGGCCAGCAAGCGGGGGGCCTACGCCACTTTCTCCGGCTCCCTATGGAGCCGCGGCATCCTGCCCATCGACTCCCTGAAGCTGCTGCGCAACGAGCGGGGCAAGACCTATCTGGACGCCGACCTCAGCACCTCCCTGGATTGGGATGCCCTGCGCGGCCAGGTGCAGATCAACGGCATGCGCAACTCCAACGTGCTGGCCATCGCGCCCACCGCCACCATCGCCAACATCACCGGCGTCTCCCAGTCCATCGAGCCGACCTATCAGAACCTGCATGTGAAGTCGAATCTGTCCGGCGAGTTCACGGTGGTCAACCCCTACATGGTGCGCGACCTCAAGCAGCTCGGCCTTTGGGACAATGTGATGGTCGCCGATCTCAAGTACTACGACGGATCGCTTCGGGCGATGGACCGCATACCAGAGGACCTGAAGGCGCTCTACGCCACCGCCTTTGAAGTGGAGCCGCGCTGGCTGGTCGATGCGGCTGGCCGCCGCCAGAAATGGATCGACCAATCCCAGTCCCTGAATCTCTACATCGCCGAGGCTTCGGGCAAGAAGCTGGACGTGACCTATCGCATGGCGTGGCTGCGGGGGCTGAAGACCACTTACTACCTGCGCACCCTGAGCGCCACGGGCACCGAAAAGTCCACCCTGGCCCAAGGCACGATGAACGCGGTCGCAGCCACCGCCGCGGTGGAAACCGGGGTGGCCTGCTCGATTGACGACCCGGATTGCGAGGCCTGCCAATAGCCGCCGAGGCAGGCGCATCGCACGGCACAAGGAGATACGACATGCTCAGTTGGGACGAATACGATGAACGGCTCGATCAGCCCGCGCCAATGCCGGCCCTGCAGCCGACGGCCCAGGCCGACGTGGTGCCAGCCCCGGTTGAAGTGCCCGAGACACCGCCGAGCCCGGCGACGGTGACGCCGATGCCCGCGCCGAATCCGGCACCGGATGCATCGGTCGAGGCAGCGCCCGCGGCGGCGCAACCCATGCCGTCGGCAGCCGAGGGCGGCTCCGCAACTGCGCCAGAAGCCGAGGGCGATTCCGTGTCCACCGATGGCGCAACGGCGGCCTCGGCAGTCGTGGAGAACCTCGACGCGCACCGGCGTCCAGATGCCGACCGGCACCCAGATGCCGACCGGCTCACGGAAGCCGCCAAGGAAAGCTACGAGCGGGTCACCGTGGATCAAAAGGCCATGATCAATTGCCGGGCGGACCTCAACCAGCTGGTGCCCTTCAAATACGATTGGGCCTGGCAAAAGTACCTCAACGGCTGCGCCAACCACTGGATGCCGCAGGAGATCAACATGACGGCGGACATCGCGCTGTGGAAGAACCCGGAGGGCCTAAGCGAGGATGAGCGCATCATCGTCAAGCGCAGCCTGGGCTTCTTCTCCACCGCCGACTCCCTGGTCGCCAACAACCTCGTGCTGGCCCTCTATCGGCTGATCACCAATCCCGAGTGCCGTCAGTACCTGCTGCGCCAAGCCTTCGAGGAGGCGATCCACACCCACGCCTATCAATACTGCATCGAATCCTTGGGCATGGACGAAGGCGAGATCTTCAACATGTACCACGAGGTGCCGTCGGTGGCCCGCAAGGCCTCCTGGGCCCTGGAGTACACCAAGGAGATCTCCGACCCGGCCTTCGCCACCGGCACCCCGGAGACCGACCAGGCGCTGCTGAAGAATCTCATCGCCTACTACTGTGTGCTGGAAGGCATCTTCTTCTACTGCGGCTTCACCCAGATTCTCTCCATGGGGCGGCGCAACAAGATGACCGCCACCGCCGAGCAGTTCCAGTACATCCTTCGCGATGAGTCCATGCACGTCAATTTTGGCATCGACGTCATCAACCAGATCAAGCTGGAGAACGCGCACTTGTGGGATCAGCCCATGCAGGATCTGGCCCGCGACATGATTCTCGAGGGCACCCAACTGGAAATCGACTACGCCCGGGACACCATGCCCCGAGGGGTCTTGGGCATGAACGCCAGCATGATGGCCGAGTACCTGCAGTTCATCGCCAACCGGCGTCTCGCGCAGATCGGCTTGGGCGAACCCTTCGCCGGCGTCAAGAACCCCTTCCCCTGGATGAGCGAAATGATGGACCTCAAGAAGGAGAAGAACTTCTTCGAGACCCGCGTGGTCGATTACCAAGGGGCCGCCTCGCTCAACTGGGACTGACGGAAGACCTATGCAGGTTCCCCTCTTTGCCGCCGAGGAATCCGAGGCATCCGCTTCCTGTCCAGCGGCGGGCGTCAACGCATTGCGCGAATCGCCGGTCCTCGCCTGTCAGGACAATCTCACCTTCATGGCGCCCCTGCCCGATGGCCAGTTCAAGCTGATCGTCACCTCACCGCCCTACAACATCGGCAAGGACTACGAATCCAAGACCTCCTTGGCTGCTTGGCTTGAGGGCCAGAAGCGCGTGATTGCCGAATGCGTCCGCCTGCTGCATCCCCAGGGCTCCCTCTGCTGGCAGGTGGGCAACACCGTCAGAAAGGGCGAGATCATCCCCTTGGACACCGTTCTCTACCCCATCTTCGCCGGTCACGGCCTGAAGCTGCGCAACCGCATCGTCTGGCATTTCGGACATGGCCTGCACTGCGCCAAGCGGCTCTCCGGGCGCTACGAGACTATAAACTGGTGGACTCTCAGCGACGACTACACCTGGAACTTGGACGCCATCCGGGTGCCCTCGAAATACCCTGGCAAGCGGCACTTCAAGGGCCCCAACATCGGCAAGCTCTCCGGCAACCCCAAGGGCAAGAACCCCAGCGATGTCTGGACATTCCCGAACGTCAAGAACAATCACCCGGAAAAGACCACTCATCCCTGCCAATTCCCGGTGGAGCTGGTCGAGCGCCTGGTGCTCGCCATGACGGGGGAAAGTGACGCCGTGTTTGACCCCTACATGGGCGTTGGGTCATCGATCATCGCTGCACTCAAGCACGGCCGCGCCGCCTGGGGCTGCGACCTGGTTCCGGACTATGTGGAGACCGCCCGAGACCGGGTGCGCCAACTGCGTGGGGGCACCCTGCGGACCCGCCCGATGGACAAGCCCGTCTATGACCCCAACCTGCCCCACGGCGGGCATTGATTGATGGAATTTTCCGTGGTGGAAGTGACTGAACGTCAATTGGCATTGGTTCACGACTCCAATCAGTGTAGCCAGGGTCGCCCGAACAGGTGATCATACGACCTGCCGCGGGTGCCGACCGTTCCAACGTCGCAGCACTGTGGGAAGCGGTCTTCCCCAACGATTCGCCGCACAATGCCCCACTAAAGGTATTTGATGCCAAGCTCATTTTGCAGGACGGCATGCTGTTGATTGCAGTGGAAGAAGAAGCAGTGATCGGCACCGCTATCGCCGGATACGATGGTGTCCGCGGTTGGCTGCACAAGGTGGCTGTATTGCCCGAGTACCAACGTCGAGGCGTAGCCACGGCTCTTGTCCGTCATGCAATGCGCGTGTTGCGGACTGTCGGTTGCGTCAAGGTCAATCTTCAGATTCGGGCGACTAACTCAGAGGTTCGCGGATTCTACGAATCGCTCGGCTTCAAGATCGAGGAACGACTGAGCATGGCAAAGCACATCGTCTGAGTCGGCCATTGGTTCTCTACTGAAAGTCACAGAACCGAATTGAGGATTGGATTTCATGGCGCTCATCAGTGTTTTTCTTCTAGCCTTCATCGAAATCAGCCTTCCGCTGCCGATCGTTTTCGTCATGGACGGCTCCATTGAGGTGGCCTTCTTGGTCATCGGCCTTGCGGGTTCGCTGGGCAGCCTGTTCTTCATCTACTTGTCCCAGCCAATCCGACGGTGGGTGGTAAGGCGGTACGGCATGGAGAGTGTGGTCATCCGGCGCACGGAGCGGTTCATGGTTCGGTACGGCGCGGCAGGCGTGGGGCTGCTTGCGCCGATGATTCTCGGCCACGCCCTCACCGCGGTCGGTGCCGTCGTGCTCGGTGCGCCGACCGGCAAGCTCGCCGTTTGGATGATTGTCGGCGTGGTGCTTTGGACGCTCATCTACTACGCCGCCTTTCTGATGGGCGGGACGATGCTGGGCTGGGAGCCCTGAGGGGCTGACCGCGACCCCTTGTTTCGTCGGCAGCTTCACTACGCGAAACTGCCGTGGAGCCAAGCGGGAACCCTCGGATCGAGGGCGTCCCGCCCTCGCAAGGGCGCTCGGCGAGAGCGCCATTCCTAGAAGCCTGCGATCGCTCCGTTGCCGTGCCCGTATCGACGGCGGTGCATGGAGTGGCCTGGCTAGCTGGCCAAACCTTGGTAGATCAGCGCAACCGCGGTGCCCAGCATGACACCCCAAGTGAGGAAATTGCCAATCACCCTGGTCTTGGGCAGCGGCGTGAATTGCTGTATGCCGTGCGCATGGAACAGGCGGGCGACGAACAGGGTGGCGCAAAGGCCATGAACCCAAGCGGCGGTGCTTCCAAAAGCGACCAAAAGGGCGATGCAAAACAGGATGATGGGCACGTACTCGATGTTGTTCCCATGCGCCCGTATCGCCTTCACGAGCCGCCGCTCGTCGTACCCCTCATTTGCCGACTGGAAGCGGTGCCGGGATACGTTCAGCGCGAGGGACAGCATGAGCAAGACATGCAGTCCAGTCCAGGCCAATAGAGCGGTGATTGCCGATTCGTTCATTCTTGACTCCTTTGAGGATCGATGGATCGTTGAGGGTTGGCTGATGGTGCTCCCGCTGCAGCTACATCCGTTCGAGAATCGTCGCTGTGCCCATGCCGCCGCCAGTGCACATGGCGACCAGGGCAGTTTCCTTGTCCAGCCGGTGCAACTGGTCGACGGCGGTGCCGATCAGCATGCCGCCGGTGGCGCCGATCGGGTGGCCCAAGGCGATGGCGCCGCCATCGACGTTGACGACGCTGTGATCAACCTCCATCTCCTTCATGAACTTGAGCACCACGGAGGCGAAGGCCTCGTTGATCTCGAACAGGTCGATGTCATCGGTGGTCATGCCGGCCTTGTCCAGGCAGCGCTGCGCTGCGGGTGCCGGGGCGGTGAGCATGATGAGCGGCTCGGTGCCGGCGGTGGCGGTCATGCGGATGCGCGCCTTGGGCTTGAGGCCGTGGGCCTTGGCGTAGTCGGGACTTGTGACCAGCACAGCGCTGGCGCCGTCGACCACCCCGGATGAATTTCCTGCGTGGTGCATGTGGTCGATTTCCGCCACATCGGGATAAACCTCCCGCACCATGTCCTTGAAAGGCCGGTCAAAGCCGTCGAACTGAGCGTCCGCCATGGTGGCGAAGCTGGGCTTCAAGTCCTTGAGGCTCTCCACGGTGGTGCCCGGCCGGGGATGCTCATCGCGGTCGAGCGCCAAGCTGCCATCCTCGTTGTGCATGGGCACCAGCGCCGGCTTGAACCGCCCTTCCTCGATGGAGCGGGCGGCGCGGGTCTGGCTCTCGACCGCGTAGCTGTCCACGTCGTCACGGGAGAAGCCTTCCAAGGTGGAGATCAGGTCGGCGGAGATGCCTTGGGGCACCTGCGGGTGCCGCTGGCGCAGATGCTCGTTGTTGGCATGGAAGCCCGTCGCATGAACCGGCGCGTAGCGGGACATGAACTCAACGCCGCCGCCGATCACCGCTTCCTGCTGGCCGGACATGACGCCCATGGCGGCGAACGACACTGCCTGCTGGCCACTGCCGCAGAAGCGGTGCAGGGTGACGCCGGTCACTGACAATGGCCAGCCGGCGTCCAGCGCTGACATGCGGGCGATGTCGTGGGCGTGGTCGCCGCTGCCGGTGCCGCAGCCCGCCACCACGTCCTCGATGTCCGCCGGGTCGAAGCCCACCCGTTCCTGAAGGCCGTTCAAAACCTGGGCCAGGCAACGTTGGGGATGGAGATGGCTTAGGGAGCCGACGCCGGGCTTGCCCCGGCCTCTGGGCGAGCGGGCATGATCAATGATCCAAGCTTCGCGCATGGGATTTCCTCGGTGTCCAATTCGGGATGGCATCATTCTAGCGGGCTGATTCAGGCTTGTCGCCAAGCCGTGCAGAGAGTCCGGGCGACCGGCTAGATTCTTTCGATTGGGCCGGGATATTGTGCCAGCAAGCGGTCGGCCGTTAGCAGCGTTGCCCCTTCAACGTGGGCCTGGGCCAGCAACATGCGATCAAAGGGATCCCGGTGGAGGGGCGGCAGGAGGTCCACCGTAAGTGCGTGCTCTCCGCGAATGGGCAGTTCCTGATAGCCGTTGTCCAACAAGCCAGTGCGCAACCGACGGGGCTCAACCCGGAAGTCCTCCCTGCCGAGGCTACGCTTGATGGCAACTTCCCAAAGACTGGCCGTGCTGTACATCAAATCGATGGCTGGGCTGTCCAAGCGTGTTCGGATTGCTGCCGGCAGGCGTTGCGGCTCGCTGGCAGCCCAAAGCAGAACCTGCGTGTCGAGCAGGTAGAGGGTCAACCGCCGCCCCTGAACAACTGCTCTATCTCTTCGCACCCCATGCTGTCGAAGTCGTCAGGGACTTTGATTTCACCGGCCATAAACCCCAAACGCTGCCGTCGGGGCGCATCGGCGAAATCCAAGGGTACGACCTTGACCATAGGCTTGCCTGCCTTTGCGATGATGAAGGGTTCACCAAGCGCCGCCCGTTCAACCAAGCGCGACAAGTGGGTCTTCGCTCGATGAATGTTGATGGTCTGCATGACGGATCAATTAAACTAACTCCGATAAGTTTAGTTTCTTTCGTGGCATTCCACAACAACAACCCCAAATTGCGATGGCGACCATCTAACCGTGTATTCCTTGCGGTCTATAGTGTCAATCGGCATCCAAAAATGACCCCCTATCGGCACCCCAAAATGCCCCCCTCCTGTCATTGTTTGGTGGACTGTTGCAAGCCATGCAGTAACGAGATGGGGAGGCCCATGTCGCGCTCCCCGGCTGAGGGCTCCTTCATGCGAGGCGCGACCCCCTCGCGCTCCCCGGCTGAAGGCTCTCACCCGCACCGCGGACAGCGCGTCCGAAACGCCCTTCTTGAAGGGTGCGCCCTCCCGAAGGGCGCTTCACGATGGGCAAGGGCTCGATTCCGCTCCGTTCGAGGTCAATGCCAATCCGCTGGGACGTCGCTCCCATTCGCAACCAGCGAACGGGACTTGATCAGAGGTTCCCCAGACGGCCTCACGGCATCGAAGGGCGTGGTGGGCTTTGCAGCCAAGCTGGACGCCACCGAAGCGGAGATTCAGCGGGGCTGCATCGCCAATGAAGCGAGTCGGCTGTTCACGAACTGAGGTAGCGCTCCTGCAGCCGCCGCATGCCATGCAGCCAGCGATCGTAGTCGGTTGTCTTGCGGCGGATGTACTCCGCCACCTCCGGGTGCGGCAGCACGAGGAAGCGCTCCTCGCGCAGGGCCTGGATGACCGCGTCGGCCGCCTGTTCCGGTTCGATCATGCCATCGACGCCCGCCACCCCGGGGCCATCCGCGGTCATTGCCGTGCGCACCGCTTGCGGGCAGAGCACGGATACCTTGATGCCGTCCCGGCCATGGGTGATTGAGATCCACTCGGCCAAGGCGACCGCGGCGTGCTTGGTGACGGCGTAGGTCACCGAGCCGATTTGGGTGAGCAGGCCGGCTGCCGAGGCGGTGTTCAACAGGTAGCCGCCGCCCCGCGCGATCATCTTGGGCACTAGGTGGCGAGCCACCCAGATGTGCGATTGGGTGTTGACCCGCCAGATGACGTCCCATTCCTCGTCAGACGCATCGATGCCCTTGCCCAGGCCAATGCCGGCGTTTGAGCAAAACAGGTCAATGGGGCCAAAGCGGCTTTCGGTATCGTCGATCAGATCGATCAACTCGGCCTCGGCGCCCACATCGACTTGGTGGGCCCTGGCTGGGGTTCTTCCGGTGTCGGTAATGCGCTTGGCCACGGCTTCGGCGCCGTCGCCGTTCAAGTCCGCCACCACGATTTGGCGCGCCCCCTCGGCGGCGAACCGCTCGCACATCGCTCGGCCGATGCCGCTGGCGCCACCGGTGACAACGATGGTTTTGTCTTGAACTTCCATTAGGACTCCCCGAAGAAAAACACACACATTAGACGCATCGGTTGTTCGATTCTATAGTGCCCCAATGTTTGACTTAGCAGGCCTTGAGCAGGCTCAGGACGTGGTTGCCGCCGCCATGCCGCCGACGCCCCAGTATTGCTGGCCGGGACTGAGCCAACAGGTCGGCTGCGAAGTCTGGGTCAAGCACGAAAACCACACCCCCATCGGCGCGTTCAAGGTGCGCGGCGGCTTAGTTCTGCTTGATGAGCTTGAGCGGACGGGACGACTTCCCGAACGGATCGTCACCGCCACCCGGGGAAATCACGGGCAGAGCATTCCCTTCGCCGCCCGTCGCCACGGAGTGCCGGTGACCGTGTTTGCGCCTAGGGGCAACAGCGTGGAGAAAAATCACGCGGTCAAGGGTTGGGGTGCCGAGCTGATCGAATTCGGCAACGACTTTGAGGATTCCCGCTTGGAAGCGGTGCGTCGCGCCGACGCGGAAGGGGCATTGATCGTGCCACCCTTTCATCCGGCCTTGGTGCGGGGGGTGGCGACCTATGCCTTGGAGCTGTTCAGCACGGTTGCGGCGCTCGATGCGGTCTATGTGCCCATCGGCATGGGTTCGGGCATCTGCGGCCTGATCCGCACACGGGATCTCCTAGGGCTGAAGACCGACATCGTCGGCGTCGTCGCTGCCAAGGCCCCGGCGATGGCGCGCAGCGTGGCAGCGGGAGAGGTGGTGGCCACCGACTCCGCTGACACCTTTGCCGACGGTGTGGCCTGCCGGGTGCCGATGGCGGAGCCCTTGGCCATCGTGCGGGCGGGTGCCGCTCGCGTGGTGGAGGTCAGCGAGGCGGAGATCGCCGAAGCCATGCGCAGTCTGTACCGCTTGACCCACAATGTCGCCGAAGGCGCCGGAGCCGCCGCCTTGGCCGCACTCACTCAGGAGCGGTCGCGGCAGGCGGGCAATCGGGTGGGCGTCATTTTGTCCGGCGGCAATGTGGATGCCGAGGTGTTCCGAGCGGTCCTGGCCGGCGAGGTGCCGTGACCCCAAGCTTGGGGAGCCTCGAAGCGGGGTCACTCAACCGGTTAGCTTTTCCAGCCGTTTGCGCTGCTTGTTGGATACGCCAAGCGCATCGAGCGCCTCGCGCAGCCGCACTCGGGTGATGTCGGCACCGAGAAAGGCCATGGAATCGAACAGCGGCAACGCCACCGCCCGCCCGCTGATGGCGATGAACACGGGGGCCAGGAAGTCCCCGAGGCTTAAGCCCATACGCTCTGCATTGGCCTTGCAGAGGGTGCGCAGTTCGTCCCGGCGCCACTCGGCCACGGCGTCGCAGGCTCGCGCCGTGCGGAAGAGCGCTTCCACCACCTGGTCCCGGCTGAGCTTTTTGTGTGTGAAGTCCTCCTCGCTCAAGGGCCGCCGATCACCGAGCAGGTAATCCACTTGGGGGGCGATGTCGGCGAAGCGCTCGGTGCGCGTCTGAATGAGCGGGGTGAGCGGCGCTAGGCGTTGGCGGTTGATCGCCCATTCCTCAAGTCGGTCCATGAAGGCATCGGCATCGAGCCCGCGTATGTGCTGCCCATTGAGCCAATTCAGTTTCTCGAAGTCGAAGATCGGCCCGCCCAGGGAGACGCGGTCCAGCGAAAAGGCCTGCAGGAATTCCGCCTTGGGGAAGATCTCCCGCTCGTCGGGCATCGAAAAACCCATCAGGGCCAAGTAATTGGTGAGCGCTTCAGGCAGGTATCCCACGTCGCGAAAATAGTCGATGCTGGTTGGGTTGCGCCGCTTGGACAGCTTGCTCTGATCGGGGTTGCGCAGCAGAGGCATATGGGCGAGAGCTGGCATCGGCCAGCCGAAGTAGTCAAACAGCAGTTTGTGCTTGGGCGTGGAGTTGATCCACTCCTCGCCGCGCAGGATGTGGGTGATGCCCATGAGATGGTCATCGACCACCACCGCGAGGTGGTAAGTGGGAAAGCCGTCCGCCTTGAGCAGCACCTGCATGTCGATCTGGCTGCAGGGAATCGCGATGTCGCCCCGCAGCTCATCGTGAAATCGGCATTCCCCGCTGGCGGGCACCCGCATGCGGATCACGGCAGGCTCACCAGCCGTCCGCCTGGCTGACACCTCAGCTGCGGAGAGGTTCAGGCAGCGGCCGTCGTAACCTGCTGTTGCGCCCGCCGCCCGCTGTTCGACGCGCATCGCGGCCAAGCGCTCGGCGGTGCAGAAGCAGTGGAAGGCGTGACCTTGATCGATCAGTTGCTGGGCGTGCCGACGGTAGATGTCCGTGCGTTCGCTCTGCCGGTAGGGGCCGTGGGGGCCGCCGATGTCCGGCCCCTCGTCCCAACGGATGTCCAGCCAGTTTAACGCCGCCAGAATGCGCGTCTCGGACGCCTCGCTGCTGCGTGCTTGGTCGGTATCCTCGATGCGCAGCACGAACTCGCCGCCTTGGCTCTTGGCGAAGGCCCAGTTGAACAGCGCCATGTAGGCGGTACCGACGTGCGGATCACCCGTCGGCGATGGGGCGACTCGAGTGCGTATGCTCACAGGCCCGACCGGCGGGCTCGCTGCACTAGGCTTGAATGGCCGCTGACGGCATGATGGACTGCTCTTGGCGGCTGCCGCGCCCGACCGTGCAGATCTCCCAAGCGTCATCGCAGCGCAGCAGCGCCCGAGCTAGCTTGTTGTTCAGCGCGTGGCCGGACATGTGGCCGCTGAAGGCACCTAGGATCGGACGCCCGAGCAGGTAGAGGTCGCCAATGGCGTCAAGCACCTTGTGCTTGACGAATTCGTCGCGGTAGCGCAACCCGCTGCCGTTTATCACGCTGAAGTCGCCGATTCCCACCGCGTTCTCGAGGCTGGACCCCAAGCACTTGTTGATCGCATGGGCTAGGCTGAGCTCACTGAGCAGGCCGAACGAACGGGCGCGGCTGACATCCTCGACGTAGGACACTCGGGAGAAGTCCAGGCAGACCTGCTTGGGCAAGCGGTTGTACACGGGGTGGTCGGCCACGAAGGTATAGGAGGCCTTGAAGCCTTGGTGCGGGCTGAGCACTGCGAAGGCTTCCCCTTGGGTGACCCGGATTTCGCGCTTGATGCGGATGAACTCCTTCACCGCATCCTGCTCCACTAGGCCCACCGAGCGGATCAAATTGACAAAGGGCGCCGCGCTGCCATCCATGATGGGCACTTCCTCGGCATTGAGCTCGACGATCAGGTTGTCTACGCCAAGGCCCCAGAGAGCCGACAGCAGATGCTCCACCGTCGAGACCTGAACGCTGCCGTCGGCGATGCTCGTGGCGAGCGTTGTGTCGGAGACGTTCTGCGCTTGAGCGCGAACGCCGCCTCGTCCCGGAAGGTCGGTGCGGACAAAAAGAATGCCTGTGTTCTCCCCGGCAGGGCGTAAGGTCATGCGGACTTTTTGTCCCGAATGCACACCGGTGCCGATGGCGTACACGGGTTGCTTGATCGTGCGCTGCGGAATCATGCGTTTTTTCCCAATGCCCGTAAGCGAGACTGGGAGCGACTATACCCTAGTTCGACGATAAAATGAAGAAAAAGTGGAGAAAAAGATGAAAAGCGAGAGGACTTGCCGACGTGCCACAAACTGGGGAATTTATTATTTTTTTTCAATTAGTTAATGCCTCCAACCGGGCTAGGGTCCCATCGTTGATACACAATGATACAAATTTGTTTAAGCCATGGCATCCGCTCCAGGAGCCTGGATTTCTCGATCGCGGGACAACCTTGTCACAGGAGTCAGCATATTTGCGCCCAGCTCCGCGCGCCGTCCAAGGCGGTGCGCCTACTCGCCAGCCTTAGGCATTGCCTTGCTGGATTTCAAGTCAAGTACAATACCGCGCATCATGCTGTACGTGCAACAAGGGACGCAGCGGAAGGCGAGGTCTGCGGGCGTAACGAAGCTGCTTGCGGTCGCGCCGATGATGGCCTGCACCGACACGCATTGCCGTACGCTGCATCGTCTGTTCAGCCCCAACGCCCTGCTGTTCACCGAAATGGTCACCGCGGGGGCGGTGGTTTACGGCCGTCGCGAACGCCTGCTGCGCTTCCAGCCCGCAGAGGCCCCGGTGGCCTGCCAACTTGGCGGCAGCGAACCGGGCTTGCTCGGCGAGGCGGCGCACCTTGCGGCCAGCGCTGGTTTTGCGGAAATCAATCTCAACGTGGGCTGCCCATCGCCGCGGGTGCGCCAGGGTGCCTTCGGCGCAGCACTGATGGCCGAGCCCCGGCGCGTGGCGAATTGCGTGGCGGCCATGGCCGCTGCCGTCAAGGTGCCGATTACGGTGAAGTGCCGCCTCGGTCTGGCTGGGCGGGATAGCGATGCCCATCTCGATGAATTCATCGCCGCCGTTTCCGAAGCGGGTTGCCGAACCGTTTACGTTCACGCTCGAATAGCCGTTCTCGATGGATTGAATCCAGCCCAGAACCGCAGCATCCCGCCTTTGCAGCCGGAGCGAGTGCATGCCCTTAAGGGGCGTTTTCCGAAGTTGTGCATTATTGCCAACGGTGGCATCGACACCCTGGCGGCAGCGACTGCGCACTTGGCGTGCGTCGATGGCGTCATGATTGGCCGTGCGGCTTGGCGTGAGCCCCGCTTCCTGAACCGCTTGGACCTTATGATGTTTGGCGCTCAGCCGGTCTCCGAGCACGATGCGCTCGATGCTTATCTCGGCCACATGCGCAGTCAACTGGCCGAAGGAGAGCGGCTGGCTGATTTGGTGCGGCCCATTCTGGGCCTGTTCAAGGGACAGCCCGGCGCCCGGCGCTACCGGCGACTGCTCTCCTGTCCCAAGGCCCTGCGCAGCGACCGTCTTGCCGTAGTGCTGGACGCCATCGACCAAGTGGGGTTCAGGGGGGAAGCGACTCGCAGTCCGCCGTTGGGGACGGTCGAGAATTCAAGGGCGGCCTGATGCTGGCTCGCTTGCTGGAGCGTATTCAAGCGCCGGCCGACGAGGACGGCCGGGAGACCACCGTTGAACTGGCGGCGGCGGTGCTGCTGATTGAGGTGGCATGGGCCGATCATCAGGTTGCCGATGCCGAACTGAAGGCGATTGAGCGGGCTCTAACAGCCGTGTTTCAACTTGACGGTGATGACGTGCGCACCTTGATCGATGAGTCCCGCACGGCGCAGCGGGAAAGCGTCGGCCTGCATCGATTCACGCGGGCCATCGTTGACGCCTGGAGCGCGGAGCAGCGATTCGAACTGTTGGTGCAGCTATGGCGCTTGGCCTACTGCGATGCCGGCCTCGACAAGTACGAGGAGGCAACCGTCCGCAAGATCGCCGACCTGCTCTACGTGGACCACCCCCGATTCATCGCCGCCAAGCTCAAAGCGAAGCGGCTCGCGGCGGCGGGTTAGAGCCTTCAGCTTGGGGAGCGCGAGGGGTCCGCCCCTCGGAGGATGAGCCGTCAGCGTGGGGAGCGCGAGTGGTGCGCCGCTCGCG
>JAQAJJ010000012.1:57119-66898 GCA_028278675.1 Candidatus Azophilus lithoversatilis
TGAGCCTTCAGCTTGGGGAGCGCGAGGGGTCCGCCCCTCGCAGGATGAGCCTTCAGCTTGGGGAGCGCGAGGGGTCCGCTCTTCGTTGGAAAAACCCTCGTCGGCATCGGCCTCCAAGACGGCCATCAGGTCCTTGAAGGTGTCCTTGTTGCGGGCGTTCATCGACATCAGGGTGCGGTGGGCGTCGATGATTTGGCCGCGCAGCACATCCTCTTGGGTGTGGGCAAGACGCGGTAGCTCGGTGAGCTGGGCGGTCTCGCTGAGCGGGGAATCGATGATGTGGAAGACGTCCTCGAAGCCCATGGTGAGTAGGATGCGGGTCACGTCAGGCCGGGTGGAGACCAGCGTTGGCACATAGTCGAAGCGGCGGCCGGCCTCGATCGACAGCTTTGCCAGCAGGCCCAGCGAAGTGCTGTCGATGGCTTTGATTTCGGAGAGGTCCACCAGCACGGACTTGAAGTCCGCATCGCCGAACATGCGCTCCACAAAGCCGTCGATGGCGCCGCTGATGGTGAGCCGCACATCACCGATGAACTTCAGTTCGTACACGCCGTCGTAGGCGGCGGCCAGAATCTTCCCGGACACTTCAGGACTCCTTGGATACCATCAGGCAGGTCACGTCGTCGGGACCGTGGGCGTCGTCGCCGTCGGCGAGCTCCAGCGTCTGCCACAGGCCGCTCAAGGTGTCATTTTCCTCCAGCGCCCGCAGCAGTCGCCGCTCCTTGGTCGCTAGGTCGCTGTCGGGCAAGAGGTCAAGCACGCCGTCGGTGAACATCACCAGCCGGTCGCCGGCGGTGGGCTGCAGGGTGAGGATGTCGTAGTTCACGGCGTCGAACAGCCCGATCGGCTTGCCGGTCAGCTCCAAAAAGCGGGCTTCGCCGTTGCCGACGAAGGCCATGGGTGGGTAGTGGCCGGCGTTGGCGATGCGGATGCTGTCGTCCTTGAGGTCGCAGATGGCGATCAGCAAGGCCACATGCTTGTCCATGTGCTGGTCGAGCAGCTCGTTGTTCAGCCACTCCAGTACTTGCCCCGGATTCTTCATCATGGACGGCCGGTACTCGCGTCGCAGCCGCCGGGAGAAGTTCTTCAGCAGCACGGTGACGAAGGCCGATGACGCGCCATGGCCCGAGACATCGGCGACGTAGAAGGCGAAGTAGCGTTCGCCGATGCGGAAGTAGTCCACGAAGTCGCCACTCAGAATGAGGGATGGCACGATGCGGTGGCGCAGCCGGTAGCGGTCTATGGCCATCGGGTTGGGCGGCAGCATGCCCAGTTGAACGTGTCGCCCGGCGCGCTGGTCGCGCTTCAAGTCGCGCACGAATTGGTCGAGCCGGGTCTCCAACTGTCCCGCAACGTCCCTGAAGCGGCCAAGGACGATGGCCACGCGCTCCGCAAAGTCCGCCGCCTTGCCTGGCAATTGCCAGACATCGGCGAGCCCTGCCCGCAGCGCCTTGAACAGGAGGTCAGGGGACAGCTCGCTGGACGCCAGGGCAACGGGGATATAGCGGAATTGACTGGCCAATTCCTCGGACCACTCGAAGCGGTCGCAAATGATGAGCTCGGGGTGCGCATGGTCACAAATGCGAACGGCCGCACTGAGATTCGATGCGGAGAGCAGCGGATACCCCAGCTCATTGAACTGATCCGCTAGCGAAGGCGCCGCCCCTGGATCAGTTTCGACTACCAGAAGGCTCATTTTTTCGGCAAGGCAAACAGTCACGCAAATGCGTTGAGGAACTTTACTCCTATTTTGCAGGCCATGACAAGGCGAACCCGCTGCGCGGGTTCGTTGGAGTTTCGCTACGCGATACTCCGGGTGGGTCATGCGAATTCCTCGGATCGAGGGCATCCCGCCCTTGGCTGGAGTTTCCTTGAATCAGGACGAGGGCGGGACGCCCTCGAGCCGCTGGATCCCACTTGGCCCCGAAGGGGTTTCCCTGGCGCGAAACTCCGCGAACGGTCAGTCGGAAGCCCTTAGCTCGCCCCAGACCGGCAAACCGCAGATTCCGAAGGAACATCCGGCCAGCCGACGGGCTGTCTCCATTTGTTCCATGGAAGCCCTTGGCTCGCCCCAGAACGGCACGCCGCCGACGGCGAAGGAACAACCCGCCAGCCGCTGGGCTGTCTCCATTTGTTCTATGGAAGCGGCTGTCGAGAGGAACCATTCGCCGTTCTGGTACTCTTCGTCTCCATGACCGGACTAGTGAGGTAGGGGATGGCGCTGGAGGATACGATTGCGGACGTCGTGGAAAAGCTGCGCGACGGCGCGTTTCCCAATGAGCGGTCGGTATCCCAACATGTTGTGCTGCGTATTCTGAGTGACCTGCACTGGGATGTGTTCGAGCCCAGCGTCGTTTGGCCGGAATACGCTACATCGGGCGGGGGCCGAGCCGACTTCGCCCTCTGCGAGCCGCGCTCAAAGCCCAAGGTGCTCATTGAAGTGAAGCAGCCGGGCAGGGCGGAGGGCGGTGTGCAGCAATCGCTGGAACACGCCTTCCACACCGCCGTGCACTTCGTCGTGTTCACCGACGGCCGAACTTGGAGCTTCCATCTGCCAGCGGAGCCGGGCGACCACGAAGACCGGCGGGCGTTCAAGCTGGACCTCTACGAACACCCGGCGCGGTGGTCTGCAGCCGTGCTCGAGAGCTATCTCCATTGGCGAGCTGTGGCATCTGGCAAGGCGCTGGAGAGCGCTTGCAATGAGTGTCGAATGCTGAACTTGCCCGCTGTCACATTTGGTGCTTAGACGGGGATAGAGTTTGGATGTAACTCATTGAAGTTTTGATGAAAAAACAGATTTCGTTCGCTATCCGACAGTGCCGCCGTGGCTCGCTCGAAGCGCCCGATGGGGTCGCGTCCGCCCTCGGCGTGGGGATAGTCGGAGGAGAATAGGTACAGTTCCGGGAAAGATTCGCTGACCATTTGCGCCACGTTTTCGAAGGGGTAGGGCGTGAATCGCAGTTGGGCGCGGATCTGTTCGCTTGGGGTGCGCGCCATCTCCTGAAGATGGGGTTCGGACTTCGACCAGATCGCCGCGGCGTGGTCGAGGCGGCGGATCATGTCCGGCACCCAGCCGGCGCCGAGTTCGATGACGCCGCCGCGCAGCATGGGGTGGCGCTCCAGAACGCCGTCCAGGACCAGCACGGAGATGAATCGGTGGGCCGCATGGTGAATGACCGTCAGGTCCTTGGAGCCGATCACTTCCGCGCCGCCCCGGGCGCTGCGGTGGTCCGGGTGGCCGTCGTTCATCCAGGGGTCGGGGATTGAGAGATCGGCGCTGCCGACGTGCAGGATGAAGGGAATGCGGCGTTCCGCCAAGGTGGCCCAGATGGGTTCGTGCAGCGGATGGCCGGGGGAGCGCCCGCCGGGGGCGTCCGCTGAAATCCAAACCGCGCCAAGGCCGAGGCCGAGTGCCTGGTCGATTTCCTCAAGCGCCCGGTTCGGGTCTTCGAGCGGGACGATGGCGACGCCAATGAACCGGATGTCGCCTTCGCAAAACTCGGCCATGGCGCGGTTGTGGGCCCGGGCCGCGCCGTAGCGCAGATCGGCGGTGGGCGCGGTGAAGATCGGACGGGCGCAAAAGGAGGAGAAGATGACCTGCCGCTTGAAGCCGAGCAGGTTCAGCGCTTGGCTGCGCTCCTCGCCGCTGAACGCGCCCAAGGCGTCGTGCCACTTGGGGCCGCGGGTGAGGTTTTCGCCAAGGGCAGCCAGTTCCGCCCGCCGGCTTGGGGCGTGGCCGCCTCGCCCGGTATAGGCCGTCGCGTCGAAGATGCCCGTCAGGGAGTCCAGCATCGGGATCAATTGGTCGCGAATGTCCGGCTCCGCGTGAGCGGTCAGGAAGTCCGGCAACTCCATAAGATGGCTGTCGGCATCGTTGATCAGGCGCGTTCCGGCGTAGGACATAGACGTCACCCCCCTATTCGATTGGCTTGGCACCCGATTCGGAGATTACCAAATGAATGCGGCGCCGCAACACTCGCCCTGCTCGGGTTCCCCCGGCTCCAGCAGACGGGAATCGCGTAGTTTTGCGTACAAAAACTCCAGACGAGCCCGCGCCGGCGGGCTCGCGCTAGCGGGTGCGCAGCCAATTGAGCAGGGTGGCCGTGATGGCCGCTGCCACTGCCAGGGGCTCATCGAACATCAGATGGTGATAAGCGCCGGGAATCCTGAACACCGGCACGTCACGGCCCTGCAGCGCCGCCGTGTAGTCGCCGTGCAGCGCGGCCTCATCGGTGCTGTTTTCGCCGAGTATCACCGCCGCTGGGCAAGGCAGGGCGAGAAACTTGTCACGCTGGTCGGCGCCCATTTCCAAGTAGTCGAACAGCGTCGGGTCGAACTTCCAGATCCAGCCGCCCTCCACCTGCCGGATGCCCCGGCTCACCATGTGCCGAAGCACGCCGGGATAGACATTGGGTTGTTCGGGGATGAGGCGGAAGCGGCTCGCTATGGTCTCCCGGTCCGGGTGAACCCGCGGCTTGCGGCCCGCTTTGACGCCATCGCGCTCGGCCCGCATTCCCCACTCCAAGTGCTCTTCCGGAGGTCCGACCGTAAAGTCCAGAAAGATGATGCCGCCGAGCGCATCGCCGTGCCGGTGCCCGGTCTCAAGAGCCACGAAGCCGCCGAAACTGTGGCCGACGACGAACGGGCTCGGGCCCAAGGAGGCGGCTTGGCACACGGCCCACACTTCGTCGGCCAAGACCCGACCGCTGTAACGCGGCCGCCAACCGCTGTCGCCGTTGCCGGACGAATCGAGCGCGGCGACCCGGAAATTGTCGGCCAAGTAGGGCGCGACGAAGCGCCACCAGTCGAGATGGGCGTTGCTGCCATGGATCAGCACCACCCCCGGATTGCCCGCCTCGCCCCAAGTTTCAAAGTGAATGTCGGTGCCTTCGACGACCACGTCGCCGGGTTCCGATTGCGCATCGAGCGCTCTTTGAAACCAGTGAGGTGCATCCATGAGCGTGTCCGTTCTGGTCAAAGGGGCGGAATTTAGCAGAAACCACGGCTTGGGATTTAGGCGCATTGGTCGTACATTGGCGAACTCATGATGCTGAGAAGCCTGTTGTTGCTGCTGTCCGCCTCGCCGCTCTTGAGCGCAACGGCCGCCGGGCAATCCCAATCACCGAAGTTTCAGCCCGCCGCTTCGTTCGCCACAGTGCAGCGGCAGCATCGCCGGCTGCCGTCGGACGATATTTGGTGGACCCTCAACGGGCCGGACATGGCTTGGAACTTCAAGAACCCGCATCAGCTTTTCCCGACCGTCAACGTTTATCGCAACGGGCCGGTCGCCGAGCTGGCTTCCGCGCCGATGCCGGAAATCGCCGACTATCCTATCGACACGCCGCAAGGCACGTTGCCTTTTGCGGACTTCATCGCCAGCGATCAATCCACCACCTTGGGCCTAGTCGTCCTGCACCGGGGCAAGATCGCCTTCGAGCGCTATCCGCGCATGCAGCCCTACGAGATGCCGGTGGTCTGGTCGGTGGCCAAAGTGCTGCCAGCCACCGTTATCCGGATCATGGAAGAGCGCGGCGAGGTTGACGTGAGCCGGCCCATCGGGGCGTACCTTGCCGAGGTGGCGAAGTCGAGCCTGGCGGGCGCTTCGGTGCGCGACATTCTCGACATGGCCACTGGGCTCGACTGCGCCGATGACTAGGGGGACCGCGATTCCTGCTACTACCGCTACTCGATGGCCATCGGCGACGGTTTCCGCACCGCCGATGCGCCGGACAACCCCTATGACTTCGTCGCTTCGCTCAACGCCAGCCGCCACGCGCCGGCCGGCGAGCGGTTCTCCCACTCGGGCCTAAACACCTTCGTGCTGGCTTGGCTGGTGGGGAAGCTGACCGGCATGCCTTTTCAGGACGCCCTGAGCAAGGAGGTCTGGTTCCACATTGGCGCGGAATCGAATGCTGCCTGCATCGCCCCTCGCGACGGTGTGGCGGTCACCCACGGCGGCTTCATGGCCCGGCTGCGCGACATGGCCCGCTTCGGGCTCCTGTTCACCCCGAGTTACGGCAACGTGAGCGAACGACGCATCATCAGCGAGGCGCATGTGGCGTTCTTGACAAACCAAGGGAACTCCCGCTTGTTGGCCAACGCCGATGTCCGGATGCCCGGCGTCAAGCACAACATCTACCAGTGGGACGCCGTCTTCCGGGACGGCACCCTCTTCAAGGGCGGCTGGGCGGGCCAAGGCCTCATAATCAATCCCGCCTGAGACGTGGTGGCAGTGTTCACCGGGTACTTCAAGGACGACCAATCAAGTGAGGTGGCGCAGCGGCCAAAGCTGCTCGAAGTGCTGCGCGGCGTGTTCGGCCCACCGCCGCCGGGGGAGTCGGGTTAGCTATTGTCCCTACGACGCTCATGAGCGAACGAGGTTCCACCAAGGACGCGTTTGCGAATGCCCTGTCCCTGCTTGGAGGTCAGCGGGCGGACCTCGCGGAGCGCCAGTTGCGCGAAATTCCGGATGAGCATCCCGATGAAGTGAATTCACTGCGCCTGCTCGGCGTTCTGCGCTTGGCCGCGGGCGATGCCGAAGCGGCAATCGATCATCTGGGCCGGGCCGTGGCTTTGGTGCCGGGGTTTCATCAAGCCGCCTTGGATCTTGGCCGGGCCTGCCGCGCGAATGGCCGCTTGAACGAAGCCGTCGCGTTGCTGCGCAAACTCTGCGAAAGTCAGCCCAAAAGCAGCAACGCTTGGCAAACCTTGGGTGATGCGCTCATCGAGCGGGGTGATTTTGATACTGGCCGGGGCGCCTTCCGCCGCGCCGCTCGGCTGGAACCGCCCGCTCAGCGCATCGGCGAAGCTCCTGAGCACCTGCGCCGCAATCGGCGTCAGTGCGCCGGGCGATCTTCCGCGATGTCCTCAAGGCCAATCCCGATCACATCCGTGCCTTGGTGAGGCTCGCCGACATCGCTCTCGACGCGGGTGTGGTGGAGGACGCCGAACGCCTGCTGCGCCGGGCGCAGGCGCTCGCGTCGAACTTGGACACGGTATGGCGGGGCTTGGCCCGAGCGCATTCCGAACGGGCGGACCATCAAGCGGCGCAGGCGGCGGCTGAGCTTACGGTGGTGCTCGTGCCGGATACAGGCGATTGCTGGACCATGCTTGGCACCGTGCGGGCATGGGGTCTTCAGCCGGAAGCCGTCAAGGGCGCCTTGGAGCGTTCCTTGGCGCTCAAGGCGAACCAGCTCCGGATGGCGCTGTCCCTCGGCCATGTCCTCAAGACCTTGGGCGAAGGTATGGCCTGCGAAGCCGACTACCGCCGTACCGCGGCCATGGAGCCGAGTCTAGTGTGCTGTCCCGCAATAAGTGTGATTATACGTGGCCGTTTCGGCCCCCGGCCGCGTTGCTCGGCCTTGTGTGGGGCCTGCCACACCGCGTTGTCGCCCTTTCCGGCAACGGAAAGGCCCTTGCACGGGAACCGAAACGGCCTAGCGCCTAAAACCCGCTTGTTTGCGGGACAGCACACTAGGCGAAGCCTTCTGGAGCCTTGCCGACCTCAATACCTACCGTTTCAGCGACAGCGAAATCACCAAGATGAGGGACGGATTGGCTCGCCACCGGCTGCCGTTGGCGGAGCGGGTGACCTTTCACTTCGCCCTCGGCAAGGCGCTCGAAGATCGGAGCGAGGCCTAAACCGCCTTCGAGTACTACGCGGCGGGCAACACCATCAAGCACCGGGCTGAACCGTTCGACGGGGCCGCCTTCGGCGTCCGACGCAAGCGCATCGGGCAGACCCTGACCGCTGAATTTCTCGCCGCCTTCGACCGTGGTGGAGAACGCGGTTGCACCGACGCTCAGACGGCCCCCGGTGACGCCGATTTGCGTGGTGGGGCTGCCGGGTTTCAGATCGACCCCAGCCCGGATATGCACCGTACAGTGTTAGTCTTTGACCATAGCTCAAAGAGTTGGCAAGCTAGAGGCGGCAAAGCGCCCAACCAAATCCATGGAAGGATTGAGAAAAACCAAGGAAGGTATGAAATGAACCCAAGTCGACTGACTCTCATCACGTTACTCCTCACTTTATGCATGCCCGGGCTCGCCAACGAGCAGAAAAGGGCCACCGCGAATACCAATTACGAGGAATGCGCAGCCAGAGTGTTTGCCACATCGGATAAACTCAGTGATGTATTCGAACAGTGTGAGTCGGAAATGGAGTCGTTCGTCGCTCAACATGATGAAGCCTTTCAGGAGAAGATTCGACACCGAACCAAGGCGGAAACCCAACGCGAGTTGAGAAGCCGCAAGAAGGAGGAGGAAGAGGAGGAGGAAGATAGGAAAAAGAACAGTCCTGATGGAGAATAGAAATGAAACCACTCCTCTTCCTGATGCTGGCTTGCCTGCCTTCCAGCGCACTCGCTGTTATTGCAGGTCCAACCACAAGCACAACGGGCTATTTTACCTTGCATTGGCAGGCTGGTCAGCTCAGGGAGGTCACGAGCGCTGGCGCCCATATAGCAACCTACACCGGAACTAGCCATAGTTTCTCCAAGCCCTCTGGAACATACTACTTTCAGGAGTGGTGGTGTGGAACCATTCCTTTCGTCGGTGGCACCTGCTTTCCAGTCGACAACATCCAAGTCAGTGTCACCAGCGGTGGGTCGGGAGCAACTTATCCCGAAAGCGTCAGGGCGCAAGCTGGCTATGACTATCAAATTAGGGCTGGTGACTTCGACAACAACGGCCGAACGGACCTTTACGTTGAGCGGCTGACCTCCGGTCCGGCAGACGGCTCGATGCAGTCGTATGTCGTGTGGAACAACGCAAATGGCACGATTTCCACAACGGCGTTGACCAGTTCATATGCATCCTCGGCCCAGAGCGCACCAGTCAACACCGTGCTGAACCTGTTGCAAACGGATGTCAACGCCGATGGCTTCTCAGACCATATCATTGAACGTGTGGACCAGGTGATGGGCTCTCAGTTAGAGCAGGAGTTGGCAGTTTTTGCGCCAGGCACCGCCGCGAACAAAACAGCGCCGCAAGGCAATCATCAGTTGGATGACAATTTCAAGTCCTTTTTCTTGGACATTGCGCACTGGATGAATGATCAGACATACTTCGCCAGCAACATCACCACCACAACAATTCCCATTTATTCCGTTGGCTTCATTTGTTGGTCGTCGCCCTGGCATGACCTCATCTTTGGTTTTTTTGGTGGATTCTGCTCGCCGTACTTCTACGTTGTGGGATATCAGACGGTTCAGTACGGCGTTAACTTCTCGGCAATGACCGTATCGACATACATGAACAATGCCGCGGCAAACGGGCACACGCCTTCCGAGAATGATCTCTGGCTCATCTCTCAGGTCGCGAAAAACGTTGTCGGCGTTCATTTGTTCGGGTTCGATGACGCCGGCAACCGGCAATCGACGAACCATGCTAGTGACGATGATGCTGAAAATCGTTTCTGGTCCTACTACTCGTTTATCCGCTCTTCAACAAGTATGGCACAGGACGAGAGCTCGTCCTATCCGGTGCACGAACATGACTTTAAA
This sequence comes from Candidatus Azophilus lithoversatilis, assembly GCA_028278675.1. Classification (GTDB taxonomy): domain Bacteria; phylum Pseudomonadota; class Gammaproteobacteria; order Pseudomonadales; family Azotimanducaceae; genus Azophilus; species Azophilus lithoversatilis. Next base: position 66,623 of record JAQAJJ010000012.1, read on the forward strand.
GTCGAAACCGTCATCTGTTCCACCTCGCAAAGCTGGTGCACGCTGCAGAACATTGCGTGTTGGGGCAGGCACTATCATGCGCCACTCAAGGTGGGGGGATATGGCAGTCCCGCGGCGAACGGTGAAGAAGCTGTACTTGAAACCCCTGTGGGAACAGAGGACCCAGTCAAGGTCGGCGTGGGCACTGCGGCCAACCTTCCTCAGAACGCAATCGGCAACATCACCCACCCAGGACATGTCTTTCACAACGACCAGATGGGACAATGGGGTACATGT
>JAQAJJ010000013.1:0-2525 GCA_028278675.1 Candidatus Azophilus lithoversatilis
CGGCGGGGACGGGGGTGGTGACTTGGACTACTACTCAAGCTCGGTGGTGTCATTGGATGCATCCACCTGCGAAGTGGTCTGGCACTACCGAACGGTGCATCACGACATCTGGGATTTCGACATTCCGGCCCAGCCGACCCTGGTTGACGTAACCATCGATGGGGTGACCAGCCCGGCGGTGGTGCAGGTCACCAAGATGGGCATGACCTTCGTGCTGCATCGGGAAACGGGCGAGCCGCTGCACTCGGTGGAGGAGCGGCCGGTGCCGCAGACCGGTGCGGTGCCCGGCGAATACCTAAGCCCCACCCAGCCGTTCCCGATCAAGCCGGAACCCCTGCATCAGTTGGGCATCTCCCCTGACGACGCCTGGGGATTCACGTTCTGGGACCGCGGCCAGTGCCGCAAGGCGCTTGAGGAGCTGACCACCGGTCCCATCTACACGCCGCAGACGGAGAAGGGTACGGTGATGTATCCGTCCAACCTCGGTGGCCAGAACTGGGGCGCCCCGGCAGTGGATCCGGAGCGCGGGCTGATGGTCACCAACACCAAGCATGTGGGCATGGTGGTGCGCTTAGTGCCGCGCGATGAATGCGGTGAGAATGTGGGCTTCCCCCAACACGGCTCCCCCTATTGCACGGTCATGCAGCCGTTCGTGTCGCCTTGGGGCGCACCTTGCACCAAACCGCCTTGGAGCAGCTTGGCGGCGGTGGACCTATCGAGTGGCGACATCGTCTGGCAAGTGCCGTTCGGCAGTCTCAAGCACATGGCGCCTTGGCCGGTTTCGATGCTGAGTGGCTTCGGAACCATGGAGATGGGTGGGCCGATGGTGACCCGCAGCGGGCTGACGTTCATCGCCGCTGCTGCCGACCGGCAGTTTCGGGCTTTCAGCACTGAAACGGGCGAGGAACTCTGGAGCGACGAACTGCCCACTACGGGCAACGGCGTGCCCATGACCTACGTATCGGGTGGCAGGCAGTTCGTCGTCATTGCCGCCGGCGGCCACTTCACCTCGCCGGCGCCGCCTGGCGACTACCTGATGGCGTACAGCCTGCCCTGACCCTGAGATTTGGAAATGAACCAATAAGAGGATTTTCGTGAGCAACACCACTGAACAACTGGACATCATTCGCGCCCGCCCGGGCTTCATCGCCGCTCTCGACCAAAGCGGCGGCAGCACCCCCAAGGCGTTGGGCCTCTATGGCGTCGAGGAAAGCGCTTGGTCGAACGAGGCGGAAATGTTCGACCTCGTCCATGCCATGCGCGCCCGCATCATGACCAGCCCGGCCTTCAACTCGAAGCGCATTCTGGGCGCCATTTTGTTCGAGAACACCATGGACCGGGAGGTCGAAGGGCTCGGCTCGCCGTCCTACCTATGGCAGGAGAAGCGAATCGTTCCCTTTCTCAAGGTGGATAAGGGATTGGCGGACGAACACGATGGCGCCCAAGTGATGAAGCCCATGCCGGAACTCGACTTCCTGCTCGAGCGCGGCAAGGCCAAGGGCGTTTTCGGCACCAAGATGCGTTCAGTCATCAAGCAGGCCAATGCCCGAGGCATCGAAGCCGTGGTCAGCCAGCAGTTCGAGACCGCCAAGCGGATTCTGGCAGCCGGACTCACACCCATCGTTGAGCCGGAAGTGGACATTCACTGCCCCGACAAGGCCGGTGCGGAAGCCCGGCTCAAGTCGTTGATGCTCGCCGAACTCGACGCGCTCAATGGCAGGCAAGTCATCCTCAAGCTGACCCTGCCCGAAGAGGACAACCTCTACGCTGATTGCGTCTCCCACCCCAACGTGGTGCGCGTCGCCGCCCTGTCCGGAGGTTACAGCCGTGAGGAGTCCAACGCCCGCCTGTCACGCCAGAACGGCATGACCGCCAGCTTTTCCCGAGCGCTCACAGAAGGCTTGGCCGCCCAGCAATCCGACGCAGCGTTCAATGAAGCCCTTGACGGGTCGATAGCCAGTATCTTCGAAGCGGCAAACACCTGAGGGCGCGAATCGATCGAAAAACCCTCCCTCTTCCATTGGACCGCGGGCTGAGGGTTTAACTGGCGGTGCGCGACTCGAACACGGCAGACACCGCGACAGAGAACCCATTTAGGAGGGAAGACGTAGCGATGTCGCCAACTCCGAAAGGTTCGCGGTCGATGTATCCGTCTTGGCCGAGTGTGAGCACGGTAATCTCAGGTCGGCGCGGATCCACGATCCAATACTCCGGTATGCCAGCTTCGGCGTAATCCATGCGCTTGCGGCCATAGTCTCGATCAGGATCGTCTGGGCTGATCACCTCAGCGACGAGGTCGGCGCCAAGCCAATACCGATCCTGGCGCCGGGGATCAGTGGCGTCGCGAAGCAGCATCAGGTCTGGCTCGCGGAACCGATCCTCGCGGATGCGCAGGCGCAACGGCGCGACAAGCGCAACGCCGCCTTCCATGGAACAACCCGCCAGCCGCTGGGCTGTCTCCATTTGTTCCATGGAAGCCCTTAGCTTGCCCCCGAACGGCACGCCGCCGACGCCGAAGGAACAAC
>JAQAJJ010000013.1:2554-37447 GCA_028278675.1 Candidatus Azophilus lithoversatilis
TTGCCCCCGAACGGCACGCCGCCGACGCCGAAGGAACAACCGTCCAGCCGCGGGGTCGTCTCCATTTGTTCCATGGAAGACCGGCGGCGTGGATGAGCTCGACTGGGTTCACTTCCCGCTGGGTGGTGTGCGCACTGGCGCGTTGACCGGCAAGGGTTGGATGTCCTTGTAGTAGGCATCCAGATCATCCGCCGACCAAGGTGCGTCGCGGAACGCGGCGTGCTGCTCCGCTGGGTGGGACCATAGCCCGGTCTTGCGGCCGTTGAAGGTCAGTATCTGGCCGTTGAAGTGGGCGGCGCCATCGCTGGCCAGCCATACCAGCCCCGAGGCCACCTCGGCCGGGGTGCCGAAGCCCATGGCCACCGGGTCCGGCGGCGGCTCACCCTGTTGGGCGGCGGCGGCCCGCGCCCGTTCAAAGACCACCTGAGTCATGTCGGTCTGGCCGATCGGCCAGAGGGCGTTGTTGCGGATGTTGAAGCGGCTGAACTCCAGCAACGCGGTGCGCATCAGGCCGATCATGCCCTCCTTGGCGGCGGCGTAGTTGCCTTGGCCAAACCCACCGGACAGGCCGGAGGCGGAGATGACCTGAATGATGTGCCCGCCGCCCGTTTCGCGCATCGCCAGCGCCGCTTGCTGGGTGCAGAGAAAGGCACCGCGCAGATGCACCCTGACGACGGCGTCCCATTCCTCCGCGGTCATCTTGAGCAGGGTTCGGTCGCGCACGATGCCGGCGTTGTTGACCATCACATCGATGCCGCCGAAGCGCTCGACGCAGGTTCGCACCAATGCCTCCGCGACCGCCGGTTCCGCCACGGAGCCGGGAACCGCAGCCACGTTGCCGCCTGCGACGCTAATCACCTCGGCGGTTTTATTGAGCGCCGCCTCGTCGGTGCCGTTAACGATGACCGCTGCGCCTTCGGCGGCGGAGGCGGCGGCAAAGCCCCGACCCAGACCCCGGGATGAACCGGTGATCACCATGCGTTTTCCGGTCAGGCGCGACATGGGTCAGTATGCCGAAGCGCCGGGCTTGTACGGGGCCCGGTTGCGCACGTCGAAGGCGATGTCGAGCTGCTTGAGGCCGCGCAGAAAACTGCTTGGCACATGTTCGAAGGCGTCTCCCGGATCCTTAAGGCGGATGTTTTGCAGACGGTTCAGAACGATGGTGAAGGTGGAGAACATCTCCTGGCGGGCCAGAGCCGCGCCCGGGCAGTGGTGCGGGCCGGAGCCGAAGGCGAGGTGGGCGCCTGCCCTCCGGCGGGCGATGTCGAAGGTCTCGCCATCCTCGAACACTGCCTCGTCCCGATTGGCTGAGGCGTAGCCCAGCGCCAAGCTCGCGCCCTTGGGCAGTTGGACGCCGCCGAGTTCGGTGTCTTTGGTAACCACGCGCCACAGGTGAATCACCGGCGTCTCGAAACGCAAGGACTCCTCGATGAAATTGCGCTTAAGCTTCGGGTCGTCGCGCATCCGCTCCATGGTGCCGGGGCGCTGCAGCAGCAGCATCAGCGCCGAGCCGATGGCGTTGGTGGTGGTTTCGTTGCCGCCGGTGAGCAGTTGGTCGAGCAGGTCCTGCAACTCGTGCATGTCGAGGCCGCGTTCGTCGCCGCCGGGCTCATCGACCACCACGGCGTGCGCCAAATCGGAAATGATGTCGTCTCGAGGCTCGCGCCGCCGCTCCTCAATGACGCTGGCGAAGAAGCGCTGCGCCTGGACCACCAACTTGGCGCACTTGAGGGCCTCATCGCCATCGACGAAGCCGCCACCGGGCGCCAGCATGGCGTCGGACCATTCTTTGAGCTGCCAGATCTTGTCCCTCGGCACACCGAGTTGGTCGGCGATGACCGTGCAGGGCAGGGGGATGGCAAAGTCCCGGACGAAGTCGCATTCCCCGTGGTCAATGAAGGCATCGATGAGGTCATTGACCACCGTCTCCACGTAGGGCGTCATGGCGCGTATGCGCTTGACGGTGAAGGCGTGGTTGATGAGCTTGCGGTATTTGGAATGCACCGGCGGGTCGGTGCGCTGCAGGGTGGAGACCCGTGCCCAGCCGTGCTCGGTGCGGTAGCTTTCGGCGATGTCGCGGCTCGTTCCCCGCTGGACGCCGAACTCGTAGATGTTGTTGGAGAACAGCTCCGGGTGCTTCTTGACGTAGCGCACGTCCTCATAGCGGGAGACATACCAAGCGTCCAATTCCGCCATGAAATAGACCGGGGCCTCGTGCCGGATGGCTTGGAAATAGGGGAACGGGCATTCCCGTGTGCGATCCTCCATCAGGTTGTAGCTGGCCAGTTGCTTCATGTGGCGAACCTCCAATCGGGCGGCGGGAAATACGGCGGAAATAGCGCGGCAAAAAGGAATTAGCGTTCAATATAGTGTAAAAGGCGCATCTGTCACAGTAGTTGCGCTTCGCCTGCGGCGAAGCGTTCGAGTTGCTGCGCAACTCGGCGTGACTTCGGACGCTTCGAGACGTTTCGGAGCCAACACAATGGTTGGGGGAGAAATGATGGATGCATTTCGACTGGATGGCCAGGTGGCCGTGGTCACCGGGGCCGGCAAGGGCATTGGCCGGGGCATTGCCCTGTGTTTGGCTGAGGCGGGTGCCGATGTGGTCGTCAGCGCCCGAACGCGAGCCGATCTCGAGCAGGTGGCGGACGCCATTCGGGCCAAGGGGCGACGGGCAGCAGTGGTTCCGGCCGACGTCACCGAAGGCGAACAGTTGGAGCCGCTCATCGCCGCTGCCGAGGAATTGGGGTCCCTAGGCATTTGGGTCAACAACGCCGGCGGGCTGCCTGATGCCACGCCGCGCTATCTCTCCCGCACCCCGGAGGATCGCTGGGATGCGCAGATCGACCTGAATCTCAAAGCCGTCTGGATGGGTGCAGTGCGGGCAGCTGCGGCCATGGAGTCGGGCAGCATCATCAACATTTCGTCCCGAGCCGCCATGGGGCCGCAACTCAAGAACGGCCCCTACGGCGCTTCCAAGGCCGCAGTGAACAGCCTTACCCAGACCTTGGCGGCGGAGTTGGCCCCCCACATCCGCGTCAACGCGGTCGCGCCGGGTCCGATCCCGACCGAGAACTTCAATCAATCCACCAACTTTCCCGAGGGCAAGCCGATTGAGAAGCTCATCGGCGTCCCCTTGGGCCGCCTCGGTGCCCCGCAGGACATCGGTCACGCCGTCGTTTTCATGGCCTCACCGGCCGCAAGCTGGGTCACTGGCCAATGCCTCTACGTCACGGGCGGCCTCTAAGTCCTTTGCTGCGGAGGGTTTGAGAACCCCAATGGGCATTAGCGGCAAGGTAGTCGGGGGCATTCTCGGCTTTGTGGTTGGCGGGCCGATCGGCGCGCTGATCGGCTTGGTCATTGGCCATCTGGTGGATTCAAACGGGTTTGTCGGCGGTGGCCGCAGGTTCAGCCGTGCTCGGGATCACACCACCTTTTTCAACACGACCTTTGCGGTCATGGGGCACCTGTGCAAGGCCGATGGCCGGGTGTCGGCGGAGGAGATTCGCACCGCCGAGCTAGTGATGGACCAACTGCGTCTCAGCGAGGCGCGCCGGACCGAGGCCCGATCCATGTTCCGGATCGGAAAGGCGCCGGACTTCGATCTTGCCGAAGCGCTGGACGCTTTCCAAGCGGCCTATGGGCGAGCGGCCCAATTGAAGTTTGTGTTTCTGCAGATCCAGATGTCGGCGGCTTGGGCGGACGGGGAGGTCGGCGCCGCAGAGCGCAGCGTGCTGCACGAGATTGCCCGGCGGCTGCGTATACCGGAGGTCGCGTTTCGACAGGTCGAAGCGCTGGTGGCAGGGATGGCGGGACGTGCGCGCCGAAGCGGCGGCGGGCACGGGCAGCCGGCGAGTGAGGCCGACATTGACAGCGCCTACCGAGCCCTCGGCGTCTTACCCGAGGACAGCGATACCCACATCAAACGCGCCTACCGGCGCCTGATCAGCCAGCACCATCCGGACAAGCTGATCTCCAAGGGACTGCCGGAAGACATGATGCGGGCGGCAACGGAGCGCACCGCCGAGATCAAGGCATCATACGACCTGATCATGTCGCGCCGAACGGCCGGCCGGGCTAGTGGCTAAGCCGAAGTTCAACGGGTCTTTTGGGGCTCGGAATGTCGGCCCGCTTGAGTGATGGATGAGCCCTCAACGCGCCGGCCGTCCACTTGCGACATTGCCATTCGGAGTTGTAGGGTGATTTTTGCGCGATAATCCTTGAAAATCAGAAGTCGAATGATCTATTTTCAAGGATTGAGGCCGTGTTGATTGATCGTCCTGACCCGCGCGCTCGCATTGGGGACTCGTTCGCCGTGCATCCCATTGTCACCCTAGCCGGCCCGCGCCAGTGTGGCAAAACGACGCTGGCACGTTCCATCGCCGAGGCGACGCCGGGCAGCACGTACTTTGACTTGGAGGCGGCGGTCGATGGCAGGCAGCTTGAAACGCCCGAACTGACTCTTGGACGGCTTAAGGGCTTGGTCGTCATTGATGAGGTGCAGCGGTCGCCAACGTTGTTTGAGGCGCTTCGCGTCCTCGTGGACCGGACGGACTATCCAGCCCGATTCCTGTTGCTGGGCAGTGCGTCGCCGACACTGGTTCGAGGCGCATCGGAATCACTGGCAGGCCGCACCGGGCTCGTTGACCTGTCGGGGTTCGATGTCGGGGAAGTTGGCGCGAAGGCGTGGCGTACGCTCTGGCTGCGCGGCGGGTTTCCGCGCTCCTACCTTGCGCCAAACGTGGACCAATCCCTGCTTTGGCGGGCCAACTTCGCCCGCACCTTCCTTGAACGCGACATTCCGCAACTCGGCATCCGCATCCCGGTGGAAACGTTGCGGCGATTCTGGACGATGATTGCCCACTTCCACGGCCAAGTTTGGAATGCGGCGGAATTTGCCCGCGCCTTGGGTTCGAGCCAAGCCGCCGCCCGCAACTATCTCGACATACTTGCCGGGGCGTTCATGGTGCGTGTGCTGCCGCCGTGGTTCGAGAATCTCAAGAAGCGCCAAGTTAGTGCGCCAAAGATCTATGTGCGGGATTCCGGGCTGCTGCACACCTTGCTCGATATTGGCGCGGAGCGACAACTGGCTGGCCATCCCAAGGCAGGCGCTTCATTTGAAGGATTTGCCGTAGAGCAGCTGTTGACCCTGACGGGGGTGCGCGATGCCTACTTTTGGGCGACGCACGGGGGCGCGGAACTTGATCTGCTCATTGTGCGTTCGGGCAAGCGCTACGGCTTTGAGTGCAAGCTGGCCGACGCGCCGGGCACAACCCGGTCGATGCGGGTTGCGCTTGATGACCTAGGGTTGGACCACCTGTGGATTCTGTATCCTGGCGATGAAGCCTATGCGCTCGATACGCGTATTTCGGTGCATCCCGCCGACCGCATTCCCGAATTGGCCGGACAAATCGCCAGTTGACGTTGTATGCTGAAGTGGATTGCAGCCCGACTCAGGGCATGTGCAGCCCATGCGGAAAAGCACAAAGGGAGAACCCATGATCGTTGTTGCCGCCATGATCGACTTTGCCACCCAAGCCGACCGCGACCAGGCGGTGCTGGAAACAGGGCCAGTGCAAAAGGCCACTCGGGACGAAGAACCGGGCTGCCAAGCCTACTGCTTTGCCGCGGACCCTTGCGCACCGACCCGCATCCAAGTCTATGAACTTTGGGACGACGGCCCGACGCTGGCGGCGCACTTCAAGCACCGGAACTATGAGGACATGAAGACGGTGCTGGGCAAGTACGGCATCGTCAACAACTGGAACCGGATGTACCGGGTCACCGATGATGAGCCGGTTTACGACGCCGCAGGGCAGCCTCGCGAAGCCGACGCCTTCTTTGGCGGGAAGGGTTGAGGAAGCGCGATGGGCAAGGCGCGGAGACCGTGAGCGCCATAGAGCGCCCCATGGGAGTGCCAGAGGGGAAGGGAGTTTGGCGTCAGCCAAACTCCAACGAACCGAAGGTCCGCGTAATTGATCTGCACGCCCACATCGTGCTCGAGGAGGGCTTTGGCGTGGCGGGTCACTACGGCCCGGTACTGGGCGTGGACGACGACGGCGTGTCGTTCTTCCGCATCGGTGCCTACCGGATGAAGCCCATGGCTTACCGGGGCACGGTGTTCATGGACGTGGGCAGGCGTTTGGCGCTGATGGAGAAGCTGGGCATCGACCTGCAACTGCTGTCGCCCAATCCGCTGACCATGTTCCATGGCATTGAAGCGGACATCGCCGAGCGATTTTGCCGCGTCCACAACGACGCCATGGCCGAGGTGGTGGCGAAGCATCCGCATCGACTGCTCGGCGCTGCGGCGCTGCCCATGCAGGATCCACAAGCCGCATGCCGGGAGTTGGAGCGGGCGGTGCGGGACTTGGGTCTGACGGCCGCCCACACGGGCACCGACTATCCCTTTCCACTTTACGATTCCTGCTTGGATGACTTCTACCGTACCCTAGTTGCTTTGAACGTCCCTTTGTTCCTGCACCCCGCTTCAACCGACGGCGCCAATCCGCCTGCCGACGAGCGTCTGAACCACTTCGACTTGGGCTTGATTGTTGGCTACGCCTATGACGAATCCGTGGCCGTGGCGAACCTGATCTTCGGCGGTGTGCTGGAACGGCATCCCGAGGTGGACATCTGCATCTCCCACGGCGGCGGCGCTCTGCCCTTCCTGATGGGGCGCTACGAAGGCATGGCGCGGCTCCGGGCCTGGGCGCCCGAATCGGTGCGTGAACACGGTTTTCGCCACGAAGCGCGCAAGCTCTGGTACGACGCCCACGTGGAAGGCGAGGCGGCGCGCAATCTGCTGGTCGAGGCGGTCGGCCGGGGACGGTTGGTGTTCGGCACCAACTTCGGCGGCTGGGATACGCCGAGCTGTCCGGCGACGGATTTCGACGCTTCATTGACGCCGAATGCGGAAAAATTGATGCGACTTTGAGGGGCGTCTTAAGACGGGCACACAGAGGCGAGGGAGATTCGACAAGGAGAGGCTTGGGCAGGAAGGTCTCAGCCGATGGATAGCTTCGAACGAAGGTCGGCTCGAGGGCAAGATGCCCATAAGCGTTAACTTGTTTCAGGCGTCCGGGAAGCGGCTGGACAGTCGGGGCATGCGCGGCCGGGGCGGCTCCGCCAGCGCCTCGGAGATGGCGTTCCAGTCGGCGAGGGACGACCTAGGTTCGATGGCGCAGGCGAGGTGGTTGAGGACGAAGCGCAAGTCCCGCCAGGCGCTATGGGGCCGGCCCAGCGTCGAGACGGCCCCCAGCAGGTCGAAGGGCTCCCCCTCCGGCCCGTGCAGCGGCAGCGACCCGGCGTTCACCCGAACCGTCACCCGGCCCCCGGCCAACGCCACGTGGCCAAGGCCCCGCGCCGACGAGTGGCCTCGGTCCGCCAGCACGTGGTCGCCCTCGCGGATCGGGAAATGGCCGAACGCCTCGCACGTGCTCGGCCCTTCGCCCCCGTCAGCTTGAGGAAGTCGCAGCGCAGCGACGGCAGGCTGACGCTTTAGTGGATGTGCCACAGCGAACCCGTCCGCCCCGGCTCGCTGACCGTCGTCGCGTCAAAGGCGCGAACCTCGAAGCCATTCCTCTTCTTGAATCACCGAGTTTCGGTGGAATGGTTGGGGTCGTTCTATCGGCACTTTCGTCGCAGTTCAGCCGTGCGGCCCCTGATCAGGTTGGCGATCCGAATCAGTGTCGGCGCACAGTCGGTTGGCGGTGCGAAGGGTGCTGCCGCGCCATCGATGTGATCGTCCACGGCGTCGGCTAGCTGCCGTATGCGTCTGCGAATGTAGGGTTCGCTTAGGCCGGTTTCCGTGGCGAAGACTTTCCAGTCGGTGGCCCTGATGGCCTCCAGACTCGAACGCTTCGCGATCTTCATGGCCATCTTGGGGCTGATGCTTGGGTAGGCCACTGTGCAGAGAAGATCATACAAGGGGGCCAATTCAGTGCTGGCGCGATGATGGAGCAAGCTGAAGTTCTTGCCGTGGGCATCGGCGTTGCCGATGATGAGGTTGAAGACCGCCGCGTCGAGTAACTTGAGGACTTCCTGTGCGGGCCGCGTTGCCACACGGCGCAGAAGGGCGAAGCCATCACGGAAAGTGGGGCCGCCGTCGGATGCGTGTTTTTGACTGGAGGGGTGGCCGAGGGCTTGGCAAAAGTCCTCTTGGTGCCAACGGCGGATGCGCCCCTCAACGGTCGTGCGGTCGTAGCGCTCGATCAATAAAACCGGTCGGTTGCCGATGGCTCTGATCTCAACCGGCGCGACCTCCAAGCCGATGTCACGAGCTAGACGCATGCAGAATGCCTCATTTTCCGTCGTGCCGGGAAAGCGCTCGATAGGTGGCTTAAGGATGTGCGTTGTGGGTGCATCGCAATCGGGCAGGGCGATTCCTTGGTCCGTTGCGATGACTGGCAACTTCGACTGTGCGCCAGCTAAGGAGAGACGCAAGGCAGCGTCGCCGACGAGCAGTGGGCGGGTCGGCAGCGCATCGAGAATCTCGATCAGGTCGTTGTCAGCCATCAGGCTGGGTGGGTTGCCCGGTTCGATGGGATCTGGCGGCAATTCTCCCTCGGGCCGAAGGGTCAACGCTCCGGCAACTTCACCGCCCAAGGCTTCGAGAAGCCGAAACTCATTGTTCTCGGAAGTCCCGAGCGCCTTGGCTATGGCTATGCGCTGCCCTTCCTCGGGCAGCAATCCTTCAAAAAAAGGCCGACTCGCTCGGCGGGAAAAAGGTTTGGCGCGCAGGGGCAGGGAGACCGAAATCGGACGCGGCTCAGTGCTCGCAAGCCAGTCCGTTGCGTAGGCAAACACCGCTTCGCCATGCCGGTTGAGCCGTAACGAACCAACGATGGCACCGTCCCACCAAATGCTCAACGCGCTCGTCAAGATGCGTCGCCAGCCGGGGTTTCGATGCTGAGCTTGCAGCCCAATGCGGCCAAGACGTCGAGCGCCTTGCCGACCTGCGCGGTTGATTTGCCAGCTTCGAGTTCGACTAGAAACCGCAACCCCACCCCCGCTGCGGCCGCCAGTTGGTCTTGGCGCAAACCTTGCGCCTTGCGGGTTTGGCGAATGATCGCGCCGATGTATTTTGGCGTCATATTTCTTTCCCGATCGGGATAATCGCTGGGCGGCTGGCAATTATCAAGCAGAAATTTCCCGAATGGGAAAAATCCACAGGAATGATCTGGGATCTAGCTTGTTGGAGGAGTCGGAGCGGCCTCAGGTGGCCAGTTCTCGAAAAGTCGTCGGGAGCGCCGACATTGCGTACGGCGCTCCCAGGGGATTGGATGGGCTGGCGCTGGATTCTACAGCGTGTAGCGGTACTGCAGGCTCAGGGTTCGACCGAGTGGGGTGGTCGCGGCCTGGTCGAGGCTGTTCGGATCCCTCAGGTCAGGCTGATTGCAAACGCCGGGGCCGTTCATGAAATAGGGGCAGCGGCCGGGAATTGCACCTCCGCCGATTACGTAAATCTCATCGGTGATGTTGCGCCCAATCAGGTTGAACTGATGTCGGCCGTCCTCCGAATAGAGGCTGATAGCAGCGTCGAGGAGCCAGAAGCTGTCCTGCTGGTAGGGGTTGAGGGACGCGCTCCATGCATAATCACCCGTGTAGCGGGCGTCCGCGGCTAGAGCGAGCCGCCAAGCGTTGCCGACCGCAATTTCGTAGGATGCGCCGATGTAGCCACTGAATTCCGCACTGCCGATACCATCTTCGCCTTTGAGGTTCTGCCATGTGGCCGGATCCAACGTGGTGAAGAAATCATCCGGGTACCAAGTGTCGGTCCACGCCCAAGCGCCGCGCAAGGTCAAGCCTTCAATGTTAGTGCGGTAGTTTGCATCGAATTCAACGCCTTGCGTTTTGAGGGTGGAGGCGTTGAAGGTGCTGAACTGGATGGCCGCGGAGTTAAAAAGCTGCACCTGCAAGTCCGAGTACTCGTAAGTGAACGCCGTGCCGTTTAAGCGAAGGGCACCATCGAGGAAGCGACCCTTCAGGCCAGCTTCAAAGCCCTCGGCTTCTTCGGATTCGTAAATCAAAAAGCCGGGGAAATCGGGAATTCTGGGCTGCAGCGCGGCAGTTGGCAGGGCACTATTGTCGATGCCGCCGGACTTGAAGCCCTGTTTGTATGCCACGAAAACGCTGACATCGTCGTTCAGATAGTAATTTATCGCCGCTTCTGGAGAGATGTTGTCGTCGTCAAACTCCAAACCTTCCTCTATTACTGGGGGGGTGCCCCATTGGAACAGCCTTGCCGCGGCGTGGAGGTAGGGAAGCTCGATGCGGCCCTTCTTCGATTCGTCGGTGTACCGGGCGCCGAGCGTGATCTCGGTACGCTCATTGAGGTTCCAATAGACAGCAAGGAACGCGGAATACACTTCGGTGTCCAGGAAGTGATGCTTGTTGTAGTCATACTGCCAGCCTGTTACAGGATCGGGGCCGAAGATGGTCGCGGCGGGGTCGCCGCCAACCAAGGCGTAGGCAGGCCCTAAGAAGTTCGGCACGACGCCAAAATTGAAAGCATATTGATAGGCGTCGAATTCCTGCTCGATGTCTTGATAGAAGAAACCCGCCTGGAAGTTCATGGGGGCATCGAAGTTGCTGGCCAAACGGAACTCTTGGGTGATGCTCTTGTAGATGTTGTTGTGCAGGCCGCCGAAAACCCCTGCTCCGTAGCTGTAGTCGTCTAGCTCCCAGTGCTCCAAGTCAACCCACCCGGTGACCGAAGTGGCGGTGAATTGCTCGTTGACGTCCCAGTCCATGCGCAACGACAGGAAATGAGTGTCCTGCTCCAAGCCCGGTTCGCCGTCGTCGTAGCCCTGCGGCAACCCAGCACGTAGACCGGGATTCAGATTCAGCTTCGAGGTATTGCCATTGAGCTTGCAGTCGTCAACGCCTTGGAAGATTCGAAAAGGTGCATTGACGGAGGGAACACTGGTAGGCTGATGGCTGCCCTCGGGGCATACGTCTTCCGCCCATGCGGTGCCAGCCCCCTCGTTGTCATACTCGGAGTAGCTGTACTTCAGCTTGGCTTCGAAGTTGTCGAGCGGAATCCAAACCAAGGTCAGGCGAGTATTGAGCGATTCGTCGCCGTAGTACTTGTCAGCTCCGTTGATGGCGACGTTAACAGGATCATTCTCCGCCGAGTAGTTTTCGAACAGCTCGTCATTCTTGGTCCAACCGACGGCAAAACGGGCGCCGAGGGTATCGGAGAGTGGGCCGGAAATGACGAACTCTCCAAAGATGCCGTCGTATTCGGTTTCGTAGCCGCCGCTGACCTCCATCTCGAACTCATCCCCCGGATCATTGGTGGTGATTGACACGACGCCGGCGGTGGCTGACTTGCCGAAGTAGAGAGACTGGGGTCCCTTGAGCACTTCAATCTGACCCATGTCCATGTAGGAGTTGTGGATGAAGCGGCCCCGGTTGACGACCACGCCATCCAGATTGATGGCGACCGAGTGGTCGAAGGCGGCGGAAATGGAGCTTGAGCCGATGCCCCGCAGCCTCAGGCTTGAGCCGTTGCCGGAGCCGCCGGGGGAGATCACCATGTTGGGCACCATTTTGGCGGCATCCACCAGACTGGTGATGTTGTAGCGGTCGAGATCCGCCTCGGTCAGGGCGGCGATGGTGACCGGCACGTCCTGCAGAGTTTCCTGCTGCTGGCGGGCGGTGACGATGATCTCCTCGATGACTCCGCCTTCCTGGGCGAAGGCGGGCATCAAAGGGGCCCATGCCAAGGCGCAGGCAAGGGTTCCGAGAATTCGGGAGCGGGTGCTCATGGATCTCTCCTCCGTAAGGCCAAGTCGAATGATATTGGCGTGACCTGCGAAATTGTAGGGATTCTTGAAGGTATGTCAATGAAACTGGAGAAATAATTGAGAGAAGCGCCTTGCAGCTTTTGCCATCTTGATGTTGAAGTTGGCTATTCTTGGGCGCACGGGCGGGAACTTGAGCCACTTCACGCCGTTCGTCGATGCGTTCCGCTGGGATTCCCGGCGCAATTGAGTCATTGAAGGGGTGAGGGCATGACGCAGAGCGCAGCAGGTCAAAGGGAACCGTCGAGGCGGGCTGGGCTTTCCAAGCGGGTGCTGGCCTCCTATGGCGCTCCGGCGCTGCCGCTGTCAATGACCACCCTGCCTCTGGCGGTTTACCTGCCCGCGGTATACGCCGACGCGGAGGGCTTCGGCCTCTCCTTGGGCTTCGTCAGCCTGATGCTGGTGGTGTCGAGGGTTTTCGATGGGGTGACCGATCCGGTCATCGGCTTCCTTTCGGACCGCAGCCGCAGCCGCTGGGGGCGCCGCAAGCCGTTCTTCCTGCTGGGCACGCCGTTGTTCGTGGCGGGTGTATGGCTGCTCTGGGTGCCGCCTTTCGACTTCGGGCCGGTTTCAGTGCTCGGCCAGGAGATGAATTCCGGATACCCCTACCTGCTTGCGACCTTGGTGCTGCTGTTCGTCGGCGCCACCATCAAGGACGTGCCCTACAGCGCTTGGGGCGCTGAACTATCCCAAAACTACAATGAGCGCACCCTGATCACGAGCTGGCGCGAAGGCTTCAATGTGGCCGGCAACCTTATTGGCGCCTTCGTGCCTGCGGTGATCTTTTTCTGGGGTTACTCCAAGCCGGCCGATGCCGTGTTCTTCCTGTCGGTCGGCATTGTCGCCTTGATGCCGGCGCTGGTCGCCAACACCTTGTTCAGCGTGCCCGAACCCAAGCTGGCGGAGCACCGGCGCGAACGGCTGCCCATTCGCGAGAGCTTCCGTCACGCGTGGGCCAATGAACCGTACCGCAGGCTGCTCATCATCTTCCTGTTCTCCACCATGGGAGCGGCGATGACGAACACCTTGAGCTTCTTCTTCGTCAAGCATGTGCTGCTGGCCGGCGACCTGTACGGGGTCTACCGGGCCCCGTACTTCATCTCGCAAATCGTCGCCATTCCGCTTTGGTTCAAGCTCTCCCGGCGCATCGGCAAGCACCGGGCGACCATGGCGGCCATCGGCTGGTACTCGCTGTGGTCCTGCTTCATTCCGCTGATCGCCGTGGCCCCTGTGGTTTGGTTCAATCCCTTCGAAGTGGCCAACCTGCTGCGCTTCCTGCCGGACGGGGCTTATGCGGCGACGCTCGACTACTTCAGCGGCATCCCCACGGGCAAGTTTCTGTTCTTCATCGGGGTGATGTGCCTGAAGGGCTCCGCCATCGGCGCCCTCTCGGCGCTGCCTTACGCCATGGCCGCCGACGTTGTGGATCTCGACTCCGCGCGAACCGGCAAGCGCCAAGGCGGCGCCTACTTTTCCATTTGGCTGATGGTGCGCAAGCTGGCCTACGCCTTCGGCCTGCTCATCGGAGCGAACATCGTGATTTGGTTTGGCTTCGACTCGCTCGCCGACCCCTTGAATACGACCAACACCGCGTTCGCCCTGCTGGTGCTGGCCGTCACCTATTCGGTAGTGCCCGCGATCCTCAAGTTCGTGGCCATGCCGTTACTGTGGAACTACCCGCTGACCCAGGCCCGACTTGGGGAGATTCAGCGGCAGATCGAGACCCAAGCGCGGAGCAACTGATGCCTGCGCTCCGGTTTCCTTGATCGCGGGAGTAGGTTGCCAAATGGGCCAGCTCGCGCGTTCGGCTCCGCGCGCCGCCCCAACGCGGCGCGCCTTCCCATTGGCCGAAGCTTTGCCTCTTTAGGGCCCGCCCTTGATCGAGATGGTGTGCCCGGTCATCCAGCTCGAGGCCTCGGAGGCCAGATAGACCACCGCCGGCGCAATGTCTTCGGGCGTGCCCACGCGGCCGAGCGGAATTTGAAAGCGCTCACCCAACTCTGGAATCTCCTCCTCCTTGAGGTTGAGGAACTCCAGGAAGACTTCGGTGGGGATTGGCCCTGGCGATACGCCGTTGACGCGGATGCCCAGCGCCGCCATCTCCGCAGCCAGGGTCTGGGTCAGGTTGTTGACGCCGCTCTTGGCCACTGCGTAAGGGCCGTTGAAGGGCGCGGCAGCGCCGGCCGCGGCGGATGAAATGTTGATGATGGTGCCGCCGCCGTGGTCCTTCATGAGGTTGGCCGCCGCTTGAGCGCCGGTCCAGACCGCTTTGAGGTTTAGGTTGAGCTGAAAGTCCCACTGCCGTTCCGGCATCTCCAGAAAGGTGCGCGGTACCCGGTCATCGGCACCGCCAGCGTTGCTCACCCAACAGGTCAGGGCACCCATGTCGGCGAAGGCCTGGTCCGCCAGCGCCTGCACCTGCTCGATTTCCATGACGTTGGCGGTCACCGCGAGGGCGCGGCGGCCCAGGGCGCGAACCTTGTCGGCCACGGCTTCGATCTCGTGGGTGCGGCGAGCGGCCACTACGACATCGGCACCCGCCTGCGCAAGCCCCAACGCCAGCCCCTCGCCAATGCCGCGGCCGCCGCCGGTCACCACCGCCACTTGGCCATCTAGGCGGAATCTGTCCAAAACCCCCATGAATGTGCTCCCTTTGTTCTTTGGAGTGAAGCTTAGATGGGGGGGAGTCGTTTGAAAAGGTGAGGTCCGGAGTCTTGTCGAAGTGTGTGTCCCGGTGTTCGGTGTCCCGGTGTTCGGTAAGTGTGTGTCCCGTGACCAATGCGCCGTGTCCATGCGGTTTGCGTTCCAACAGAGCGACAGCGCCGATTGGCTCGACTGAGCGCCTTGCGCAATTGCACGTTATTGGGGCCGGACAGGACACCGGGGGCTACTTGAATCCACGGATCAAACCTCCGCATAATCACTGCTCTTGTCATCGAAATCAGGGGACTGCATGGCTAACGAGGCACTTGAACAGGGTCTGGAGACGCTCAAGGACAAAATCGGTCAGCCGTCGGCGCCGACGGATTGGTTTGAAATGACTCAGGGCCGAATTGACACCTTCGCCGACGCAACCTTGGACCATCAGTGGATCCACGTGGAGCCGGAACGCGCCAAAGCGGGGCCGTTCGGTGCGCCGATCGCCCACGGTCAGTTGACGATGTCGCTGATGGGCTTTTTGCCGGGCAGCGAAGACATCGGCCTGCCCGAACTGCCCGGCATGAAGCTTGGCATCAACTACGGCTGGAACAAGGTGCGCTTTCCGGCGCCGGTGCCGGTCGGTGCCCGCATCCGCACCCGCAGCGAAATCCTGAGCGTGGTGCCCAAGGGCGGCATGATCGAGGTGGTCAATCAGCTAACCGTTGAAGTGGAGGGTCAAAGCAAGCCCGCCTGCGTTGGGGAGAGTGTGCTGCGGCTGGCCTTTTGATGCCGCGTTGATGGCGGATGGGCCGGTCGCCGTTACGGCTGCGCCATGAAACGACGTTGGCTGGCAGCGGCTGCGGCGCTTGCCGCATTGTGGGCTGCGGCCGACTGGACGACGCTGGATGTCGGCCTGCTCAAGCCCTTGGTCTTGGGGGCTGGCAGTCTGCGGGTGGAGGCCTCCGCCGAGAGCGCACAGGTGCGGCTCGACGGCGTTGTGCGCGGCGAAACACCGCTCACCTTGGAGCCTGTGCTTGCCGGACGCCATCGCCTGTTGGTTGAGCACCGGTTTCATCCGCCTGCCGCGTCTGAAATCAAGATCCAGCGGGGTGAGCGGTTGACGGTGTCCGTGGAGTTGGCAACGGCGTACGGTCGCCTACTCATCGCCACTAACCCCGTCGGCGCTTCGGTGACCCTCAACGGCGAAAGCCTCGATGAACTCAGTCCAGTTGAACTCCACCCGCTTGAAGCCGGACGCCACGAGGTGGTGCTCGAGCAATTTGGCCGCGAGACCGTCAACGAGACGGTTGAGGTGTTGCCCGGCGAGCGCCATGAATTGATCGTTGAGTTGAATCGGGTGGCCATGAGCGAGCTTCGGGTGCGGACCCAACCGCCCTCCGCCCGGGTCCGGCTCGTCGATGGGCCGGCGCCGTACCGTCCCGGTGTGCGCCTGCCCGTTGGCGTTTACCGCATCGAAGTGGCTGCCGACGGCTATCGGACAAAGAATCGCAGCCACCGGCTGCGCAAGGGCGTCAACGTCATCGATGTGACCTTGGACCGGCTGCTTGGCCGATTGAAGGTGCAAGTAACGCCCCCGGATGCGCAAATCGCCGTGCGAACGGATGGTGGCCGCTTCCGTGGCTTCCAGCCGGGCGTTCCGCTGCCCGTCGGCCCGGTGGAGTTGCGGGTGCGCAAGTTCGGATACCGTACGCGGTTGGAACGGTTCCGTTTGTCCGAGGCCGGCAGGACGCTGCGCATCGCCCTGTCCCGCTACCGGGTCAGCGGCGGCGAATTCCTGCGGGACGCCTTGGCCAGCGGTGGCATGGCCCCAAGGCTGGTGGTGGTGCCGGCGGGCAAGGCGAACATCGGCGCTGCCGGCGGCGATGGCATGCGGGCGCTGCCGGCGCAGGAGGCATTGATTGGCGAACCCTTCGCTCTTGCGGTCAATGAATTGAATCTGGGCGACTATCGGCGGTACGCCGAGGCCATGAACCTGCGCCTGCCGACGGCCAAGGGCATGGACAGCGACCGCCACCCAGTGGTCAAGGTGAGTTGGCGCGAAGCGCTGGGCTACGCCGAATGGCTGAGCTTTGAGACCGGCAAGCTCTACCGTCTGCCTGATGAGCGGGAATGGGCCTATGTGGCCAGCCGCTGGGCGTCGCGGGCGGCGCCTTGCCAGCAGGGCAACATCGCCGATCGCTCGCTTGGCCGGGTATTCCGGCAGTGGCGAGTCATTGACTGCGACGACGGCTTCGTCCGCAGCGCCCCGGTGGGTTCCTTCCAAGCCAACGCCCTTGGCGTACATGATCTGGTAGGCAATGTGGCTGAGTGGGTCAACGACTGCGGTCCAAGTGGCTGCGGCAATCATATTGCCCGCGGCAGCGCTTGGGATTCCGCCGGGGATGAGTTGCAGCTATCGTTCCGGGAGAGCTACGACCGACCGTCGGACACACGTGGTTTCAGAGTGGTGCGGGAGTTGTAGGCAGGACGATCACAGCCCCTTTTTTGCGCCGATGGCTGCCGCAAGCGCCTTGTCGAAGGTTCTGGCAGCCGAGATGTTCCGGCGTCCGCAACTCGCAAGGTGGCATAGATCGCGAGCGCCGAGAATGGGGAAACGAGCGTGTGGATGTGCCGCCAAAATCACGTCATCCCGCTCACGCGGCGACACCGTTAGGGCATGGCCGTCCATCAAAGCCATCGCCCGCTCCAAGGTGGCTCGTCGACCGACGAGGACGTAGGCGTGAGTGAGTTCCTGCGGAACCTCCGCTGATGTTGCCGGTTGTTCAGCGTGAGCGGATCCGCCAGGAACCGGCCTGCACCGGAAAGCAGCCCGTCCGAACCGTTGTGAACCTATCCGCGGATGTGGAATCGGTTGTCGCGGGCCCGGCCAAAGTTCGAGTCGTTGCGGACGTCTGCATGGGGCATAAGGCGTCACTGCGGCGAACTGCGGTCGTCCGTCGGCTTAGGCTGTGCGGTCGAGGTTCCCGAGCGCTCGCAGTCGGTCCTGATAGGCTCGGTGTCCGCTGAGCAGCAGGCCGGCAGCCACGGGCCCCATCACCAATGACACCAACGCCAGCGAGTGGGCCACGGCCTTGGGGTCGCCGAAGATGTAGTCGGTGGCGCCGGCCACCAGCGTTGGACCAAGGGCCAGGCCGATGACGTTGGTGGTGACGACGTACAGGCCCGACACCACTCCGCGCATGTCGTTGGGTGTGGCCAACTGGAGTGCGGAGGTCATCAGCGCCAAGGGCAGGGTGACGAAGAAGCTGGCGGCAAACACGCACGCCAGGCCGGCGTAGGGGCTCCCCTGCCACGGCAGCAAGGCGAGGCTGACCGCCGCGGCAATGGCGCTGAAGGCGGCGATGGGCAAGGCTTGGCCGGCGTGGCCGCGGCCTTCTAGCAGACGGGCGACGGTGGGTCCGGTGAGCACGCCGGCGGAGCCCGCCACCAAGGCGATTGTTCCGTAAATGCGCCCGACCTCGGCCAATTCCCAACCGTAAACGCGCACCATGACGGTCGGCACCCAACCCTGCAGACCGTAGAGCATGACGACGATGCAGGGCACGCCGAGGTGCAGCGACAGGTAGATGCGCCAGTTCTGGCGTAGAAAGCCGATCACGGTTGGCCAAGGCGGCGCTTCCGCGCGCTCGCGGTTCTTGCGCTCCGGTTCGCGCACCGTCAGCAGCAGCGCGGCGATCAGCAAGCCGGGCAAGCCCACGGCGATGAAGGTGAACTGCCAGGGGGCGAGCGCGCCGACCAGGGGCAGCGCGATCTCGCCCGCCTGCTCCGTCCAGTCGAGGACCGCGGCGCCCGCAATCATCGCCAGGCCACCGCCGATGTAGGGCCCCATTAGATAGACGCTGATTGGACGCGCGAGGCGCTCCGGGGGAAAGTAGTCCGACAGCAGCGACCAAGCGGCAGGGGTGACCGTGGCTTCGCCGGCGCCGACGCCGAGGCGGGCGCCGAATAGCTGCTCGAAGCTACGGGAGAGGCCGCAGGCCACCGTGGTTGCGCTCCAGACCAGAACTCCGCCGATCATGATGGCGATGCGGTTGAATCGGTCAACCATTCGCCCGATGGGCACGCTCAGCGCGACGTAGGTGAACACGAACGCCAAGCCTTGCAATAGGCTGATCTGGGTGTCGGAGAGGCCGAGGTCGGTCCGTATCGGCTCGACCAGCAGGTTCAGCACTTGGCGGTCAACGAACGAGAACGTGTAGGCCAGCAGCAGCGCGAAGGTGACGTACCAGCCATAGAGGGGGTTGGGCCAGCGGTTGCGGTCCGTGGTTCGGTTCGTCATGGTTGCTGCGAGGGCGGGCCGGTAACCGCTGCGCGCGCCGGATTGCGCGACGAAGGGACAGGCCATTACTCCTAAACGAGGAGGGATTCCTATGTGGATAGGCAGGGATTATATTGGCCGCGACCTGCAAGTGAAACGACAGCTCAAGGAGGTTGGCAATGACGCTGCGCGGCGGTCCGCTTCGGGACATCTCGGTGCTCGATTGCACCATGGCATTGGCTGGGCCGTTCGGCACCGCGGTGTTGGCCGATTTGGGCGCCAACGTCATCAAGGTGGAGCCGCCGACCGGCGACTTGAGCCGCGGCCTGCCGCCGCATCCGGAGGACTTCGCCACCCCGGCGTCGGAAACCGACGCGGGCTGCGATTACGGCGGCTACTTCGCCAGCGTCAACCGCAACAAGCGCGGCATTGTGCTTGACTTGAAGGATGCTGACGACCGGGAGCTCTTCTTTCGGCTCGCGGAGCGGGTCGATGCTGTGGTGGAGAACACCCGAGACGGCGTCATGGACCGGCTCGGCTGCGGCTACGAGGCCGTCCGCGCCCGTAATCCGGCCATCGTCTATGGAGCGGTGCGCGGCTTCGGCGACCGGCGCACCGGCGAGAGTCCCTATGCAGACTGGCCAGCCTTTGACATCGTCGCCCAGTGCATGGGCGGCTTGGCCCACATCAGCGGTCCCGAGGCCGGCGGCTTTCCCGCCGGCGCCAGCATCGGCGACCTGTATCCTGGCACCCTGATGGCGCTCGGCGTCGTCGCCGCGGTGCATGAGGCGCGGCGCACCGGCGTGGGGCAGTTGGTCGATGTGGGCATGTTTGACGCCGTGGCGTTTCTCTGCGAGACCCTGTTCGTGAACTACAGCATGGCGGGCCGGGTGCTCGGTCCCCGGGGCGCTGGCCATCCCAATCTGTCGCCGTTCGGAATCTACCCGGCCGACGACGGCGGCGTGGCCATTGCCGCGCCAGGACCGAAGCATTGGGAGGCGCTTTGCCGCATCATGGAACGCGATGATCTCCTTGAGGATCCCCGCACCGCCACCCTCAAGGCGCGGGTGGCCCATCAGCCGGTGGTCGATGCGGCGGTATCCGCTTGGACGGGGGCGAGGTCCAAGCACGAGGTGGCGCAGCTGCTCGGTGGCCAGGTGCCTTGCGGTCCTCTGAACACAGCCGCCGATCTGTTTGACGATCCCCACCTGCGGGCGCGCAACATGATTCAGAGCGTCGAGGTGCCCGGTGCCAACACCGATGCGGAACTGGTCGCGAACCCCATCAAGTTCACCGAAACGCCCTTGGATCCGCTCCGGAGGGCACCATGCCTTGATGAGCATCGGGCCGACATCCTGCGCGAGTTCGGATTGACGGACGTTCGTGGCGCTTGACTGATCGCATGCCGCTCAAGCCGCCTTCAGTCACCATCGTCGTGCCAGTGCTCAACGACGCGCCCGCCCTCGGCACTTTGCTGGACGCGCTGGATGGCGCGAACTTTGAAGTCATCGTCGTCGATGGCGGCAGCGACGACCGTAGCGCCGAGGTGGCGGAACAGGCGGGCGCACGGGTCATTCGCAGCCGGGCCAGCCGCGGATTGCAGCTCGACCGAGGCTTTCGGGCAGCGTCCCGAGACTGGATTTGGATGCTGCACGCCGATGCCGTCCCGTCCCCGGCCAACATCGCCGAGGCTGCCGCTTGGCCTTCGGCGTCACCCGGATGGGGCTGTTTCGGAGTGCGCCTCGACGACGGTCCCACGCTGCAGGTGGTGGCTTGGCTGATGAATCGCCGGTCCGCCCTGACCCGCATCTGCACCGGCGATCAGGGCCTATTCGCGCATCGCCAACTGCTCGATGCGATTGGCGGTGTGCCCCGACAGCCGCTCATGGAGGACATCGAGCTCAGCAAGCGGCTGCGGCGACTGAGCCGTCCCCTGCGGGCCCACACTGCCTTGAGCGCTTCTGGACGGCGGTGGCAGCGCCACGGTGCGGCGCGGACTATTGCGACCATGTGGTGGCTGCGCGCCCGCTACGCCCTCGGCGCTTCACCGGACCGCCTCTATCGGCGCTACCATGGCCGCTGAGCCGCGGCTTTGCGTGTTCGTCAAGGCCCCGGAGTCCGGCCGAGTCAAAACCCGTTTGGCCCGGCACTTGGGTGACGCCGCTGCTTGCCGAGCCCATGAAGCGCTGGTGGCGCGCGTTGTTGACAGCTTGGCCGGCTGTGCGTTGGCTAAGGAGTTGTGGGTGGCGGGTGATGCGGGCCATCCGCGGGTCGCGGTCTGGTCGCAGCGCCTTGGCGCGGCGGTTCAGGCGCAGCCGCAGGGTGATCTGGGCGTCAGGATGCAGGCCGCCGTCACGGCTTGCTGCGCCGCCGGCCAATCAGCCTTGGTGGTTGGCTCAGACCTGCCGGAAATCGACGTACCCTACATTGAGCGAGCGGTAGCCTTGCTAGCCGCCCATGATTTGGTTCTCGGCCCAGTGGAGGACGGCGGCTACGGGTTGATCGGGCTGAATGCCCCGGCACCGCTCCTGTTCAGCGGCATCGCCTGGAGCACTCCGGCGGTGTTGGCCGAGACAAGGTCCCGGGCCGTTTTATTGCGTCTCAGGGTCGCCGAATTGCCAACCACCTGGGACGTGGACGACATTGATGATTGGCGCCGATTTGTGGCTCTGGGAGTTCAAGCGGCACCGCGTTTGGCCTCCTGATGGATGCGCGCGACCATCGATCGCAGGCCGTTGCCGCGGGTGGGCGTCAGGTGCTTGATGAGTTCCAGTTCCGCGAACAGGCCTTCGATGTCGAAGGCGCGGATCTCGTCGGGCGTTCGGTCCTGGAAGACGGTCAGGATGATGGCGATCAGTCCGCGCACGATTTGCGCGTCGCTGTCGATGGCGAAGCGCATTCGGCCGCCGCGCAGCTCGGTCAGCAGCCAGACTTGGCTTTGGCAGCCGCGCACCAAATTGGCGGCGGTCTTGTGCGCATCGTCCAGCTGCGGCAGGTCCTTGCCGAGGTCGATGACGAAGCGGTACTTGTCCTCCCAGCCGTCGAAGAAGGCGAAGGCCTCGCGGAGCTCGTCAAGATCCATGGATGCTTCCTCAGAAAAGGCCGAGTTCGAGTTGGGCTTCCTCGCTCATGCGCTCCCTGGACCAAGGTGGGTCGAACACCAGTTCCACTTCCACCCCCCTGACGAAGGGCACTTGGGCGACGCGCGCCTTGACTTCATCGACCAGCACCGGCCCCATGCCGCAGCCGGGCGCGGTGAGCGTCATGTCGATGTGAACTCGCCCATCGTGGATGCGGCGGGCGTAGATCAGCCCCAGATCGACGATGTTGACCGGTATTTCCGGATCGAAGACGCTCGACAGCGCGATATCGACCTGCTCGGCATCGACGGCGCCATCCGCTGGCGGCTCGAATGCCAGAGTTTCCGGGGTCAGACCCAGCGCGTCGCCGTCCCCGCCTTCGATGCGCGCCATGTTGCCGTTGAAGATGACGGTGTAGCTGCCGCCCAGCGCTTGGGTGAGGGTGACGAAGGTGCCGCCGGGAATGCTGACCGGATCGCCGGTGGGCACCAGCTTGCCCTGCAGTGGCCGGGCGGTGGGAATGATCCGCCGCTCCATGAGTCAGCCGCCGCTGTCTGCCAGGGAGAAACTCTCGCCGCAGCCACATTCGGCGGTCGCGTTGGGGTTCTTGAACTGAAGGCTGGTGTTCAAGCCTTCAGTGACCAAGTCCACCTCGGTGCCCTGCACCAAGGGCAGGTCCTCCTGGCGAACGTATAGCGCCAGACCCTCGGCAATTTCAAAGGCGCGGTCGTCCGCCCGGGGCTGGTCGATGTAGTCGAGCACGTACATGTAGCCGTTGCAGCCGCTTTCCTTCAAGCCCAAGCGCAGGCAGGAGTGCCCAGAGCGGGTGATCTGGCGCGTGATGTGCGCCACTGCGGCGTCGGTCGCGGTTATGGCGGCGGCATCGGCGGGATTGAAGGTGGCAACGCTCATCAGTGGCAACTCGCTAACCGGCCCTAGAGGAATTCGAGGGCCTTTTCGACGCCGGCGACCAGTCGTTCGACGTCGGTGGCTGAATTATACAACGCGAATGAGGCGCGGATGGTGCCCGGAATGCCGAGTCGTTCCATGAGAGGCATGGCGCAATGGTGTCCGGTGCGCACGGCGATGCCCTGTTGGTCGAGCAACGTGCCGAAGTCGTGCGGGTGGCCCGTGTCGATCAGGAAGGAAACCACCGAGACCCGCTCGCTGGGCTCGCCGACCATCCGCACGCCTGGAACTTGCTTGAGATGGCGGATCGCCTCGCTGACCAGCGCCGCTTCCCGGTCGCGCAGCGCTTCGCGGGGCAGACCGCCGAGATAGTCAACGGCCGCTCCGAACCCGATGGCGCCGGCAATGTTTGGCGTGCCGGCCTCGAACTTGTAGGGCAGTTTGTTGTAGGTAGTGCGCTCAATGCTCACGTGCTCGATCATTTCGCCGCCTCCTTGGTAAGGAGGCAGGCTCTCAAGCAGGTCGGCCCTGCCGTACAGCGCACCGATGCCTGTGGGGCCGAACAGCTTGTGCGCCGAGAATGCGTAGAAGTCGCAGCCGAGGCGCGCCACATCCACGTCGACGTGCTGCACCGCCTGGGCGCCGTCGATCAAGGTCAGAGCGCCTTGGCGATTGGCTGCGTCAATAAGGTCCGCAACCGGATTCAGGGTGCCAAGCGCGTTGCTCACGTGGCCGACGGCCACCAGCTTGGTGTGCCGGCCGAGCTTGGCGTGGAAGTCCTCGAGGTCAATCTCCCCGGTTGGCGTCACTCGGCAGGCCATCAGCGCCGCGCCGCTGCGTTGGCAGAGCAGTTGCCAGGGCACGATGTTGGAGTGGTGCTCCATTTCCGTGATGAGCACTTCATCGCCCGGACCGAACCGGTCCGTCAGGCAGGCGGCGGCTAGGTTGATGCCCTCGGTGGTGCCGCGGGTGAAGATGATCTGTCGGGCCTCGCCTGCGCCGATCAGGGCGGCGACCTTTGCGCGGGCGTCCTCTAAGGCCGCGGTGGCCTCGTCCGCCAGCACATGGGCGGCTCGATGGACGTTGGCGTTGTAGCGCTCGTAGTAGTCGCGGATGGCGTCGATGACCGCCTGCGGCTTCTGCGTGGTTGCGGCGCTGTCGAGGTAGGTTAGCGGTTGCCCGTTGATCCGCCGGGCGAGCAGGGGAAAGTCGCCACCGATGTCGAGCGACCGCGCCATGTCAAGCACTCATGAAGTGCGCGGCGAATGCGGTTGCGGCGCGCTCCGCGAACGGCCCGGCGAGGCCGTCGCGCAGAAAGCCGAGGCTGAGCAGGCGCTGGGCCTGCTGCGGGCCCAAGCCCCGGCTCAGGAGGTAGAACAGCACTTCGGCGTCCAATTGCCCGACGGTCGCGCCGTGGGCGCAGCGCACATCGTCGTTGTAAATCTCCAGCTCCGGCTTGGTGTTGACCTCGGCGCTGGAGTCGAGGGCGAGATTGCGGTTGGAGAGGTCCGCATCGGCGCCGGCCGCCCCAGGATGGATGTGGATGCGGCCATTGAAGGTGCAGCGGCTCCTGCCTGCCGCCAAGTTGTGCTGCTTGATGCGGCTGACCGTGCCTCGGCTGGCGTGCTCGATCACGACTTGTTGATCGAGGCGTCCGCCCTCCTGAATCAAGGCGGCCCCGACGCTGGAGAGACGGGCACCCTCGCCAGCGAGCGCGACGTTGAGATCCTGTCGCTGAAAGTTGCCCACGGTGCATTGATGGTTGAGCGTTAGCGCTGCGTTGCGCTGCAAATGCACCTGCAGCAAAGACCAACGATCGACACTCGACGCGAGTTCGGCGGTGGCGCAGGTGGCCTCGGAGTCCGGTCCGAGGGATAGCACCAGGACTTGTGCCCCTAAGCCGCCTTCACTGGCCGCTTCGGCCGCTTCCTGTTCGATATCGACCCGGCAGCCTGGGGCCACCTGCAGGAGCACCGGAGCGCTGACACCCAAGGAGGGGGCCGCCAGGCGAAGAGGATGGCTCGGCGTCCGCTCGACTTTGATCAGCCAGCCGGTGCCGGCCCGCGCGGCAGCGATGCCCGCCAGTGGATACCGGTTCAGGTCGATCCCGAACTGTGGCGGCGCGTCCAGCTCATCGAAGCGATGCAGGGCTGCTTCCGGAGGCAGCGCCTCCACTGGCGGGTCTTGATGCACGTCGGTTTGGATCAGCGCATCGGTGACCTTCGGCAGCGGCGAGTACTTCCAAGTTTCCCGCACCAACTTGCCTCCTAGGGCTCGTCGGCAGCGCGTTAAGCCCTCGGCGCCGAGCCAAGGCGGCGCCTCCAGCGAGCTGAGGGCCGCCATGTCACTTAGTCCGATAGCCATGCATAGCCTTCGGCCTCCAGCTTCTCCGCCAGATGCCTATCGCCGCTGGCGACGATGCGGCCTTCGCTGAGCACATGAACGCGGTCGGGAACGATGTGGTTGAGCAGCCGTTGGTAGTGGGTGATCAGCAGCACGCCGGTGTCGGCGCTGCAAAAGCGGTTGATCCCGGCGGCGACGGTTTGCAGAGCGTCGATGTCGAGGCCGGAGTCGGTTTCATCGAGCACGGCGAGCTTGGGTTCGAGCAACAGCAGCTGCAGGATTTCGTTGCGCTTCTTCTCGCCGCCGCTGAAGCCCTCGTTGACCCCCCGTTTGAGGAACTCCGGGTTCAACTCCAGGCTCTTTGCCAAGGCGCGGGCTCGCTTCATGAAGCTGACCGCCGATTCGGGTTGCGCCCCTTGGGCGGCCCGGTGGCTGTCCCAGGCTGCCTTGAGAAACTCCATGTTGCTGAGGCCAGGAATCTCCACCGGGTACTGAAAAGCCAGGAATAGGCCCGCTTGAGCCCGTGCCTCAGGTTCAAGGCCGGTGAGGCCGGCGCCGTTGAAGGATACCTGCCCGGCGGTGACCTCGTAGCCGGGCCGCCCGGCCAGCACATTGGCCAAGGTGCTCTTGCCGGAGCCGTTGGGGCCCATGATGGCGTGAATCTCCCCGGTCTCAACGCGCAGGCTCAAGTTCCTGAGAATCGGTTCGCCGTTGACGCTGGCATGCAGGTCATGGACCTCGAGCAGGCTCAACCGACCGCTCCTTCGAGGGACACTTCAAGCAGTTTGCCTGCCTCGACGGCGAATTCCATGGGCAGTTTGCGGAACACGTCCTTGCAGAAGCCGTTGACAATCATGCTGATGGCCTTTTCCGGGTCGATGCCCCGTTGCTGGCAGAGGAAAAGCTGATCATCGCTGACCTTGGAGGTGGTGGCTTCGTGCTCGATGGTGGCGGTGGGCGACTTGTTTTCGATGTACGGGAAGGTGTGGGCGCCGCAGGCGTCGCCCAGCAGCAGCGAATCGCACTGGGTATAGTTGCGCGCTCCCTTGGCCGCTGGCGAGGTGCGCACCAACCCCCGGTAGCTGTTTTGGCTTTTCCCGGCGCTGATGCCCTTGGAAATGATGGTGCTGCGGGTGCCGGGACCCAAGTGGATCATCTTCGTGCCGGTGTCGGCCTGTTGGTAATTGTTGGTGAGCGCTACTGAATGAAATTCGCCGACGCTGTCTGCTCCGCGCAGCACCACGCTCGGATATTTCCAGGTGATGGCCGAGCCGGTCTCCACTTGGGTCCAGGAAATTTTGGAGCGCGCGCCGATGCAGGCGCCGCGCTTGGTGACGAAGTTGTAGATGCCGCCCTTTCCCTCGGCATCGCCGGGATACCAGTTTTGCACCGTGGAGTACTTGATCTCGGCGTTGTCTAGGGCGACCAGCTCCACGACCGCGGCGTGCAGTTGGTTTTCGTCCCGCATCGGCGCGGTGCAGCCTTCCAGGTAGCTGACGTAGGCGCCGGCGTCAGCGATGATCAGGGTGCGCTCGAACTGGCCGGTGTTGCGCTCGTTGATGCGGAAATAGGTGGACAGCTCCATCGGGCAGCGCACGCCCTTGGGCACATAGACGAAGGAGCCGTCGCTGAAAACAGCTGAATTGAGGGCGGCGTAGAAGTTGTCCTGTTGCGGCACCACCGAGCCGAGGTATTTTTGCACCAGTTCCGGGTGGCTGTGGACGGCTTCGGAGATGGGGCAGAAGATGACCCCGGCGTCGGCCAGCTTGTCCTTGAAGGTGGTGGCGATGGATACGCTATCGAACACCGCGTCCACGGCCACGTCGGGCGCTTTCACCACCCCGGCCAAGGCTTCGCGCTCGTGTAAGGGGATGCCGAGCTTCTCGTAGGTGCGCAGCAGTTCCGGATCGACTTCGTCAAGAGAGGCGGGGGCGTCCGCCAGGCTTTTGGGCGCGGAATAGTAGGAGATCGCCTGGAAGTCGATGGGCGGGAAGCGCACATGCGCCCAATCCGGTGGCCTCATGGCGCACCATTTCCCGTAAGCGGCGAGGCGCCAGTCCGCCATCCAGGCGGGTTCGCGCTTCTTGGCCGAGATGTGGCGGACCACCGCTTCGCTGAGCCCCGGCGGCAGTGTGTCGGAGGCCACGTCGGTGACGAATCCGGCGCGGTATTCCTGGCCAACGATGTCGATGGGCGATTCGCTCATTGCGAGCCTTTTCGAATGCGATTCCTAACGAGGCTGTGCCTCAGAACCACGAGAGGGCGCACCGCCTTGGGGCGGCGGCGTACGCAAGCGCACGGCCGAGTTGCTGCCGCAACTCGGCGGTCGCCGGGCGCAAAAGATGGTTCATTTGGTAGCCTTTTCCTGCGATCAACAAACTAGTGCCGCACATTGTAACTGCGGTGCAGGGGAATACCCAACTAAATTAGTCGGGTATTGAATTAGTCGGGTATTGGGCTGCTCAAGTCACCGACAGGCCCTGCCCGGCGACCTTGTCCACTCGTTGCCGGGTGGTGGCCTTGTCCTCGAACCATTGGGCGTTGATGGCGGTGAATTCGGCCGTCTCCGACGGCACCTGAGCATCCGCAAAGATGGCGCCCACCGGACAGGCTGATTCGCAGGCGGCGCAGTCGATGCACTCATCCGGATGGACGTAGCACATGCGGTCGTCGCCTTCATCGAAGTAGATGCAATCCACCGGGCAGACTTCGATGCAGGACTGATCCTGCACGTCGATGCAGGCGTTGGTGATCACGAAAGTCACTGGAGTTGGCCGTTCCCTAAGAAGCCGGATAGGCTAGCCAAAATGTTGAGCGTTGCCAATGGCTCGCTGATGGGGTCGCTGATGGGGGCGTGGGTTGGGCTGAAAGGGGGTGCGAGGGCGCTGGCTATGCCACTCAAGCCT
The DNA here is from genome assembly GCA_028278675.1 of Candidatus Azophilus lithoversatilis. Classification (GTDB taxonomy): domain Bacteria; phylum Pseudomonadota; class Gammaproteobacteria; order Pseudomonadales; family Azotimanducaceae; genus Azophilus; species Azophilus lithoversatilis. The sequence continues at coordinate 30,522 of JAQAJJ010000013.1, forward strand.
TCGGCCCGTCGAAAGACTTGATGTGTTCGTACCATCCAGAACCCCTTACCCGCAGCGGAATCCCACCAAGCCGTTCGCCCGTCTCAAGGTGTTTTCCCCGACCCTCCCAGGCGTTGGGGTCACGCTGCCACTCGTTGAGGACGCGCTCCGCCTCCTCATAGCTCGGCGCTTCGACCTCGTAAAGCGAGAGGTATTCGGAGACGGTCTCACCGTCGAGGTGCGGCCCGCTCAGCCTGAATACGCTGCCGCGAATGAAGTTGGGGCACTTGGCGGTGTCCTCGATGTGCTGAACAACGAACCACTCCTCGAAGGGCGCTCGGCTGTCGGCGGCCGGTGGCTCGCAAAGGCCGATGAGAACGAAACGGGGCATGGCTTTTCCTCTTCCCTGGTGAGTTGTTTTGAATCGGACATTTGAATCGGACACACATAAGTTGAGCGGGAGGAACGCGGTTGAGCGGGATACACATAAGTGTACATTGCTCGCAGTTGAGCGGGACACACATAAGTTGAGCGGGACGCACATTGAATCGGACGCCCCCGGTCAACCTGCTAACGAAGCGGAAAGCAGCCGAGTGACAGTGTGCGGGGTGGCAGGAAGGGGCCGATGGGGATTGTGGACGATGCCGCGTTCGCGTTAGTTTAAGGCTTGGGCCGCTGCAAACCACAGCATACACATTCAGCGCAGTAGCGCGGGAGAGACTCATGGCCACTGGCTGCCCCTTTACCTTGGACATCTTTGCCGAGCCGGAGGATCGCTCCGGCGATACCGGCGCTCAATTCGATTTCCCCTTGATGCCGGAAGGGCAGGCATTCGACATGGGCCACGCGCCGGACGGCAGGCCGCTTTTCGATCCGCGCATCCTTCAGTCCGCCGAGTTCTTTCGCAATCCCTACCCTTACTACCGCATTCTGCGGGATCACTACCCGGTCTATCACGACCGGCTGCACAACACCTACTACGTCACCCGCTACGAGGATATCACCCGCTGTTACTTTGACGACGAGGGTTTCAACACCATTCCTAAGGGCAGTTCCAGCGGCGTGCTCGGCAACACCCAACTGGAGCTTTCCGGCGTGGAGCACCGGCGGCGGCGCAACCTTTACGGGCAGCATTTGGTCGGCCAGTCGCTCAAGAACCGCATTCCCGCCATTCAGCGCCAAGCACGAGAGATGATCGGGGCTTGGGACGGCATCAACGATACCGCAGTGGTGTCCGAGTCCGATGGGGTGCGCACTGTGGAGTTGGGCATGGCCTTCGCCAACGAATTTCCCATCCGCGTGGTCTGCGAAGTGCTCGGCTTTCCCAAGGAAGCCCAAGATGACTTCTACTATTGGTACAACTCCATGATGTCCGGGCTGGGTGGTTCGGAGACCCATCAGCAGGGATTGGAGGCTCGCCAGCATCTGGAGGACTACGTGGAGGGCATCGTCGAGGCACGGCGCAAGCAGCCTACCTACCTGTACGACGAGGCCGGAGACCCCATCAGCAAGGACATCATCTCCAAGCTATCCGAAACCAATCTGGACGTCGACTACCTCTCCACGGAAGAAATCACCTCCAACATCGCCTTGGTGGTCGGTGGCGGCGGCGAAACGACCCGGGGTGCCATCCTTAACATGTGGTACCTGCTGCTGCTGCACCCGGAGCAGTTCGAGGCGGTCCGCAACGACGATTCGCTTTGGGACGCAGCGTTCCACGAGACGCTGCGCCATTCCTCCTCCATCGGTGGCCAGCCCCGCCACAACACCTACGATGTGGTGATGCACGGGGTCAAGGTGCCGGCGGGCTCACTCATGGAGATGGTGGATTTCTCCGCCAACCACGACGAGCGGGTGTTCAAGGACCCGGAGATGTTGACCATCTTCCGCGATGACCTCTCCACCGGCAAGATTCTGCGCAGTGGGTACAACAAGAACGGTCGCCGCAACCACATGGCCTTCGGGGTTGGTCCGCATCTATGTCCGGGCGCTTGGATATCCCATCAGGAAGCGGTCGAAGGTTCCCGCATCTTATTGAAACACCTAAAAAATCCGCGTATCAACGTGGAGCGAATGGCGAAGGACATCGATGGTGTTGGCTTGAGGCCCTTGGGTATTGTGTCGGTGCGCGAACTACATCTCGACTATGACCTTCCATGAATTAAGTGGAGACAGCCCGTCGGCTGGCTGGTTGTTCCTTTGGCGTCAGCGGCGTGCCGTTCCCGGGCAAGCTGAGGGCTCGGCTGACTGGATCGGCAGGGCAGGGCGACCGTGACGGAGAGCGGCTTGACTGTGATTGGCGCCAATGGGGTGGCCATCCCGGAGGGCACCCACGGCGATGCCGGCTTTCGCACCTACGAAGTGTTCCAGCGGGAGCGAGTGGGCCAGTCCACGGCCAAGATCAAGCCAGCGCAGTTGGTCTCGCGGGAGTTTGCCGACAACCCCTATCCGCTGCTGGCCGTCCTGCGCGAGAACTACCCGTGCTACCGGGATTGGCTGAACAATTGCTTTTGGATCACCCGCTACAACGACGTCACTTCGGTGTTCACCGACGACGCCAATTTCGAAACCCGCTCCAAGGCTTGGCACCTCGGCATCGAGGGCTTCGGCACGGACTTGCGGGCCGCGTTGCCGGTGCTGACCGCCCAGGCGAACGCATGGGACCTCAACATCCGGCGCTTGGCCGAGGCAGCGGTCGCGGATTTCGCGCCGCGTGGTGAAGCCGATCTCGCCACCGAATTCGCGGCGCGCCTGAACATGCAGCTTTGGCTGGCGATGCTCGATGTGACAGAAGAGGATGCGCCACTGATCGCCGCCCTGCTGTGGCGGCTGCACCGGGGCGTGAGTTGGGATCCCCGCATTTGTCTGGATGGCATTGCCGCAGCGGAGGAACTCGCCGCTTGCCTAGCGCCATTGCTCGATGCGCGGCGGAGTGTGCCGGGCGGCGACTTGATCTCCGCAGTGGCTGGCTTGGAGTTGGCCGATGGTCCGGCAGAGCCGAAGGACTTGGTGGCGACGCTGCTGGAGATGGATTTCGAGACCCTGCACGGCGCACTGGCCAATCTGTGGCTGGCGCTGTTGAATGACCCGGAGGGGTTTGAAAAGGTTTGCGCCGACCGGCGCTATGTCAAATTGGCGGTATTGGAGACCTTCCGCCATTCGACGCCGGTGCTGGCCGCGCCGCGCTTTGCCCGGCATGAGGTGGAGCGTTTCGGCCGCCTGATTCCAAAGGGCGGGTTGCTGCTGTGCTCAGCGGCGGCAGCCAATCGGGATCCGCGCATCTTTGCCGACCCAGACCGCTTCATCGCCGGCCGCAAGGACGTTTGCCACCGTGAGGCCCGGGGTCAGTATCGGGCGGACGGTTTGGCAATGGGCATGACGCCGGGCCTAGGGTCGCCCACCGCCCATCCGGCGGTGCCGGAAGACCGCCCCCGGTCGCTGTACGCCCTGACTCGGGACACCTTGGTCACTGCGTCCAATACCTTGCTGGAAGCGGTGGATCAGATCGCCCTGGCGGACGGCGTCGAACGGCCGCGCGCCGTCTGCCGCAGACTCGGGGAGATGCACACCTGCTGGCGTTTGCCCGTGCGCTTTCGGATACGTTGATGCGGCCCGCCGCGGTCCGTTTTTCGGGCCGTTCCGCTTCATTTTTCATTTGGGGAGATTCATGGAGGCAAAAACGCCCAACCACGCACTGAGTCCCATGCGCTGCCCGACGCATCTGGAAGATGTTGACCTGTTCTCGCCGGGCGCGTCGGAACATTGGTATGCCGCCTACGACATTCTGCACGCGCAAGCGCCTGTGCATCGCATCCCCGGCGAGGGATTTGAGCCGGGCACTGATGCTTTCATTCTCTGCAAGCATGAGGACATTGCCCGCGTGGTGCGCGACGAGCGGCGCTATCCGGTCATTGGCAGTCTGTTTCTGCAGCAACTGCTGGAAGCCGGTGAGCCGCCATACGACCGGCCGGGCGTTGGCGCGATTACGGCGTCGATGGCCAGCTTACGCCCCAATCCAAAGCTTTGGCGGGCGCACCGGCAGGAACTGACCGATCCTTGGGTCGGCCCCGGTGCCGGCCGCAACGAGCTGATGATCGAGCAGGTGGCCCACGAATTGATCGACCGCTGGATCGATCGCGGGCAGGTCGAGTTTGTCTCCGAGTTTGCTCAGCCCCTGCCGCAGATGGTGATGGCCAACATCCTTGGCTGGCCGCTATCCGACCTCAAACTGCTCAAGCACTTTGGCGATGGCACCGTAAAGCCCTTCGTGTATGGCCGCAAGCACAACAATCTGCTGGACGAGGAGGAGACCAAGGCGCAGCAGGGGGTGCTGGAGGAGTTCAAGCAGTACACGGCAAACCTGATTCAGGAGAAGCGCCGGTCCCCCCAGGAGGACATGATCAGTTTCCTGACCGAGGTGGAATATTCCCCACTTGGACGCAAGCTGACCGACTTGGAGATCAACGGCATCGTTTATGCCATGGTCATCGGCGGCTTGGAGACGACCCAATATGCCTTGGCCGAGGAAGTGCAACTGCTGATCGAGAGAGATGGCGTGTGGGATGCGATTCGGGCTGATCGCAGCAAGATGCGAGCCTTCATCGAAGAAGGCATGCGCCTGCGCTCCCCGACCCAGGGGCTGTCCACGCGGATCACCAGCCAGGATGAAGTGTTTCAAGGAGTTAAGGTGCCGAACGGCTCCTACCTTCACTTGCGCTGGGCGGCGGCCAACATCGACCCCGATGAGTGGCAGTGCCCTCAGGAACTGCAGCTGGACCGCAAGGCCGGCACCCGGCATCTGGTGTTCTCCCAAGGCCCACGGGTATGCCCTGGTGCCCATTTGTCGCGCATTGAGCAACTGGTTGCTTGGAACGCCCTGTGCGACCGCATAAGAGGCTTCTCATATGGGGAGGGCAACCAGTTTTTGCACCAACCGGGAATCATGCTGGGAACACTGGAGCTTCACCTCGAATTCGACGCTGCATAGGGCAGCGAGAGGTTACTGGGGGTTGTTCGTCTTGTCCTCGGCTGGCGTCGTCGACTGGGACACACGTCGACTGGGACGTCGACTGGGACACACATCTTTGCCGGTCGTCGTCGACTGGGACACACATCTTTGCGCGTCGTCGACTGGGACACACATCTTTGCCGAGTTGAGGTTCGCATCTCTAGGGCCTGTTACCACTACTTGGGTTGGCCCTGCCGGGATCCCTTTTTCTTCGGGCAAGGCGGAGCGAGCGCGGTGTGGCCACGATCACATGAGCGAGCGACAATGCCGTCCGGGGAAAAACGGACCGGGCCCTTCGGGTTGCGCCCCAAGCCGCGCCACTCGGCGTTACTCGTCGCTTGCTTGACGCTGGCCAGACCGCGTTCCTCACGCCTTGATTGGCGCGGCCTTGGGCGCAACAGCGCTAACCTATCTAGTGTTAAAGACCTTGGCCAGTGACTCTTGGATCATGCGTTGTGGAGTCGCTCGGCGGTGCCAAGGCGCTTCTATCGCCGACAAATTCACTGATCGGTGTGGCACTCACGGAAATCGAGGCGAAACCGCCGACTGAGAATCCTTCTACTTGGGATTGCGCTGCTGAAGATAAGGCGCCGCAGAGGCGGCAGGGCTTGAGCGGATTGGTTGCAATTGCCCGGCAACGGACATGGCTTGCTTTGGTCAAGTAGGCAGTGGCGTCTCCCAGCACCGCATACCTCGGTCAGCGATCCACTGCTGGAGCGCTCGTGCGCAGCCGTGTGCCCGCTGCCGCCTGTCCATTGTCGCCACTCGCGCCAGCCATCGCCCCAGCGGATCCAGTTTGCTCCGAGCGCCGTCCGCTGCTGTCGCCTCTGCCGCCATGATTCCCTCAAGCAGCTCGACGTAGCCGCGAAGCGTCATCCGGACGCGCGGCGCGGGCGTCGTCCGATTGGTGCCCGCCCGAGCCGCCTTCGGCTCGTTGGCTCTAGCCCCGGCTGCCTCATCGTCTTCAGTGGCGGCGGCCACCTTGTCATCGGGTGCCTCCCTGCCGCCAAGGCCCGACGCCAGCGGCGCCAGGAACTCGTCCAACGCCTCCGCCCGGTTTACCCGAAGGCGCTCCCCGATTGAAGCGTCCTGGCACTCTGAAAGACGGTCCGCCAACTTCGCCCGAACCGGGTTCAGGTCAACGTAAGCCATTGCTGCAACAACCGCTTCCTCGTCCAGCAGCGCACCCGAATAGAACCTCTGCTCGAAGAAGTGGCCCTTCACCCCGTCCTCTTGGTTCGCCCTGCGGGCGATCGGCTGCTTGATGTGCTTCATGAACGACGACAGCGACCCCAGCGTTGCCCGTGCCCGCGCCAGACGCTCCGGATCCGCCAGCAGGCGCTCGCGCTCCAAGGGCTTGCGTTCCTCCGCCACCGCCCCGTCCTCCGTCGGCGGGAATGCCTCCACCCAGCGACGCGCCACCTCCGCCTCGCTCCACGCAAAGCAGGCTTTCGGGTCATAGTACGCTGCCAAGTGGAAGTGGTTGCTCAGCACGGAGTAGCTGTCGATCTCGACCGCGAAGAACTGCGCTAGGAACAGTAGCCGCTCAATCAGCCAGCGGCGGCGGTGGGAGCAGTCCCGGCCAGTGGCCGGGTCACGCCCGCAGAGGAAGGCACCGCGTACGCAACGGGACACCAAGTGGTAGCTCAGCGCGTTCTCGGAATCCACCAGTTTACTGCGGGGAATGGCCATAGGGGATAGGTTGGCGCGCTCGGTAGGCCACCGTCCAGAGGCGATCTCTGCAGTCCTTGGTGGATATTGACCCGCCATCGCCGCTCCATTTCAGGAACCCCGTTGTGCGAGTTCTCCGCGACCTTGTAAGGTGGGAATTGTGTGTGTCCCGATCCTGATTTGTAAGGTGGGAATTGTGTGTGTCCCGATCCTGATGTGTGATGAGGTGAGAATTGTGTGTGTCCCGATCCTGATGTGTAAGGTGGGA
>JAQAJJ010000014.1:0-15154 GCA_028278675.1 Candidatus Azophilus lithoversatilis
CCGCATTGCCCAACATTTGCGCCCGGCAACCGCCTTGGCGCTGGTCTGAGCCGACCCCTCGTTAGCGCTTTGTCCGACGCCACCGACCCCTACACCCATCGACCGGGCGAGGAGCGCGAACCGCCGATTGGCTTTGCCCGCCGCCTGCGCCATCTCGGCCCGGGCATCGTCATTTCCGGCACCATTGTCGGCTCCGGGGAAATCCTGCTCACCTCAAGCCTCGGCGCCCAAGCCGGCTTCCTGCTGCTGTGGTGGGTGCTGCTGTCGTGCTGGAGCAAGTCCATCGTGCAGGCTGAGCTGGCGCGCTACACCATCATTTCCGGGGACACCTACCTGCGCGCCCTGAACCGCCTGCCGGGACGCATTCCGACCCGGCGCGGCGGCATCGCCTGGCCCATCCCTCTGGGGCTGCTCGGCTTCATACCCTCCCTGCTCACCATGGGCGGCATCGTCGGCGGCGCCAGCCAAGGGCTGCAACTGCTGATCGGCTTCGATACCGTCACCAACACGGCCATCGTCTCCTTGACCGTCATGGCCGTGCTGGGCACCGGCGCCTACCTGCGCTTCGAGCGCTCGATGATCGCCCTGGTGATGAGCTTCACGGTCATCACCTTGATCTGCGCCATCGCCATGCAGTTCACCGACTACTCAGTGAGTCTCTCCGACTTGGCTGTCGGGCTGCGCTTTGACTTTCCCTTGGAGTTTGCGGTGCTCGCCCTGGCGATGTACGGCTACACCGGCGTCAACTCCAACGAGTCGGCGGCCTACACCTATTGGTGCATCGAAAAGGGCTGGCCGAGCCACATCGGCGCGGACCGCAGCGATCCCGGCTGGCTGGACCGGGCAAGGGGCTGGATTCGAGTGCTGCATACCGACGTCTGGGCCACTCTGATCGTCCTCACCCTGGCGACGCTGCCGTTCTACATGCTGGGTGCGGGCGTGCTGCACCGCAGCGGCGCGACGCCCTCCGGCCTCGACACCATCCGCACCCTGTCCGCCATGTTCACCGACGTGCTCGGCGGCTGGTCGCTGTGGCTGTTCGGCTGCGGCGCCTTCTTCATCTTCTTCTCGACCGCGCTGTCCGGCATCGCCGCCGGCGGCCGTTTCGTGCCCGACTACCTGATCGAGCTGGGCCTGCTCGACCGCCACAAGGTCAGCCGCCGCCACTGGATCCGGGGCTACGTTCTGATTATTCCCGTGACCAGCTTCATCCTTTACCTGACCTTCGAAAGCCCGGTGCTGCTGGTGACCATCGGCGCCGTCACCGCCGCCCTCTTCCTGCCCCTGCAAAGCGGCGCCACCCTGTGGCTGCAAAGCCGCTTCCTCGACTCCCGAGTGCGCCCCGGCGCCTTGGCGAAGGGCGCCCTGTGGATGGTGTTCGTTTTCCAATTGGCAATGGCCGCAGCCGTGATCTGGTTCGTGATTCTGCGCAACCCTTGACCCGCCGAAGCTGGTGGAAAGGGCACAGGGCGTCCCGCCCTCGACTGGGTTGGTCGGATGACTGGGAAGCGACGTTTCGAAAAGGCCTAAGATTGGGCGGTCGCCGTCTTGAAACCCGAGTATTTCGGTTGGTCGATGGCGATCTGGTTCACTACGGTCTCACGCAGGTGGGCGGCCAATCCGGGATGATCCAAGCGCATTGATCCGTCACGCAAGGCATGGACCAAGCGCCAGCGAAGCGCCTCCAGGCTGTCACCGGCGCTGAGCAGCCTCCGCAGCCGAGCGCGTTCCGCTTCACGATGCGGCGCACCGAACGCCAGGTCCCGCAACACGATGTCCAGTGAGTTGCCAGCCACCCGGGCCAGAAAGTTGGTGCGCCCTGAGGTTTCGGCCATGACGTCGCCGCGCAGATAGTCACGTACGCTGCTGAGCAGCTCATCCAGGCGCGGCATGTCCGATGCGGCGGTGGGATCCTCACCCGCCACCAGCTCGACCGGTCCTGGAATCAGCAGGTTGACGCAATCCACCTGGCACTCGGAGGAACGCCGGCCGATGGCGGGCCGCTCCACGGTCTGGTCCGGGCCGCTGCGGTAGTGCTCGGCCATGCCGAGACAGCCGATGGCCCACCAGAAGGAGCCGAACACCTCCCAGAACCGAACCTTTTCGGGGTCCACCGGCTGGCCGGATTCGGCTTCGTAGCCCGCAAAGAGGTCCGCGGTGTGGCCAAATCCGCCCACCGGCAGGTCGCTGCGGCCAAAGCGCCAGGAGTTGGTGCAGATCCAGCCGAGGTCGCGCATGGGGTCGCCGATGTGGGCCACTTCCCAGTCGAGGATGGCGATGATCCCCTGGCCGTCGATCATGAAGTTGCCGTTGCGGAAGTCGTTGTGAACCAGCTTCAGTTCCGGGGTGTCCGGCAGGTGGTCCATCAGCCAGCGCCCCGCGTAGTCGATCATCGGCTGCGGCGTCGGGAACTGGCGGTAGCGCTCCCAAGTCTGCTCCACGAACTCGGCGGGGGTGATGGTATCGAGCGCCTGATCCAGCCCGGTGGCCTCCAAGTCGATGGCGTGGATGCGCGCGAGTATTCGCCCGCATTCGAAGGCGAGCTTCGGACGCACGGCTTCGAACGCCGGTGCGCGGACAATGCGCGCCCCGAGGGCCTCGCCGTCCAGCCACTCCATGAGAAAGCCCTCGCCCAGGCCATCCTCCTCTTCGAGCACGTGAAACACTTCCGGCTCCGGCACGCCCGCCGAACGGGCCACCTGCATCAGCCGCGCCTCCACCGCCAGCCCAGGATGGGCGCCAGTGGCCTCCGACTGGGGCGCGATCCCGCCCGGCGCCCGGCGCATGGCCAGCAAGCGCTCGCCAGCGCCCGCCTTGGCCTTGATTCGGTAGGTTTCCTGGCTGGCGCCCCCGGATAGGCGCTCGACGGAAATCAGACCGTCGCAGGCAGGCAAGTGTTTGGCAATGACGGCATCCAGCCGCGCATTGAAATCGGCATCGACCATGCGGCGTCATTTCGATCAACTCGGTGGCGGGCAAGTGTGCCATAGAATCCCAATCCACGCCCTCGCCACCACCCCACGGGAGACGAGGGCGGGACGCCCTCGAGCCGAAGGTTCGCGCCCTCGCAACGGCGCAGCCAACTCTCAGCGTGCGGAGTTTTCATGACGCACAACAAAGGCGAGCGATCAGGTCACGCCGGCAAATCCCTGCGCCCGATAGCCTTGGGCCACGGCGTAAACCTCCCGTGACTCCGAACGCGACGCCGTCGGCTTGACCACGCCGACCTCGTCAAACGCCGCCTTGGCGGCCTTGATCCAAGCGTCCACGCCGTCGCCCTGCATCAGCTTGACCACCAAGCCACCGCCGGGCGCCAGCCACTGAGCGGCCGCGGCGGCGGCCAACTCCGCCAAGTCCATGGCCCGCGCTTGGTCGGCCGCCCGCACCCCCGACATGTTGGGAGCCATGTCAGACAAAACCAGATCCACCAACGGCGCCCGGCCTGACGCACCCAGAATCGCTGCAATCCGCCCATCCACGGACTCATCGCCAAACCGCCCGGCGACCACCTCCACCCGAGCGCTCGGCGTAGCCACCGGCAGGGGATCAACCGCGATCACCCGTCCCTGGGTCAGCCGTTGCGCGAGATAGGAAGTCCAGCCACCGGGCGCCGCCCCCAATTCCAAGACCCAGACATCCGGAGCCACCAAGCCAAAGCGCTCGTCGAGTTGGGCCAGTTTGTAGTGGGCGCGTGACACCCGCCCTTCGCGCCGCGCCGCGCCGGCGAAATAGTCACGCTTCTGCCGATTGAGCCAGCGCTGGCTGGATTTGCTTCGCTTGGGCACGCTTCCCCCATTCAACGGCCCTGCCACCTTGTGCAAAAGCAATTGCAAAAACAACTAAGATTGCGTGCCAGAGCCCCATCCAAGCCAAGGAGAAGCCCATCCGTGATCCATGAAATCCGCAACTACCACTACGAACCGAGCCGTATGACCGAGTACAAGGCTTGGGCGACCGACAAGGCCCTGCCCTACATCCGCGAGCACTTCGACCTGCTGGGCTTTTGGGTTTCAACGGACGAACCGGCCCAAGTCAACGGCAAGCCCTTGGACGAACTCGGCTCCGCCACGGTCACCTGGATCATCCGCTGGCCGGACATCGCCACCCGCCACGAACGCTTCCCCAAGCTCTTCGACACCGACGAATGGAAGGCCATCATGGCCGACAACCCGGGCCTTGAGAACTACCACCGCATGGAGGCCAAGTTCACCGAGGCGCTGTAGCTGCAAACCACTCGCAACGCCCACTCCCTGGGACGAGTGATGGTGCGGATCAAGGACTTAAAGACAGCGCCCCAGGCAAGCCGGGAGCGGCCCGGAGGGCGATAAGATGAGGGCTTGGCCGAAAACCTGATTCGGTCGATCAAGGGAGCCACCGCCCTCGCTCTCGAAGTTTTCAAGCAAGCTAAGCTGCCACGCCCAATTGTCCACAGTTCCCTAAGAGCCCAAGGACTGGGCCGTTGTGTAAACGCCGCCGGTCCGAGACGCCACCCTCGATTCAGTACGCTGGCCGCTCCGCGCGGCAAACCATCTACCGGAAGAGCGGTCTGGCTGTCGGCAACTGCCCGGCCTACCCGACGGCAAGGCCAATAGCGTCCTAGGCGGCAAAGCTAATCAACGTCGATCTGCAAAGGACAGGGAGACACCCAAACACCATTCCAAGGCATGATGGAGAATTCGCACATCAGGGCACCACATTTGTGACGGTGACGGCGGGCCACTGTCCGGCAGGCTCTGCAGAGATCGCCTCTGGACGGGAACCGGTAACACGCGCCAACCTTCCCGGATGGCCATTCCCCGCCAGACTCGTGAGCTCCGAGAACACACTGGGCCGCCACTCAGCACCCTGTAGCGGGTCTGCTCGCCTGCTTCGCTCCTGCGCCAATATGCCCGACAGCATAGCGAGCCGACCAAGCCAGATGCGCTCACGCGAATCCGCGTTAGCCGCATTGACCAACGCATGGCAGCGGTGGCGTCGAGTTGACGCTGGGACCGCAAGCCAAGCTGAAGCCATGTTGGTCGGGGCGCTATCGCCAAGCGATGACCACCAATTCCGTACGCTCGGCAGGATATGTGGGTACCGAGGACTTACTGGTTTCTCGCTACAAGCCCTTGATGGGCGCGATAAGTTGATGGCCGCCGGTCCGAGACGCCACCCTCGGTGCAGTCCGACGATCGCCATTGGCGACCCTCCATCTACTGGGAGAGCGGTCTGGCTTCCGCCAATTACCCAGCCTACCCGGCGGCAACGTCAACGTAGCTTGAAGTGATTCAAACATCAACAGCGAGGGCGGGGCGAGCGAGGGCGGGGCACCCGATCCGGGGGTGCCGCCAGGACCGGCGTGGCACCTTGGAGCGAGGGCCTAACGAACCGCCACGGACCTCCGGTTCGCGTTCGCGCCCTCGGACGGCGCGAAGCGCCGCTCCTCCACGCGATAAAGTTTCCGCGGGGAAGCGTTTGTCCCTGCCTGTCAGCACCCCGGCCCCTGGGCGGAAGCTCACCGGCAAGGCTCTGAGCCGCTGGCCCGATAGCAGTCGAATTTCGCCGGAATCGGTATAGTGCCGCTTTCAGCGAGGTTAGGCGCGGGGTGCGAACCTGATCGCGCATGCCGGACCGGAATTGATGGCAGCAACAAACACAAAACTAGCGGCAGCGGTTGAAGCCTATTTCGCTGACCTTCGGCGGGTGCGCGCCTCCGGCGGCGCGACTGGTGAGCGTTCCAACTACGGGCCCCTGGCCAACCTTCTGAACACCATCGGCGCAACGCTCAAGCCCAAGGTGTTCTGCGTCGGGGAACTGGCCGACCAAGGCGCGGGCCATCCGGATTTCGGCCTCTACGCGGCAAAACAAGTGCAGCGGGGCCGGCCTCGCAAAGGCCAGTTGCCGGAGCGCGGCGTGATTGAGGTCAAGGCGGCGGACGACGACGCTTGGCTCACCGCCGCGGGCGATCAAGTGAGCCGCTATCAGAGCCGCTACGGACTGGTGTTGGTCACCAACCTGCGTGACTTCGTTCTAGTGGGCGAAGACGGGGCCGGCCAGCCGGCCAAGCTCGAAACCTTTCGGCTGGCGAACAGCGCGGACGACTTCTGGCGCGAACTGGAGAAACCCCGCACGTTCGCCCACGGACCGGGCGCAGGCTTGGGCGAGTATCTCGCTCGGGCGCTGTCGCACCGGGCAGCGCTGGCGGAACCCAAGGACTTGGCGTGGCTGCTGGCCTCCTATGCGCGCGACGGGCTGGCGCGGGTCGAGGCGGCAGGCGATGCCGCGGCACTGGCCATGGTGCGCACAGCACTGGAAGACGCGCTCGGCGTCCGCTTCGAAGGCGAGCGCGGCGCTCGCTTCTTTCATTCAACGCTGGTGCAGACCCTGTTCTACGGCATCTTCTCCGCATGGGTCCTGTGGGCCCGGCAGAGCCAGCCCCCGACCGACAGTTTCGATTGGCGCACGGCGGTCTGGCACCTGCGCGCGCCGGTGCTGGCGGCGCTTTTTCAGCAGATATCCCAGCCGGGACGGCTGCAGCCGCTCGGCTTGGTCGAAGTCCTGGACTGGACCGCCGCCGCGCTCGATCGGGTGGACCGCAACGCCTTTTTCTCGCGCTTCAACGAGGGCGAGGCTGTCCCGTACTTCTACGAGCCCTTCCTGCAGTCCTTTGATCCGGCGCTGCGCAAGCAACTCGGCGTCTGGTACACGCCAACCGAGGTGGTCCGCTACATGGTCGCCCGCGTTGACAAGGCGCTGAAGGACGATCTGGACATCCCCGAAGGGCTGGCGGCGGAGAACGTCTATGTGCTCGACCCCTGTTGCGGCACCGGCGCATACATGGCCGAAGTGCTGCGCCGGATCGCCGCCAACTTGCAAGGACAGGGATTGGGCGCCTTGGCCGGCGCAAGGGTGAAGCAAGCGGCAACCGAACGGGTGTTCGGCTTCGAGATCATGCCCGCGCCGTTCGTCGTCGCGCACTTGCAGGTTGGCCTCACGATGCAGGACTTGGACGCGCCGCTGGCGGAGGACGGCACCGAACGTGCCGGCGTCTTCCTCACCAACGCGCTGACGGGTTGGGAACCGCATCCGGCCAAACCGCTCCCCTTCCCGGAACTGGCGGAGGAGCGCGACCGCGCCGAACAGGTGAAGCAGGATGCGCCAATCCTCGTGATCCTCGGCAATCCGCCCTACAACGGCTTTGCCGGGATGGCGGTGGACGAGGAACGTGAGCTCTCCGAAGCCTACCGCGCCACCAAACGTGTACGCCGCCCCGAAGGCCAAGGGCTGAACGACCTTTACGTGCGCTTCTTCCGCATGGCCGAACGGCGCATCGCAGAGAAGACCGGCCAAGGCGTGGTCTGCTTCATTTCCAACTATTCGTGGCTTGACGGCCTGTCGTTCACCGGGATGCGGGAGCGGTACTTGGAGGCGTTTGACGCCGTGCGCATCGATTGCCTGAACGGCGACAAGTACAAGACGGGCAAGGTTGCGCCGGATGGTGCGCCGGACCCGAGCATCTTTTCCACCCCAGGCAATCCGGTTGGCATTCAGGTCGGAACCGCGATCGCGACGCTGGTGCGCAAGGCGGATCACAAGCCTGCCGATGCGGTGGGCTTCCGGCATCTGTGGGGACAAGCGAAGCCTGCGGAACTGACCGAGACTGCCGAGGCGGCAGCGGAAGCGCTCTACGAAAAGGTCGCGCCCGTCCTGCCGCTCGGCTTACCTTTCATTCGAACGGCGGTGAGCACCGACTGGTTCAATTGGCCATCGCTTCCTGAGCTGTTTCCGGTCTCTTTTCCCGGGGTCAAGACCAGCCGCGACGGGTTCCTAGTCGATATCGACCTCGACCGACTCCGAGCGCGTGTGGGCGACTACTTTGACGCCAACCTGAGCCATGAGGAGATCGCGCGGCGCTATCCGGCGGCAATGAAAAAAACGGCTCGGTTCGACGCTCACGCCGTCCGGGATGCCCTGCTGAATCGTGGTGGGCCGGACGAGTCCGAGTATATCCGTTACGCCTTCCGGCCATTTGACTACCGCTGGCTTTATTGGGAAGCGGATACAAAGCTACTCGACGAAAAGCGTAGCGACTACCGGCCGCACGTGTTCGCGGGGAACATTTGTTTACTCACTCAACAAAAGCCCCGCCGTGACTGGTCACCGGCGCAAGTGATTTCCCATATGGGCTGTCTGGACATGATGGATCGGGGCGCGACCTGCTTTCCGGTTTGGCTTCAGGACAACGAAAACCTCGTAGGCGGCGCTGCCACGCGCCGCGCCAACCTCACGCCGCCAACTCAACGCTATCTCGACCGCCTCGGCTTGGGTGCGGGAGATTTTTTCCACCACGTTCTTGCCGTTTTGCACGACCCCGCCTACCGCGAGACCAATGCCGGAGCACTGCGCATGGAGTGGCCGCGCATTCCCCTACCGGCCTTTCCGAACGGGAGCGAGGAAAGCGTTTCTGAGGCGCTGAGGCGATCAGCGACGCACGGACGCGAAATTGCCGCTTAGCTCAACCCCGAAACGCCCGTACCCGGAGTCACGCATGCCCCTCTTCGACCAAATATCGCCGCCATCGCGGTCCCCGGCACGCGAGACTTCGCCATCACCGCCGGTTGGGGCCACTACGGCCAAGGCGATGCTGTGATGCCCGGCCAAGGCCGCGCCGTCCAACGTGCATTCACTCCCGATGAACGCGCCGGAATGTCTGGCTCACTTCCCACTCTCGGAGAGACCACCTTCGACATCCACCTCAACGCCAACGCCTTCTGGCGCAACGTTCCGGCAGCCGTCTGGCACTACAAACTCGGCGGCTACCAAGTGCTCAAGAAGTGGCTCTCCTACCGCGAGCAATCCGTCCTCCAGCGGCCATCACGCCCCGAAGAAGTCCAGCAGTTCGCAGAAATCGCCCGTCGGATCGCTGCGATCCTGATGACCACCTCCTCGCACTCGTCCTCGACTGAGTGATTCGATTAAACATGACGTACTCACCATGAAGCCCACCGCATACATCGAAACATCAGCCGTCAGCTATCTCACCTCTCGCCCTTCACGCGACGTGGTCGTAGCGGCGTATCAGGAAATCACGCGCGAATGGTGGCGCGATGCGTCGAGCAGGTTCGATCTGGTCGCATCGGGCTTCGTTGTCGCGGAGGCCGGCGCTGGCAACTAGGATGCGGCCCGCTCTCGCTTGCAAGCGCTCGAGGCCGCCACACTTCTCCGAGCTTCCCAACAAGACGAGATTCTCACTCAAGCACAACTTGATTGCGAAGCCGTTCCGCGCAAGGCCCCCAAGATGCAGCGCATATCGCCATAGCGGTCACAAACGGCGTCGGCTTTCTGGTAACTTGGAATTTTCGGCACATTGCCAACGCCACGATGCGTGCCCGGATTGAGCGCGTGTGCAGAGAGGTTGGCTATGAGCCACCCGTAATATGCACCCCCAACGAACTGCTCAAGGCCGACAATGAAGGCGAATCAGACTGATCCGATCATCGCTGAAGTCCACCGGGTGCGGGACGCCAACGCGGCCCGGTTCGACTACGACGTAGCCCGGATTTTCCGGAATGTTCGGGAGAGGCAGGAAAATTCCGACCGGGAATTTGTCCGCTACCCACCGCGTCCCACCGTGTCTTCGGATGGGCGAGACCTCTCATCGAAGTTTGCATCTGGGGGGACACTGGAGGAGCTTTGAGAGCCACTGGGCACGACGGAACAGAGGAGTGCAGCCAACGTGCGTCTCATGGACAGCTCGAATTTCAACAACTACAAGTCAGGTCGTCGTATCGATACCACGGAGGCTTGCCAAAAAATCCCCGCTCCGGCCACACCAGTGGCGAAAATCCCCAGAGCACTCAATAGTTGGAAGTAGCAGCCTCGACCTTTTCGTCTCCAGAGGTCAAAGCGTTTGCCAAGACTTCGGCCTCCCGGTAAAACGTGTCGGGCTCCACCGCAAAGCCAAATTCTTCCCGTTTCCCAACATCTGGGAGGGCAGAAAAGTGCTTGAAGCCCGACGAAGCGCCGCTGTTAATCGGTGCCCAAGTCGATTCAAGTGCGGAGTTGGAGTGCCTATTCAATATGCATCTTCGTGAATCACAAGACGATTATTCCCAGCAGCAAGATGAATACACCAACATCCCTATACATGATCCACCCCATCCACCTCATACCCCATCTCACCGTTCGGGGTTCTCACCGTCACCTCATCGCCCACCAACTTCCCGATCAGGGCGCGGGCGATTGGGGACATCACGGAGATCTTGCCTTCCTTGAGGTCCGCTTCGTCTTCGCCGACGATCTTGTAGGTGATCGCGTCGCCGGTGTCGCCGGCGATGAGGCGCACGGTGGTGCCGAAGATCACCTTGCCCAGGGCGGGCACCTTGGTGATGTCGATGATCTGGGCGTCGGCCAGCTTGCCTTCGATTTCGCGGATGCGGCCCTCGTTGAAGCTCTGCTGCTCCCGGGCGGCATGGTACTCGGCGTTTTCGCGCAGGTCGCCGTGCTCGCGGGCGGCGCCGATGGCGCGGCTGATCTCGTGGCGCATCTCCGTCTTGCGCTGCTGCAGCTCCCGGCGCAGGGACTCAGCGCCTTCCAAAGTCATGGGTGTGGGCATTTGCCTGAAGCCTCGCGCGTTTCAAGTGTTCCCCACCGGGGTTTTTCCGCCGGTTGCTAAGCGCCCGCTTCGCTGGCGCGCAGGGCGCGGTGCAGGTCCTGCAGGCGGCGCACCTTGATGCCGGCCACCGCTTCCCGGGCTTGGCGGATGGCGATGCAAAACGCCTGGCCGCCCGCCATAGTAGTGGTGTAGCACACTTTCTTTTCCAACGCGAGTCGGCGAATGACGGCGGAGTCGGCGATGGACTGCCGGCCCTCGGTGGTGTTGATGATGAGGTCGATCTGCTCGTTCTTGAGCATGTCGGACACGTCGGGGCGCACCTCGGTCACCTTGTTGACCCGGTCGCAGGCGATGCCCGCCTCCCGGATGCAGGCGGCCGTGCCCTTAGTGGCCACCAGCTTGAAGCCGAGGTCTCGCAGTTCTCTGGCCAAATCCGGGGTTTGCGGTTTGTCGGAACCCTTGACGCTGACGAACGCTCGCCCGCCTTGGGGCAACCGGTCGCCAGCCGCCAGCGACGCCTTGGCAAAGGCCTCGCCAAAGCTGTCGCCCACCCCCATGACTTCGCCGGTGGACTTCATCTCCGGGCTGAGTATGGGGTCAACGCCGGGGAACTTGTTGAACGGGAACACCGACTCCTTGACGTTGACGACCTGCGGGATCAGCTCCTGGGTGAACCCCTGCTCCTTGAGCGTCTTGCCGGCCATGCAGCGGGCGCCGATCTTGGCCAACGAAGTGCCGATGCACTTGGAGACGAAGGGCACCGTGCGCGAGGCGCGCGGGTTCACCTCCAGCACGAACAGGTCATCACCCTGCACCGCGAGCTGCACGTTCATCAAGCCCACCACGCCGAGCTCCAAGGCCATGGCCCGCACCTGTTCACGAATGCGTCCGCACATGGCCTCGCCAAGCCGGTAGGGCGGCAGCGCGCAGGCGGAGTCGCCGGAGTGCACGCCGGCCTGCTCAATGTGCTCCATGATGGCGCCGATCACCACGTCGCGGCCGTCGCAGACCGCGTCAACATCCACTTCGATGGCTTGGTCGAGGAAGCGGTCAAGCAGCACCGGGGAGTCGTTGGACACGTCCACCGCGCTGCTGAGATAACGGGCCAGCTCCTGTTCGTTGTAGACGATTTCCATGGCTCGCCCACCCAACACATAGGAAGGCCGCACGACGATGGGAAAGCCGATCTCCCGCGCCCCTTCAAGCCCGTCCTGCATGCCGGTTGCGGTGCGGTTGGAGGGCTGCTTCAAGCCGAGCTTGTTGAGCATGGCCTGGAAGCGCTCCCGGTCCTCGGCACGGTCGATGGCGTCCGGGCTGGTGCCGATGATGGGCACCCCGGCCCGTTCGAGCTGCTCGACGAGCTTCAGCGGCGTCTGGCCGCCGAACTGCACGATCACCCCTTCCGGACGCTCCACATCGACGATGGCCAGCACGTCCTCCAGGGTGACGGGCTCGAAATAAAGCCGGTCCGAGGTGTCGTAGTCCGTGGACACGGTTTCCGGGTTGCAGTTGACCATGATGGTCTCGTAGCCGTCCTCGCGCATGGCCAAGGCCGCATGCACGCAGCAGTAGTCGAACTCGATGCCCTGGCCCACCCGGTTGGGGCCGCTGCCGAGCACCATGATCTTCTTGCGCTCGCTGGGGTTGGCTTCGCAATCCTCCTCGTAGGTGGAGTACAGATAGGCCGAGGCAGCGGGGAATTCGGCGGCGCAGGTATCCACGCGGCGAAACACCGGCCTCTCGCCAACCGCCAGACGGCGTTGTCGAACCACCTGCTCGCTGATCCCAAGCAGCACGGCAATCCTGGCGTCCGAAAAGCCCTTGCCCTTGATGACGCGCCACTCATCGGCGGTTAGCTCCTCAAGATGGCGCCCCTCCAAGGCGCGCTCCTCGGCCACGAGATCCTCGATTTCCGCCAGAAACCAAGGATCGATCCGGGTCAGCTCGTGAATTTCCTCAAGGGACCAGCCCGCTCGAAGCGCGTCGGCGACGTACCACAGGCGTTCCGCGCCCGCCGTGCCGAGTTCCCGCCGCAGGGTGCGCCGCGCCTCCGCTTCGGCAAGTTCGCCGAGCACCGGATCGAGGCCCGACTTGCCGGTCTCCAGCCCCCGGCAGGCCTTTTGCAGGGATTCCTGAAAGCTGCGCCCGATGGCCATCACCTCGCCCACCGACTTCATCTGGGTGGTGAGCCTCGGGTCGGCCTGCTCGAACTTCTCGAAGGTGAAACGAGGAATCTTGGTCACCACGTAGTCGATGCTCGGCTCGAAGGAGGCCGGGGTGACGCCGCCGGTGATGTCGTTTTCCAACTCATCAAGGGTGTAGCCCACCGCCAGCTTGGCCGCCACCTTGGCGATGGGGAAGCCGGTGGCCTTGGAGGCCAAGGCCGAGGAGCGCGACACCCGGGGATTCATCTCGATCACCACCATGCGCCCGCTGTCGGGGTCGATGGCGAACTGCACGTTGGAGCCGCCGGTATCGACGCCGATCTCCCGCAGGACCTTGATGGAGGCGTTGCGCAGCAACTGGTATTCCTTGTCGGTGAGGGTCTGGGCCGGGGCCACCGTGATGCTGTCGCCGGTGTGTATGCCCATCGGGTCCAGGTTCTCGATGGCGCAGACGATGATGCAGTTGTCCTTGGAGTCCCGCACCACCTCCATCTCAAACTCCTTCCAGCCGAGCAGGGACTCGTCGATCAGCAATTCGGTGGTGGGTGAGAGGTCCAGGCCGCGTCGGCAGATGGTCTCGAACTCCTCCTGGTTGTAGGCGACGCCGCCGCCGCTGCCACCGAGGGTGAAGGAGGGACGGATGATGCACGGAAAGCCGAGCTGGCTTTGCACCTGCACCGCCTCCTCGATGCTGTGGGCAATGGCCGAGCGCGGCGTGGCCAAACCGATGCGGCGCATGGCCTGATCGAAGCGCTCCCGGTCCTCGGCCTTGTCGATCGCATCCTGGGTGGCGCCGATCAACTCGACGCCGTGGTCGGCCAGCACCCCCTCCCGCACCAGGTCGAGGGCGCAGTTCAGCGCGGTCTGCCCGCCCATGGTCGGCAGCAGGGTGTCCGGGCGCTCCACTTCGATGATGCGGGCCACGGTGGCCCACTCCACCGGCTCGATGTAGGTGGCGTCCGCCATCGCCGGGTCGGTCATGATGGTGGCCGGGTTGGAGTTGACCAGGATCACCCGGTAGCCCTCGTCCCTGAGCGCCTTGCAGGCCTGCGCCCCGGAATAGTCGAATTCGCAGGCCTGGCCAATGGTGATGGGGCCGGCGCCAAGGATCAGGACCGATTCGACGTCGGTGCGCTTAGGCACGGGCGGTGGCCATCAGTTCCAGGAAGTGGTCGAACAGGTAGGCGCAGTCCTGGGGGCCGGGGCTGGCCTCGGGGTGGCCCTGAAAGCCGAAGGCCGGCCGGTCGGTGCGTCGAATGCCCTGCAGGGTGCCGTCGAACAGGGAGACATGGGTGGCCTCGAGGCAATTCGGCAGGCTCGCCTGATCCACTGCAAAGCCGTGGTTCTGGCTGGTGATCACCACCTGCCCGGTGGTGAGGTCCTGCACCGGATGGTTGGCGCCGTGGTGGCCGTGGGGCATCTTGACAGTGGTGGCGCCGCTGGCCAAACCGAGCAGTTGATGGCCAAGGCAGATGCCGAACAGGGGGACCGTCCCTTCGAGCAGTTCAGCGATCGCGTCGATGGCATAGCGGCAGGGCTCCGGATCGCCGGGGCCGTTGGAGAGAAATACGCCGTCCGGCTTCAAAGCCAGTGCGGCGTCGGCGGTGGTGGTGGCCGGCACCACCGTGATCCGGCAGCCGCGGCTGGCCAGCAACCTCAGGATGTTGCGCTTGACGCCGAAGTCGTAGGCGACCACGTGGAAGGTCCCATCCGAACCGGCGCCGTAGCCTTCACCGAGCGTCCAAGCGCCCTCGCGCCACTCATAGGGCGCATCGCAGGTCACCGCTTTGGCCAAGTCCATGCCCTTCAGGCCGGGGAAGGCCTGCGCCTGGGCCAAGGCATCGGCGTCAGCATGATCACCAGCGGCAATGCACCCCGCCAAGGCGCCCCGCTCGCGCACCAGCCGGGTCAGGCGGCGGGTATCGACGCCGGCGATGGCGACGACGTTGCGTTCGGCGAGAAAGTCCGGCAGCGTCTGGGCCAGGCGCCAACTGCTGGCGCGGCGCGGCAATTGCCGGATCACCAACCCGGCGGCGCTGACGCCGCCGGACTCAAAATCCTCCGGGTTGACGCCGGTGTTGCCGATCTGCGGGTAGGTGAGGGTGACGATCTGCCGGGCGTAGGAGGGATCGGTGAGGATTTCCTGATAGCCGGTCATGGCCGTGTTGAACACCACCTCGCCAACGGCAGTGCCCTCGGCGCCACACGAATGGCCGCGAAACAGGCTACCGTCCTCCAAAGCCAGCACTGCGGGCTTCAACCTAGTGTCCTGTCCCGCAAACAAGTGTGATTATTCGTGGCCGTTTCGGCCCCCGGCCACGTTGCTCGGCGGAGCCTTCAGCCGGGGAGCGCGAGGGGCCGGCCCCACCCATGGGGAAACCCACAGCCGGGG
>JAQAJJ010000014.1:15335-48803 GCA_028278675.1 Candidatus Azophilus lithoversatilis
CGCGTTGTCGCCCTTTCCGGCAACGGAAAGGCCCTTGCACGGGAACCCAAACGGCCTAGCGCCTAAAACCCACTTATTTACGGGACAGGACACTAGGCCAACCTCCTTGCCGCGACCGGTGACTGCCACCCCTCGCCCCCCGCACCGAACCGGCAGGTGAACGAATAAGGGAGTTGCAAAAAGGCGAGACCGATGCCCATCGACCTCGCCTTGCGTTGGGGCCGCATTCTAACCGACTCCGCCCCGCTTTTAATACTCTCGCTGCTCCCGCCAACTGTTCCGGCCTCTGTCCGGGACCAGAAACAACCGGGACCGACAGCCGACCCTTCGATCGGCGGTGGGGGAGCCAAGGGGAGGCGCGGCGACCCCGAAAAACGCCCCGGCCCGCCGAACAGCGAGACTGGGGTGAGGGTTCGGGCAAACGTGTTTGCTGACAAGCAATCGAGGAGCCCAAGCCATGCCGATCAAGTCTCCGCAAACCAAATCCCATCGCAGCCTAAAGGTGGATGACAGTACCCCTGCCGAATTCCGGAACCTCCAGGACGGCGAGTTCGTCGTCCAAGGCGCCAACCCGGCCGTGGCCGACCAAAAGCGCTTCCACAGCGAAATCGGATCTCACCAAGCCCTCGACTGGCCATCGCCAATGGAGTGCCTTCAAAACTCCAAGGACAGCCCGATCCAGTCCCACATCATCCTGAAACCGAACACACGCACACGCGTAGTGTTTGACAGGGTAAGCCATGTGTACGCTGCCACTGCGAAGTCGGTACATCAGATGCGAGTGAACCTGCTGTTGAGAGCAACCTCAGCCCCCCAAGGGAGAATGAGGCGCAAGCAATGATCGGCGCAATCCGGCACGACGATGTTAGAGCTTTATTGTGGGCAGAGCACTGTTTCAATAGTGGGGTTCAATAGTGGGGAAGTGGTATACGTCGCCGGGCATCACAGGCATTGGCCAACGTCGACTTGCACGCTGCCTGAAGTATCCAAGACAAGGTTTGACTTGCTCCGCTCACGGGCCAAGCGGGTCGTCTGGACCGACTGTCACTTGCTCAAGAAGAACTGTCAGCATTGGGCGGCAGAGGGTTTGGCCTTATCGCGACCGCCCGAGGCGCTGCCAGCGCTCATCGAAGCGGGCTTGGCGAACCCAGCGGCACGAAGCGCCGTAGTGATTGCAGTGGCAGGTTATGATGGGAGCCAGCTTGCATTGCATGCGCAGCAGACAAGCCAAGTGGCGCCGGGCGGCGTCAATGTGATGCCGACAACTGCGGCGACGGAAGCCTGCGAAAGTCTAGTTGGGTTCACGAAGTCTGCAGTTGAGTAGAAGGCTGAACACGCGGGCCGGCAGCCGGCCTGGCGATTCGACGCAACCCCGCAGTCCGCCCCGCCAAATCCCGGTCGGCTCGACCAACCCGCTTGCACCAGCCCCGCGCAGCGGAGCACCCCAGGGCGCAACCGCCGGAGGTCAACTTCGGAATCGCCCTGCCTGAACCCGCACGCGGTCTTTCGCTTGTCGATCCGTTGTGCAAGACTACTCGCGCCTTTTCCATGAGCCTGCGCCGCAGGAAGTCGCGAAAGCGAAAATTCGACGCGAACCGCAGGTTCGCGCCGCCGCATCCCTTTGGACGGGCAATTGAGGAGAATATCCAGCTATATTTGACGAAATCGAACGTCCAAAGGGGCGGATGGGAGCGGATTTGCAGCCGTGAATTCCGGAGGCGCAGGCTCCTGGCGCTCAAGCAGGTCAGTTCAATAACTTCTGATTTCGAAAACAGCACGGGAGTTCCTTGCATGCCCAAATCGCTTCGCCATCGACTGCTCGCGGTTTTCGTCCTGCTGCTGCCCGCAGCACCACACACGTTCGCCGGTGAGCTGGACGACATCGACATTCCCTACGAACAGTTCACTCTGGACAACGGCCTCAGGGTGATCGTCCACACGGACCGCAAGGCACCCATCGTCGCCGTCAACACTTGGTATCACGTCGGCTCGAAGGACGAACCAGACGGCAAGACCGGCTTCGCCCACCTCTTCGAACACCTGATGTTCCAAGGCAGCGAGAACTACGACGACGAGTACTTCAAGCCGCTCGGCGAAATTGGCGCGACGGGCGTCAACGGCACCACCAACTTCGATCGCACCAACTATTTTCAGACGGTTCCCACCGGTGCCCTGGAACGCTTGCTGTGGCTGGAATCCGATCGCATGACGCATCTGCTTGGCGCGATCAGCCAGAAGAAACTCGACGAGCAGCGCGAAGTCGTGAAAAACGAAAAACGCCAACGGGAAAACCAACCCTTCGGCAAGACATGGGAGCAGTCGATGCGGGGCATCTTCCCGCCCGGCCATCCGTATCGCCGCACCGTCATCGGGTCGATGCAAGACCTCGATGCGGCCACCCTGGAAGATGTATTCGGCTGGTTCAAGCAGTACTACGGGGCCTCCAACGTGGTGATCGCCCTATCCGGCGACATCGACGTCGACACCGCCCGCGCCCTGATGGAAAAGTACTACGGCGACGCACCGGCGGGGGAGCCGCTGGAGCGCCTCAGCGGCTGGATACCGAGGCTGACTGAAAAC
Organism: Candidatus Azophilus lithoversatilis; assembly: GCA_028278675.1. Taxonomy (GTDB): domain Bacteria; phylum Pseudomonadota; class Gammaproteobacteria; order Pseudomonadales; family Azotimanducaceae; genus Azophilus; species Azophilus lithoversatilis. The sequence goes on from JAQAJJ010000014.1 coordinate 17,916, forward strand.
CGGCACGAGACTGTCTACGATCGAGCCGCGGCCGGCTTCATTCGCCGGTTCTGGCCGGTTCCGTCCACGCCGGCCGAATCCGCAGGCCTTGCCTTGTGGGGAAGCGCGTTCGCCTCCGGCCGCACGGCGCCGTTGCACAATGCGCTGGTCGAGGAACATCGCTTGGCATCGTCAGTGCACGCATCGCCCATCGAGTTTGAAGTCGCCGGCATTTTCTATCTCTCCGTGCAACTGCTGCCGGGCGCGGATGTCGCCGCGGCACGCAGGATCCTCGATGAGACGATGGCCGAATTCCTGGAATCCGGACCGGCCCCCGACCGTCTGGAACGCCTGCGCACACAATCGCTCACGAGCAGCATTCGCGGATTGGAATCGGCCGCCGGTAAAGCGAGCATGTTGATATCGGGCGCGGTTTTCGGTAACAATCCGAACCGATTCAAGGAGTCGCTGGCGGCGGTGTCAGCGGCAACGCCCGACGATCTGGCCGAATTGGCGGACGACTGGCTGACACGCCCCTACTACGAACTCACCGGTTTACCGTTTCCCCGCCTCAGTTCCAGCACCGAGGGTGCGGACCGCTCGACCTTGCCCGATCTCGCCGCCGCGGCATCGTTCCAATTTCCCGACATCTCGGAACGTGAACTGGACAACGGCATACGCCTCGTGCTGGCGCGGCGCGAAGGCTTGCCCGTGACCGACATCACCCTACGCTTTCCCATCGGCTCCGCGAGCGAAAGCGAGGATGCCCGAGGCCTAACGCAGGTGGCCTTCGACCAGCTCACGAGCGGCACAACCTCTCGTGACGCCGTCGCCATCAGCAGCGAGATCGAACGGCTTGGCAGCTTCGTCAGGGCCTCCAGCGGCTACCTTGCCAGCCAGGTCGCCTCCGGCGGGCTCACCGAAAAGCTGCCGGAAATCGTCGCGCTACTTGCCGACCTGCTGACTCATCCCACCTATCCCGAAGATCAGTTTGCCCTGCAGGCCGACCGCTGGGTGGCGTCGATCCAGCAAGAGCGCACCCGGCCCAACAGCGTTGCGCGAACGGCATTGCGGGAACGGGTTTACGGCCTCAGCCATCCCTACGGCCGCCAGATGACGGAGCAAGCCGTGCGGCGCATGAATCGGGAACAGGCGGCCGACTTCCACAAGGCTGAAGTACGCGGGCAACCCTTTACGGTGTTTGCCGCGGGCGATGTCACCATGAACGCGCTCGCCGCGGCGTTTGTGGACGCGTTCGGCGGCTGGGAGACGCAAGCGCAACCGCAAAAGCCCCCTTCGGTAACGCCCGCGCCATTACCCGAAAAAGCCCGCGTGTTTCTGATCGACATGCCGCAGACCCAACAGAGCGTGATACTGGCCGGGCACACCACCCCACCGACGACCACCGAACCCGATGTGTCAAACATGCTCGCCAACCAGATTCTCGGCGGCGCTTTCGTTTCCCGCATCAATCTCAATCTGCGCGAAGACAAGGGCTGGAGCTACGGTGCGCGCACGAGCCTCAATTCAGACCGGTTTCAGCCACTCTTCTCGGTGTCGGCTCCGGTGCAAGTTGACAAGACGGCCGAATCGGTGGCGGAAATCCACCGCGAGCTTGCCGAATACATAAACTCCCGCCCGGCCACGGATGATGAGTTCCGCCAGGCTTGGGAGCGCAATGTGCGCTCGACGGCCGGACGCTACGAGACCGGCAGAGCCCTGCTCAACAGTCTGATTTCCAGCGCCGACATGCAGCGCTCGTGGCGCTACCCCGTAAAGTATGATGAGGCTCTGCAACTCGTAACCTTGGACGACGTGCGCGCCGCCGGGCGCAGACTTGTGAAACGCGAACGGTTGACGTGGGTGATCGCAGGAGACCTTGCCAAATTCGAGAGTGACGTTCGGGCACTCGACATCGGGGAAGTCGTCAAAATCGACGTCTTCGGCACCAAGGTGGACAGCGGCGGGCCGCAGGCCCCATCGGCGGCGGCGCCAGGGAGCCTCTGATCAAGTCCCGGAAGCTTAGAGGAGTCTGGCGAGCGTGATGGTGCAAGGGCGCCTTCGGCAAGCCGAAGGCGGCGACGAACAGTGGCAGGCACTCCGGGAAGAGACGCAACGCAGCCAGCGCGCTCGAAACGCCCTTCTTGAAGGGCGCGCCCTCCCGAAGGGCGTTTCACCGCGCGCAATGGCCGAATTTCGCCCGCATCCTCAGGCGACGACGCGCGGGGGCACCCAATTGAGTTGATGCGCAACCCGGCAGTGCTGATTGAAGAGCGAGCTCAATGGCAACGAAGGTCCCATGACAACAACGCTAGCGATGAACATCCGGCACACTCCCGTCGAACCGGCGCTCCACCAAGGCTCAGCCATCCATCAGGCGGACCGCAACGGAACTGGCTGCTGGGCAACCGCCATGCTTTGGCTGGCCTGCTTCGCATTTGCAGACCCTGCGCGCAGCGAGCCTGTTTCAATGGCGCATTCCCAAGTGGATCTGGTCGCGGAGCAAGCCACCCTGCCCGCCAGCGGCGGCCTGATAACCGTCGGGCTGCATATCGAGCCGGATCCGAACTGGCACGCCTACTGGATCAACGCGGGTGACGCCGGCCTTCCGGCAACAATGCGGTGGCAATTGCCGCCTGGATTCTCCGTATCCGAGCTTCGATTTCCGGCACCCCATGTCATTCCGTTCGGCGAACTCATCACCTATGGATTCGACGAACCGATTTTACTGTTGAGTGACATCACGGTGCCCTCCGGTCTGGCACCGGGAACGGCGGCGGATTTGCAGGGGCAGGCGCGCTGGGTCGTTTGCGACGACGAACTTTGCGTTCCGCAACGGGCGGCGCTGTCGCTAACGCTCCTCGTCGGCGACGGAGCCCCTGATCCGCTGCAGGCCGAGCGGTTCGCCACCGCACGCGCAAAGCTCCCCCTGGCGGTCGATTGGCCTGCCCACTTCGAACTTCTCGGCGATGAGGTACGCATAGAGGTGGAAACACCCGCATCGGCCCGGGACGTTCACGATCCCTACCTCTTCGTCGCTTCGCGTCATATCGTCAAGTACTCGCGGCAAACCGCCATCGCCACACCCCAAGGCCTGGTTTTCTTCCTGGATGCGGGTCGCAAGGCGGATCAGGCGTCGGGATTCGCGGCCGTGCTGCAGTTCAAGAACGGCACCGGGCAAGAACCGGCAGTTTGGGTCCAAGTGCAGGCGGCCAGCGAGACCGCAACCCCTGCCAGCACCGGGGACGGGGCCAATGCACAGCCTGCGGCCGAGATTCCCGTCACCGGCATGTCGCTCCTGGTTGCGCTCGTCTCGGCGCTTATCGGCGGCGTCATACTGAACCTCATGCCCTGCGTGTTTCCCATCCTCAGCATAAAGACGCTGAGCCTGGTCACGATGGGGCGGACCAATCGGAAGGCGGCCCGACACAGCGGTTTGCTGTACACCGCGGGCATCCTGGTCGCCTTTACCCTGATTGGCGGTGTTCTGGTCGGCCTCCGGGAAGCCGGCCAAGCCGTCGGCTGGGGGTTTCATCTGCAATCGCCTTTCGTGAACCTGGGGCTCGGGCTGCTGATGCTGGCCATCGCCTTGAATCTCCTAGGCGTATTCGAGTTCGGAACGCGCACCGCCGGGATGGGGCAATCGCTTACCGCGGGCGGTGAGCGCAAGGCCGCCTTTTTCACCGGGTTGTTGGCGGTTCTGGTGGCGACGCCGTGCACCGCGCCTTTCATGGCGGGGGCGCTGGGCTACGCTCTGGTGCAGACGACACCGGTTGCTCTGGGCATCTTCCTAGCGCTGGGCATGGGGCTGGCTTTCCCCTACCTGCTGATCAGCTTCGTTCCTTCATTCGGCCGCATCATGCCCAAACCCGGGCCATGGATGGGACGCTTTCGAAGCCTTCTGGCGTTTCCCATGTTTGCGACCACGGTTTGGCTCTTGTGGATCGTCGGCAAGCAACTCGGCGTCAGTTCCATGGCGGTGGGGTTGCTCGCCGCACTCCTTCTTGCCTTCGCGCTCTGGGCATACGGCCAGGCATTCGGCGGCGCACGGCCCTGGGTCTGGCGATCCCTGGCAGTAGCCAGCCTCATAGCCGCAGTCGTCACCGGCGCCAAAATCGAGGACTACCGGACCGACCCGGCGGCGGCCGATGGCCACGCGGGTACCCTGGGCCTGCTGAAACTGGAGCATTTCAGCCCGGAACGACTGGCTGGCTACGTCGAATCCGGTCAGCCGGTATTCGTTTACTTCACGGCGGACTGGTGCGTGAACTGCAAGCTCAACGAGCGGGTGGCGCTGGGCTCCGATGCAGTGGGCGAAGCCTTTCATGAGCGCGGCATCAAGGTGCTAGAAGGCGATTGGACCAACGAAGATCCCACGATCACCGAATGGCTCGACCGCTACGGCCGCGCCGGCGTACCTCTGTACCTGTACTTCCCGTCAGGCTCATCGCTCACCGACGCTGCCGTTCTGCCGCAGATTCTGTTGCCGGACATCGTTATCAACGCCATCGACACGGCGACCGGTGGGCACCCCAGGACGTCAGGCTGAACCACTGGCACACATGGCCGTTCACCCGTGCCCCGCAAATCGACTACTGTGATGGAGCAACGCTGCAAGCGCGTTGTCCGCCCGCAGGAGAATCGGTCGGGCACAGTCAGAAAGACTGGATCAGCCGATGGAACCTGCGTTCGAGGACTCTCAGGCGGCAAGTTCACGCCATTCGGCCAGGGCAACCAACGGCTCGGTGTTGTCTAAAAGTGCCCCTACGGTTGAAATGGCGTTGGTGTTTGAAGCGAGTTGGCGGGCTGCAAACCTGAGCAACGACACGTGCGGTTGTCCAAGTTTTTCTTCAAGTTTTTCTTATGGAATAAGGTTATGCTTGACTCGGCTTAGTCAAATGGGGATCGAAGTCAGACTCGGGGAGGTGAGTAATGAACAAGCTGAACGACTTCAACAAACGCGGGCAATCAACGAGTAAGTGTGCGCCCGTCGGCAAGTTGCCATGCCGCTGGCTTCTGGCCGCCGTCTTAGCCGGTGCACCCATGCTGGCGTTCGCGCAACCTAGCGAGGAACAGGACGCGGACATCATACCGGCGGAGCAAATCAAAGAAGCGCCGGTCACCGCGCTAACCGAACTCGAAGAAGCGCCAATCACCGCGCAAACCGAACTCGAAGACGCACCGGTCGTCCCACTGATCGAAGTCGAGGAAGTTGTGGTTACCGGCTCGCGCCTGGCGCGAACCCCGGGGGAACTGGCGGGCAACCTTGTGGTTCTCGACGAGGATTTCATCCGGTCCACCGGCGAAGCAACCCTTGAGCGCGTGCTCCGTCAGTTGCCGCAGAACCTAAACGCCACCGCCGAGCGAATCGGCAGCGATCTCAATAACGTCACGAACTTTACCGGCGCGTCCACCGTCAACCTGCGCGGGTTGGGCAGCGAGGCGACCCTAATCCTGATCGACGGCAAACGGGCCGGCTACAACGGGTTCCTGGGCGGCGTGACGGACGTGTCGACGATACCCCTGTCCGTCGTGGAGCGCATCGAGGTCATGCTGGACGGCGCCTCCGCCATCTACGGCTCCGACGCCGTCGGCGGCGTGGTCAACATCATCACGCGCAAGGACTACCAAGGCGTCGAAGTCGATCTGAACTACAACTGGCCGGACGGCGGCGGCTACGACGAATGGCGGGGCACCGTCTCAGGGGGAACCACCATCGACGGAACCCGCGTTCGCGCCAGCTACAGCCACGCCGAGCATTCCGGCCTGGACGGATCGAGGCGCGAGTCCACCATCCTTCAGCGGTCGCGATTCGCGGGGCCTCAGTACGATATCCGGTTCTGCTGTCTGAACGGAGAGGCTTTGCCCATTCTCTGGCGCCTTGATGGGGATGTGCTCACGCAAGGCGAATACAACGCGCTCTCTCCCGAGGATCAGGCCCGGACGACCCCGGAGACCCACGCTGTTCTGCCTGAGGGCTTCAACGAGAATTCCAGTGTGGACGACATCACCCAATTCGGGCCACCCAATTGGGGTGCCGAGACCCAAGCCGGTCGCCACATCCTGCCCAAGAATGAACGGGACAACATCTCGGCAAGCATTGACCGGGACTTCGGCGAACGGTTGAGTGCCGAGGCGCATGTGCGCTACGAGAACCGGAAAACCACCTACAACGGCGGCTATATCGGTTTTGGGGGCGAGACCCTTGGCGGCGGAAATCCATTCAATCCGTTCGGCCGCAACGTTCACCTGTACGGCCAGCGTCCGGACATGGGCACTCGATATGAGGAAACGGATAGCGACTCCCTGAACATCGGCATTGAATTCGAAGGTTCGTTCACCGACAACTGGGAATGGGAGGCCGGATTCGGATTCAGCTCCGAAGATTCGGATACCAAACAGGTGAACAACCTGGACGGGCAAGCCCTGCGAGACGGATTGAGATCCGACGGGGTTACGCCGCGCACCCAGTTCGTTTTGGGCGAAACGCCCGAATCGTGCGCCGAGAAAGGCGGGCAAATCCGCTTCGGGATCTATTGCGTGCTCAGTTTGCCGCCGATCCCGTCCCTCAACCCCTTCGGCGATTTGTCGTCATTGATCACTGAGGCCCTGCTGGCCAGCAGCACCAACGAACAGACGCGCTTCGATGCATTGGTTCGGGGCAACCTGTGGTCCATGCCCGCCGGCGACGTGCGGCTGCTGCTCGGTTACAGCTGGCACGAAACCGTGCTCAAGAGCCAGAGCGAATTTCGAATTGGCACCATTGATTCATCGCCCATTGGCGACATCGAGACCTTCCACACCGAAGCCGAGCGCGCCAACATGGCAATTTACGCCGAAACGCTGGTACCGCTGTTCGACCGCCTGACCCTATCCTTGTCCGGGCGCTGTGACTCCTACGACACACCCGAGGTCAACTACAGGGAGTCCGGCGCGGAGGACGCAGCTGCGGAGGACATCGCCGATCCGGGCAACAGGACCACCTGGGGCGCTGGGCTCGTCTTCACCCCCGTCAACGACGTACGCCTGCGTTTCAACGCGCAGACCGCCTTCGTGGCGCCGCAAATCAACCAGATACTTCGCCGCACGAGCGAGCGCATCTCACAGCCTTTTCGCGGCCTGCTGATCGAGTTGCCCGATGGAAGCCTCAGCTTCGAGGATGCCCTGATCCGGGAAGGCGGCAATCCGGACCTGAAACCGGAGACCGCCGACACCTTAAGCGCGGGCATTGAACTCAACCCGCAGGCGCTGCCGGGACTGACGCTGAAGGCCACCTGGAACGAGACGAAGTTCAAAAACCGCATCAGCCGGCTAGGCAACTTCATCATCGACCCCAACAACATACCCAGCAATACCATGTATCTGGCCGATGCCGACCTCTGGACTCAGGAGCGACGCTGGATCAACGTCTCGTCCGTGGACCGCACGGGCGTCGACTACGAAGCCCACAACACGACCTCCAACGACTACGGCGACTTTACCGCCCAGATCCGCCATTCCCGCACCGGCAACTATGAGGTTATCCTCGATCCGGCAACCGACGACCCGATCAGCGTCGTTTCGCATACCGACGGCAGCACGCCAATCGGCGTGGTATCCCGTTCGGCAACGAGCGCACAGCTCATTTGGGGATATCGAGGGATTGAGGCAGGCATCGATGTGTCGTCACGGTCCGGCACCAGCACCACGTCGGGAGGAAGCGTCACCAGGAGTTACGATCCACCCACCATCGTCGATCTCAGGCTCAGCTACAATTTCGCCGAGGGCGGTCTGCTGTCAGTACCGGGTTGGGCCGAGGGCGCCCGCCTGTCCTTCATTGTGAACAACGTGGGCAACAAGTTCGGCAAAACGCAGCTTCTCAACGAAGAAGGCATGATGCTCGAGCAAAGCGAGCCCGACGCGTCACCGCAGTATGGTCGCGTATTCAATCTGTCGCTGCGGATGTCGATATAGCAAGGGTCCGGCAACCGGTCGAAACCCGGCGGGCGCCCGCCGGCGAACCCGGCTAGCGGGTGGGCGCCACGCCAGTCTCAGGGAGCAATTTGAAATGAATCTGCGCACCACAATCTGGCCGCTGCTCGCCGTACTGCTCAGTGCAGCGGCAAGCGCCGACGATGCCAACAAGTTCATTCTAGAGGGCAACCTGTCGGCCTTCTACGCCAGCGGCAACTTCGTCGTCTGGGACCCGGAAAAAACCACCGGCGGCAAGCCAGCGATGAGCATGAGCGTCGCGACGACATCGGCTGCCGGCAAGCCCGCTGACAGGGAATCGACCCTGAACGTAATCACCCGGGCGCCCCTGTCGCCGGACGGCACGTTCAGGGTCGAAGCTACCGTCGGTGCGCCGCGCCGCGTGTATTTCTACGTGCTTGACGCCATCGGCCACGAGGGCCAACGCTACGCGCCCACCAAAGGCAATGCGTTCATCCTTGAACCCGGTCGCTTGCAGTTGCACATGAGTCGGCCCGGGCGGTTCTTCATCGAAGGCGGCCGCTACAACGACGCCGTATACAACAGTTGGCGACGCTCCGCGCCCTACTTGCAGGCCCAAGCCGAATACGACGAACTGCTCGAAGCGGTGGAAGGCGAGACCGAAGCCGAGCGGAGAGCGCGCACAGACCAGGCCGCCGCCGTATTCGACACCGTCCTGACGCTTGAGACCGAGGGCCGTGCGCAAGTGGCTGGTACGCACCCAGATCCCCTAGTGCGCCGGCTCATCATTGAATCCGCCTGGCTTGGCGGGCCCTGGCTTCTCGAAGCATTGCGCGGTCTCGCCGAAATAACGCCGGACGACCCCTGGGTCGTGGATCGCCTCGCGAAAACCGAGGCCTTGGAGGCCAAGCGAGCGCAGGAGCGCAAACGCTTTGCGGTCGGTGCCGACATCCGCGACTTCACGGCGGAAAACCTGGACGGGGAGTCCGTCCGGCTCGCCGACGTCCGCGCCAACAGCAAGCTGGTGCTGGTCGAGTTCTGGGCATCCTGGTGCGGCCCATGCCGGACTGAGATTCCACACATGAAGGAAGCCTATGCGCGCTACCGGGACATGGGCTTCGAGATCGTCTCCTTCACCATCGACAACGATCGCGAGGACTGGGAAATCGCATCCGAGGAGGAGCAGTTGCCTTGGGCCAACCTAGGCATGGGGGAAGACGCTGACGCGCCGCAAGCATACAACGTGACCGGGGTGCCGAAGAACTACCTGGTGGACTCCAACACTGGCGATATTCTGGCGAAAGACCTGCGCGGCCATCATCTCGACGAGAAGCTCGACGAACTGTTTAACTGACGCATGGCTTGCCCAATGCCCCCGGCAAGGGAGGGGGCTGCCTCCATTCCAAGGCAGGCTCTCCTGTTCGGCTGCCTGGCGCCGGCTAAGGAATGCAGCCCGAAGACGGGGTTCCGGAGGATCACCGGTACCGTCGAGGAGCTTGCGGCAACCGGCGAAGCCGTCCTGGTTGCCGCCACATCCGTGCCGGGAGAGGAAAGGACTCTCGCCAAGGCCACGATCAACCAAGGCCGCTTCCACTTGGCTGGCGAATAGGTCGGGCTAGGGCGGCGGTCCCTATCGCCGGCAACCGGTGTGGTCGTGGCGCAGCTCTGATGCGTACCTTGCGACACTGGCTCAATACGCCGCGGTCATGACCCAAAAACGCCACACCCCGGAAGCGCCGGAGCAGGCAACGCTGCTGCGCGACGCCAACCTCAGAATTCTGGCCAAGGACCTGGACCCGGATCGCTTGCAGGCGGAACTGACCGAGCGGTTCGCCGCGACCTGCTAGGCACCGCCGCTGAACGGGTCCGTAGTCAGCCCGCTAGCCCGGACTCGATGCGCCATCGCGCGGGCGCCATGCCTTGTGTGCCGGTGCTTGATGGCTTTAAAGTTCGCCCCGCACCCAACCCAACGGACTTTTCATGGCCAATCCCGTCAACATCACGGTTTTTCGCTGGGCAGGCGCTTGGGGGCCGTTCAGAGTCAGCATTCCCTGCGGCGAATGCTCGCTGACCCACGACATCATCCAGGACTGCATTGAGAGTGAATTGGCGGGCATCGAGGTGGACCTCGACCTTCGCGACTGGCTGAGCGAATGGTGGAAGCCCCTGCCCAAGGGCGGCTGGCACGCGCCCATCGTGCTGGTGAACGGCAAGATCATCTCCCAAGGTCTGGCGCTGAACCGGGGTGTTCTCACCCAGGCGGTCATCGAGGCCGCGATGTCTGACCATCCCATGGCGGGCAATCACATCTTCGGCAAAGGCGGCTGTCCGCACTGCGTCCGGGCCAAGAGCTATATTGCCCAAGCGGGCCTTGAGAGCCGCTACTACGATGTGGTCAAGGACACTCGGGCACTGTACGAAATGCTGGCCCGCGTCAAACCCATCATCGGGCCAAAGACGCCGGTGACGGTGCCGCAGATCTGGATTGAAGGCCGCTACGTGGGTGGAGCGGATGCGCTCAAGGACGTGTTGGGCCTCGCTGAGGTCGAGCCGAATCCAGACCGAGGCCAATGTTCGCTGTCGCCCGCCCGATAGGCCCAGACGCTCCGTTCGAGGTCAGAATGCCCTTGAGCGGGGGCGCCTTGGTGGCCCTCACTTTCCTGCGGGGACGGCAAGCCTGGCTAGCGCGGCGCAAGACGCCGAGTTGGTCCCTATTTGGTACGCCGGCGACGAATCCAATGCGGCGACCATCGATGATCAGCCGTGGCAGGACATCCTCGACAGCTACCGCCAAACCAGCCACCCGTCGAGCATTCACCGCTTCGACCGCGACTGGCGCCTGGACCGGCCCTGACCGCGGCGGTCAATCAGGAGAAACGCGATGAAACGCAACCAAATCATCCTCGCGGCCGCGGTCATCGTTCTGGTGGCGCTGTTCTTCCACTTCGATCTGCAACGCTACCTGAGCCTGGAATTCCTTCAGGCCCAACGCAGCGCAGCGCTGGAAATCCACCAAGCCAGCCCGTGGCTGACCAGCTTGGGCTTCCTGGCCACCTACGTCGCGGTCACGGGGCTCTCCCTGCCCGGCGCTGCCATCCTGACCTTGGCGGCCGGCGCTATTTTCGGCTTAGGCCTAGGCACGGTCATCGTCTCCTTCGCCAGCACCATCGGCGCCACCCTCGCCTTCCTGCTGGCCCGCCATCTGCTGCGCGATGCGGTGCAAAGGCGCTTTGAGAAACAGCTCCGGCCGATCAACGAGGGGGTCCGCAAGGACGGCGCCTTCTACTTGTTCGCCCTGCGCTTGGTGCCGGCCTTCCCGTTCTTCGCCATCAACCTCGCCATGGGCTTGACGCCGCTGAAGGTATGGACGTTCTTCTGGGTCAGCCAAACGGGCATGCTGGCCGGCACCCTCGTGTACGTGAACGCTGGCCAGCAAATCGGCCAACTGGAATCCCTGGCTGGCATCCTCTCACCGACCCTGATCCTCTCCTTCGCCCTGCTCGGCCTGTTCCCGCTGATCGCCAAGAAAGCGGTGGACACCATAAAAAAACGCCTCGAGCGCTAATCTCCACAATCCCGCCAGAGATGCCAAGGGACCTCCCTTGGCTCAAGGGCATCCTTCGGATCGAGGGCGTCCCGCCCCCGATGGAGAACCCCGGGTTCTATGGTGCGAGCTGCCACCCCGGCGACCGCAGCGCCGACGGGCAAGAAACAAACGTCTTCCCCCCGGGACATCAAGCGCGTGGAGGAACGGCGCTTCGCGCCGCCGAGGCTGCGAACCTTCGGTTCGCTATGCCCTCGAGCCGAGGAGTCATGCTCGGCTTCAACTGAGTTTCGCGCCTTCGCATGGTTGGGAGTGGATGGCAGTCCCCCGCGCCACGGCGCAGCCAATTCCCATCAAAACGCCAGGACGTCCTGCATGTCAAACAGCCCATGTCCCTTGTCGGCTAGGAATTTGGCCGCCCGCAAAGCACCCAAGGCGAAGTTCATGCGGCTGGCGGCGCGATGGATGATCTCAAGGCGCTCCCCGCCACCGGCGAACAGCACCGTGTGCTCGCCGACGATGTCGCCGCCGCGCAAGGCGCTGAAGCCGATGGTGCGGCGGTTGCGGACACCGGTTTCGCCTTGGCGCCCGTACACCGCATCCTCTTCCAGGCTGCGGCCAAGGGCGCCGGCAACAATCTCGCCCAAACGCACCGCGGTGCCGGAGGGCGCATCGATCTTGTGCCGGTGGTGGGCCTCGACCACCTCGATGTCCACTGCATCGCCCAAGGCCCGCGCCGCCTGCTCCACCAAGCGGAACATCAGGTTGACGCCAATGCTCATGTTGGGTGCCATGAGAATGGGAACCGCCTCGGCGGCGGCGCGAATGCGGGCGAGGCCCGCCGCATCGAAGCCGGTCGTGCCGATGACCAAGCCGCGTCCCGCGTCATGGCAGGCATCGACTGCCGCCAAGGTGGCGTTCGGGACCGTGAAGTCAATGAGCGTCTCGAAATCTCCCGTCACGTCGGCCACCGAATCGGCGATGGCCACGCCCAACGCGCCAACCCCAGCAATCTCGCCAGCGTCGGCGCCGACGACCGCACCTCCCGGCTGCTCGATGGCGGCCCCAAGCTCCAGCGCCCCATCCTCAGCAACAGCCCTAATGAGGGTGCGTCCCATGCGCCCCGCCGCGCCAACGATGGCAACTCGCATTTTTTCCGCTCCCCTAACCTTGATCCTGATCAATGCTTCAAGCTGTCGAAGAAGTCCTTGACGCCGCGGAACCAGCCGCTTTCCTTGGGCGAGTGATGCTCGCTGCGCTTCTCCAGACTGTGCTTGAACTTGCGCAGCAACTCCTTTTGCGATTCATCGAGCTTGACCGGGGTTTCCACCACCACCTTGCACAGCAGATCGCCCACGCCGCCGCCACGCACCGGGGTCACGCCCCGGCCACGCAGGCGGAACAGCTTGCCGGTTTGGGTTTCCGGGGGCACCTTGAGCTTGACTCGTCCGCTCAGGGTCGGCACCTCGAGTTCGCCGCCCAAGGCGGCGTCGGCGAAGGACAGCGGCACCTCACAGTACAGGTGCCGGCCATCACGCTCGAAGATGGGATGCGCACGCACCTCAACCTGAACGTAGAGGTCGCCAGTCTCGCCGCCGGGCGCCGCTTCGCCTTCCCCGGCCAAGCGGATGCGGTCGCCGGTGTCCACCCCTGGCGGAATGCGCACCGAGAGGGTCTTGCGCTCCTCCACCCGACCGCGCCCGCCGCAGCGGCGGCAGGGGTTGGTGATGACCTGCCCGGCGCCCCGGCAGCGGGGACAGGTTTGCTGCAGGGAGAAGAAGCCTTGGGCGACGCGGATCTGCCCCGCGCCAGAGCATTCCGGGCAGGTGCTCGGCTGGGAGCCGGGCGCCGAGCCGCTGCCTCGGCACTCTTCGCAGGCGGCGAGCACCGGCACCGAAATCTCCACCGTGTCGCCCTTGACGGCCTGCTCCAAGTCGAGGGTCAAGGCGTAGCGAAGGTCCGCGCCCCGGGAACGGCCACCACGTCCAGAGCGGGCGCCGCCGAAGATATCGCCAAAGACATCGCCGAAAATATCGCTGAAACTGCCGTTGAAGCCCGCGCCGCCACCCATGCCGCCGGCGCTGGGATCCACGCCGGCATGGCCGAACTGATCGTAGGCACCGCGTTTTTCGCGGTCGGAAAGCACTTCGTAGGCCTCGGAGGCCTCCTTGAATTTCTCCTCGGCCTCGGCGTCATCCGGATTGCGGTCCGGATGCAGCTTCATGGCCAAGCGTCGATAGGCCTTCTTGACCTCGTCGTCGGAGGCGTCCCGATTCAGCCCCAGGATCTCGTAGTAGTCGCGCTTGGCCATCAATTCGTTCCTGCTTGGGGCTTAGCGTGCTCTCCCGCTCAGTCGCCCCCGCTCTTCCTGCTGCCGTCCTTGTCGTCCTTGTCGTCCTTGTCGTCCTTGACCTCTTCGAACTCCGCATCCACGGTGTCGCCGCCATCGCCGCCCGCCGGCCCGTCCCCGCCCGCACCAGCGGCCGCGTCGGCGCTGCCCGCCGCCTGCTCAGCATAAGCCTTCTGCGCGAATTCCGCAGAGGCGTTTGACAGCGCCTCGATCTTGGCTTCGATGTCGGCCTTGTCCTCGGACTTCATGGCCTCCTCCAAGGCTGAGGCTGCCGACTCCACGGCAGCCTTCTCGGCGTCACCCGCCTTGTCGCCGGCATCCTTGACAGCCTTGCGCGCCGCATGCACCAAGCCATCCGCCTGATTGCGCAGATTGACCATCTCGGCGAACTTCTCGTCGTCGGCCGCGTGGGCTTCGGCGTCGCGCACCATCTCGTCGATCTCGTCGTCCGACAGGCCGCTCGACGCCTTGATGACGATGGACTGCTCCTTGCCCGTCGCCTTGTCCTTGGCGGAGACGTTGAGGATGCCGTTGGCGTCGATGTCAAAGCTCACTTCGATTTGCGGCATGCCGCGCGGCGCAGGCGGAATGTCGGCCAGGTCGAAGCGGCCGAGCGACTTGTTCTGCGCCGCCTGCTTGCGCTCCCCTTGCAGCACGTGAATGGTCACTGCCGTTTGATTGTCGTCGGCGGTGGAGAACACCTGGGTCTTCTTGGTGGGAATGGTGGTGTTCTTCTCGATCAGCACGCTCATGATCTGGCCGAGCGTCTCAATGCCGAGCGAGAGCGGCGTCACGTCGAGCAGCAGCACGTCCTTGACGTCGCCGGACAGCACCGCGGCCTGGATGGCCGCGCCGATGGCCACCGCCTCGTCGGGGTTGACGTCGCGGCGGGCTTCCTTGTTGAAGAAGCCCTTAACCTTCTCCTGCACCAAGGGCATGCGGGTCTGGCCACCGACCAGGATCACGTCGTCGATTTCGCCGACGCCCAAGCCCGCGTCCTTGATGGCCGTGCGGCAGGGGCCGATGGTGCGATCGACCAGCTCCTCGACCAAGGACTCGAGCTTGGCCCGGGAGAGCTTGAGCACCAAGTGCTTGGGACCGCTCTGATCGGCGGTGATGTAGGGCAGGTTGATCTCCGTTTGCTGGCTGTTGGACAGCTCGATCTTGGCCTTCTCGGCCGCCTCCTTGAGGCGCTGCAGGGCCAGGGCATCGTTGTGCAGGTCGATGCCGTTCTCCTTTTTGAACTCATCGGCCAGATAATCGATGATCGTGAGGTCGAAGTCCTCGCCACCAAGGAAGGTGTCGCCGTTGGTGGAGAGCACCTCGAACTGATGCTCGCCGTCGATCTCGGCGATCTCGATGATGGAGATGTCGAAGGTGCCGCCGCCCAAGTCATAGACGGCGATCTTGGCGTCGCCACGCTTCTTGTCGAGACCATAGGCCAAGGCCGCGGCGGTGGGCTCGTTGATGATGCGCTTCACGTCAAGGCCGGCGATGCGGCCGGCATCCTTGGTGGCCTGGCGCTGCGAGTCGTTGAAGTAGGCGGGCACCGTGATCACCGCATCGGTGACGGTTTCGCCGAGATACTCCTCGGCGGTCTTCTTCATCTTGCGGAGCACCTCGGCCGAAATCTGCGGCGGCGCGAGCTTGTCGTCCTTGACGCCGATCCAAGCGTCGCCGTTGGCCGCATTGACGATCTTGTAGGGCACCATCTTGATGTCCTTCTGCACCACCTGGTCGCCAAACTTGCGGCCGATGAGGCGCTTGACCGCGAACAGGGTGTTGTTGGGGTTGGTCACCGCCTGCCGCTTGGCGTTCTGGCCAACCAGGATTTCGCCATCGTCGGCGTAGGCGATGATGGAGGGGGTCGTGCGGTCCCCTTCCGAGTTTTCAATGACTTTCGCATCGCCCCCGTCAAGCACGGCCACGCATGAGTTGGTGGTGCCGAGGTCAATGCCGATGATCTTGCCCATGTTCCGGTTGCTCCAAGTGTTGGGTTGGCCCGTCCCTTGCTCCGAGGCACGGGCAAAGTGACTGCTCGCTGGCTGCTGGCCCTAGGTTCGCAGTCGTTGAATGTAGTGTTTATGGGGGCGCAGGCCGATTATTCAATCGGTGGATTATTCAATCCGCGGATTGTTCAATCCGCTGGCGCAGCGCTGGCCGGCGCCTTGGCGACGATGACCTTGGCGGCCCGCACCAAGCGTCCATTGAGCGCGTAACCCTTCTGCATCACTTCCATGACCGAATTCGGCTCCGCGTCTGGATTTTCCACCATCGCCATAGCCTCGGATTGCGACGGGTCGAAGGGTTCGCCCAAGGGGTCAACCTGTTCGATGCCGTTCTTCGCCAAGGTGTCGATGAAGAGCTTCAAGCACAGGCCCACCCCTTCGGACACCGCAGCCGCGTCAGTAGCCGACGGCGCGCTCTCCACGGATTTCTCCAAGCTGTCGAGCACCGGAAGGAGATCGCCCGCGAAGCGCTCCAAGGCGAACTTTCGAGCGCTCTCGACGTCCCGGGCGGCGCGGCGGCGCATGTTGTCCACCTCCGCCTGGGCGCGCAAAACCGCATCCTTCAGGCTGGCCACCTCGTCTTGGGCCGCCGCCAATGCGGCTTGCGCGTCCGGCGCACCTTCCTCATCCGCTCCCGGCACTGCATCGCTCGCGCCCTCTTTGATTGCCGAATCGGGGATTGCCGAATCGGGCTCGGCTTGCGCGCCTTCGTCCCGGTTCAACCCCTCGTCCTGTTCAGCCCGAGCCGCCTTCTTTGCCATGATCTAACGCTTTGCCATTGCCAAGCCCACACAATGGGGCTTGCAGCGGTGGATTCAAGCCCTACTTTTGAGTACGGCTACAACTCGGGTGCTACCCCGGTGAGTTCAACGGACAACGCCCACAGCCGGGCGGCGTCCGCGTCACTCTGGCTTGCGAGGCTCGGTCTTGCCTTGCCCGCCGAACGCGCCAGCTCCAGGAAGCCAACGGGACCAAAGTAGTCGTTGCCCCGCGCATCCGACGACGTGGCAGCCATCAAAATGGGCAGCGCACCCTCCGCCGAGCTGTTGATGAGTGGCCTGATGAGGGGCAACGCGGTCGTGGTGAGCCACCCCGGCAGGTGGCGAGACAGCTCCGTGGCCGCGGCGCCGGGATGGCAGGCCACCGCGATGGCTGGGCTGCCCGCGCGAGCGAGCCGCGCCTGCAGCGCCTTCGTGAACAGCAGATTGGCCAGCTTGCTCATGGCGTAGCGCTCCCCGGCGCTGTATTTCTTCTCGGCGTGCGGGTCCTCGAACTGCATCTTGCCGGCCTTGTGACCGCTGCTGCTGACGGTGACCACGCGCGCTCCCTCGCGTTCGCGCAGCATGGGCAGCAAGTGCGCCGTCAGCACAAAGTGGGCGAGATGATTCACTCCGAACTGCAACTCGAAGCCGTCCTCGGTCCTACCGTAAGGCGGCATCATGACACCGGCATTGTTGATCAGGACATCGAGCCGGGACTCCTTGGCGACCTGGGCCGCGGCCCGCCGCACCGAGGCGAGGCTGCCCAATTCGATCTGGACGCAGGCTAGATCCGCCTCAGCGTATACGGCCCGAATGCGCTCCATCGCCCGCTGCCCCTTGGACGCGCTGCGACAGCCAAGCAGGACGCGGGCGCCGCGGGCCGCCAGCACCCGAGCCGTCTCCCAGCCAATGCCCGTGTTCGCCCCGGTAATGAGGATGGTGCGGCCGGCCTGCTGCGGCACATCGGCTTCTGTGTAGAAACTCATGAAGGATCCAACGCATCGCCAAGCAGATGCGCGGTCACGTCCACCACCGGGATGATCTTCTGGTAGGCCATCCGCGTCGGACCGACCACGCCAAGCACCCCGGCGATGCGGCCGTTGACCGAGTAGGACGACGACACCAAGGTGAGCTCATCGAGCACTTCGTAGCCCGACTCGTCGCCGATGAACAGCTGGATGCCTTCCGTGTTCAGGCACTGGTCGAGCAGGTGCAGGATGCTGCCCTTGCGGGTGAAGGCCTCAAACAGTCCGCGCACCGCGTCGGTGTCGGCGCTGATGTCGAGCAGGTTCGACTCCCCGGCGACGACAAAGCCCTTGCCTCCCGGCGGCGGCCTCGCGAAAGCCTGGGCGGCCAGGTCGAGCGCCGACTGCAGCAGGGCATCCATGCGGTCCTTGTCGCGCTGCATGCTGGCCAACAGCCCACTGCGCGCGTCACCCAGGGTCAGGCCGCCGAACTCCTGGTTGATGAAGTTGGCGGCCCGCACCAAATCCGCATCCTGGTACTCGTGGTCGGTGTGAATGACTCGGTTCTGCACCTCCCGGTCGTTGAACACCAAGATCGCCAACACGCGTTCCGCGTCGAGCTTGAGGAACTCAACATGGCGCAACGCCGCCTGCTCCTGTCGAGGCAGGGTCACCACGCAGGCCATTGAGGTGATGCGGGACAGCGCTTCGGAGGCGGATTCAACCAGTTCCGAGGGCGGCAGGTCCGGGTCCAGCTGCGCCTCAATGCCCCGGCGCCCGGCGTCGTCCAAGGGTTCAACGGCCAGCAGGCTTTCGACGAAAAAGCGCAGGCCTTGGCTGGTCGGCACCTTGCCGGCGGAGGTATGGGGCGACCTAACCAAGCCTTGGCCTTCCAAGCGGGCCATGATGTTGCGCACCGTGGCGGGGCTGACCGACACGCTCGGCTGCTCGGCCAGCGCCCTTGAGGCCACTGGCCGACCATTGCTGATGTAGGATTCCACCAATAGCTTGAAAAGCTGTTCCGTGCGCTCATCAACTTGGTCCAATGCCCAGCCCTCAGTCCGCCGACCACGGCGTCATTCAAGTAATATGGTTGTTTTAGCGCCAGCGTCAAGACATAGGGAACCTTTGCTCAAGCAACTGACCATTCGGGACTTTGCCTTGGTGGCCAAGGTGGACGTTGCCTTCGACCGCGGCCTGACCGTGGTAACGGGCGAATCGGGCGCCGGCAAGTCCATCCTGATGAACGCCTTGGCCCTGGTGGTGGGCGAACGGGCGCGAACCGACCTGATTCGGTCGGGCGCCCAGCGGGCCGAGGTGACGGCCGAATTCGACCTTGCCGAGCACTCGGCGTCATGCGACGCCCTCAAGGCCGCCGACCTCGACGACGCCGACGCGCCCCACCGCTGCTTGCTGCGCCGCGTCATCGGCGTCGATGGCCGCTCCAGGGCTTTCGTCAACGGCGTCCCGGTCAATTTGGGCATGGTGCGCGAACTGACCGAGGGGCTGATCGACATCCACAGCCAGGATGAGAACCAGCGGCTCGCCAAGCGCGACGTGCAACTCAACCTGCTCGACGCCTACGGCGTCCCCGCCACCGACCGCCAGGGCATGGCCAACGCCTACCGCGCCGCCCGGAAGGCCGAAAAGGCCTTGGCCGCCCTCGAAGCCCAGCTCGCCAACGCCGAGGACCGCCGGGCGCTGCTGCGCTATCAACTTGATGAGCTGCAGGCATTGGAACCGAATCAGGGCGAGTTCGAATCCCTGGAGGCGGAGTTTCGCCGCCTCTCCCAAGCCCAGGACATTCAGGAGGCGGTGCGCCAGGCCATCGACTGCCTGTCGGACATGGCGGACGCCCGCCGCAGCCAACGGCAACTGAGCGGCATCGACGATGAGCATCCCAAGCTGGTCCAAGCCAGGGATGCCTTGAGTTCGGCGCTGCAGTTGATCGACGACGCCGCCCACGATTTGAACGGCTACGCCGAAGCCTTCGACACCGACCCCGCCCACATGTCGCGAATTGCCGAGCGGCTCGACCAGTTTCACGACCTCTCCCGCAAGCACCGCGTGGCACCGGCACGCTTGGCGGACCACGCCGAGGGCCTGGCCGCGGAACTTGAAGCGCAGGCAACTGAACGCCAAAACCTGGACGCGCTCCGGGAAGAGGTTCGCCGGTGGAACGATGAGTTCCAGCGCACTGCCCAGCGGGTCAGCTCCGCCCGACGCGAGGCCGCCCAAACATTTGCCGTCGAAGTGAGCGCTCACATTCAGGCCTTGGGCATGGCGGGTGGCGCTTTTGAAGTGGCCTTCGAGGCTGCCAATTCAGAGCGGGGCCTGGAAACCGCCGAATTCCGGGTGACCACCAACCCCAAGTACCCCGCCGGCAGCTTGGCCCGTATCGCCTCCGGGGGCGAACGGGCGCGCCTCAGCTTGGCGGTCTCCGTGGTCGCCGCGCAGAAGATGCGCCTGCCCTGCCTGGTGCTCGACGAAGCCGACGTCGGCGTCGGCGGCACCACCGCCGACATCGTCGGCCGCCTGCTGCGCGACCTCGGCGAGCACAGCCAAGTGATTTGCGTCACCCACGCGCCCCAAGTGGCCGCACTCGGCACCAGCCATCTCGTGGTGGAGAAGGACGCCGCCCAGACGGTGCGGCTGCGTTGCGTCACCGCCGACCACCGCACCGAGGAGGTCGCCCGCATGCTCGCTGGGGCCGACCTCACCGACAAAACCCGCGCCTACGCCCGCACCCTGCTGGAGGAAGCGGCGTCGAGCTAGCCCGCATATCGGAGAGCCTAAGACCGCACTTCCCACTGTTCCATGGAAGCCCTTAGCTTGCCCCAGAACGGCACGCCGCCGACGCCGAAGGAACGACCCGCCAGCCGCTGGGCTGTCTCCGTTTGTTCCATGAAAGTTCCCAACCCTGTGGCAGGGACGCCGACTGCTGCATAGTCTGAAGTCTGCATTCGCGCTATTTTTGTGAATGCTGCAAGGTAGACGGGCATCAGACTAATGTCATGTGTTGCGGTGCCTTCACCCCGCACTAAGG
The DNA here is from genome assembly GCA_028278675.1 of Candidatus Azophilus lithoversatilis. Taxonomy (GTDB): domain Bacteria; phylum Pseudomonadota; class Gammaproteobacteria; order Pseudomonadales; family Azotimanducaceae; genus Azophilus; species Azophilus lithoversatilis. Next base: position 38,502 of record JAQAJJ010000014.1, read on the forward strand.
TTGTGAAAGTAGGCATTGATTGAACTTCGTTTTAACCGCTGCTCGAATAGAAAGCGAACAGTGGTTTGAAAAGCATAGCCATCCAGTACGTGGACCGAGTTCGGTTGGGATTCCAAAAAGGATCGCCACGCGCTCACACAGGCTTCAGGGAAGTTTTGCTTTGTCGCGCGTTTACGAATTTCTGTTGGCATGATTGGATGATCAGCTAACTCCTCTAACCACCAGTTCGCGTCCACGCCATTGCCTCTAAGCAGCTCGCAAAATCGCTCCGAAGTATGCGTTTTTCCAGAACCAGGTATTCCTTCAAAGTGAATGGTCTTTGGTTCTCGATGTTTCAACACTCGGAGTAGTCCTCTTGGATCAACCGACCAACCTGCTGCTTGATGTAAGTCTTTGAGAAGTGCCACATTGAATGGTATTTTTTCTGACAATTCTCCAAGTTCGCAGACAAAGTCGGCACCTATCGCCACTCCGCCGGTTCACACACAATCAGGTCGTCAGCCGATCCGAATCTGCATCCCCAACGCACGCGTAATCCTTATCATCGTCGCGAACGATGGGTTGCCTTTCGCGGACAGCGCCTTGTAGAGACCCTCGCGACTCATCCCGGCCTCGAGCGCGAGTCCGGTCATGTTCCCTGCCCGCGCTACATCGTTCAGCGCTGCCCGGATCAGACTGCCGTCTCCGGGATCCTCTTCGGCACACGCCGCCAGATACAGCCTCACATCCTCCGTGGTGCGCAGTTGTTCAGCAGCATCCCATTTGCTGAATGTTTCGGTCATTTCCGCCTCCAGTCGTTCGCCAACCTTCCGGCGCGTTCGATGTCCCGCCGCTGGCTGCCCTTGTCGCCACCACACAGCACGACCACCGTGTCGCCGTCCCGCAGGCAGTAAAGCCGGTAACCGTTCCGTGGTGCACACGCATCTCGAACAGGCTGCCAGACACAACCTTCGTGTCTCCCATGTTGCCAAGGGAGACCTTGCGCAAACGCGCGTTGATGCGCGCCACTGCGACACGGTCCCTCAAGCCGCCGATCCAGCGCCTGAACGTGGCGCTTTCAATCACTTCGGCCATCGGATCAACTGTAAACCATGGTTCACGCCCCCGTCAATGTCTGAGCCCGCACATGGACACGCACATCCAACAGGGAAAACCCCAACAGGGCTGACGCGACATGGGCGCCTGCCCGAGCTTCCCGATCTTTGGCGGGCAACCTCGCGTGCTCAAGATCAACCAACGACCCTTCGCGGCTTTAGGCCCGACGGAACAACTCCGAATCAAGACGAGGGATGATCTCGAACGAAGCCCGGCTGGAGGGCGTTCCGCCCTCCAGGAGGTTACACGAAGGTGCGGACCAAGGCGGTGGTCACGCCGGCCATGGCGTTTCCGGTGATGCCCAGCAGCCAGCGCTGCATTGAGGCCTCGCGGGTGGCGACCAAGGTCTTCACTTCAGCGATTCCCGTGAGCAGTTCGGTTTTCAATTCAGCGATTCGGGCACTGGTGTTGGCGACCTCCGTGCGCCGGTCCAAATTCATGTTGGTCATCTCGGTGCGCACGAGGGCAACGTCCTCGCGGGTGGCGACGAAGTCCATCTTGGACTCAATGTGAGCGATGCGCTCACCAATGTCGGCGGCTGCGGCTGCTTGGCGTCCATGACTCTCGTTTTCCCGTTGATGGCAAGTGATTCGTTCAAGTGGGCGCGTTGCGCAGGCCATGTCAACCGATCGTTGGACGATGGGGCGGCTATATGGCTATATGGCGGTGCGAGATGGCTGAAAGAACTGAGGGCGCCGGCTCACGGCTGGGGGCGGGGTGTGCTGGCGGGCGGATTAAATGAAGCAGCGGGCGTTGGCGCCCTGTGGGAGATATCGCACGAACAGCCGTGGCGCACAGGAAGCAGCCGCCCTTCCGGCGCTTTGTTCCCGCCGGGTTTTACCGCTACCATTCCCCGCCCTGAACACTTTACGGAATCCATCGATGAGCCGACGCCTGTTCGCGCTATTAATCGCCAGTGCCGTGCTGGCGGCGGGCTGCGCGATGCCCAAGATGCCCAAGATGCCCAAGTTCAAGGTGCCGCGGGTGCACAAGATCACCGTGCAGCAGGGCAACGTCATCACCCAGGAGATGGTCGATCAACTCAAGCCCGGCATGACCCGGGAACAGGTCGCCTTCATCATGGGGGAGCCCGTGGTGCGCAACATCTTCAACCAAGACCGCTGGGACTACATCTACACCATCAAGGTGCCGGGGCGCTTCGAGAACGAACAGCGCTTCACCGTCTTCTTCGAGGACGATGCGCTCTCATCACTGATGGGCGACTTGGCACCCAGCGACGCAACCGCCGAAGCCGGCAGCGAGGGTTAGCTCCACCCCCGGTTGGCCAACGCCCGTTGGCGGCGGGCTTGCTTGGGGTCAAGCAGCAAAGGCCGATACAGCTCGATGCGATCGCCCGCGCGCAGCAGCCGGTCGCGATCAACCCGCTCGCCGTAAACGCCCACCGGCATGCGGTCTAGGTTCAGGCCATCGAAGGCGGCGTGGCAAGCCGCCTGCCGCAACGCCGCCTCCACGGTGACTCCCTCATCAACATCAAGCACAACAACCACTTGCCGTTCAGCGGCTGCGTAGACTACTTCGACCCGCACGAGGCACCCAAATGGTCGTGGGCGCGGCGGCAGAAGGCGTCCATAACCGCGTTGGCCGCCGCACCGATGCTCTTGGCCACCACTTGCGACAGCAGGCGGCGCACTCCTTTGAAGGCGAAGTTCAAATCGAGTTCCACCCGGCAGCCGCCTCCACCCAAGCGGGAAAGCCGCCATTCGCCGTTGAAGTGGCTGAACGGCCCGTCCACTAGATCGAGCCGGATGGCGCGGCCGGGCTCCAAGGCGTTGGTGGTGGTGAAGCTCTCCCGGAAGCCCTTGGCCTCGACGGTCAGCCGCGCCACCATGGCGGTGGGCTCATCAGCCAGGACGACGGCGCTCTTGCACCAAGGCAGGAACTCGGGGTAGCGGGCCACGTCGTTGATGATGTGGTAGACGTCGGCCGCGGCGTAGGGAAGCAACGCCGAGCGCTGCAGTCTTGCCATCAGGAAAACCAAGCCTTGACAGTGTCGAGGCCGATGATCGTCACCAGGAACACCACCAAGACGCCCAACGGCGCGGTCAGGCCAGCCAGCACTAGCCAGAGCTTGCGCGCCATCGGGCCATTCAGCCCCAACTGATTCCCGATCACCGATTTCGGCAGGGCAAAGGCGGCAAACAAAGCGATGAACAAGCCGCCGAGCGGCAACATCACGTTCTGGGAGACGTAGTCCACAAAGCCGAAAATCGTCATGTCGCCCACGACGTGGAACTCCGCCCACTCGTTGAAGGACAGCACTGTGCCGATGCCAAGCAGCCAGCAGCCGGTGCCCAAAGTGACGGCGACCCTTGACCGCTTGGCGTTGTATTCCTCCACCAAATAAGCCAAGGCCGGCTCGGTGAGCGAAATGGCCGACGTGACTGCGGCGAGGCTCACCAGGATGAAGAAGACGGCGCCGAACAAGGCCCCCAAGGGCAGTTGACCGAACGCCAGGGGCACGGTCACGAACAGCAACCCCGGGCCTTGCCCCGGCTCCAAACCGTTGGCGAAGACGATGGGGAAGATGGCAAGGCCCGCCACCAACGCAACGACGGTGTCGAGGACGGCAATAGTGACCACGGTGTTGGTGATGGATACGGAACTCGGCACATAGGCGCCGTAGGCCATGATGGCACCCATGCCGATGCTCAGGGTAAAAAAGGCATGGCCCAAGGCGTCGAACAGGGCCCGGCCCGTGACCGCATCCCAGTCGAAGCGGAACATGAAAGCCCAGCCTTGGCCGAAGCCGCCGGAGGTGACGCCGTAGCCAAGCAGCACCGCCAGCAGTACGAAGAGCAACGGCATGATCCAACGGATGGCCGTCTCCAAACCCTTGACCACCCCGCGGCTGATCACCGCCACCACGACGACCATGAACAGGGTGTGCCAGAACAGCATTTCCCAAGGGCTGGCCAGAAAGGCATCGAAGGTGCCCGTAGCCTGGCTGGCCGTAGCGTCGGTGAAGCCGCCGCCTGCCAAGCCGAGAATGTACTTGAACGCCCAGCCGCCGATGACGGCATAGAAGGACAGGATCAGGAAGCCGGCGAGCAAACCGGCCCAACCGATGAGCACCCAACCCCGGTGCCGATGGTGCTGCTGGGTCAGCCCGCGCATGGTATTGACCGGGCTTTGCCGCCCTTCCCGGCCAATCATCACCTCCGCCATCATGATGGGAATGCCGACCAGCGCGATGAACACCAGATAGATCAGAACGAAGGCGCCGCCGCCGTTTTCGCCGGTGATGTAGGGGAACCGCCAGATGTTTCCCAAACCCACCGCCGAGCCCGCCGCCGCGAGCACAAACATCCAACGGCTGGACCACATCCCATGCCTTGATTGCCCGGATTGCGCGACTTCGGCCACGGCGGCGTCCTCTCTGACTGGTTCAGCCCATTGTCGCTAAGCGCCGAATGACAAACAACTGCGAACGCGCCACCTGACGGTCGCGGCGCCACCTGACGGTCGCGGCGCCACCTGACGGTGGCGTTTGAGTTTCGCTACGCGAAACTCTGGGCCCATCGAGATTGCGGAGCAGTCGCATGTGATTCTGAACTCAGACACCAAACGAGGGCGTGGGCGGCCTGAGAAGGCCAATGCCACTCTATAATTGCCACATGTCCACCAAGAACGCCAGCAAGCCGAGCGCCGCCAAGCGCTCGGCGACCATCGCCCGCAACCGGCGGGCCGGCCATGACTACGCGCTGACGGAGCGGTTCGAGGCGGGCTTGGTGCTCGAGGGTTGGGAGGTCAAGGCCATCCGCGCCGGCAAGGCGCAGCTTGTGGACAGCTACGTGCTGCTGCGCGATGGGGAGGCCTGGCTGCTCGGCGCCAACATCGCCCCCCTGCCAAGCGCCTCAAGCCACGTGGTCGCCGACCCCCAACGGACCCGCAAGCTGCTGCTGCACAGCCGCGAACTCGCCCGCATCTTCACCGCCACCCAAGCCAAGGGCTTTAGCTGCATCGCCACCGCGATGTACTGGAAGCACAACCGGGTGAAGTGCGAGATCGCGCTCGGCAAGGGCAAGAAGCAGCACGACAAGCGCGCCGCGTCGCGGGACCGGGATTGGCAACGGCAGAAGGCGCAAATCCTCAAGCAGGGGTTCCGCCAAGGCTGAGCCGTTGCGGCCTGTGGGAGCCTGCCCTACTCCCGCACCTGCACCGGCAGTTCGGTGATGCCGCGGATGAAGTTGGAGTTGAGGTATTCCGGATCGCCGACCACTTCGACTTCCCGGAATCGCTTCAAGATCTCCTCCCAGATGATCTGCAGCTGCATCTCCGCCAGCCGGTTGCCGAGGCAGCGGTGGATGCCGAAGCCGAACGCCAGGTGCTGGCGGGCGTTGGGGCGGTCGATCCAGAAACGGTTGGGTTCGGCGATGCGCCGCTCGTCGCGGTTGCCGGACAGATACCAGATGCACACCTTGTCCCACTGGCGAATCCGCTGGCCGCGAAGCTCCACATCCTCCAAAGCCGTGCGGCACATGTGCGCCACCGGCGACTGCCAGCGGATGATCTCCGACACCATGTTGGGCACGAGGCCTGGGTTGGCCTTGAGCTTGGCGAACTCGGACGGGAACTCGTTGAGTGCGAGCACCCCGCCGGAGATGGAGTTGCGGGTGGTGTCGTTGCCGCCGACGATCAGCAGCAGGATGTTGCCGAGGAATTCGCTGGGGGTCATGCTGCGGGTCGCCTCGCCCCGGGCCAGGAAGGAGATCAGGTCCTCGCCCTGCTCCGGGGCGGCGGCCCGTTCCTGCCACAGCGCATTGAAGTACTCAAAGCACTTCCAAAGTTCCTTGAAGCCGTCCTCGAAGGTCTCAAAGTAATCCGGGTCGCTGATGCGCTCCACGGTGTCGGACCAGTGAATGAGCTTGTGCCGGTCCTCCTGGGGCACGTCAAACAGGGTGGCGAGCATCTGCCCGGTCAACTCCACGGACACCCGGCGCACCCAGTTGAAGGTCTCGTTGCGGGGCAGGTCATCCAGAATCGCCCCCGCCCGAGTGCGGATCAAGTCGCCCAAGCGGCCGAGCTTCGACGGCGCAAACATCGGCGCCACAGCCTTGCGCTGGGCTTCGTGGGTGGGCGGATCGGCCATGATGAACATGGGCAGGTGAAACATCGGGTCGGGCGGGGCCTCGAGCTTGCGCCCGCCGAGGCGAATGCCGCCGTTCATGATGTCCGATGAGAACAGGTCGTGGTGGGTGTCCGCGTACTTCACGTCGTCATAGCGCGTGAGCGACCAGTAAGGGCCAAACTGACTCTCTTCGCACCAATGAACCGGCGATTCGGCGCGCAGCCGCTCGAACCAGGGCAACGCCGTGTTGGCCTTGAACAGCGCCGGATGGGCGGGGTCCAAGTCCGCTAGGGGAACCGATTTCGGATCTTGGTGGGGGTCCAGCGGCCATGCGTCGCGCCACTCCTTGGTGCTGCGGCGCATCGCCTCATTGATTTGCTCAGCGCTTTCGGCCATGTGAACTGCTCTGCGATCAATCGACGGGGAATGCGTTTTATCACAGCGGGCAACGGGATTCAGACTTATCCTGGCTCGTTGCGCTCAGTCCACGTATTCCTCAAGCACCCAATTCAGCATGACGCCCCGAAAGAGCATGCCCGCCTTATCACCGGCGATGACCATTTCCTGGTAGTCGATGTGGTCATTGTCCAGCAGTCGTTGCATCTCTTCGCTTGCCCATTTGTCCTCGGCAAAACCGATCGAGGCAAACGCTTGGGAGCCCGCATAAAACTCGTCGTCATGGATGTTGTAGTCATTGGTTATCGACCAATAGTAGTGCGATGACGTGCTCGTCTCAGGTGTCAGATAGTGCATGACGTGTTGGCTGTACACTTCCCTGTCGGGGTCATCCTCAGCACCGACATAGATGGGCGCATAGCCTCGGAATACCCCGGGTGACATCGCGTAGCCCCCGTCATGCCGCTCAACAGGCCTTCCCTCGGCGCGTGCCTGCGCGTCAGCCGGCAGCGGCGCAAGGACGCGGGCCGGGTCGCTGTCGATGCGATTGCAGTAGATGCCCCGTTCGGTTTTTTCGACTGTCGTCGGGAGGTCGAAGAAGTAGTCCCCGACACCGAAGCTGTCTTTGTGCAAGTACGCAAAGTGCGTTAGATCGTTCAAGTTTTCCTGCATCAGCAGATAGCTGCCAGCATAGGGCGTTGCCTCATAAATCGTTCGGCATTTGGGGTCCGTCAGGAACGGCAAGTCGGGAAATCTGTCCCAATCAGGCTGCTCTGGATTCCCCATCCAGATAAACGCAAATGGACCTGCTTCCTTCACCGGGTAAACGTGCAGCTTCCGATTGGGTACGTGATCCTGACAGGGCACTCTGGCTATGCTGCCGTCCGGAGCATACCGAATGCCGTGGTAGCGACAGACGAGGTTGTCGCCTTCACGAGAGCCATTGGCCAGCGGGAACGAGCGATGCAGGCAGCGGTTCTGCATGGCAACGAGGTCGCCGGCCTGCGTGCGATAGAAGACTATGGACCGATCCAACAGGGTCTTGCTGACCGGCTCCTGGCCGAATTCCTCGGCGAGCCCGGCGACGTACCAGTGGTTGTAGCAAAGTGGCAGGCGGATGTAGTCCTTGACGTTGCGAATCTGTTCCTTGTAGTTCATGAGAACCTCCGTGGCATGAGCGGCAGATGGCGTCTGGAGAGTAGTGCGTTCTTGAGAAGGTCCTTTATGACTCCGCGAGTTCGGGGTACTCCTCCAACGCCCATTCCAGTATTTTTCGGCGGAACAGCACGGCGGATTTGTCGCCATTGATGTTGATTTCCTTGTACTCAGTCGTGTCATTCTTGAGCACTTTCTGCATGTGATTCACCGCAACGACATCTTCTTGGAACGCTGCACCGACGAACAGACTCGAGCCTGCAGCAAGCTCCGGGTCTGGCTTGATGGCACAACTCGTTATGGAGTACCAATAGTGGCAGGAGTCGTGCATTTCCGGCGTCACAAAGTGATTTATGTAGGTCTTGTAGCACTCCGGATGGCCAGGCGCCGGGTTTTCCACATACACAAAGTTCTCTCCCAGCCAAACGCCAGGTGCCTGGCTGACGCCGCCGTTCCAATTGCGCAACTTGCGACTGCCCACCACGGCGTTCTGACCCGGAGGCAAGTCCAATTGCACGAGATCGGTATCGTCGATGATGCGATAGCAACCTGTTACCCCATTGCGTTCCTCATACTCAACGGGGTGCTCCAAAAAGGTGTGGTCGATCGAATTTGGCGCGGCGCCAAAGGTATTGGCATGAATGAAAATGAAGTGTGTTAAATCATTGAGGTTGTCCTGCATCAGAAGGTAGTTGCCTTCTATGTGCTTGGCGTCGTGAATGGAATGGTAGTCAGAGTTTTCCAAATAGGGCATCTCGGGTAACTTGCTGTCATCTGCGTTGCCGGGATTGCCCATCCATATGAACACGAACGGACCGAGCTCCCTTGTAGGGTACTTTCTCAGCTTCCCCTTTGGACACTGCGCCTGACAGGGAACGTTCACGATCTCCCCTCGTGATGAATACTCAATGCCGTGATAGCCGCAGACGATGTTGTCACCGTTCAGTTTGCTTTCGGCGAGTGGATAGGAACGGTGCAGGCAACGATTCTGCAGAGCAACCAAATCGCCCGCCTCGGCGCGGTAGACGACAATCGACTGTTCCAGCAGGGTCCGCCCGATCGGGTCGCGTCCAAACTCCTCGCTCAGTCCCGCCACGTACCAATGCTCATGAAGCAATGGCAAGCCAATGTACGTCTTGGTGTCACGGATGACGCTATTCAACTCGTTCATGTTGATGCCTAGTCTCCTTGATCGCGGGATAAGGTTGCCACACGAGTCAACTTCTGCGCCCGGCGACCGCCTTCCCGTTGGTCTGTGGCATCGCCTCGTTAGTCGCTGTTTCCGGTTGCTCAAATGCTGTGCTCAGCATGACGGTCAAGGCCACCGTCCCCAAGAGAACCCGTCCTTGGTGGGAGTTGCGCTCAGTTTACCCCCTCCTTTAGTTTTGAATGTTGGCAAGGCAGAACTCATGCACTGCCTCGGAAAATCGCTCCGTCGCGAACAGCATGAGCTGGTGGTGCGCATCTTCGAAGAGCTTCTTTTGCACCGGGCCACCGATGCTCGATGCCATGGCGTCCAGCATCTCCGGTGCGAAGTGCGGGTCGTGTTCTCCTGCCGTGTAGAGCACGGGTTTGGTGTTGTCCGCAGGCAGAACCGGTGGGATGTACTGGAAAACTGAGGCCATGGATTCCAGGTCATAGGACCAAGTGTTGTAGGGGTCTAGCTCTTTTTGCTTCTGGGCGCCGCTGTAACCGTAGTCTTCATCAAAGTTGAAGAAGGTCGGGATGTGCAGCTGCGCGCCGCGTCCCAGCATCCCGATAATCTGCTTGAACTCCTCGCTGCGCCAAGGGCCTGCTGCAAGATCGAGCACCGAACTGCCCGGCACGACGCCCGAGCCCATGAGGATGGCGCCGGACACGTGATCTGAGTCGATGGCCGAGATTGCTGCCCCGACGCCAAGGCTGGAACCCAGCGTGAAGACCGGCAAGCCCATCATTGCGCTAATGTGCTCCGCAAAGTCGCGGGACGCCTGGGCCCATTCGGACATCTGCCACTGACCCTTGGGCCGGTTGGTTGTGGAGCGGCCATGACCCGGCGCGTCGTAACTCCAGATATCGACGCCCTTCGGTGCATGGTGCTCGCAGAAACGATCATAAATGCCGCCGTGACCGCCGAGTCCGTGGGAAATGACGAGTGCATACTTGGGATCATCGCCCGTGTATCGAAAGTCGTGCAGCTCATTGTGCACATGACGTTCAATTTTCATGGTCATTCGTCCGTGTGTTTGTTCAAATCAGGCGAGCTTTAAACGAACCAAGGCCCTAATGGTCGAAGATGGGGGTGTTGACCTCGCCGAATGCGTTGGTTCGGTCTGCTGCCGCATCCGGGAACCAGTCGATATCGGGAGATGGCAGCCGGTTCATCGGTTTTCAATCTTCCACTTCTTGTTGACCTCGCTGACCGGGTCGTCCACATTGATGCCTGCGACATCGCACCCGCGCAAAAAGTCGCGATAGTGTTTCGCCATCCATTCCTCGGCCGTGGCAGGGTCCCTGTTCTTGATGGCTGCAAAGATGGTTTCGTGAGCCTGGAGCAGACGTTTGCCCGGCCCCAGCTTCTTGGTTAC
>JAQAJJ010000015.1:0-13731 GCA_028278675.1 Candidatus Azophilus lithoversatilis
GCATCGTTCGAGAGCGTCAGGAAACATGACGAACCGGCTCAGGCTCTCGTAAATTGAACAACTCGTGCAATATCCGGGCTAGAGATCGGGAACGACTAAAATGAGCCGAGCGGAGGGATTCGAGCCTTGGTTCTAGCGGGTTAGCAGACGGCAACAGATGCATGTTGTGTTAGGTTGTCGGTCCCTAGTGCCGGATCTGTCCTTTCGACAGGCCGCACCTCAGCCAGCGGCGCCACTTCAGGCGCCTAGGAGATCACCTTATGAGACAACTACGATTGCTCGCAGCAAGCGCTATTCTGGGCTTTACGACACAAGCATACGGAACCGATGACGTCTTCATCGGATGTGATCGACACTTCGCACGAACGTTTGGGGAGTCATGCTCAGAATGGACAGTGAAAATCACACGACGCAATGGAGCATACCACTCAAACCAAGGGGGTGAAATGGAGGAGTTGAGGCACCCATCGATGCCGGGGGATGGTATTTCTTTGGCGCTAAAGTCTCGAGTCGGACGACCGAACATGTACTACTTGGTTCTGCCGAACAAACTTGATATCTACGTCAACTGCGAGTTTGGCCCATGTCGATTCAAGCGTTCAATCGTTGGCACTTGCTGTACGCAGTAGTTGCCATGACTACTACTGACCTAGCGGACTAGACGACCTCCAAGGCCCCCACAAGGCTACTCCCGACTGTGCGCGAAGCGCCACCCTAGGCCATCATCAACGCCCATCCCATCCTTGGAACCAGACTCAACCCAACATCCCCGTACCGGCGCCGTTCAGGACCATTGCCATACTGGAAAACCCAATATGACCCAAGCAATCCGCGAGGCTGAACGGCTGCTGTCGAAAATCAAGGCCGTCGCAACGCCCAACACGGCAAGCCTTCGGCACCTGCGGCAAGCGGCCTCAAAGCGCCTGCGGGATGCCAGCCCGAGCGTGGTGCTCGCCGTCGCCAAGACGCTGATCGACAACGAGCGCCGCTGGCTCGGCTATGAACTCATACACCACCACTTAGACTCCGCGATTCACGTCCGTCCGAACCCAATCCGCCAGTTCGCCGATGTTGCGAAGATCTTCAGCCTTTTTCGTCAGTTTGAAGGTCACCGACTGCCCTTCAGCCATGCGCACAAGACTCCCAGCCTTTTGTTCGGCAAGCGCGCCTTTGCGCCAAGCGCCAAACACAATCGCCGCCGGGCGTATGCCAAGGCAAAGCAAGTACTGGTAGTCTCGATCCAATCGGACGTGATTGAACTGGAAGCCCTTAGCTTGCCCCAGAACGGCACACCGTCGACGCCGAAGGAACAACCCGCCAGCCGCTGGGCTGTCTCCGTTTGTTCCATGGAAGGTTCCACTGGCTCCCTCCGACGCGGTCTTCACCTCAAATCGAGCGCCCGATATCACCATGTCCTCCCGCGAGGTGCGCCCCGTCTTTTCGCCGAGCGGTATCCCCTCATCGTCGAGATACCGCCGCAGAAACTCTTCGCCGATTTCGCCCCGATTCGTGTTCTCCACTCGGCGGAACGACTCCAAGGGGGCATCCTTCCAAATTGAATCCGGGGTGTTGTCGCGAATGACTTGCTGAAGAATCTCTATAGCGCTCATTCAGGCGGCTGCCACAGCGACCCACTCTCCCCTCGTTTCCAGAATACGAGGAAGTAGGAGTGGTTCTTGCGGGCATGGACCTGCCGCTTAGCCGGTATCGGCCTTCAGGAATCCGCCTCCAGAACGCACCCTTGCCGTAGGTGACGTCGGCCACCACGCAGCCAGGGCGCACATACAGATCCAGTATTCTAGGAAAGACCTCGGCATTGGGATTGGCGTAGGCGCTGAGCACCAAGTCGTTGGTGGCCTCGCCGTTGCGCACCACCCGCTTGCCCGGCTGGCCACGAGGCGTTGCGTGATCTGGGAAAAGGCTCTCCGAGCGATGCAGCGCCATGACCAATGCCTCCTGCAAGTCAAGTCGGCGGTGATAGTTTAATCGTTGCAGCGGCAACTCCACATGGTTCAAAACCCACCCAATCGTGGCACCGAAGAGTACACTGGCGCCATGCCGCCGGTCCTCTCCTGTCGCCATCGCTGCCTATGCGTCGCATTGGCCGCAGCCTTGCTCGCAGGCTGCGCCGGCGGCTTTCACCAGCCGATGCAGCTCATCGAGGATGCCGGGGCGGTGTATCCCGAAGCAGCCAAGGCCCAAGGCATTGAGGGGTGGGTGCGGCTGCGCTACGACATCACCATCGACGGTCGGGTGGAGAACCTTAAGGTGCTCGAATCCTCACCATTCGGGGTGTTCGACGCCGCCGCCATGGCGGCGGTGGCACAGTGGCGTTACCGAGCGGCAATCGTCGATGGCGCGCCGAGCGCCGTCTCCGGGGTGGTCAGCACCCTGCGCTTTGAACTCGGCGCTGCGGAGCGGTACGAGGGTTATTAGCGCGGGGCGGAACTCCCATCGGACTGCCGCAAAGCCCCGGTTGCCCGAGTCGGGGCGTTCAGCCTTCCGAGTCCCGGGTGCTGCGTTCCTTCTGGTTCAGGAACTCCCGCGCACGCTCCCGCATCGCCCGCCACTCGCTCTTCTTATGGCAGACGCGCTGGGGCATGTGGCTGCCGGTCACCCTGATGCGCCGAAACATGACCCGATCATCCTCAGTCTGCGCGGCATCAGCCACCGGGTCACGGGCTGGCGGCTGATCGTCAGAGTCAGGCCCGGCCAACGCCCCTGGACCAGCGACCAGCCCGAACGCCACCGCCCAAGTCAGCCTGAACAGCGTCCGACGGCGGCGGGCTGCTCAGCACCGAGCAGGCAGTTCGACGTTGGCTTCGGAGCCTTCTGTCACCACTTGTTCCAGTGGGTGATGTTCGCCACTGGCGGTCGGCTGGCCCGCTTGAAGTCCGTGCCCAGGGTGTAAGCCACCGGCAGCAGCGCCACTTGCATCACGTCATCGGGAATGCCCAGCAGCTCGGCCGCCTCCCGTTCGTGCATCAGGTGCAGCGTGGTGAGCGTCGAGCCCAAGCCTCTCGATCGCAGCGCCAGTTGGAAACTCCAGACGGCGGGGAAGATGGAGCCGAACAGGCCGCCCAAGGCAATCGTCGGCGAACCTTCCGGGGGCCGGCCCTTGACGCAGGGGATCACGTGCACCGGCGCCTTCTCAAGATTGTCCATCAAGTACAGGGCGGAATCGAAAACCCGCTTGGTCTGGCCGGTCGGCGCCTGCTCTGCAGCGCTGCTCAGATAGCCCTCAGCCCCCTTGCGGTAGAGGGCTGCCAACGCAGCTCGTTGGTCCGCGTCATCGACCACCACCCAGCGCCAGGTTTGCGAGTTGGAGCCGGTGGGCGCCTGCACCGCGAGTTCCAGACATTGGTTGATGATTTCCCGAGGAACGGCCTGCGAGAAGTCGAGCCGCTTGCGCACGGCGCGAGTGGTGGCCAGCAGCTCATCGGTCACGGCGGTGTCGAATTGCATCTTTTTCTCCTGATCGCGGAATTAGGTTGTCACCAAGTCACCTCTCACGCCCGGCAATTGCCGAGTCGCGGCAGCAACTCGATTGCGCCGCCCCTAGGCGGCGCACGGTCGCTCCAAAGGCTCGCCTCGTTTGGCTCCTTTTGGACGGCATGATGAATCCGGCCAGTGTATCCTATCCGCGCCACGCGATTGTGGCGCGCAAGGAGAGCAATTCATGCACGGAATTCGGCAAATCGCCTTGGCATCGGTTTGGGGCTTTGGCCTAGCGCTTGCGGCGAGCGCCGCAAGCGGCGACTTGACCAAGACCATCGACCAAAGCGCCGATGCGGTGGCCGAGCAGGTCGTCGCTTGGCGACGGCACATCCACCAACACCCGGAACTCTCCAACCGCGAGCACAAGACCGCCGAATTGGTCGCCGGGCACTTGCAAAGCCTCGGCTTGGAAGTCGAAACCGGCATCGCCCACACCGGCGTGGTCGCCTTGCTGCGCGGTACCAAGGACGGCCCGGTGGTGGCCCTGCGCGCCGACATGGACGCCCTGCCCGTCATTGAGCAAACGGGCCTGCCCTACGCCTCGAAAGTGATGAGCACCTACCACGGCCAGGAGGTCGGGGTGATGCACGCCTGCGGCCACGACACCCACGTCGCCATCCTCATGGGCGCGGCCACCGTGCTCACCAGCCTGCGCGATCAGTTGCCGGGCACCGTCAAGTTCATCTTTCAGCCTGCGGAGGAAGGTCCGCCGAAGGGTGAGGACGGCGGGGCTAGGATGATGGTTCAGCAAGGGGTGCTGAACAATCCGGACGTGGACGCCATCTTCGGCCTGCACATCTCCCAAGGCGGCGTCGCCGGTACAGCGAACTACCGGCCCAAGGGCGCCATGGCGAGCGCCCAACGTCTGGAAATCACCGTCAAAGGCCGGCAAACCCACGGAGCGAGGCCATGGGCGGGGGTCGATCCGATCATGACCGGGGCGGCCATCGTCAACGCGCTGCAAACCATCGTCAGCCGCCAGGTTGACATCACCAAGGCCCCCGCGGTGGTGACCCTGGCCACCTTCCACGGCGGGGTGCGCAACAACATCATCCCGGATACCGCGCAGTTGACCGGCACCATCCGCACCTACGATGCGGACATGCGCAGCGCCATCCACCAGAAAATCCGCGACATCGCCGCCAACACCGCCGCCAGCATGGGCGCGGAAGTGGAGGTGTTCATCGACGAAGGGGTGCCGGTCACCTACAACGACCCGGACCTGACCGCGGCCATGGCACCGACCTTGGAGCGGGTTTACGGCGAGGACAACGTGTCGATAGCCGACCGCATCACCGGCGCGGAGGACTTCTCCGTCTATCAGGAACAGGTGCCCGGCTTGTTCTTCTTCATCGGCGGGCGGCCAGCCGACATCCCCGCCGAAGAGGCCATTCCCAACCACTCGCCCCACTTCTACATCGACGAAGCGGCCCTGAAACCCGGGGTGCGGGCCATGGTGAACCTAGCGGTCGACTACCTGACCGAAAACGCTCAATGAGCGCCGCCACAATTCAATGTCGGTTTCCTCGGATGGCAGGGGTATCCAACACGGGAAGAGTTGACTTGGCGACCAAGGCAGATCTTTGACAACACATGGTTCGAGGGAGTGGGCGGGACGCCCTTGAGCCGACGGATCCCACTTGGCTGTGCAAGTTGGTGGGCTAGCGGCCCCGCCGTTCGTCTTGCTGCTCGCCGCGCTTGCGTTTCTTCGGCCGCCGGACGCCGAAGGTGCCGCGCACGATCTTGCCGCGCTTGGTGCGCCGATCGCCCTTACCCATGTTTGTCGCCCTTGATCATCAACAGTCTTCCTGCGGTTTGAAGCGCCAAATTATAGCCCCCAGCACTCCAGGTCGTCCGCAAAGATCAGTGCACCGCTGTAGTTGGCTTCGATGGCTTCCCGGCTTTGGCTTTCCCGGCCTCGGGTGCGGTTCATGCGGTGGCCCAAGATCAGCATTCGGGCGGCGGCCTGTTCGGCGATGCGGCCGATCTGGCTTGGGGTGACGTAGCGGTCCCGGGCTTCACCGCGGGCGTGCTCCGGCTCGGCATGGGATACCACCAAGGCATCCGCGTCGGCGGCGAATTCAGTGATGATGTTCTTGCGGTTGGAAAAATCGCCGGCGAAGACCACCGAGAAACCCTTGGCTTCCACCCGCCACGCCAAGGCCGGCACATTGCCGTGATGCACCGGCACTGCGGCCAGCCGAAGGTCTTCATTGCCAAACCGCGCCCAGCGCCGCCGCCCGGTGGCGGGCACGCCGCGCACGCTCAGCCGGTAGCCACCCCTTGACTGGATGGTCAGGAAGTCGGCCAGTTCAGGGTAGGCCCCATCGGCGCCGATCAGCCTTTCAACGAAGACCGATACGCCGATCGACGAGCCGCCCTCCGGACCGAGCACCGGCAGGGACCGGGTGCGGCTGTGAAACCGCGAGCCGTCTATAAAAGCGGGAAAGTCCGCTGCATGATGAGCGCTCAACTGGCTGAAGACGATGGCGTCAAGGTCTTCAAAAGCGGCGCCCGCCTCGTCGAAGCGCACCGAAGCACCCGGAGCGGCGTCGATCAGAAGACGAGCCCGGTTGTCGATCCACAGCAGATAGCTCGGCCCAGCGCCGCCGTCGTGCAACTCCGGCCCACCGGCCCCAAGTATCTGAATCCAAACGCCTTCGTCCCCGCAATACGGACCTTCAGACGCAATCGTCAAGGGAACGCGCAACAGCAGGGCGGCAAAGATCATCCAGTGGCGCATAGTGGCTCCCAACGGTTCCTCAGCAGTGGGTTAACGGGTTTCCGGCAGGCGGTCGATGGCGGCGATCAGTCTTGTTGCCTCCGCTTCGTCGGGCATCCGCCAGTCGCCACGCGGCGAGAGGCTGACCGTGCCCACCTTCGGCCCAGCGGGCAGGGTGGTGCGCTTGAACTGCTGACCAAAAAACCGCTGAAAAAAGCCCTTCAGCCAACGCTTCACCTCCGAGCGCTCATAGCGTCCGGCGAAGGCCAGGCCCGCCAAGGCGACGATCTTCTCCGGTGCGGCGCCGCCCCGGACATAGTGGTACAGGAAGAAGTCGTGCAGCTCGAACGGGCCGATGATGGACTCGGTCCGTTGGCTGATGCCGCCGTCCTCATCTTGGGGGGGCAGCAGTTCAGGGGAAATCGGCGTGTCGAGCACCCGTTGCAGCGCCTGGGCCAGCGCCGCGCCGGCCCGGTGGCTGGCGTACCACCGAATCAGATAGGCGACCAAGGTCTTGGGCACCCCGGAGTTGACGTTGTAGCTGGCCATGTGATCGGCGTTATAGGTGCACCAGCCCAGTGCCAGTTCGGAGAGGTCGCCGGTGCCGACCAGCAAGCCGCCCACTTGGTTGGCCGTGTTGAACAGCAGTTGGGTACGCTGTCGGGCTTGGACGTTTTCAAACACCACATCGTCGCGCGCCTCGTGGCCGAGATTCCTCAATTGTTCGGATACCGCTTCGGAAATTGAGATTTCCTTCCAACCGATGGCGGTGGCGGCAGCCAGTTGCGCAACCGTTGCACGGGTATGCTCCGAAGTGCCGGGACCGGGCAGCGACAAAGCCCAAAGGTTCTCCGTCGGCAAGTCCAATTCCCTGAGCGCATCCAGACAGACCAAAAGCGCCAAGGTGGAATCGAGCCCACCCGAGGTGCCGAGCACCAACCGTTCGACGCCCGCGCCCCGCATGCGACGGCTTAGGCCCGCAGCCTGAATCGCGAGCACTTCCCGAGCCCGGGCATCGAAGACCGCCTCGTCCTTCGGCACGAAGGGGTGCGGGTCGGGGATGCGCCGCAAATGGTCCAGACGCGGCGGTGCGACGGCGACTGCGGCTATGTGGTGGCCTTGGGGACGTGGTGAGTCGGCGAAGGTCTTGTTCTGCATCCGATCGTGGCGGAGCCTATCCAAGTCGAAATCAACGATCAGTTCAGCGCCGTCCAATCCAAAGCGTTCGCTCTCATCGAGCAGGACGCCATTCTCAGCCGCCAGCAGATGGCCGCCAAACACCAAGTCCTTGGTTGACTCGGTCACGCCAGCGCCCGCGTAGAGGTAGCCGCACACCCACGCGCCGCTGGCCATGCGCACGAGGTCGCGGCGATAGTCCGCCTTGCTGACCAGTTCATTGCTCGCCGAGAGGTTCGCCACCAGTTCCGCCCCGGCCAAGCTGTGGGCGGCGCCCGGCGGTTGTGGCGACCAGAGGTCTTCGCACAACTCCACGGCAAAGCGGTGGCTGCCGAGTTGGAAGAGTTGGTTCGGGCACAGCCGCAGCAGGCCAAAGTCAGAATCGACCTCCAGGTCAATGCCCCGGCCCGATGCAAACCAGCGCCGCTCGTAGAATTCGCCGTGATTGGGCAGCGCCGTCTTGGGCACGAGGCCCGCGACCTGGCCGCCAGCAACCACCGCGGCGCAGTTGAACAGGCGACCGTCAGGGCTGCGCCAGGGCAGCCCGACAACGGCGGTGACGGGCACCGGGCAATCGGCAATCAGGGCGAGCGCCTCAAGGGTGCCCTTGAGCAGGTGGGCATCGAAAAAAAGGTCTTCCGCCGTGTAGCCAGTCAAGCCCAGCTCCGGAAACAGCGCCAGCGAGACGTCGGCTCCATGCAGCGCGTCGAGATGGCCAACGACTTCCCGCGCATTGGCCGCGGGGTCGGCAATATGCACCCTAGGCGCCACTGCGGCGACCCGCAAAAAGCCCAGATCGGCAAAATCAACGGTGCTGGCCATGCCTTATCTTAACCGGGGACTTACGCACATAGCTCCACGAGGAGTCCTGCAATTTTTTTGACGGGTCAACGAGCGGGTCTTACTGGACCCCTCGGCCCTCGCCGTCGAGCTGCGCCAATCCCTGACGTCGGATGTTTAGGGCCGCGTTCACGTCTGCGTTCGCCTCGCGTGCACATGCCTGACATCGAAAGGTTGATTGGGTGGGACGGTTCACCGCGCTGACATGCCCGCATCCGTGGCACGTTTGCGACCTGTGGGCCGGGGTCACGCGAACCATCCGCCCCGCCTTGTAAACCAGGTTCCGCTCAAGGCCGTCCCACCCACTCGACAGGATTGCTCGGTTCAGGCCGGACTTGGCCTTGACGTTCACTCCAAGGCTTGCCACGGCTGACCCCAAAACCCGTCATCCAGATTCCCCGCTCCCAAACCCAGCTACTTGGCTGCAGGTGCACCGAACAAGCGCTCCAAGTGGGCGCCGGGCAGGGGCCGGGTCAGCTTGGAGACGCCCCAGGTCAGCGCCACGGACACGATCTCACCCATGGACGCGCAGGACCAGGGGTTGCCCGCCTCCCCTTCCAGCCAGATGGCCGCTTGACGCAGGGCCCCCGGATGGAACCAATCGGGGTCGATGAAAGCGCCATGGGTGATGGAAAAGACCGCAGCGCCACCGATCAATCCAGCGAGGGCGCCGGCTCGGGTCACCCCGCGCCAGACGGCGCCCACCACCAGCGGGCCGGCGAAGGCAGCCATCATGCCGCCGGTGCCAATCCAGACGATCAGCGCCACGTTGCGGTCCATTAGCAGCCAGGCCATGAGGGTGCAGATCACCATCACCCCCACGGTGGCTATGCGGCTGATGGCCAGCACCCGCCGATCCACCTCGGCTTCGCTGAGGCGCTTCTGAAACCGGGGCACGTAGCTGAGCCGGTATAGGTCGTTGGCGATGATCTGCGAACTCGACACCACCAAGCCATCGGCGGTGGACATGACCGCCGCCAGAATGCCAACGCCCAGAAGTGCTGCCAGCCAAGCGGGAAACAGTTCGATGAAGACCAAGGCCAAAGCGCTGTTGCTGGTGGCGTCCGGCGCGGTGAGCGCATCGCCGAGTATCGCCCGCGCCAGCAAGCCACCCAGGCCGAGCATGCCCAGGGTGAGGCCGAAGGTGAAGGCCAGGCTAAGAAAGCGGCGGCGCTCGCTGGGCTTTTCCAGGGCCCAGAGCTTGTTGCCGATGTGCGGCAGCATACCCAATGGGATGTGGGCCAGGAGCACCGCCAGCACCGACCACCAGGAGTGGTAAAGCACCGAATCCTCGTTGAGCCAGCCGACCAGGTTGGCATCCTGGGCGCGCAGATTGTCCACCATGCCGCCAAAGCCTCCTTCAACGCCGAAGCCGGTAAGGAACATGACCACCAGCGCCGCGGCGATGACCACCATGAGCAGCCCCTGCACCCCATCGGTGAGGATGTCGGCATGGGCGCCGCCGAGCACCACATAGGCCATGAGCACTGTGGCGGTGATGCCCAGCGCCCACTCCGAGGGCACGCCCAGCATGAGTTCGAACATGACGATGCCGGACACCAACTGCCCGGCCAGGTAGAAGAACAGCAGCAGCGAAAACAGCGACACCATGATGCGCACCCCGTCGGAGAGGTAGCGGCTGCCCAGGTATTCGGGGATGGAGCGGTTGCCGAACTCATGGCCGCTGTTGCTGACCACCTTCAGGCAAACCAAAACGCCCAGATAGACGCCGATGGGGTAGAGAAAGACGGACCAGACGGCGGCCGTGCCGTAGTCGTAGGCGATGCCCGGAAAGCCGACGAAGGTGGCGCCGCTGGCCGTGGTGGCGGCGAAGGCAAACGCCAGGAACAGCGGGCCGTAGGCGCTGCGGGCGGTGGCGAAGTCATCGGCGCTCTTCACCCGTGCCCGGCCCAGCACCCCGAAGGCGATCATCAAACCGATGTAGAAGACCAGAAAAAACCAAGACCAACTGGTCAGATCCATCAATCCCTCCTTTGCAGTCACCCCGTGCCCCGCAACCGCTTTATGCGGCGCAAGCGGGACAGCTTACCAGAGCGACAGTTGCCCACCTTGGGGTGGTCTGAACAAGTCGGTGCGCAGCGGCGGCAGACGTTTGCCGGTGAAGCCGTGCCGCTTTCGTACCGCAGCCATTCGCGCTGCGAGCAGGTCAGCGAACGGCCCCTTGCCGCGCATGCGTTCCCCCCACGCCGAATTGTAGGCTTTGCCGCCGTGGGCGTCATGGATGGCGGCCATGACACGCTTGGCCTTCATGGGGTAGTGCTCGGCCAGCCAAGCCTCGAACAGCGCCTTGATCTCCAAGGGCAGGCGAATCAGGGTGTGGCCCGCCGACGCGGCCCCCGCAGCGGCGGCGCGCTCGACGATGGCCTCGATTTCGTGATCGTTGATGAACGGGATGATGGGCGCCACCAGGATGCCCACCGGCACGCCCCGCCGATGCAGGCCCGCCACCGCCCGGAGGCGCGCCGCCGGGCTGGCGGTGCGCGGCTCGAGCTTCACCTTGAGCGCGTTCGACAGGGTGGTGATGCTCAGCATCACGGACACCAAGCCATCGCCCGCCAGGCTTTCCAGAACATCAAGGTCCCGCAACACCAAGGCGTTCTTGGTGACGATGCTCACCGGATGGCGGCATTCGGCGGCGACTTCAAGAACAGTGCGGGTGATGCGCAGCCGCTTCTCAACCGGCTGGTAGGGATCGGTGTTGGTGCCCATGGCGATGGGACGGCAACGGTAGGAGCGGGCGCTGAGCTCTTCGGTGAGCCGCTCCCGCACGTTGGTCTTGAAGAAGATCTTGGTTTCAAAATCGAGCCCCGGCGAAAGGTCCAGATAGGCGTGCGTGGGCCGGGCGAAGCAGTACACGCAGCCGTGCTCGCAGCCCTTGTAGGCGTTGATGGAGCGGTCGAAGGGCACATCCGGGGAGGTGTTGCGGGTGATCAGGCGCACCGTGCGGTCCGGGAAGAACTCGGTGGCCGGCGCCGGGTCAGGCTCCGCCTGCAGGCTCCAGCCGTCATCCACTGGCGCCGAGGTGGTGTTCAGATAGCGGCTCTCCGGATTCAGGGTGGCGCCGCGGCCCTTGTGAACCACCGGCTCCGCCCGCGAGTCCTTGCCATCCCCAACGGTCATGACGCCTCTCCAATAGAGCAACGACTGTATTTAAAAACAGTACCGGCGTCAATAACCATACATTTCCTCGGCAATCCGTTAATCTTGCCCCGCCCTCTCCAATGACCCACAGAAACGGAGGCAAACCATGATCGTTGTCAATGCCCGAATTGAGGCCACGCCGGAAACGGTGGCCGCGCTCAAGGACGCCATACTGGCCATGCAGAGCGCCACGCTGGAGGAGCCAGGTTGCGAGGACTACACGTTCAGCATCGAGCTCGCCAACCCCGGCGCCATCCGCATCACCGAGCGCTGGGCCAGCAAGGCGGCCCTGCAAGCGCACTTCGCCACCCCGCACATGGCCACGTTCCAAGCCGCCATGCAGGCCCATCCGCCCAGGGAGGTGAACGCTCACTTCTATGAGGCAACCGAAATCGACATGGGGCTGTGATGCAGCTCTGGGGCGGCGCCACAACGCGCACGCTGCGCGCTCATTGGATGGCCCATGAGCTGGCGCTGGACTACGAACCGAAGCTGGTCGGCCCGCGCACCGGCGAGACCCAGCGCGCGGAGTTCAGGACGCTGAACGTCAAGGAAAAGGTACCGGTGCTGGTCGATGACGGCTTCGTGCTGACCGAGAGCGCCGCCATCGTCACCTACCTCGCTGACACCTATGGCCCCGAAACGGGCTTGGTTCCGCAGCCCCGCACACGGCTGCGAGCGCAATACAACGAGTGGCTCTCCTATGTGCAGATGGAGCTCGACGCCCACACTCTGTACATCCTGCGCAAGCACATCGACCTCGCCCACCTCTACGGAAAGGCACCGGCCGCGGTGGAGGCCGCCATTGAAGGATTCAAGAAGCAGGTCGCCTTTGCCGCCAACCGACTTCAGGACCATGCGCACTTGGTCGGAGACGGCTTCACCGGCGCCGACATCATGCTGACCAGCTGCCTCACTTGGGGCCGAGCCTGCGGCATTGAACTGCCCCAGGCGCTGGACGACTACACCCGCCGCATGACCGGCCGCGCCGCATACATCTCCGCGGCAAAACTCAACTTTTCAGTTACGCCGGATGGGAGCTAGGAGCCAGTCGATGATCCGGTCGTTCTCGTCGTTAGGATAGGTGTGGGAGAGATCGGCCAGTTCCCGATACTCGACTGCCGCGCCCCCGGCTGCCAGGGCGGCGCTGGCGGTTTGCGCCACCTCGGCGGGGAACATCCAGTCGAGCGCACCGTGGACCAAGTAGATGGGCAGGCCCTGCAGGCGGTCGCGACTGACCGCTTCCAGCAACAGCGGGTGAAAGGAGGCGGAGCAAGGCGCCAGGTGGGTAAAGGGGGCGTCGTCGCGCAAGCCCGAAAGATAGGTGAAGGTGCCGCCGTCGGACATCCCGGTGAGCAGAATTCGCCCCTCATCGACGGACCATTGGGATTTGACGTGGGCGACGATGGCGGCCAGGTTTTCGCAGTCCGGCTCCGGGTTCATTAGCCCCCAAGTGCGGTCAAGGGAAGTGGGCGCAGCGAGCACCGCACCCCGAGTGCGGGCGTCGCGCAGCCAGGACCACAGAAACGTTCGGCCATGGCCACTGCCGCCGTGCAGGGCGACGATCAGCGGGCGGGTCTCGCCGTCGTGGTATTCCGGCACGTACAGGGAGAACCCGCCTCGCTCCGTGACTTGGTTGCTGGCATGCATGATGCCCACGTTGTCTCGCGACGCATCCGCCGCCGCCATCTTGGCGGCCAGCGCCTCGTCACCGCGCCAGTCCGCATGGGTGAAGAAGCGGCTGACCGGCGGCAGCATCAAGGTCACCGGATAGAGGGTTTCCAGCGCCCGGGTGAGATTGCCGAGCGCCCGATAGGCACCCAATGCCGGCTGCGGCGACTGCGCCGCCAGCTTGAGGCCGTCGAAGGCCAGCAGCGCATGGCCGCAGGCATCCACGCAATGGGCCGCGAAGCGCTCAAGGCGATCCGGCCACTGCACGGCCTTGAAGGCCTCGCGCCCGGCCGCCAAAGGCTCCCGCCACCGCTGCGCTTCCGCCGCCAAATCGGGAACGTTCGGCGGATGCAGCCGCCGCCCTACGTCGGCGAGCGCATCCAAGGCGGTCAGCAACGCGGGCACCAGCGCCGTGGTGGCGTCGGTCAGCGCGTCCGTGTCATCGCTCATCGAGCACCAGGAAACCTCTGATCAAGTCCCGTTCGCTCAGCGCTTCGCTGGTTGCGAATGGGGGCGACGTCCCAGCGGATTGGCACTGACCTCGAACGGAGCGGAATCGAGCCCTTGCCCATCTTGAAGCGCCCTTCGGCAGGGCGCGCCCTTCAAGAAGGGCGTTTCGGACGCGCTGTCCGCGTTGCGAGTGGGAGCCTTCAGCCGGGGAG
>JAQAJJ010000015.1:13950-46119 GCA_028278675.1 Candidatus Azophilus lithoversatilis
GGCAACGGAAAGGCCCTTGCCGGGAACCCAAACGGCCTAGCGCCTAAAACCCACTTATTTGCGGGACAGGACACTAGAACGGAATGTCGTCTTCCAAGTCGTCGGCGGCGCCATCGACCACCGTGGGCTCGTTGCGGCGGCTGGGCAGCGGGCCCGGGGCGCCGGCTTCAGCACCGCCGGATCGATAGCTGTCCTGCCCGGCGGGGCGGTAGCCGTCCTGGCCACCGCCGCGGCTGTCGAGCATTTGCAGTTCCCGGGCAACAACCTCCGTGCGGTAGCGGGTTTGCCCGTCCTGCTCCCAACTCGAAGTGCGCAGGCTGCCCTCGATGTACACCTTGGAGCCCTTGCGCAGGTATTCGCCCGCGATTTCCGCCAAGCGGGCGAAGCAGGCCACGTTGTGCCACTCAGTGCGCTCCTGCATTTCGTTGGTCTGGCGGTCGCGCCAGCCCTCGGAAGTCGCGACGCTGAAATTGGCGACCGCGGTCCCTGATTGGGTGTAGCGGGTTTCCGGATCCCGCCCCAGATTGCCGATGAGAATGACCTTGTTGATTCCACGCGCCATGAGAGTCTCTTTCGTCCATTCAGGTTCAAGCCAGAATAGGGAGTCTATATGATTGAGGGTGCGAAACCTACGGCGGTTCTCTGCATGAGTTGTAAGAAATTGCCGCGCGATGCGCGCAATGGCCTACCACCGAAGCCGCGATTTCCGCTGTCGCTTTGGTGGCTGCTGACCCTCTTGGCGCTGCTGCCTGGCGCGGCGACCGGCGCGGCAAGGGCGTTGCCCGACGTGGCCGTCGACCGCTCCGCCCGAGCGGTCGGCCCCGTGCCCCAGGCATGGGCGCCACAGCATGACTATAGCGGCACCGCGATGGTGGACATTCGCGCCCCAGCCCTATCGGCGGCGGAGCGGACGGCAATCGGCGGGCAGCGGCGCGGACCGGCGCAGATCGGCGCAGGACGGCCTGTACCAACCGCCTATCAAGGCAATCTCGCGACCCAGCTGGAATGGATGGACGCCCCGGGCGGTGGCCTCTCCGCTGCGTTCCAGGTCAGTGCCGCGCAGGCCAAGGCCCTGCGCATCGGCCTGCGGGCGAGCCTGCCTGACGGCGCGGTAGTGCGTTTCTTCAGCCCTGCCGATGTCAACCAGCGGTTCGAACCCTATCGGCGAACGGATTTTCTATCTCGTCCGACCCAAGGCCGAGTGGGGGGAAAGGCTATCGCCAGCGCAGCGTCTCCTGGCGGCGCCCGGCACCTTGCTTGGTCGCCCATCGTCACTGGCAGCGCCATTGGCGTGGAAGTCACCCTGCCCAGCGCCCGAGCGCTCCCCGAACTGTCCTTGGAGGTGGTGCGCATCTCGCACCTCCAATCCACCGGTGCGCAGCCAGTGGCGCCCACCGCCAACGACAACGCCTGCCAAGCCGTCGACGCCTCCTGCGCGACAACGCCGAGCTGCTCGAAAACCGCCTCGGTGCGGATCGTCTTCACGGAATCCAGCGGCAATTCCTATGCCTGCACGGCGACCACAATCAACGATCATCGGGACGCCCAAGCCCGGCTGGCCAGCACCCACGTGTTGACCGCCCATCACTGCATATCCTCCCAAACGGCCGCGGAAACTCTCGAAGCCTGGTGGCATCACCAAACGGCGAGCTGTGGCAACGCCGAGCCAAGCAACCGCTTCGCGGCCTACCGGGGCGGGGCCGACCTGATGGCCAGCCATGCCGCATCCGACCACAGCCTGCTGCGTCTGCGCAAGCCACTGCCCAACACGTCCATCTGCTGGAAGGGCTGGTCCACCGAGAGCAATCGCAGCGGCGAGACCGTGGAGTCAGTGCACCACCCCGGCGGCGGCCGCAAGGAATGGGCCGAGGGGCAGGTGAGGCGAACGGCCTCGGCCGTTCTGACCGGCGCAGCCGACCAAAGTGTGGACACCTTTGAAGTTGACGTTCTGCAGGGAGCCCTGGTCGGCGGCAGCAGCGGCGCAGGACTGTTCGCCAACGGCTCGGAAAATCGCTTGATCGGCGTGCTCTCAGGAGGCCCGGAAGACGACTGTTCGATCAACTACTTCGGGCGCTTCGACCGTTTCTTCCCCTACGCCCAGCCCTACCTGCATCCCGATCTGGACTCTTCGGAGGGCAGCGACCACAGCAACTCGATCAGCGGCGCCACCCCAGTGCCAGTGGGCTCCGCCACGGCCGCCACCCTAACTGCGGGCGACGCGGACTTCTTCAAATTTGAAGTCCAGGAAGCCGGCACCATTACGGCACAGACCGAGGGCAGCACCGATACCGCAGGAACGCTGCGGCGCGCTGACGGCTCAACCACCGCCAGCGACGATGACCAAGGGCGAAGCGCCAACTTCCGCATCGTCCGCAAGGTCACCCCGGGCACCTACTACGTCGAGGTGAAGGGCTTCAACGATCAGGTCACCGGCCCTTACACCCTGCTGATCGACTTTGCGCCGGACACTCAGGCCATTTATGGCGTGCCGCTCTTCCTGGCCGCCGGCGACAGCCGCCGCGAGAGCTTCCTGCGCATCGTCAACAGGTCGTCAAGCAGCGGCATCGTTCGCATCAGCGCCATCGACGATGGCGGCAAGGCCTACGGACCGATCAGGCTCGCGTTGGACGCTCACCAGACGGTCCACTTGAACTCCTCGGATCTAGAGCGCGGAAACGACGCAAAGCCGATTTCAGGCGGCATCGGAGATGGCGACGGCGACTGGCGCCTGTCACTGAGCACCTCCCTGGACATCCGGCCCCAAGCCTACTTGCGCGCCGCCGATGGCTTGGTCACCAGCCTGCACGACCTGGTGGACAGCACCGGCAAGGCGCACGAGGTCATCTTCTTCAACCCCGCAAGCAACTTCCGCCAGCGCAGCCTGCTGCGTCTCACAAACCCCAATGACCATGAGGTCAACGTGCTCATTGACGGACGCGACGACCAAGGCAAAGCATCGCCTAACGGCCTGGTGCGCACACATGTGCCGCCTTGGGCAACCTTCACGCTGACCGCCGAACAACTGGAATCCGGCGCTCCCAACTCCGGGCTGACCGGCAGCCTCGGCGACGGTGCAGGCAAGTGGCAGCTATTCATTACGTCCGACGCCGAAACTCAGGTGATGAGCCTGCTGGAATCCCCGACGGGGCATCTATCCAATCTGTCAACGGCCAACGATCTGACCGAAGGGAACTGAGCCCGCCAATCAGGCCAAGCCGCATCTGCGAGGCTCCGGCAGCAGCCCCCATCGATGGCATCCTAGTCCGCCGAATCCGGAGCGGCGCATCCACCCAGGCGACCTATGACGTCGGCCAGAATGGTCGCCGCCGGCGGGGCTTGAAACTCGGCCAGGCGACCTGCCCATTGATCGCGTTCGGCCAGCAGGCCCCGGACCGCCTCGGTCAATCGACGGGCATCCAAGTCCCCTTCCGCGACCACCAAGCTGTAGCCAGCCTGCTCGGCGTACGCGGCGTTCTCGATTTGGTCGCCGCGGCTGGCCTTCTTGGTCAAGGGAACCAAGAGGTTCGGCTTGCCGAGGGTGAGCAGTTCAAAAAGGGCGTTGGACCCGGCCCGGGAGACCACCGCATCGGCCGCCGCCAGCAGGTCGCCCCAGCCCTCGGCCACAAACTCGAACGCCCGGTAGCGAGGCAAATCCAAGGGTACGGCCCTGCCTGGACCGCAGACATGCGCCACATGGCACCACTTGACGAGTTGCGGAGCGGCTTGGCGGACCACGGCGTTCAAGGAGTCCGCGCCCAAACTGCCGCCAGTCACCAGCACCAGCGGAACATCTGCAGACGCGCCGGCGCGCTTGCGCCCCTGAACGGGTTCGCCGTCCAGGAGTTCCGGCCGGATCGGCGAGCCGCAGTGGATGAGTTCCCCGCGCAGCCGCGTCGGGCGCTCAACCGGGAAGCTGGTGCCGAGAGCGCTGAGGAAGGGCATGGCCAGACGATTGGCGAGGCCCGGCGAAACATCCGATTCATGGGCAATGACCGGAATCCGTCGTAGCCAGCCCGCCAACACTACGGGAAAGCTCACGAAACCGCCCTTGGAGAAGATGACATCCGGCCGCAGCCGACCAAGCAGCCAATAGCTTTGCCACAGGCCCCGCAGGACGGAAAACGCATCGATGGCGTTGCGCCAGGAAAAGTAGCGCCGCAGCTTGCCCGAAGCGACGCCGTAGTAAACCACGTCCTCGCCCGCCAAGTAGTCCGCCTCACCCCCACCCATGCTGCCAATGTAGGCCAATTCGGCACCCCGAGCCCGCATGGCGCGCATCACCGGCACGGCAGGAAAAACGTGGCCGGCGGAGCCGCCGCCAGTGAAGACGGCCTTAATCACAAGTCCAGCACCTTCTTCAACAAGGGCACCGTCAAGCGCCGTTGTTCCTTCCACGCCGCTCGATCCAAGCGTTCAAAGTCGTCGAGCAGGCAGGACAGCCGGCGCTCCCTTCGAGCGAACCAGAAGTCCAGCACTTGCGGAGGCACCTCAAGCCCACGCCGACGTGCCCGATCAGCCAGAACCAGCCCCTTGCCCGAGTCATCCAGCTCCCGGACCTCCCAGGAGGCCGCCGCACGCAAGCGGGAGCCGACGTCATCGAAGGCGAAGCGGAGGGCGGCGGCGGGCCGTTCCGCCGCCACCAGCAAGCGATGCCTTCTCGCGACCAGCCCTTGGTAGAGGCCCATCAGCGCCCGCTCCAGCTCGACGCACCCCAACCAATGCTGCAAATCATCCAGCGCCACCAAGTCGTAGCCCGCAAGCCCGTGCAACACCTCCGGATCCCGCGGCGTTGCAGCCAAGGGCACATAGGCCGCCTTGGCGCCGAAACCAACACGCCAGTGACAGGCGGCGTGAGCGAGATGGGACTTGCCCGACGCCGGCGGCCCCCAAAGCCAGAGCGCCGAAAAGCCATCATCGGGCCGCAGCAGCCGGTTCACCAGATCACCGTTGCGGCCAACGACATAGTTGGCGAAGGTGCGGCCTTCCTGTGCGGCAAAGGGCAGGGGTTGCTGGTTCACTACAACACCGTGCGCTTGTTGCGCCATGCCTTCTGGCTCCAAGTGACCACGTAATCCACGCCCGAAGCCACGCTCAGGCCCGCCACCAAGTAAAACGACCAAGGATCCGCTGCCGCCAAGGCCAGTTCGCTGGGTGTGCCGAAACCGCACAGTCCGAACAGCACCAAGAGCAGAACCAGTATCTGCACTGCCGTATTGACCTTGCTGACAAAGGTTGGGGACATCGAAATTTCGCGAAACCAAAGCCGATAGACGCCGGCGCCCGCCAATATGACCGCGTCCCGCCCGATCACCACCGCGGCCAGCCACAACGGAATCAGGCCTTGGCCGGTCAGCGCCAGAAACACCGCCACCACCATCAGCTTGTCGGCCAACGGGTCCACTAGGGCCCCGAACTCCGTGCCCCAGTCAAAGCGCCGCGCCAGGAGGCCGTCCACGGCATCCGAAGCCCCTGCGATGGCCATCAGCACCAGCGCTTCGGGATAGCGCATCTGCCACAGCAGCCAAGCGATCGGCGCCACTAACAGGACGCGCAGCAGGGTAATGGCGTTGGGCAGTTGGGAAAGACTCACGGTGTGCCTCTTGACGAGCCGACGGGCTGGCTGCCTGGATCGTCAACCCCGCGGCCGGCTCGATCGCTGGACAACTGCGCGAAGGCGCCCGGCGCCATCCAGTGCTTGGCCTGTGGGCGATCGGGCTCCACGCCGCGCCAGGTCAGTTGGTTGGCCGGCGCGCCCGGAGCCGGTCCAGCCAGCCGGCCGTCCGCTTGGAGAAGCGTCAAAAGGCGACTGATTTCCGCGCGGCTGTTCACTTGGATGTCCAACCTATCTTGTTCCAAACCGACCACCGCCATGCCCGCCAAGTACTCCAGGCCAGCGAAGTAGCGCAGCAGGGCACCATATTGAAGCGGCGAAGCGATGCCAACGACAACCAGCGATCTCGGCTTAGTCGGACGCCAAGGAATGGCATCGCGGCTGGCCATGGCGTTGGCGAGGAAATCGGCCCCGGCGGCACCGGCCTGGACCAGGTCCAAGCTCTTGACCGGGAGGACGAATTGGTCGCCCCGCTGCCAATGCGCAAACTCCCCGCTCCAACCGTCGCGGTCATCCTGCCGCAAGCGCCCCAGCAGCACGGCTTCGGCGCCGTAGCGGCGCGACGCCTCGGCTAGAACCAAACTGGACCGGCCCCAGACCACCGCGGGCTGCACCCGCAGTTGATCGCGCAGATCCATCAGCGGCAAGCGCACCTCGACCCCCCTTCGGCGGGCCTCGGCCACCAACGCCGTGGCCAAGGGATGGCCACCGCGAACGATTTCGCGCACCCCATTGCGTTCCAAGGCCAGCCAAGCGATGGCGGGCGGACGACGCAAGGGCCAGAGCGGCAGCTTGGCCTGGTCGATCAACTCCAGCACGGCGGATGGCGTGAAGAACAGCTTGAGGCGATCATCAGCCACAAAGAGATAGCGATCGTAGTAGCGCTGCGGTTGGCCTAGGGCTTCCAGCAACACCGGCTCCGCCGGCAAAGGAGCGGCGCCGCTTAGGCGGACCAAAACCCGGTCCAGCCCCACCCGCGCAGCGCGGCGCCGAGCGGCGGCGGACTGATCGGCCACCGCCACTTCAGCCTCGTAGAAGCCGGGCGCGGCTGCGAGGGCGGCGCTCACCGCCAAGACCGAGCCGAACACGGCAGCAACCGCAATGAGCACCTTAAACCACATCAAGGGCGCGCCTCCCTGCGCAGGGGATCGATTCTAACCGAATATCCGGAGCAATCCGGGTAAACTGTCGCCATGAACAACGGGCTGACCTACCGGGCCGCGGGCGTCAACATCGATGCCGGCAACGAACTCGTGCGCCGAATCGCACCCGCCTGCCGCGCCACCCACCGCCCGGAAACGCTAAACCATCTCGGCGGCTTCGCCGCCTTGAGCGAACTGCCCGCAGGCTACAGGCACCCGGTGCTGGTCAGCGGCACGGATGGGGTGGGCACCAAGCTCAAGCTTGCCATCGACTGCGGGCAACACGACAGCGTCGGCCAGGACCTGGTGGCCATGTGCGTCAACGACGTGCTCGTCTGCGGCGCCGAGCCCTTCCTCTTTCTGGACTACTACGCCACCGGCAAGCTGGACGTGGACGTGGCGGAGGCCGTCATCAAGGGCATCGCCGCAGGCTGCCGACTGGCTGGTTGCGCCCTAGCCGGTGGCGAAACCGCGGAAATGCCCGGCTTCTACCACGACGGCGACTACGACTTGGCGGGCTTTTGCGTCGGCGTGGCCGAGCGCGAGCGCATCATCGACGGCACCGGCATCGGCGTCGGCGACGCCTTGCTGGGCCTCGCCTCAAGCGGTCCGCACTCAAACGGCTACTCCTTGATCCGGCGCATCTTGCAGGACAAGGGGCTGGCCACCGATGCCACCCTTGTCAAGACCCTGTTGGCGCCAACCCGCATCTATGCCCGCCCGGTGCTCGCCCTGTTCGCCGAAGCCGAGGTGCGCGGCATGGCCCACATCACCGGCGGCGGCTTCCTTGAGAATGTGCCCCGCATGTTGGCGAACGATCGATTGGCGGCACGCATTCGCCCCGACGCCTGGCCGCGCCCCGACATCTTCAACTGGCTGCAGCAGGCCGGCGCCATCGAGGAGACGGAAATGCTGCGAACCTTCAACTGCGGCATCGGCTTCGTGCTTTGCTTACCGGCCAGCGAAGCCGAACAAGCGATGCGGCGGCTGGAGGCCGAGGGCGAGCGCGTCTTCCGCATCGGCGAAATCGTGCCTGTCCACACCCAACCCCAAGCCGGCGAACTCATACTCGGCTAAGGTCGCGGCAGCGTCACCCCGCGCTGGCCTTGGTACTTGCCCGCCCGGTCCTTGTACGAGACTTCGCAACGTTCGTCCGATTGCAGGAACAGCATCTGCGCCGCGCCTTCGTTGGCGTAGATTTTGGCCGGCAGGGTGGTGGTGTTGGAGAACTCCAGGGTCACGTTGCCCTCCCACTCCGGCTCCAAGGGCGTCACGTTGACGATAATGCCGCAGCGGGCGTAGGTGGACTTGCCGAGGCAAATGGTCAACACATCCGCCGGGATGCGGAAGTACTCGACGGTGGAGGCCAGGGCGAAGGAGTTGGGCGGGATGATGCAGACCTCCCCCTCCACATCGACGAAGCTGCGCTCATCGAATGCCTTGGGGTCCACCGTGGCGGAGTTGATGTTGGTGAACACTTTGAAGCGGGGCGCGCAACGCACATCGTAGCCGTAGCTTGAAACGCCATAGGAGATCACCTTGCCGGCTTCGCCGCTACGCACCTGGGCCGGCTCGAAAGGCTCGATCATGCCCTTCGCCGCCATCGCCTTGATCCAGCGGTCGGACTTGATGCTCATCAGTCATCCGCCATTTGAATAGTGGGCGCCGTTGCCGATTCCAACGACCAAATGCGGGCTGCCGCGTGCCGGGCGAGATCCCGGTAAAGCAGGGCGGTGGCGCAGTCCGCATCCGCCGCCACCGTGGGCCGGCCACCATCGGCCTGCTCACGGATGTCCTGGGCCAATGGCAGTTGGCCCAGGAGCGGCACCCCGAACTCAACCGCCACCCGTTCGCCGCCGCCGCCGCCGAACACCTCGCTCTTCGCACCGCACTCGGGGCAGGCGAAGAAGCTCATGTTCTCCACCACGCCGAGCACCGGGATATCGACCTTGCTGAACATCTCAATCCCCTTGCGGGCATCGAGCAGAGCGATGTCCTGGGGCGTCGTGACAATCACCGCGCCGCTGACCGGGGCCTTTTGCGACAGGGTGAGTTGAATGTCGCCGGTGCCCGGCGGCATATCGACAACAAGGTAGTCGAGCGCACCCCAATCCGTCTGCCCCAACAGTTGCTGCAGGGCACCGGTCGCCATGGGACCGCGCCAAACCATGGGGGTGTTCTCATCGACCAAGAAACTCATGGACATGGTCTTCAAACCCCAAGCCTTGATGGGCTCGAAGAACTTGCCATCCTTCACCTCGGGGCGCCTTCCGGAGGCCACGCCCAGCATCATGCCCTGGCTCGGCCCGTAGATGTCTGCGTCCAAAAGGCCCACGGCAGCCCCTTCCCGTTCCAAGGCCAAGGCCAGATTGACCGCGGTGGTGGATTTGCCGACCCCGCCCTTGCCGGAGGCAACGGCGATGAGGTGCTTCACTTCGCCAAAACCGCGACCGGAAGGCGCTTTGAAGTTCAAGTCCAAGGCGATGCTTGGCGCATCGAGAAAGCCGGCCAGATCGTCGGCCAAGGACGCCGCCAGTCCCGCTGCCGGATAACCCAAGGTGGCGGAAACACGGTGCCCGCTGGACAGTGCGCGAACACCGAGCTCTCCCCAGGTCCGGTTCAGATAGGGATCTGTGAACTGCTCAATTCTCATCGGCCAAAGGACATTGCGCGGACGCTCCAGCGGGACAAGCCATTATATCCCGGACACGGACGGGGGGCTTGCGGTATATTGGCGCGCCACCCGCCACTGGCCTTTGCCGCACCGCCGCCCATGAAACGCCGCATTCTGGTCACCAGCGCCCTGCCGTACATCAACGGCTCCATTCACTTGGGGAACATGCTGGAGCACATCCAGACCGACATCTGGGTGCGCTTCCAGAAGCTGCGCGGACACGAGTGCCTCTACGTTTGCGCCGACGACACCCACGGCACCGGCACCATGCTGCATGCGGAGCAGGCGGGCGTCCCGCCGGAGGCGCTCATCGAAGCGATGCGCCAGGAGCACATGCGGGACTTTGCCGGGTTCGGCATCGAACACGACAACTACCACTCCACCCATTCCGAGGAGAACCGCGCGCTCTCGGAACTGATTTTCGAGCGGCTGCGTGAGCAGGGTGGCATCTTCACCCGGGACGTGGCGCAACTCTCCGATCCCGAGCGCGGCCTGTTCCTGGCCGACCGCTTCGTCAAGGGCGACTGCCCGCGTTGCGGGGCGGCGGATCAATACGGCGACAACTGCGACGCCTGCGGCGCCACCTACGACGCCACCGAACTGGGCCGGCCCCGATCGCTGGTTTCCGGGGCCGAGCCGCTGGTTCGCCAATCCGAGCACTACTTCTTCGACTTGCCACAGTTCAGCGACATGCTCAAGGCTTGGACCCGCAGCGGCGCCGTGCAGCCGGAAGTCGCCAACAAGCTCGCCGAGTGGCTGGACGAAGGGCTCAAGCCCTGGGACATCTCCCGGGACGCCCCCTACTTCGGCTTCCTCATTCCTGGCACCAAGGACAAGTACTTCTACGTCTGGATGGACGCGCCGGTGGGCTACATGGCCAGCTTCAAAAACCTGGCCGATGCCCGCGGCGACCTGGATTTCGACGCCTTCTGGAAAGCCGGCGCCGACACCGAGCTGCACCACTTCATCGGCAAGGACATCGTCAACTTCCACGCCCTGTTCTGGCCCGCGGTGCTCGAAGCCTCGGGCTTCCGCAAGCCGACCCGGATCCACACCCACGGCTTCGTCACCGTCGAAGGGGCGAAGATGTCCAAGTCCCGCGGCACCCTCATCAAGGCTTCGACCTACTTGGAGCACCTGAACCCGGAATATCTGCGCTACTACTTCGCCACCAAGCTCAACGGCACGGTTGACGACTACGACATCAACTTCGAGGATTTCGTGCAGCGGGTGAACGCCGATTTGGTGGGCAAGGTAGTCAACATCGCCAGCCGCTGCGCCGGTTTCATCACCCGCAACTTCGACGGCGAACTGTCCCCTGAGCTGGCCAACGAAGCGCTGTGGCGGCGCTTCGTCGAGGCTTCCGAATCAATCGCTGAACGCTACGAGGCGGGACAGGTCTCAAGAGCGGTACGGGAGATCACCGCCCTGGCCGACTTGGCGAACCAGTACATCGCCGAGCGCGAACCTTGGAAACTGGTCAAGCAGGAAGGCGCCCTGGCCGAGGTGCAGGCGGTGTGCAGCCTGGGCCTGAACCTGTTCCGCATTCTCGCCATATACCTCACGCCGATTCTGCCCGCCCTGTCCCAAGCGGTCTCGACATTCCTCAATGTGGGTCCGCTGCGCTGGTCCGACATCGATCAACCGTTGCTCGGCGGGCGCATCAATGCCTACAAGGCGCTGCTGACCCGAATGGAGAAAAAGCAGGCCGACCGCCTCGTCGAAGCCTCCAAGGAGCAGCCGGAGGCGCCCCTCGCCGACGCGGCGGGCGAAAACGACGGAGAGCAGGCACTCATCGCCATCGAGGACTTCGCCAAGGTGCGGCTCAAGGTGGCGCGCATCGCCAGCGCCGAGGCGGTCCCGGCAGCGGACAAGCTGCTGCGCCTGCAGCTCGATCTCGGCGATGGCCACAGGCAAGTGATGGCCGGCATCAAGTCGGCCTACGATCCGGCCAGCCTCATCGACCGGCTGGTGGTCGTGGTCGCCAATCTGGCGCCACGCAAGATGCGCTTTGGCACCTCTGAGGGCATGATTCTGGCTGCCGGCCCCGGCGGCGAGGACATTTTTCTGCTGAGTCCGGACGCTGGCGCCACACCCGGGATGGACGTCAAGTAGAGCGAGGGCGCATGGCTGATTTAGCCCTGATCCTCATCGGCGCCCTGTTGGTCAATAACTTCGTGTTGGCCCAATTCCTCGGGCTGTGCCCCTTCATGGGCGTGACCAAGAGCTTCGCCCCGGCGTTGGCGATGGGCTTGGCGACGACCTTCGTGCTGACCTTGGCGGCCATCGCCTGCCACCTCATCCACCATGCGCTGCTGATTCCCTTGGGCCTTGAATGGCTGCGCATCATCGTCTTCATCGCCGTGATTGCCAGCGTGGTGCAGTTCACCGAACTGTACCTGCGTTCGGCGAGTCCCTTGCTCCATCAGAGCCTCGGCCTCTATCTGCCGCTCATCACCACCAACTGCGCGGTGCTCGGCGTGGCGTTGTTGGTGGCGGGTGAAGGCCTGTCCCTGCCCGGCGCCATCGTCTTCGCCATGGGCGCAGCCGCTGGATTCAGCTTGGTGATGATGATGTTCAGCGCCATCCGCGAGCGCCTGGAGGGCGCCGACCTACCCCGGGCCTTTGCCGGAGCGCCCATTGCGCTAGTGACGGCGGGCCTGATGAGCCTCGGCTTTCTCGGCTTCGCAGGGCTCGATTGACCGCCATCCTCATCGCCGCCGGGACGTTGGCCGGCCTGACCCTGATCGCGGGCCTCGCCCTCAATTGGGCGCATGCCCGGCTGCCAACCAACGACGACGGCCTGATCGATGCCATCGACGCCCTGCTGCCGCAAACCCAGTGCGGGCAGTGCGGCCACCCCGGCTGCCGACCCTACGCCGAAGCGCTGGCGACGGGTGCGCCCATGGACCTCTGCCCGCCGGGCGGCGAGGCAACCTTCGCCGCACTTAAGGCCCTGCTAGGCCGGGACGATGGCGCAGCACCCGCCGATCCCCTACCCGTAACCGCCCGCATTCGAGAACCGGAGTGCATCGGCTGCGCCCTGTGCTTGGCTCCCTGCCCCGTGGATGCCATCATCGGCGCGCCCGGCTTCATGCATACGGTCATGGCGGACCAGTGCACCGGCTGCGAACTCTGCCTGCCCGCCTGCCCGGTGGATTGCATCGACCTCGCCGCCATGCCAGCCCCTGCCGCTCAGAGCAACCCGCCAGCCGGTGCGGACGCGCCCTGCATCGGCTGCAATCGTTGCGAACCGGAGTGCCCCCAAACCCTGGCGCCGCAGCACCTGTTGCGGTTGATCCGGGGAGATCAACTGGACGCCGCGACAGCGACCGGGCTCGACCGCTGCATCGAGTGCCGCCTCTGCGATCGCGCCTGTCCGAGCGGCATCCCTTTGGCGCATCTTTTTCGCGCCGCCAAGGACGAGCGGCACGCCCGAGACGACCGGCAAGCCCGCGCCGCCGCCGCCAAGGCCCGCTTCGACGCTCGAAAAGCCCGTTTGGCAGCGGATGAAGTCGATGCCCATAACCGTCGGGAACAGCGCCTGGCCACCGGAAGCGGGCGCCAATGGTAAACAGCACCAGCCGCATCATGTGGTCGGTCAGCGCCGGCCTGCTACCCGGCTTCGCCGCGCTGAGCGTTCATTTCGGTAGCGGTTATTTGCGCAATATCGCCATTGCCTGGCCACTGGCCTGTGCGCTCGACTGGGCTGCGGCTAAGGCCCGGGGACGGCCTGCCAACCTAGCCGATGGCTCGGTGACCCTGACCGCCTTGATCCTGGCTTTGGCCCTGCCGCCCGCCGCCGCCTGGCATGTGGTCGCCGTCGCCACCGGCGGCGCGGTCTTGCTGGCCCGGCAACTGTACGGCGGGCTGGGCCACAACATCTTCAATCCGGCGATGGCCGGCTACGCCATCGCGCTGGTGTCCTATCCGCTGGCCATGGGGGCTTGGCCGCCGTTGGTTGATGGACACACCGGCGCGACGGCGCTGACGGCGCTCAAGTACCGGGACGGCCTGACCGTGGCCGAAGCCTTCCGGCAGAACCCCGCCTTCGGCCACTTCGGGGGCCGGGCCTGGGAGTGGGCCAACCTCGCCTTCGCCACCGGCGGCCTGTGGCTGTTGCTGCGCGGCCTGATCGCCTGGCGGGTGGTCACGGCCTTTCTCATCACGTTGGGCGCCTTGGCCTTGATCTTCAATGACGGCGGCAGTTCATCAAGCGCCGGGCCACCGTTGTTCCACCTGCTCTCAGGCGGCATCCTGCTGGCGGCGTTCTTCGTCATCACCGATCCCGTCACTCATCCGGGCAGCCGGCCGGGACAGTGGCTTTTCGGCGGCATCGCGGGGTCCATCACCTTCGTCATCCGCGCCT
Source organism: Candidatus Azophilus lithoversatilis (assembly GCA_028278675.1). Classification (GTDB taxonomy): domain Bacteria; phylum Pseudomonadota; class Gammaproteobacteria; order Pseudomonadales; family Azotimanducaceae; genus Azophilus; species Azophilus lithoversatilis. The sequence continues at coordinate 27,747 of JAQAJJ010000015.1, forward strand.
GGGGCGGCTACCCGGACGGCATCGCCTTCGCCGTGCTGATCGCCAACGCCGCCACACCGCTCATCGACCGGGCCTTTCGACAGGGCTTTGGCAATAGTGATGCGTCCGCTGCTTAGCCTCGTCGGCATCGGGTCCTGTTGTGCCTTGCTGCTGGCCGGCATCCATGCGCTCACCGAGCCGGCCATCGAGGCCAATCGATCGCGCCACCTTTGGCGGCTGGCCTTCGATCTGGTCGGCGGCCCCTTCGACCCGGCCGGACGAGACTGGCAGGACGAGCGGATGGATCTGCCCGGCGGCATCTGGCTCGAGCGGTCCAGGATTCGAGGCTACGCTGGGGAAATCCACTTGCTGGCCGCCTTTGGTGAGGGCGGGCAGCTCTTGGGCGCACGGGTGGTTGAACATCGGGAGACGCCGGGCCTAGGCGACTTCATCGACGTTGACAGGAGCCCCTGGATGCACCGCTTCGCCACCACGCCGCCACTCGAAGTGGACGCCGTCAGCGGCGCCACCATCACCAGCGAAGCGGTCAAGCGCGGCATCCGGCAAATGCTGGACGCCGAAGGCGCGCCACCGCTGGCGGAGTACGCACCATGAGCGGCACGAACGCCGCCGCAGGAGGCGCGAACGCCGCCGCAGGCGGCGCGTTCACCGACGCCGTCATCCGGCGCAATCCCGCCTGGATCCAACTGCTCGGCCTTTGCCCGCTGTTGGCGGTCAGCAACAGCTTGGTCAACGCCATCGGCCTCGCCCTGGCCAGCGGCTTCGTGATGCTCGGGTCGGCATTGGCGATCTCCGCCCTGCGCACCTGGATTCCAAGCAGGGTCCGGCTGCCCTGCTTCGTGCTGGTCATCGCCACTTTCACCACCTTGAGCGTCCTGCTGCTGGAAGCCTATGCCTTCGAGCTCTACCTGCGGATCGCGCTGTTCGTGCAGATCATCGTCTCCAACTGCATGATCCTCGGCCGAATGGAGGCCTTCGCCAGCCGCCAGCCGCCGTGGCGGGCCTGTCTCGACGCACTGGGCACCGCTACGGGCTTCGCCATCGCGCTAGTCGCCTTGGGTGGCGTGCGCGAAGCCCTCGGCCAAGGCAGCCTGCTGGCTGGCATGGAACATCTGTTTGGCCCCATTGCGGCGGGTTGGCGAATCGATCTCGGCTTCGACACCGCACCCTTCCTGATTGCCTTGCTGCCCCCCGGCGCCTTCATCATCGCGGGCCTGCTCCTGGGCCTGGCCAACAGCTTGGGCAACGCTCTTCCATCCAACCGGAACAACGATGAACAAGGAAAAACGAACCCAGATATTCGAAAGGCTGAAGGCTGAAAATCCTGAGCCCACCACGGAACTGCGCTACCGCACGCCATTTGAGCTGTTGATCGCGGTGATGCTGTCCGCCCAGGCGACTGACGTGAGCGTGAACCAGGCTACGGGTCCGCTGTTCAAGGCGGCCAACACCCCGGCCGACTTGTCGGCCCTCGGCGTCGAACGGCTCAAGGGCTACATCAAGCGCATCGGCCTGTTCAACACCAAGGCGGAGAACGTCATCAAGACCTGCCAACTGCTCATCGAACGGCATGGCAGCGAGGTGCCCGCCAACCGGGCCGCCTTGGAGGCGCTGCCGGGGGTGGGCCGCAAGACCGCCAACGTGGTGCTCAACACCGCCTTCGGCCAACCGACGATGGCGGTGGACACCCACATCTTCCGCGTCGCCAACCGCACCCGCATCGCCCCCGGCAGAAACGTGCGCCAAGTGGAGGATAGGCTGGTGCGCTTGATTCCGAAGCCCTACCTCAAGGACGCCCACCACTGGCTGATACTGCACGGCCGCTACGTCTGCACCGCCCGCAAGCCGAGGTGCGGGGCCTGCGTGATTGAGGATCTGTGTGAGTTCAAGGATAAGGCGGAGGACTGAAGGCGGTTGCCGCCAACTTGATCAAGACCTTGTCTGACTGAGTTGACTTCACCACATATGCGCATATTATCACGCCTAATGAGTAATTTTGTGTGAAATAGAATGCAGATTCAGGAATTCGCTACCGATGTCGGCTTCTCGCCCAATGCCGTGGCGCGGGAGCTGCGAACCACCAAGGCGGAAATCGCGAACACCTTGGGCTTGAGCCGGGACGCCTTGTCTCGGTCTTCCCGCGTTGGCGCACCCAAGACGCAAACGCGGCTGCGGCAGATGCTGGAGATTCTCAACCGCGTGGAGTCCCTAATGGGGTCAGCGCTCGTGGCCTATGCCTGGTTCCGCTCCGAGCCGTTGCCAGGATTCGCGGACATGACCCCATGCCAACTGGTTCGGGACGGCAAAGCCGACAGGGTTCACGCGTATCTGGACCAAGTCCTCGATGGCGGTTACGCCTAGTCCGTTTGGAAGGTGCATCTTCGAGCGGTGGTCTATCGGGCGCACGACCCGCGCTGGGCGTGGTCGCCGCTGTCCGGGGAGGGTGCTCGCCGCAGGGGAGGACGATTCAACAGGCTCGGGATTCCAGCCCTGTACCTGTCGTTTTCATCGGCGACCGCCGTGCGAGAGGTCAGTCCCCACTTTCGGCGGATGCAGCCGTTGGTGCTGTGTGCTTACGATGTCGACGTCAATCCGGTGTTCGACGCGTTGGATCCCCACGCAAGGGCGGCCCATGCGGTAGCGCACCTCGACCTCGACTGCCCTGCTTGGCGTGATGACATGTTCTCCGGCAAGGTACCCGCCTCCCAATCGCTCGCCGATCGCCTAATGGAATCTGGATTCGCTGGAATGCGATTCGGGAGCTATGCGACAGGCGCCACTGATCAAGACATCAACCTCGTGCTCTGGCGTTGGAGCAGCGAATTGCCCAGCAAAGTCAAACTGATAGACGACGAGAATCGGATGGGGCTTGGTTGACCATGCCCAACCAAGCCTGCGACTTGGTGCCCAAACGGTCCCGCCATGACATGGACATCGTCTTGGACAATCCGCCCATTGACGAAGAGGCGGAAATTTCGCCCGATGACTTGGCGAGCATACGCCGCCACGCAGCCTACCGCCGGGACCACGCCACGCCCGCGCACGGCGCGGAGCTGGAATGAGACGCCCGATATTCACCGACCGCTCCCGCCGCACCAGCGCTGCGTTCCGAACGCAGATCGCCCTTGGCGACACAGAGGCTCGGCTCGGCTACGACCCCTGTCCGGATGTTCGCTTCATTGACGGAAATTGGCAGCCGCCAGCCTATCATCCCCTGCCGATGACGCCGGAGTCGCGCCGGGCGGCGCTCGGCGTGTGGTGGAACGGACCGGCTTGGGCCATTTTGCGCAACGCCTCGTTTTTTCTGTGGCGGGTGTGGGACTACGGGCAGGAGGGCGAGCGCGACTACGCCGTTGAACGCATCCCCAAAGCCGCTTGGATCCGGGCGATTGACGACGCAGTGCCCGGCGAGGCCTCACGGGGCGTGGTGAACTATTGGGGGCAACGCTTGGGGCAGATCAAGGACGACGAGTTCGTCAATGCGAACCGCAGGTTCGCATCCCCCCCCGGGTGTGCAACGATTGCCACATTGAGCAGGCCGTCCATCATGGCTGGTAGCGCTGGATGTCAAGGTCCAACAAGAAACGGTAGTGTCGGACGTTTGCAGTCATCAGCGTTTCCCCAGTCTCCACTGCCGTCGCTGCGATCAACGCGTCGGCCAGACGCAGGCCATGCGCAAGCGCGTGACGTTCAATGTACAGCACCGCCCTGTGACTGATTCCTTCGGAGACCGGAACCACGCGCCAGCTGTTTTCGCCGATGGCCCGCCTGAGCTCAAGGAGTTCGCTTTCGTCGCGCACGCCTCGCACCAGCTCCATGTACGATACAGCCGAGAGTCTTATGCTCGCGCACTCGTCGACGGCAGCCCGCGCCGACTCCCTGCCGCGGAAGAACCAAACGAGGACATCGGTATCAAACAACATCGCGCGGTCGACGCAAGTCCTGCACGAAGCCCTCCACATCGGTCAGGTCAACCCGATCCTTCCACATGCCGAAGCCAGAAATGCTTCTCCGTGCCGCGGTTGCAGCCGGTGCCGACTCGATTCCCACCAGCCTCGCCCTCGGCTTGCCTCGGTAGGTGACAACCACGGTTTCGCCGCGGTCCACGCAATCAAGCACCTCGCGAACTCTGGTCCTTAGACCCTTGGCGGTCACTTCCATTGTCATGAAACACTCCCATGGAAAAAATGGAGACAGCCCAGCGGCTGGTTGGTTGTTCCTTCGGCGTCAACGGCGTGCCGTTCTGGGGCAAGCTGAAGGCTCCCTTTAAGCACCACTTCAGAGTGTACACTCTTGGACTGCAAAACCCCAACCAATTGCCAGATGCCCTTGAGGCGAGCTTGGTTCAGGGCCATCCCTAGGCGTGGCGCTGAAATCCATGCGCGGATTTCAGCCCGCCCAAGGTAAACTGCCCCCACTGTGCAGTCCGATTTCCAGCCGACCCAAGCCTACTCCGATCTGTCTCCCGAAGCCCAACTCGCGGCTCAGGTGTATGGCGTCGCCTATCCCTTCGAGATGCCCAAGCATCTCGTCGCACAGCTGCTGCGGCGGGCGCAAGTTCGGCTGAATGGCCGCTGGGCCGGCGTGGACACCGTGCGCCGGGCCAACCGGGAGCTGCTCGAGGCTGGCTTGGTGGTCCGATCCCACCGTCACGACGTTGCCGCCTGCCCTGACCGCTGCCTGGAATTCACCTTGGCCGCCCAACAGAGCGGCAATCTGCTGCCGCTGATAGAGCACTTCGAGCGACCGCACCAGTATGCGTACGCCAGCATAGCGACTTGGAAGCAGACCCAACTGCGCTGGTGCGTGGGGGCCGGTCAACTGCAGTGGATCGATGAACTGGAAATCGATCACTCTCGCCACTGGAGCTTCCTCGGCCACCCCTTCGGCATCCCCCTGCTGGAGCGCATTCCAGTCGAGCATCGCGAGCAAGCCATCGCCGGCGCCCTAGGTGGGATCATCGACAGCCTGCACTCCCCCGAAGCCGCGCTCGCCGCGTGCCAAGCACTCACTGCCGACCCGGCTCAACACGCCGCCGAGTTGGCCTTCATCCATATCCTCAAGGGCCAGTTGGACGATGCCCGCGCCCTATTCGACGAACTGCCGGCTGCCGCCTTGCAGCGCAAGCCTGCCAGCACGGCCGCGCCCAGCGTCCGCGCCCTGATCGCGACGTTGCTCGGCGACGACGAAGCCGCCGGCCGCGGCATTGAGGCGGCGCTGGCCGCCGAGCGGGTCGGCACCCGCAAGCGCAACCTGTTCCCGCCGCACCGAGCCTTTCCCCTGGCGTTGCTGGCTTGGGTGCGCAGCAATGACCTAGCACCTCGGGGGGAACTCGACCGGCTGCTGCGCATCGGCGAATCGCTCAGCGAGCACCAAAACCTCCGCACCCTCGTCCTAGCCGCCAGGGCGTCGCGGCTGCGCAAGCACAGCGGGCACATCGGCTGGGACGGCCGCGTCGCCATCAACCAGCTCTGCATCGCCTTAAGCGACTCTTGGCGCACCAACGAAGCTGCGCTCCATAGCCGAGATCCGGAAGTCCTCATGTCCCTGGCCGACCAAGCCGCCACCAACGGCTACCTCTGGGTCGAGGCGGAGTGCTGCGCGGCCATCCTTCGCCAGCCCAAGGATTTCGGCGACGCCGCGGCCGAGCGGGCAGGCCAGCAAAGCGATGCGCTGCACCGCCAAATGGGGACGGTCAGCCTCTGCACGGCAGGGGAGCCCCTGCCCGCTTGGGAGTACTCCCTGAAGGCGTTGGAGGACCTGGCCGCCAAAGCGCGGGAGATGGGGGACGCCGGCAGCGGTCAGCGGCGACGCTTGGTTTGGAGCCTCGAAGGTCCGGATGATGACGGCCTGCCGACGGTTGTGCCCCGGGAACAGCGCCTCGGCAAAGCGGGCAACTGGTCCAAGGGCCGGGTGGTGCCGCTTTGGCGGTTGAGTCACGCGGCCGAGGACATCGACTGCCTAACGGAACAGGACCACGCGGCCATCGATGCCCTCGAACCCGGCCGCTATTGGGATCGATCGGAGTATCAGGTCGGCTGGGGCACCTTGCACGCCTTGGCCGGCCACCCGCACCTGGTGCGGGACTCGGTGCCGGTCCAAATCATCTGCCGGGAGCCCGAGTTGATCATCGACGAGACCGCGGACGGTGGTGCGCGAGTGCGCATGCAGCCCCACGTCGAAGACGCGGAGACCGGCTACTTAGGCAAAAGGATGAGTCCAACCCGCTATGAGGTCTGGAAGTTCTCCGACAGCCACACCCACCTGCATGGCGTGATCCCGCCCGAAGGGCTCAACTTGCCGACCGGCGCCCGCACCCGGTTCTTCGAGGCCGTTTCCGCCCTCGCCGGAGACCTGCGGGTGCAGAGCGCCGGGGGCGAGGATGCCAGCGCGCCGCAAGTTGAAGCCGACCCGAGGCCCTGGCTGCGGCTGGAGCCCAGCGGCGACGGACTGACGGTGGACCTGTTGGTGGAGCCGGTGCCTGAATCCGCCATCTACCTCGCACCCGGCACGGGCGGCACCACGGTGTTCGCGGTTCAGAAAGATGCCACCGTGCAAGCGCAGCGCGACCTGGCGGCGGAGCGCGCAGCCGCCCAAGGGCTGATCGACGCCTGCCCCATGCTGCGCGGCATCGACGCTGGCCAATTCGGCGATTGGCGCTTGGCGCTGGCCGAGCCAGAGGACTGCCTGGCCCTGCTCGAGCAACTCAATGCCGCCGAGGCCCGCTGCCTGTGGCCCAAGGGCGAACCCTTCAAGATCGTCGCTCGGGCCAACAGCGCCTCTTTGAACCTGTCCATCAAGCGCGCCGCCGAATGGTTCTCGGCTTCCGGCGAGGTGCGCTTCGACGAGCGCGAAGCCTTGACCCTGCGGCAAATCTTCACGCTGCTGGACGACAACCCCGGCTCCCGCTTCCTGAAGATGGGCGAGAGCGGTTTTCTGGCGCTGAGCAGTGCCTTTCGCCGCCAGCTTGAGGATCTGCGCAGCCTGTCCGCGCCCGCAGCGGGCGATGCGGTGCGCATGCACCCGCTGGCGACGTTGGCGCTCGATGAGCTCCTGGCCGAAGCCCAAGTGGACACGGACGCCGCCTGGCGCGCCCAGCGCCGCGCGCTCGATCAAGCCCAAGCCTTCGACCCGGCACTGCCGAGCACCTTGCAGGCGGACCTGCGCCCCTACCAACGGGAGGGCTACCAATGGCTGGCACGCCTCAGCGAATGGGGCGCGGGCGCATGCCTGGCCGACGACATGGGCCTGGGCAAAACCGTGCAAACGCTGGCGCTGCTGCTCCAGCGTGCCCCGGACGGCCCGGCCTTGGTGGTGGCGCCCACTTCCGTGGTGGCCAACTGGATCGACGAGACCCGCCGCTTTGCGCCCACCTTGAACGTGCTGGCCTACACCGGCGCGGCCTCCGCTCGGGGCGGGCAACTGGCCGGTCTTGGCTCCTTTGACTTGATGGTGACCAGCTACGGCCTGTTGCAGAACGACATCAAGAAGCTGACGGAAGTGCCTTGGCGCAGCGCCGTGCTCGACGAGGCCCAAGCCATCAAGAATCCAGCCACCAAGCGGGCCAAGGCGGCGCGGCTCCTAAAGGCGGACTTCCGCCTGATCACCACTGGCACCCCAATTCAGAACAACCTGATCGACCTGCACTCGCTGTTCAGCTTCATCAATCCCGGCCTACTCGGCTCCCTGGAGCACTACCGCCGACACTTCGCGGGGCCCATCGAACGCAGTGGGGACGCTGAGGCCCGCAGCCGCCTGCGGCGCCTGATCGCGCCCTTCATGCTGCGCCGCCTGAAGGCCGACGTGCTCGATGACCTGCCGGAGCGCACCGAGATCACCCTGCACGTGGAGATGTCACCCAAGGAGGCGGCCCTGTACGAGGCGCTGCGGCAACGGGCCGTGGATGATCTGGAGACCGCGCCGAGCAGCGATCAGGGCGAAGGCGCACGACGCTTGGAGGTGCTGGCCCACCTCACGCGCCTGCGTCTGGCCTGCTGCAACCCCAAGCTGGTGCGCAAGGCAGGCGCACCGGAGAGCTCCAAGCTGCGGATGTTCCGGGAGATGATCGAGGAGCTGCGGGAGAACCGCCACAAGGTGCTGGTCTTCTCCCAGTTCGTCACCCACTTGAAGCTCTTGGAGGAAGCCGTGCGCGAAGCCGGCATCCCCTATCAATACTTGGACGGCAGCACCCCTGCCAAGGCCCGCGCCGAGCGCGTTGCCGCCTTCCAAGCCGGCGAGGGCGACCTGTTTCTCATCTCCTTGAAGGCCGGCGGCACCGGCCTGAACCTGACCGCTGCCGACTACGTCATCCACATGGACCCTTGGTGGAACCCAGCAGTGGAGGACCAGGCCTCGGACCGCGCCCACCGCATCGGCCAGACCCGCCCGGTGACCATCTACCGCTTGGTTGCCAAGGGCACCATCGAAGACCAGATCGTCGATCTGCACCGGCACAAGAAGGACTTGGCCGACCGCCTGCTGCAGGACGCCGACGCGCCAGCTCGGCTCAACGCGCAGGAACTGCTGGAGCTGCTCAGGCAGCCGATGAGCTAACCGAGTCCACTCGCTCATGCGAGGGCAAGATGCTCTCGAATCCGAACGGGGGATGACGAGCATGGCCTCGGTTCCCGACAAATCGCTAGACTGGCCACAGGGTGGGGGTGGTGCGTTGGGCGGTCGATTGATGGTGCGGCTCCGACACGACAAATACTGTTCAACTATACAGTTTCATGATACCGTTCCCCTATGCTGATCACGACCGACGGAATCGGCAAGGATGACTTGAGTACGGTCGAACAAGGAGGCTGCGATCTTGGAACAACAGCTAGCACTACTGGATGGAATGGCAGAGCCCCTGCTTCCCAATGGGCTGTCCGAACAGTCTGTGCACGGAGTCACCATGGGCAACCTTGCCTTGCGGCTCACCGGCAGACGCTGTAGGGTGTCCATCCGTGAAAACGCTCACGGCAACGCCTCAAGGTGCCCCCCAGTGAGACTGAACGGCAACAACACTGCCTTCGGTCGACACGAGTCCTTCCCCCTTCGCTTCGGTTGGATCACCAAGGGTCTTGATGCCCTTGCGAACGATCCGAAGATATTCACTCGCGAGGATGCCACTGTCGTCTTGGGTGTGGGCAAGAACATGGTGAACTCGATCCGCTATTGGCTGCAAGCGACACGGATCGTCCACCGAGACCCGAAAACCAACACCCTGAAACCTACCCCGTTGGCGGAGACCGTCTTCGGCGACGATGGAGACCGCTATTTGGAGGACGAGGGAACCATTTGGCTACTCCACTGGCTCCTAGCCACCAATCCGAGGGAAGCCTCAGCGATTTACTGGTTCTTCAACCACTTCCACAAGCCTGCTTTCACGACCAGCGAAGTCATCACCGGGCTCACGGATTTCGCCAAACGCGAACTGTCGTCGAGGACCGCGGTGACAACGTTGAAAGGCGATGCGCAATTGGTTCTCCGCATGTACTCAAGGACAACGGCCAACTCGCGAATCACCCTGGAAGATGCCCTTGATTCACCATTGGCCATGCTGGACCTGCAAGAACGGCTCGACACCCGCACATGGAGAGCAGCGCCGTCGGACCAAGCCGATCTGCCATCTGATGTCTTCGCGTTCGCTATTGCTGAACTGTTCGAACACGCCAACGTCGGTCAGTTGGCAATCGCGGATCTCATGTACAGCGACAACGAGCATTGCGCTCCCGGAGCCGTTTTCCGCATGACAGAGGATGGTCTCGTCGGCAAGCTCGAAGCTCTGTGCGAAGAGTACCCACAATCTCTTCGGCTGGACCGCACGGCCGGCATCTTTCAACTCTTCAAGATGGCGCCGCTCGACTCGATGTCCATCCTGAAAGAACGCTACGCATCTGACGGGAGGCTTGCCGCATGAGCCTTGCGAGTCAGGTTAGCGTCAACACGCGGTACACCCGCTCGATCAACGTCGAACGGGACCGCGGTTCACCTTTCATAGTGGATGCTTACCTTCCGACAGCGCGGAGCATCGATCTTTTGGAGGACGTCGCGACGGCGCTTGGTCGCGCTGACCAACCGCGAGCTTGGAGCCTGATTGGACCCTACGGTTCGGGCAAATCCTCATTCGCCCTCTTCCTCCACGAACTACTCGGTCCCCCAGGAAGCGCTAAGAAGGCGGCCGGCAGGTCTTTGGCAGCGGAGCGCCCTGATCTCGCACGACGCTTTGCTCGTCAGGACCCGTGGTGCAGGGTCGTTTTGACTGGCAGTGAGGAACCTCTAGGGGCACGGCTGCTCGTCGCACTCAACGAAGCAGCCACAAACTTCTGGGGGGGCAAACCCGGCCGGAAGCCGGTCGTGGTTGAGGAACTTCAACGTGCGCTCCGGCGGCGCAAGCTAGCCGACAGCGAGCTACTCCACCTCGTTGATAGTCTGCAAGGGGCGGTTGAACGCAATGGCGCAGGCGGGCTGCTAATCGTCATCGACGAATTGGGCAAATTTCTCGAGCATGAAGCGCGGCAAGGCGGAGGCGGCGTCTATCTCCTGCAGCAACTTGCCGAACGAGCCTACCGGGCGAGAAAGGCCAAGCTCTTATTCTTCGTTCTCCTGCATCAGGGCTTCGACCTCTACGCGAGGGGCATGGGCGAGCAGCTAAAGAACGATTGGGCGAAGGTGCACGGACGCTTCGAAAGCGTCTCGTTCGTCGAGGCGCCTGAACAGACCCTACGCGTCGTGGCCGCCGCCTTCTCCAATTCCCTCACGGGGTCTCAGCAACAGACCGTCGCCAAGCACTCGACGCGCACGGCAAAGGCGCTCGCACGCGCCAAGGCTCTACCGGCCGGCCTCGATGCAGACGCAGCCGCAAGCATCTTCGCGTCCTGTTATCCGATCCATCCGATCTCACTCTTGGCGCTGCCGCAACTCTGCCAACGTTTCGCCCAAAACGAACGGACCTTGTTCAGCTACCTCGGAAGCCGGGAGCCCCATGGCTTCCAGGATTCGCTTGCGTCGCTGGCCAAGTTCGACGACCGGGTTCGCCCTGATCAGATTTACGACTACTTCGTCCACAACCAGCCGGCCGTGCTCGCCGACCCTCTGACGCATCGGCGCTGGGCGGAGGTCGTAACAGCGGTCGAGCGAGTTGAAGACGCAGATAGGACCAATGAAACGCCTAACGGCGGATCCCGCCCATCGGTCATGCTCGCCAAGACAATCGGCGTGTTGAACCTGATTTCCCGAAGCGAGGGCCTGAAAGCGTCCGAGGACATCCTTCGCCGACTCTTCACCACCAAGCTGGCATTCCGCGATGCGATCCAACCCCTACTCGACTCATCCGTTGTGCAGTTTCGGCGATTCAGCGGTGAGTATCGAGTGTGGCAAGGGACTGACTTCGATATCGACGAGCGGACGGACGAGGAAATGGACAAGCTCGGCGAGTTTGATCTGGCCGCGGCCCTTACCGATCGCGGAGCAGCTGAGCCTGTGCTTGCCCGCCGACACTCCGTTCGCACAGGGTCGCTTCGTCACTTCGACATCAACTTTTTCGACGCCCGCTCACCAAACCTCGTCCCGACAGACAACGCGGACCGTCCACGAATCGTCTTTTTCCTAGCCGAGAGTCACAGCGACGAGACTGCCTTCACCCATGCACTGACTTCCGCGGGGCCAAACGAGGTGTGGGCTCTTCACAGGAACGCATCAGCCCTTCGATCTGCGATTTCCGACGCGCTCGCCTTGGAGGGAGTCCAACGAAGCGGCCAGGAGTTGGCAGGTGATCCAGTCGCGGCGCGAGAAGTTCGAGAGCGCCTGCAGGCCGCAAGAATCTCGGAGCGGCAAGTGCTGAACGGGCTCATCGGCGACCCCACATTGTCCGAGTGGCACTGGAGGGGGGAACTTCTCGCATCAACAGATCGCCGCACCCTCCAACGTGCGCTTTCAAACGTGATGGACTGCATCTACGCCGATGCACCGATCATTCACAACGAGCTCATCAACCGCGATCGCCTTTCGTCTCAGGCCGCTGCCGCCAGGAACAAACTGTTCCAGCACATGCTGACCGAACGAACCAAAGCCAGTCTCAACATCCAGAAGCACCCTCCGGAGCGCGCGATCTATCGCTCGGTGTTCGAAGCTGGCCATTTGCACGTGAAAGCGGAAGCTGGGTGGACTTTCGTCCCGCCGGAGACCGAGGATGCCCTGCGCCTCAGTCCTACTTGGAAGCAGCTAGACTCACTCCTCGCCGCATCAGAAGCCGAGCCAGTGACTCTGCAACGCCTTATGGACGCCTTGGCTGAACCTCCCTACGGCGTCAAGTGCGGTGTATTCCCCATCCTATTCCTGCACTACTATCTGCTGCACCAGCACGAGATCGCGCTCTACGACGAGGGAACATATGCGCCGACGCTGACTTACGAGCACTTGGAGAGGATGGTTCGCCGTCCCGACCTCTTTGCCTTCCAGCGTTTTCGCATTGATGGTGTCCGGGCAGAGCTCTTTCACGAGTACAGCCGTGCGCTATTCGGCGAGGTGCGGGAATCGGTGCAGCTCCTCGATCTCGCACGCCCCCTAACCCAGTTCGTCCTTGGATTGGACGAACACGCGCAGAAAACTCGGCGCCTGTCCGACACGACGCTGCGCGTGAGGCAAGCGTTCTTCCTGTCGAAATCCCCTGAGAAATTCCTATTCAACGAGCTTCCGGCAGCTTGCGGCTTCGACGATGCTGAGGACTTTTCCGGCTTCGCTTCTAGGCTGATCGACGCGCTGCGCGAGCTGAAGGGCGCTCAATCCACTCTGCGCGAGTTCATGCGTCAAGCGCTTTGCGCAGGGTTTGCCCTTGCGGACACCATGCCCCTGACCGAGCTCAGGGCGGTGCTGCGAGGTCGGTGTCACGGACTCGACCAATACACGGTGGACGTACAGGGCTTACGGAGCTTTATCCGCCGAATTTGCGAACCTGCGGCCGCGGACGAAGATTGGTTCGACAGCATCCTGTTGTTCCTCGGCCACAAACCATCTGCGAAATGGACCGACCAGGATCGCGACACGGCAGAATACAGGCTGGCTGAGTTCTCGAAACGCCTGCTCGACATCGAGAAGCTTCGCCTCCACTTTGATACCACCGCGAAGCACGACTCCGCCTACGAGGTCATCCTCGTCAAAGCCGTCAGCAGCCTCACCGGGGAAACCGACGAGGTCGTCACCCTGAACGAGCGATCGAAGGCCGCGGTCGCCGAGGCAAAGCAAAGGGTGGAAGAAGTCCTGTCAGACATCCACGACAAGGAGCTAGCGCTTGCGCTTGTTGCGGAACTGACCAGCGACTTTCTCACCCGGTACCGCCACTCCAACCTATCCAAGAGCGAGATCAAAGATGCCAGCCGAAATGTCGGATAGCGACGCCACCCCAATCAACGTCAAGCCGACGAGGCACATCCTCGGGCTTTCGGGCGGAAAGGACAGCGCGGCACTCGCCATCTATCTCAAGGATCAGGGCCGCGACGAACAGATCGAGTATTTCTTCTGCGACACCGGGGCCGAGTTGCCCGAAGTGTACAAGTACCTCGACCGCCTCGAGGACTACCTCGACAGGCCGATCGTCCGCCTGAGCAGCGGCCGCGACTTCGACCATCATCTATAGCGGTTCAATAATTTTCTCCCGGCCCCTCCTGCTCTCTGGTGTACCCGGGTGATGAAGCTCGAACCACTGGAAGCCTACGTTGGGGGCGACCCCTGCGTCAGCTACATCGGAATCCGCGCTGACGAGCACCGCGGCGGCTACATTAGCCATAAGCCGAACATCAAGGCCGAGTACCCTTTCGTAGAGGACAGCATCGTCCGGGCGGATGTGTTCAGGATTCTCGAGGACTCGGTAGGCGTGCCCGAATACTACAATTGGCGTAGCCGATCCGGCTGCTACTTCTGTTTCTTCCAACGCAGGGACGAGTGGCTCGGCTTAGCGGACAACCACCCGGCACTCTTCGAACGCGCTAAGCAGTACGAGAAGATCGATCCGCGGACAGAAAAGCGCTTCACTTGGGTCCAAGGCGAGACGCTTGATGAGGTTCTCGCGCAACGCGAGCATATCGAGCGGGCAGCGAATGCAAACAGGGCGAAGGCTGGGGCATCCACTTGGCAGAACGCCCTGCTCGCGGATGACGCCGACGATCAGGCGTGCCTGATCTGTACACTATAGCTCTTCCCGACCTTTCCACCTCAATTCCTACCGATCTGCCGCAGAAAGTGTTATCGCCCGGACAAGACCTACGAGAACTCATTTCGCGTCTAAGCCTCGATCATGTCGAGCAATTGCTTGGCGAGGATGTTGTAGCTACCGTCTCCGCCCTACAGCCGAAGAGCGGCACACCCGCGACTTTGCGCGGCATCGCACACGACTTCTTCCAATATCGCGCCGACGACCTGCTCGGTTCGCCCCACATTCGTGGCATCTGCTACGACGCGATGACGACCGACAAGCTCGATGAACTCGCGAATCGCCTTTCCCTAGCTGACCGACGTCGGCTCCGCAGCTTCGACCCGATGCACGACACGGCCACGCGGCAAAGCTATCTTGGCTTCTTCGGCATCGACGCGCATGCTGCGACGCCATCGCAGCTCGAACCGGACCTGCAAGATGCAGAACCGTCCTTCGGTCTATTCCCACATCAACGCCAAGCGGCGAATCGGGTATGGAATGCCCTTGAGGATGGATTCGGGCGAGTGGCCCTGCACATGCCTACCGGTGCGGGCAAAACCCGTACGGCGATGCACGTGGTCAGTCGCTTCCTCAACAATTCCGAACCAACCGTCCTCGTATGGCTCGCCGCGAGCGCCGAACTGCTCGACCAAGCGGCGGAAGCATTCCAATCTGCATGGTCCACGCTCGGAAACCGGACGGTCTCCCTAGCGCGCTACTGGGGTAGCCACGAAGCCGACCTTTCCGAAATCCAAGACGGCATCATCGTCGCAGGCCTCCAGAAGATGCACGCGCGTTCGGCTCGCGCTCCCCTGGACATCCTGCGCCTCGGCGCCCGGACGAAGCTTGTCATCGTTGACGAAGCTCATCAGGCTATCGCACCAACATACCAAGCCGTAATCACGAAACTAGCGGAAACAGGCACCCACAACGCTTTGCTGGGCCTGACGGCTACCCCCGGGCGAACTTGGTCCGATATCGCCGCTGACGAGAAGCTGTCCGCATTCTTCGGCGAGCGCAAGGTGATGCTCGAAATCGAGGGCTGGGATGACCCCGTCTCCTATCTCATCGACGAAGGCTACTTGGCGAAACCGACTTTCCGACAGCTCCAATACGAAGCGCCGGCTGCACTCAAGAAGACACTCCGCGCCTTCCCGGCTAGGTACGACGACTACGGAGAGGAGGTGCTGGCAGCCTTGGCCAAGAACGTTGACCGGAACGTCGCTGTAATCGCGGAGCTGAACCGGCTCGTCGAAGCCGGCCATCGCCGCATCCTACTCTTCAGCGCATCCGTAAGACACGCCGAGGTCGTCGCCGCTACCTCGTCCGCGCTAGGTCTCGACGCTAGGGTCGTTACTGGCGAAACACCGACGCAAATGCGCAGACGCACCATCAAGGCCTTCCGGAACCCGCCTGACACACCAATGGTGCTTTGCAACTTCGGCGTACTAACGACAGGCTTCGACGCCCCAAACACCAGTGCAGTCGTCATTGCGCGACCCACACGCTCTCTGGTTCTATATAGCCAAATGGTGGGCCGTGCCACGCGCGGACCGAAAGCCGGCGGTAACGAAACCTGTGAAGTCAGTACGGTAGTCGATACAGAACTGCCTGGATTCAGCGATATAACCGAAGCATTCATCAACTGGGAGGATGTCTGGGATGACGGCCAATGACGACACTCAACAGCTAGATATGTTCCAGATCATCCCTTCGCGATTGGCCATCAAGTCAATGCGCGATTCGGGGTACAAGAACACGGCCTACGCGC
The DNA here is from genome assembly GCA_028278675.1 of Candidatus Azophilus lithoversatilis. Taxonomy (GTDB): domain Bacteria; phylum Pseudomonadota; class Gammaproteobacteria; order Pseudomonadales; family Azotimanducaceae; genus Azophilus; species Azophilus lithoversatilis. The sequence continues at coordinate 43,694 of JAQAJJ010000015.1, forward strand.
TTGCCGAGCTAATCGATAACGCCCAGCAGGCCGGTGCCAATGTCATTGAGGTGCTCTGCTTGCAGAAGTATGAACGAATAAGGCATAGGGAACGTGCGCGCCTCTCAAAGATCGCTGTGCTGGACAACGGTTCCGGCATGGACTATGGCAAATTGCGCATCGCCCTGCAGTTCGGGAACGGCAGCCATCTCGATGACAGATCCGGCATCGGACGATTCGGCATGGGGTTACCAAACGCGTCCATATCGCAGGCTGGTCGTGTGGAAGTCTGGAGTTGGCAGAACGGACCCGACAATGCGCTCTACACCTACCTCGACGTTTCCGAAATCGAATTGGGAAAGATGCAGCTGATACCTAACCCCACACACAACCCGGTTCCCAACGAGTGGCGATCAATCTCCGGGCACATCTCGAAGTCCGGAACCTTGGTCGTTTGGTCCAAGTTGGAAAGCCACCGGCTGACTTGGAAGAGCGCGAAGGCAACGCTCATCAACACCGAACGCCTTGCCGGGCGCATCTACCGTCGCTTCATTGCAAACCGGAGTATCGTTATCCGACTCTGTGCCAAAGAGGAAGACGGCAGCGTTGTGTACGACGCGGAGGCGGCATTCGACGATCCGCTGTACCTAGCTCCCACTCCTCTCGTACCCGCACCGTTCGACCAAGAAGCGATGTTCGACCACGCATGGGACGATCCTCAGCCTATCCAGTTCAACGGCAGCACACACCAAGTCAACGTCCGCTATTCGGTTGCCAAGGCCACGACTATCGAACTTGCCGGCTCCCGAAACCGTGGCGATATGCCCTACGGAAAGCACGCCGGAAGGAACATGGGTGTCTCCGTGGTACGCGCCGGACGCGAACTGACGCTTGATCAAGGTTGGTGCATCGGCTACGACCCGCGGGAACGCTGGTGGGGTGCAGAAGTCGAGTTCCCTCCCACACTTGACGAAGTATTCGGCGTAACGAACAACAAGCAGGCAGCAACACACTTCGCCGAACTTGCAACGTTGGATTGGCAGCAAATGAAAGAGGGCGAAGAGGAATTTCGCGAGGTCGTCGAGCGTCTCAAGGATGAAGGTCATCCCCACGGCTACCTACTGCCTCTCCAAGACAGCATCAAACGGAGTTTAGTTCGTCTTAGGGATGTTATCGAGGCCCAAGGGGCGGGGAAGCGCTCTTCTCGCCGGGAGCGACACGACAGCGACAAGCCCGACGAGCCAACGCGCAAAGTGGACGAACAGTGGAAAAAGCGCTCCAAAGTTCGGCCTATCCCAGGTGAGGAGCGTCCCCGAACGGACGACGACTACGACGAAATCAAGCGAGACGCGCTCGACAAAGGCTACTCCCCAAATGAAGTAGCTGCACTCCTGAAGCTAATTCGAGACGCTGACCTTCAAGTCGTCTTTCTCGAAGCCGACTTCCACAACCCATACCAACTATTCAACGTCGAGATTAAAGGAAATCTCACAGAGATCACGTTTAATCGAAAACACCCCGCCTTTACGGACATATTCGGCACCGTAAACACTGTGGATGAGGACGTGAGTGACCTACAGCCAGAAGATGTCCTGTCGCGTTTGATCAGAGCGGTAAACGCGTCCAAAATCCTATTCGCCGCTTGGGCGAGGTACGAGAGAGAAGCTGGGGTAGAAAGCGCCAGAAGGCTGGAACGGATTCGCTATGCTTGGGGCCAGATCGCTGCCAACTTCCTAGACCCCGAAGACGACCTCGCCGACGGCTAAAGCATCGCTGGTTGAAACCATGATAGTCGAAGGGGAACGCGTCAAGGCCTTGGTCAGCCAAGCCAAGTCCGAGGTTATTTTGTGCTCCCCGTTCATCAAGGCGAAGGTTCTCAGCGTCCTCCTCGACGTGATTCGTGACGGCGTTTCCGTCGTGATCGTAACGCGGTGGCGACCCGCCGAGGTCGCCGCTGGCGTCAGTGATCTCGAGGTACTCGACCTTGCGAATGAACGACCGCAAACCGAAGTGCGGCTATTGCACTCACTTCATGCCAAGCTCTATGTTGCCGATGAGCACTGTCTCCTCGGCTCCGCAAACCTCACTGCCTCGGCCCTTGGGTGGCGCGAGGACTCGAACTTGGAGCTGCTTGTTACCGCCCATCGCAACGACACTGAAGTCGCGTTCCTACTTGGCCGACTAGGGGGTGCCACTCCAGCGACTTTTCAACTGCGCTCCGAGGTGGCCGAGCTTTCAGCAAATCTCGATGTCCCCGCTTTAGACGAGGCCAACGACATCCCACCAACGGCCATCCCCCAAGCACGAACACCGTGTCTCCCCGGCTGCGCCGCTCCAGTGAGGCTCAACGTCGTCTATCAGGATCCCGACACTACGACTACCGTTGAGTGCACTCGAGCAGACGCAATAGCGGAGTTGTACTATCTCTTGCCTCCTGCCTACCTTAC
>JAQAJJ010000016.1:0-24377 GCA_028278675.1 Candidatus Azophilus lithoversatilis
CAAAGATGGTCTCGTGAGCCTGGAGCAGACGTTTGCCCGGCCCCAGCTTCTTGGTTACCACACCGTACGCTGCGGAAAGGAATTCACCGAGCGGTTCCCTTGCCAGCTGCAGAGCGTGATTTCCCGATGCCAGAGCGACCAGTTCGTGAAACTCAATGTCAGCCTTGACCAGCTCTTTCGGGTTGTCGATGCAGGCCCGGGTTCGCTCAAGGTTCTCTTCGATCCGCGCGAGGATGGACTCGTCCGCTCTTTCGGCGGCCAGCCTCGCCGCCGTCGGTTCGAGCGCCGTGCTGACTTCCCAAAGCTCCCGGTAGGTCACGCCATGCAGGACAATGGCATTGCGAATGGCGGAGCTCGACACTTCGGTGGAGGGTGCGGCGACCTGCATTCGTCGCCGGTGCCCGCGTTCCACGAGTCCGCTGCTCTCGAGTTTCCTTATCGCTTCACGAACAGTAGGGCGCGTAATGCCCAATTGACCAGCAAGATCATGCTCCCCGGGCAGCAGTTCACCATGCCCCAAGGTGCCGTCCAGAATCATTTCACGAATCGCCTCTTCGGCGAGAATGTAGGCAGGGGCCCGTTTCAAGGATTTGAATTGTTTCTCCGACAACTTCTTCTCCAAGCAAGCCAATATGTAAGACAATTTGTCATTTTAGTTTCATGCATCCATCGGACGTTGTCAACCGCCCATGGATGGACTGCCCATGGATGGACTTGTTGACAAGCAGAATGCCGATCACCCCCTTTTTCTCGGGCTGCTCGACAACTAATCAATCTCACTGGCCGATAGGTCTGCCATTGTGCGCAGCTCAAGAGCGTATGAGCGCAAGTAGTTTCTAGCGGTCACATTGAAAGTACGTTCCGCCATGGTTTCCAGCAACCCCGCTTTGGTCAGCATCAAGGATCGATCATTCGGCGAAAGCCGGAGCAGGTGGTCCGCCAACTGCAGGGCCCACTGATGCTGCCCGGCTTCTGAGGCTGCATTCATGGCGCGTTCCAGGGCCGCGCGCCCTCCCGCCAGTTCCGCCATCCTGCTGGCCTGCTCCCGAGGTCCGAGCGGAAACAGGCTGGTCGGGTTGCCGTCGAACCAGCCGAGATAGCCGGCGAATATGGATCGAACGCCCCAGTCGGGGTGGCCATAGTAGGGTCTGAGGTAGTCGAGGCTCCGATACTTCTCCGGAAGCGCCGCATACTCGACCAGTTCATCAGGCGTCAGGCCCTTGTTCATCCCTTCAATGGTCTTGTCGAAGACGTACTTGACGGCATCGCGGTAGTTGGTGAGTGCGTAAACCGCCGAAGTCTGCCATCGATTCCATCCGAAGGCTGCCAGCCGAACCGGAGCAAAGCTGCCACCCGCTGGGTCATGTCGACGCAGGGTTTGCATTGTTACTCGGAAGGGGCGGTCCCCGTCAACTTCGCTTGGCGTTTTCGCATGGATTCTCCTCTCAGATTGATTTTGTAAGCGTTGTGTACCAGCCGATCGAGAATGGCGTCGGCCAGTGTCGGGTCGCCGACAACCGCATGCCACTGATCGATGGGCAACTGGCTGGTGGCGACAGTGGATCGGTTGCCATGACGGTCCTCCAGCACCTCCAACAGATCGCGCCGGTTCTCGGCGTTCAGCTTCACCAGGCCCCAGTCGTCAAGGATCAGGATGTCGACCTTGGTTCACGTAGCGCCCGTCGCCCTTGGCGATGGTCAGTTCCCGCAGCAATCGGGTCAGGCGGACGTACTGGGCGGCGTACCCTTCGCGGCACCCCTTGTGTGCCAACGCGCAGGCCAGCCAGGTTTTGCCCACACCGGTGGGGCCGGTGATCAGCACATTGAGGTGCTCCCGTACCCATTGGCAACCAGCGAGTGACTGGATCAGTCCCTTGTCCAGACCCCGGGGATTCTGGTAGTCGATATCTTCCAGGGCGGCGTTGTGCCGTAGCCTGGCCCGCCGCAGCCGGTTGGTCAGGCGCCGGTTCTCGCGCTCGGTGATCTCCCGGTCCACCAGCAGGCCGAGGCGCTCCTCGAAGCTGAGTTCGTCGATGTCGGGCATGGCCATCTGGTCGGCCAGTGCCGCCGTCATGCCGGTGAACTTGAGGGCCTGGAGTTTGTCCAGGGTGGGATGCTGCAACATGGTTCGCTCCTTCAGTGGTAATACGCGGGGCCGCGGAGGTTGTCGTGGGATTCCGGCAGGGGCAGTTCCTGCTGCTCCTCCAGGGGTTGCTCGTCCAGGCGGTTTTTCAGGATGGACTCGATGCTCTTGTACCGGCAGCTGCCCAGTATCAGAGCCCGCCTGCAGGCGGCTTCCAGGCGCTCGTCGCCATACGCCTTGCCCAGGCGCAGGATGCCGAGGCATGACCGGTACGCCTGCTGCGGGTGCTTCCTCGAGTCCAGAACGGTGCGGATCAGTTTCTCCGTGGCCGGCCCGGTCTTTGCGGCCCATTGCATCAGCCGCCGCGGCGACCACTCTCCGGCTTGACGGTGCGATTCCGGCATGTGCGCCGAGACCGTGGTATGGCGACCCTTCGCATGCGAGCGCCGATGACTCGCCACTCGACTACCCCGATGGAAGCACTCGACCGTGTTGCGGGTGATGCGCACCTCGACGGCCTTCTTGATCAGGGTGTGGGGCACCGAGTAGTAGTGTCCTGCGATGGCCACGTGGTAGTCGATGTGGACCCGCGCCTGCTTCCACTCGGCGTAGACGTAGCGCTGTGCCGGCAAGGGCTTAAGGGCCGGCCGGTCCAGTTGCTCGAAGTGGTCGCGGCGGCATCCGGACAACTTCCGGAAGGGGCGGGCATTGAGCGTCTCCAGAAGCTCGGCGATGGCCGTGTTGAGTTCCATCAGGGAGAAGAACTGGCGGTGGCGCAGGGCGGCCAGGATCCAACGCTCCACCACCAGCACGCCGCTCTCCGCCTTGGCCTTGTCGCGGGGTTTACGGACCCGGGCGGGCAGGATGGCCACGCCGTAGTGGGAGGCCATGTCCTGGTAGGTCGGGTTGACATCGGGTTCGTAGCGGTGCGCCTTGCTCACCCCGGAACGCAGGTTGTCCGGCACCACCAGTTCCGGCACACCGCCCAGGAAGCCGAAGGTGCGCACGTGGGAGCCGATCCAGTCCGGCAAGGCCTGACTCCAGGTGGCCTCGGCGCAGGTGTGGTTCGAAGCCCCCAGAACCGCCACAAAGATCTGTGCTTCGCGGATCTCCCCGGTGGCGCGGTCGGTCACCGGAACGGTCTGCCCGGCGTAATCGACAAAAAGCTTCTCGCCCGCTCGGTGGTCCTGGCGCATGACCACGTCCAGCTTGCCTCGCCAGGCGCGATACCGCTCGCAGAACCAGCTGTACTGGTAGCCGTCCGGATGGGCGGCCCGGTACTCCTGCCAGAGCAGGAACAGGGTGACGCCCTTGTGCTTGAGCTCCCGCTGGATGTGCGTCCAGTCCGGGACGCTGCGGTCCGCAGCGGGCAATTGCGGCAGCGCGGGAAACAGCAGCCGTTCCAGGCGCCCGTCGTCCAGCTCGGCCGGCAGGGGCCAACTCAACCCGGCCGATTCCGCCCGGCGCAGGTACTCGCCGACGGTGGGGCGAGCGATGCCGCAACTGCTCGCAATCCGCCGATTGCTCAGGTTCTTGGACCACTTGAGGCGCAGGACCTCTTTGATTTTACGCATGGATAACCTCTTTGCCGGCATCTGATCCCCTTCATGTCGAAAAGGTCGTCGGACACTCCAAACGGTGGTCTCAGGCAACCTGCCAGGGTGGCAGCTTTGCCGTGGAATCAGTGGCAGCTTTCGCGTGGAATGGGTGGCAGCCTTCCTCTGGAATCAGTGGCAGCTTTGGGCTGGAATACGCATGGTGAGAACTTCCAAAACCCTAACCTCTCCGACAATCGGGCGAGTGTGACCGCCGACTAGTCGATGTGGGTTCCTTTGCAGCATTGAGGTCAGGCTACCGATCCATGCGCGCACGTCCCGGTAGCCGGTTCCACGAATGGCGTACAGATTGGGCCAGGACTTGTAGAAGTTGTCGCCGGCAAACACCACGCGCTCCGCATCGAACCAGACAAAGAGCTGGTCACTGGTCTCTCCGCTGGCGGCAACAAGCTCGAGTTCCAGCCCGGCAACGTTTAGCGTTGTCCCCCCATTGCTGAACGTATGGGTGGGCATGACCGGCCCCGTGAGTTCCGGTGCGCTCGCCGCGGACTCGGGAAAGTACCGCGCCCCGATGCCAACGTGCTTGATCTCGTCCTCCGGAACCAACACGCCGAATTGCCGAAAGCCGCGCTTTCGGGCAATGGTCAGGCCGGCTTCCTGGAACAGCCTCTCCTCCGTGTTGAACGGTTCCCGCGCCCAGACCTCGGTGCCGTCCTGCGCAAAGGCCCCGGCACCGCCTGTATGGTCACGGTGACTGTGCGTGAAGACGATGGCCTTGACTGGCTGGTCAGTGATTTTCCTGAATTCAGCCAGCACCCTCTTGCCCGAGGCCAGATCCAGACCTGCATCGATGATCACCAAACCGTCATCGCCGACAATCATCGACACCGGGCTCAACCCGAATCCGACGGCGGTGTAAACACGTTCGCTGACACGAATGACCGCTTGCTGAAACTCCTGGTTTCTTGCCAGCAACAACGCTCTGGTTTGGGCGCTATCATTGGCGTTGAGCAACGGCGCAAAACAGCCCACAACAAGGATGGCGACAAGGCTTCTTCCGATCATGCCATGCCCTCACTACCGTAATCTTGACCCATGTTGCATTCTTCCATGAAACGAGTGGAGACAGCCCAGCGGCTGGCCGGTTGCTCCTTCGGCATCGGCGGCGGCCCGTTCTGGGGCAAGCTGAAGGCTCCCATGAAACAAATGGAGACAGCCCAGCGGCTGGCCGGTCGTTCCTTCGGTATCGGCGGCGTGCCGTTCTGGGGCAAGCTGAAGGCTCCCATGGAACAAATGGAGACAGCCCAGCGGCTGGCCGGTTGCTCCTTCGGCATCGGCGGCGGCCCGTTCTGGGGCAAGCTGAAGGCTCTGAGCAGAGCCGACCTGTATGACAAATTGACATAATAGTGTCATGCGCCCATCATGCGCCGTCAATCTCTTCTTGACAAATTATGAGCGCTGACAACAAACAACACACTATTTCTATGGGGACTGATGGATGATTGAGGTCAGTTTCAGTCGTGGCCACGCGGCGCGCCTTCTAGGTCGGGTCACGTTTCTTCTCGGCAGCGTGCTGGCTGCGTCAGGTTCCGCGTATGCGGACGAGGCCCAAGCATCTGAGATGGATACGCAGGCAACCAGGGCGCTTATCGAGCGGTTCAACGAGGCATGGGTCAACAACGACGCCGCAAGGATGGCGCCGCTGGTGTCCGATGATGTGGTTCAGAGCTATCCGCCGCACGAGAACACGAGGAAGGGACGCGAAGAAGTCGTCAACTATCTCACCGGCGGGCCGGATTCGACAGCGGATTCCATCTTGAAGATGGACACCATGGTGCGCACCGTCCACAAGCTGGTTGTCGAGGGTAACACCGCGGTGGGGTTCCATCGCATGACTGCGGAACTGCTCGATGGTGGGACCTACAGCAACGAGTACGTGTGGCGGCACACCTGTGCCGACGGCAAGGTGATTCGTCTCGAGGGAATGGTGGACCGGCTGCACGTTTACAACCAGATTGGCGATCAACCGTTTCTTCGCGGAACGCCCGACAACTGAGCAATCCCACTGGCTGCATCGCACATCGAGAGCCTGTGTGGCCGCTGCATCTCGCCAAGCTTGCGGAAGCGAATCAAGCGACGTCGTCTATGCGGAGTTGGTCCCGGTGTTCCGCGACCGGTCCGCTCTCGACCGTGCCTTAAGCGACATCAACGCCAAGGTCTCCCCAGTGAATACAACCATCGCCTACGAAGCAGGACTGCGCTGGTGGCGCTACCGTCAGGCGGGCGCGCCGCGTGAGCGCATCATCACTGACTTCTTGATTGGAGCACATGCGGCTTCCGTGGCGGAGACCTTCCTGACCCGCGACCGGGGGTTCTACGAAACCTATTTCCCCGAACTGAATGGGAACTGAGTGCGCAGGGCTGGATCTCGGCCTGCTATTCCGCCACTGACCGGCTCACCCGCCGCAAGGGATGCAGAGCGCCCTCCTCGCCGATTATGTACTTCGGGAACTCAACGTCGTAGTTGCCAAGGCTCGCGGCCTCGGCGCCGGTACGGGTGCCACTGACCATGCCGAGGGTGCCGTAGGTGCGCAGGCCCATCCGCGCCTTTAGTTTCGGGCTTGCTTCGTCCAACACCTCCTGCAGGCAGGTGACGCCCCAGTTCTCCTGCTGGCGCATCCAAGGCAGGCAATAGAAGGTGGAGACGTGGCGGCGGGGGTGGCCTTCAGGATTGGCTGCCGCGCTGTGCCAGACCCGCCCGTCCCAAGCGAAGACGCTGCCGGCGGGCGCTTCGATCTGCACGGCGAGGTCGCGGGAGGGCGCTTGGACCATGTGCTCCGGCGCCCAGCGATGGCTGCCCGGCACGACCCAAGTGCTGCCCCGTTCGGGCGTGAAGTCGTCCAACAGCCAGAACAGATTGCAGATGGCCGGGAAGTCCGCCGTGGCCGGCACTTGCCCCTGATCCCGATGCAGCGGCTGCACATAGGAACTCACGCCATGAAAGAGGCCACCAGTCAGGCTTGAGACCAGAAATCGCTTGCCCAGCAGATAGCCCGCCAGCGCATCAGTCTCCGGGCGCTCCACCAAATCCAGAAACACCTTGCCCTTGTTGACCAGGTTCGACAGCTGCTGCCTCGGCCCCTCCGTCCCCGGCGGCGCGAGCTCCCCCAACGAACGCTCCGCCGCCGCCTGCAGTTCCAGCCGCTCCCTAAGTGCTTCCACTTCCGCACCGCTCAGCACCCCGGTCAAAAAGCACAGCCCGTGCTCGGTAAGGTCCGCCCGCGCCTGATCGATGTCCCTGGTCGGTGCGGGCAAGGGCAACGGTGTTGGACCCTCAAGCCGGGGCGCGGCAACGTACTTGGTTTGCCGATGGGCTGCGGACTGCATGGGCGTCTCCTCCGATGTTAGGGCGTGGCTATGTTATTCCTTGTGGAAGGGCAGGACACCCTTGACAGGAGTTCGTGGTTTGGAGCGAGGGCAAGATGCCCTCGAGCCGACCTTCGTTTGAAGCCGTCCTCCGGACCGAGGGCATGAACAACGACACTTTCGCGAAACGCCATCGAGCCGAAGGGCCACCCCCGGACCGAGGGCGTCCCGCCCTCGATTTGGAAACGGGAAGACCCAGATCGGCAGCACGAGGTGATTGGCCCGAATCGTCCGGCTTATACTGGCCCTCCACGAACACGAGGAGAGAATTTTCATGGCAGTCACGGAAGGTGAGGCGCCACCGGCTTTTGCGTTGGCCGACACCGATGGCGCGACGGTGTCGTTGGCGGATTTTGCAGGACGGGACCTGGTCGTTTACTTCTATCCGAGGGACGACACCCCGGGCTGCACCAAGGAGGCCTGCGGCTTTCGCGACCTTTGGAGCGACTACGAGGCGGCGGGCGTCGCCGTGCTTGGCGTCTCGCCCGATGCGGGCGCATCGCACCGCAAGTTCATCGACAAGTACCAATTGCCCTTCACCCTGCTGTCGGACCCCGAACGGGAGATGATGGCGGCCTACGGTGCTTGGGGCGAAAAGACGATGTACGGCAGGAAGACGGTCGGCGTCATTCGCTCCACGGTCTGGATTGGCGCCGACGGCACGGTGCGCCGTCATTGGCGGCGCGTGAGCCGGGCGGCGGACCATCCGGCGAAAGTGCTGGAGGCCATCACCGGCGCCCAAGGACCACGCTGATCACCGGTGAGCGCTCCCGGCCCAAGCTGCCGACGGTGCCTGGCCGCGCCGTCGTTGGCGGCTGCGTTCGTCATGCTGAGCGCCTGCGGAGGCGGCGGAGGCAGTAGCGACCCACCGGCACCGCAACCCGCGCAACCGCCACCGCCGCCGGCCAACTCGGCTCCCACCGCCCATGCCGGGGTCGAGCAAGTGGCCTTGCTCAATGCCGAAGTCACCCTCTACGGGGGCTTGAGCCAAGACCCAGACGGCGACGCCTTAAGCTACCGATGGCAATTCGCCTCAAGACCGGGCGGCAGCCAAAGCACCTTGGCCGAAAGCGGCAAAACAACGACATTCACCGCCGATGCGGTGGGCGACTTTGAGGTCAGCCTAGTGGTCAACGACGGCCAGGCGGACAGCGACCCGCATCATGTGGCGGTGCGCGTGGTGGCGTCGAGGTCCATCCTCCGCGACGGCATCCACAGCGGCATGTGGCCCAACTACGCCGGCACCCTCGGCAGCGCCAAGCACGCCCCTTTGGGCCAGATCAACAAGGACAACGCCGCCGGGCTCGAGGTGGCATGGCGCTGGTCTTCGCCGGACAACGACATCGACGGCGTGCAAAACGCGGTCTTCGAGGCAACCCCCTTGATGATCGACGGGGTGCTCTACACCAGCACCTCGTTCAGCCAGGTGGCCGCCATCAACGCCGCCACCGGCGAGACCCTCTGGGTCTTCGACAGCCAGTCCTACAACTACGGCATTCCGCCCAACAACGGCTTCCTGCACCGGGGGCTGGCGTATGCGGAGCACCACGGCCGCAAAACCCTCTACATGGCCACCGGCGATGCCCGGCTGATCGCCCTGAACCCGGTCAGCGGCGAGCCGGACCCGGACTTCGGCGGCCCGGTGCCGGGCACGGTCAGCCTGCTGGACGGGGTGCCGCGCCTCAATGAAAGCGCCGTGCGCCTGGACAATGCCCACGACCAGCCCGATGTGCCGGACCTCGCCGGGGTGCGCAATCAACTGGGCGCCACTTCGCCGCCCGCGGTGTGCGGCGACGTGCTGGTGGTGGGCTCCAGCGTCCACGACGGCGAGGTGCTGCCACCGTCGCCGCCCGGCGACGTACGCGGCTTCGACCTCGCCACGGGAGCATTGCGCTGGACCTTCCACACGGTGCCCCGAGCGGGCGAGTTCGGGGTCGAGACCTGGGGCGATGACTCGTGGCAAGTCAACGGCAACACCAACGTCTGGGCGCCGATGAGCGTGGATGCGGACTTGGGCCAAGTCTATCTGCCGGTAAGCTGCCCCACCAACAACTACTACGGCGGACGCCGCCCGGGCGACAACCTGTTCGCCAACAGCGTCGTGGCGCTCGACTGCGCCACCGGCGAGCGGGTCTGGCACTACCAAACCGTGCACCACGACATCTGGGACTACGACCTGCCCGCAGCGCCCAACCTGGCCGACATCACGGTGGACGGGCAGGTCATCAAGGCCCTAGCCCAAGTCAGCAAGCAGGGCTTCGTCTATGTGCTGGACCGGGAGACCGGTGCGCCGATCTGGCCCATCCCGGAGGTGCCGGTGCCCCCCTCCGACGTGCCCGGCGAAGTGGCCTCCCCTACGCAACCCATCCCCACCAAGCCGCCACCGTTCGTGCGCCAAGGCTCCAGCCACGAGGACCTCATCGACCGGGCCTCGGCACAGGACTACGATACCGGCCCGCTCTACACGCCACCGACCACCAAGGGACTGGTCATCACGCCCGGCGAGGGCGGCGGCGCCAACTGGGGCGGGGCGGCTTACGACCCGGCGACGCAAAGGCTCTACGTGGCGGGCTTCGGACCGCTGACCCACGTGGTGCGCCTGGAACACGGCGGGCAGCCCAACTTCTACTACGGCCGGCCGGAACTCTTCTTCGGCCCCGCCACCGGATCGCCCTATCCGGGTCCCGGCTCGGCCATCACCGCCTACGACCTGAACCGCGGCGAAATCGTCTGGCAGGCGGCAGGCGCTCAGGATGCCACGGTAATCGGCAATTCATCGGTGCTGGTCACCGATGATCTCCTGTTCTACAAGAACTCATCGCTCAGCACGCTCAACGCCATCGACAAGGCCACCGGCACCTTCGTCGCCGCCATCCCCATCGGCGGCCGCGTCACCGGTGCGCCGATGAGCTATGAACTGAACGGCAAGCAATACGTCGTCGTCGCTTCCGGCCGCGAGGATGAGACGATGCAGTTGGTGGCCCTGGCGTTGCGGTAATGGAACCCTCGGGTCCTTGCCGCCCAAGGGCTAAAGTCGCGTCAGCGGGCACAGACTCCTAGCGATAAACGGACTGGCGATGCCCGATCTTGAGAACCAGGACAGTCAGTGCCTGCTCTGAAATGCTGTACAGGATGCGGTAGCGGCCGACACGCACCCTGAACACATCATCGTAGCCGGATAGTTTCCGCACCCCGGCGGGAAGGGGGTTGGTGGCCAACGACCTGAGGGTTGCGGCGATTCGCTCCTGGTCCGACTTTGGCAACCGGCTTAGCTGCTTCTCCGCGGAGCGGGCGATCTCGACTTCATAGTTTGCCATCGAGCTTTAGTTCCGCCAGCACCTCGGCGAGTGGGCGCGTGGGTTCGCGCTGGACGCGCTGCACGTCCTCGATGTCCTCCAGCTCTTCGAAGCGGTCGAGCAGGGCTTCCTGAATGAAGTGGTTCATGATGATCCCCCTTGAGCGACAGTAGTTCTCAATGGCCGCTTTGAGTCCACTGTCAATCCGCGCATTGATCTGCACCGTCGGCATCACCAGTCTCCTGTTTGAGTTAATTAATAGCAAAAGATAGCATTTGCTATCTTGCCAATTCAACGCTAATTGGTTGGTGTGCGTTCACCAACCAACGAGGCGATGCCTCAGACCAACGAGAGGGCGGTCGCCGGGCGCAAAAGTTGGCTCGTGTGGCAACCTGATCCCGCGATCAAGGAAACTAGGACCCCAATCGATAGCGCAGCTTGACGACGAACAGGTCGCCGAGCGGATCATCGAACGCATCCTGAAGCAGATCTTCAAATCCGGCGCCGCGCAGGGGCCGGGCTTGGTCCGCGAAGCGGGTGTAAACGACAAAGAGGTCGGACAGGGGCGCGAGCTGCCAGCGGTAGCGGATCTGCAGCGCCATCTGCGAAACCGAGAAGTCGAAGGGACCGAGGTCGTCGGGCTTCTCCTCGGGGATCAAGTTCCCGGGCGTTGACGGAACGCGCAGGAACCGCTGCTCGGTGGCCTTCACGCCCACCCACTGCAGGGAGGCTCGGAACTGCTGCTTGGCGGTGAGGAAGTAGTCCAAACTGAAGGTCGTGCGCAATTGGTCCGCCGCAAAGGTGGCGAACCGATCCTCGCCTTGGTGCAGCAGCCAGCCGTCCCGGTCGTCGCGGCGGATGGACAGCCGGGCGTTCAAGCGGTCGTTGGGCTGCCAGCCGACGGACGCCGCCGCGTGGAATGAATCGCCGCCCAAGCCCTCCTCGCTGAATCCGCCGCCGAGGCTCCAGCTCAGCGCCCGACTGGCGTCGGAAGCGTACTCGAACTGCGCCTCCAGGCGCTCCTCCACCCGGTAGGCGCCATTGCCGAAGCTGTTCAGGTCATCGAATTGCTTGGGGAAGAAGTGCAGCCGGGCAACCAGCGTGCTCAAGCTGTTCAGAATCAGGCGATTGGAGGCGAACAGCCCGCCTGAGGTGAACAGCCCATCGAGGTTGCGTTGCGCGAAGCCGCGGATGTCGAATTCGTTGTCGCGCGCCCAGCTCAGGTTGGAATCGGTGCGGGTGAAGGCGGAGCGCAACCGGTAGTAGTTGTTGCGCTGCAGAAAACCCAAGTCGTTCAGATCGACGTTGCGGTCCATGATTTCGAGCCCCACCCGCTGCTGCATGCCCCGGCGATAGGTGTACTCGAGGTCCATGAAGCCGCCGTAGCCCTGGGCTTGGCCGTCAATGTCTGAAGTGAACGCCTGCCCATCGACCTTCCACTTGCCGTTGGCGGTCAAGTAGTGCCAGTCAACCCCGTGGGTCAGCGCGTCGCGGCCGGGGTTGAGCGCGGCGGTGGAGAGAATGCCCAGCCCGCGGGTGGCGCCTCCGGAATTGTCCTCCCACAGCAGCCGCGCCACCCCGTAGTCGGTGCCCGGCGCCTTCAGCTTGAGAGCCGCAGTTGCATCGGTGGTGGCGTTGAACGTTACGTCGTCCTCCACCGCCGCCATCGCGCCGTAGCGAAGCTGGCCGAACTGACCGGTCATCTTGACCGCGCCAATCAGGTCCACGGGCTGAATGAGTTCCCGCTCCGAAACCTGAACCCCCGCCGGGGTTTCCGGTTCCAGCGGGCGACCGCCGATGCGGCGCGTGTTGATCAGGGTATAGGGCGGGCTGGTTCTGCCCACCGGCCTGCCGTCCACCTGCGCCCGGGGTGTGGCCACGAAGATCTGCTGGCCTTCCACGAAGAACAGGCGCTTTTCCGGGAAGAAGGTTTCCGTGGCGGTAAGGTTGATGACCACGTCGTCGGACTCCACCGCGCCGAAGTCCGGATTGAGCGTGCCGGTCAACTGAAAGTTGGTGGACGGCCGCCAGAAGACATCCACGCCGGCCTTGTAGTCGGTGTCGCCGTCGATCCGGTCGCGGCTGGCCGAGGCGTAGGGGTAGATTTCGATCTGTTGGCGCGGATCGACCGCCTCCAGCAACAGCGGCTGCATGTCGGTCATGAAGGTGGGGCTGTTGAACGGCAGCGGCGGCCAGCCCCAGCGGGCGTGCCGGTGGCCCACGCGGCGCACCACATAGGTGCCGATTTGGCGCCGGCCATCGGCCTGGGGCATGGCCACGATGTTCCACGGAATCATGATCTCAGCCGACCAGCCGGTCTCCGTTGTGGCCGTGGCACCCCGCCAAGGGCCGTCCCACTCCCGCGAAAAGCGCTGTTCCGGCAGCATGGTGCCGTCGCTGACGGTGTTGCCAAGCGCCAGTTCAAACCAATAGCCGTAGCGCGCCTCACCGGAGGTGTCGAGCATGATCCCGATGCTGTCACGCTCATTAATGGAGACGTCCCGACCCGTCAGCCGCTGAACGATGGTCTCCGCGGGCTGGTCCATGTCCACGCCCACGTACAGGCCCTTGTCCGTGTGGAACAAGCGCAGGCGGGTGGCGTAGGGCGGGGTCTCCAGCGTGTCGGGAGTCACGATCGCAAAGTCGGTTTGCACGGGCAAGCCGCGCCACACCGGCTCATCGAGCCGCCCGTCCACGCGAACGTCGGCCTCCTCGGCGGCCATGTGCGGCACGGTGAGCGGCCGCTCGATTGCCGCTCCTGCCGCCAAGGCCGCTGACCAGCAAAGCACGGCAAGGAACCGCGCCCCGGCAGCGTAAGGGCTGAGCCGTCTCAACAGGCCGGACTCAGGCCGCGCGGCGAGCCAACCAATCCAGAAGGAGGCGGTTGGTCCGTTCGGGCTGCTCCTGCTGGATCCAGTGGCCGCACTCCAGCGTGTGAACCTCCACATCCGGCACGAAGGTCTCCAGCTTTGGATTTTGCGGCACCGTGTCGTAGCGCCCATGGAGCATGAGGGCGGGCTGGTCCACCCGTTGGCGCAGGTCAGCGGTGGTCTCCCAGTTGCGGGAGAAGTTGCGGTACCAGTTGAGACCGCCGGTGAATCCCGACTGCTCGAAGCTCTCAACGAACACGGCCAACTCCGCCTCGCTCATCATCAACTGGCCGGGCATTGCCGCCGCATCGGCTTCGGCCATGTTGATGAGCACCATGCCCGGCCCTAAGTCGCGGGGCTTGTCCCGCCAATGCCCGGTGCGGTAGATGTTGCGCAGGAAATTGGCGGTGTTGGCTTCAAAGGCTGCATCGGCCACGCCTGGCTGGCGATTGAAGTGGACGATGTAGAAGTCGCTGCCCATCGCGGCTTTGAAGGTGTCAATGGGGTCCTCGGCCGGGCGCACAAGAAAGGGCACGCTCAAGTTCACCACCCCCCGCACCCGGCTCGAATGCAGCATGGCCAGGTTCCACACCACGATGGCGCCCCAGTCATGGCCAACGAACACGGCGTCGCGATAACCGAAGTGGTCGAGCAGGCCCACAAGATCGCCGCAAAGGTGATGGATGTCGTAGTCCGCCACCGGCTCCGGGCAGCTTGAACGCCCGTAGCCGCGCTGGTTCGGCACGATGACGTGGTGCCCGGCAGCCACCAGCGGCGCGACCTGATGACGCCAGGAGTAGGCGCACTCCGGCCACCCATGGCACAGCACGACGGGCTGCCCGCCAGCATCGCCAGCACTGAAAACCTCCAGGGTGATGCCGTTGACATCGATGAATTCGGCGTTTGGGAATGGATTCACTCGCTACGTCCCATCCTGATAAGGCGCGTCATGGTAGCCCAGCGGCCGGTTCGTCACTACTTGACAAATGTCAGACCGGGAGCGGAAGGTCACGCTGAAGCCATTTGTGCTACGATCTGTGTACACAAATAAGGAGACAACTGATGACGCTTCCCGCTTCGTTCAGCGTTCGCGACCTCCGGCAGCGGTCTGGCGAATTGCTTCGGAACGCTGAGAATGGACAGTTGGCGATGATCACGAAGCACGGGCGGCCAACCATCTTAGCCGTTCCGTTCGACGACCGTCTCCTCGAGGCGGGCGTGCATCGGGCGTTGGCAATGCATCTCTTCGAGCAGAGCCAACTCACCTTGGCGCAGGCAGCCAAGGTGGCTCACCTGAGTGTGGAAGACTTTATGCAGGTGCTCGGCGAAGCAGGCATGGCGGCAGTGGATTACCCGTCGTCGGAACTCGAGGACGAATTGCGCGCAGCCTTGTGAGCGACCCCAAAGCCCCCCAAGCCAGCGCAGGCGGGCAGTTCACTCCCTCTGAGGGAAGACCCTTCATTGCCGATGCCGGCCCGTTGATCGCGTTGGCGAGAGTTGATCAACTGCATCTGCTTCGGCACTTGTTTGGCGGCGGCATGATTCCACCAGCCGTTCATCAGGAAATTGCGATTGGCTCTGGCCGACCAGGTGCCGCGGCGATCGGGCTGGCGCTTGAAGCAGGCTGGATTCGAGTTGTCCCGCTCGCCGACGAGGCGCAGGCCGCAAGCCTTGCCCGCATAGTGGACTCAGGCGAAGCCCAGGCCATCGCTTTGGGCCTGCAACAGGATGCGCGATTTCTCCTGATTGACGACGCCAAGGGCAGAAGGGCGGCGCGGCGCGCCGGCCTGCCACTCGTGGGCGTGGCCGGCATCCTGCTTGCGGCGAAAGCCCAGGGCCGCTTGGCCGCCGTGAGCCCGGTCATGGAAGAACTGGCCAGCGTCGGCTACCGTCTGTCAGCTAGACTGATGGACGGTGTGCGGCGCAGCGCAGGCGAATGAGCTGCAAGGCAGACTATGATGACCTTCACCACACGTGCCGGTGAGCGATCAGCCAACCTCGCTCGATAGCCCAATGCCAAACCCCTCAGCCGCCATCCCCACGCCCGGCATCCGCGTCCTGGTGCGCGATGCGGAGTGGATTGTTCGGCGCGTTGACCACGCACCAGATGAGGTGACCGCGCCGCCAAATGCGGACCGGGACGTGGCCAGCGCAGTTCGCGCCATGGAAACTCCCCTCGACCACCCGCTTAGAGCGCCGCGTTGGCCAGCGGTTGGATAAAGTGAATGCCTGGCACGACCTTGCGGCTGAGCCGCCCGTCGTTGGTGATGAACAGGTCCACACCCGCTAGGGACGCACAGGCGAGTTGGATTGCATCGGGTGGCTTGATCGATCGGTCTTGACGGATTCCGGCAAATGCCAACGCTGCGCCTTGGTCGAACGGCAACACGGTTGAGGCAGCTAGGATCGCCTGCTCGTATTGGCGGGCCAAGGACTCATCGCCTACCTCAACCGGTCGAACAAGAATCTCGCCGAGGGTGAGAGCGGAAGTGAACAGTTCGTCGCCGCGTTCGATCATCCGTTCGCGAAGCGCCACGACCCGCTCGGCGAGCTCGCCCTTGTCCTCGAACAGGTACACAAACAGGTTCGTATCCCAGAATATGCGGCTCATTGCCAGTCATCCCGTTGACGGCGGACGTAGGCGTCGGCATCTTCTCCCGCCCAGATTTCCTTGCCAAGGCCACGCAGGGATAAAACGGGGTCGTTTGCTCGATCGTTTGCGCCGGCGTACTTGTGCAGGTACCAATCGACTAGATTGCGGCATTGCGCGGGAAGCGCATTCCGGGCCGGGACGTCTTTACCGGTCGCGCGTCGCGGATGGCATGGGTCGCCTGGTCGAAACAAGCGCCGTCGGCCCGGTGCGGTCTCGTAGAGCATGCGGTAGCGACCGGAGTCCGGTGCCCTGTTGGCGACGCAGTGCTGATAAACATGCACTTGAACGCCCGGCCTGAGTGGCTTGCCCATCACCGCGGCTGCCTCCGCTTGGGCCATGATCTCTCCAATTGAGAAATCCGCCCGTTCGGGATGCTCTCGATGCAACGTCGCGGCGGCAAGCCAAACTTCGTCGGCAACTCGAATGTGTACCATGTTCACCCCAATTTACTTGGTAATTTAGTATTACCAGAATTTTATGGTAAACACCGTCTATGTGATCGTCAACCACTCTTGGTCTGTGCCCAACATGGGAGCATTTGGAAGCTCTGCGCGGTGCTGGATGCCCTGGGCGCGGGCGTCCCGCCCTCGATTGGGTTCAGGGACGCCGTGGAACGGCTGAAGGCGTTTGTTCCGTGAACTACGGCCCCTCTGACTGCCACCACTGCGCCGGCAGCGGTTTCCGCTCCGGCCAGACTTGATTCAGGGTATCCGCCTCAAACACCTCGCCGCCCTTAACCACCAAGGCGAGGTCGGCGGTGTTGCGGATGTTGTCCATGGGGTCGCTGTTCAGCACCACGAGGTCGGCGAGCTTGCCGGCCTCGACGGTGCCGATGTCCTGGGCCACGCCGATGATCTCCGCACCGTGGCGGGTGGCGGCGGTCAGGGCTTCGGTTGGGGTCAGGCCGCCGCTGGCCAGCGCCCAGAGTTCCCAGTGGTAGCCGAGGCCCTGGAGTTGGCCGTGGGCGCCGACGCCGACCCGGCCGCCGGCGCGGATGATCTTGGCGGCGCCTGCCGCTACTTGGGGAAAGCTGTATTCGCGTTCGTGGAACCAGAAGCGGCGCAGGGTGCGCGCGGCCAGGAACGGCAGCGGCGTGAAGCGGCGCAGCTTGGGGTCGTCGTGGGGCGATTCGGTGGCGTAGAAGAAGTTCTCCGCCCAAGGCCCGCCGTAGGTGACCAGCAGCGTCGGCGTGTAGCTCATCCCGGAGCGGGTGACCAGTTCCACGGTGTCGGCGTGCAGGTCCACGACGGGGAAGTTGTGCTCGTTGCCGCTGAAGCCGTCGATGGCGTGGGTCATGTTGAGCTTCATGTCCAAGGCGCCCTCGGTGGTCGGCATCAGCTTCAGCTTGTGCGCGGCTTGGGCCAGCCACTGGCGCTGGCGGCGGTTGCCGGAGATGTAGGCCTTGAGATTGTGGACCCGGTAGTGGTCACGGTAGCGGGTCAGCACCGCCTCGGCGTGGCGGGCGGAGCGGAATTCGTTGTGGTTGAAGATGCCGGGGCCGGTGGACAGCGCCCGCGGGCCGATCAGCAGCCCGGCGTCGATCAGGTCTTCGTAGGCGAGGATGTCCGTGGTGCTCGGCTGCACGTCGAGTCCTGTGGTGACGCCGTAGGCGAGGTTGGCCAGGAAGGCGGGGTTGCTGCCGCCGAGCACCCGGCGCAGCACCCGAAAGTGGGCGTGGGTGTCCACGTAGCCGGGCAGGATGGTCTTGCCACTGAGGTCGATGCGCTGGGCATCGGCAGGAATGTCCACCACATCGCGTGCGCCCACTGCCAGGATTCGATCGGCCTCGATCAGCACCACGCCGTCTTCGAGGGGGGGCGCATCCGTCGCCATGCTGTGGATTCGGGCGCCGACTAGCGCCACCTTCCCTGCCGGACGATGCCGAGGGCGATAGATTTCGATGGCCACGGAGCGCACCGAGGGGTCGGCCTCCAACAGTGGCTTGTCGTCCTGCTCCGCGCTCGGGGTACTCTCATCCGTGGCGGCGACCGCCGTTTCCGTCTCCTCCTGCCCGCCTTCTTCTTTGCCCTCGTCTCCGTCTTCCTTGTCGTCGGCGTCGAATTCCACGTCCGCTACCGCGCGTTGGTAAAGCCGATTGCCGGCGCTCCAATGCAGTTCGTCACCGGCTGCGTTCCAGCCGAAGAAGTCGGCGCCCACGTCCGTGAGGCGGGCCAAGGGCAGGGACGGATCGGCTAAGCTGAGCGTCACGTTGCCGAGGTTGCGGTTCAAGAGCCTGGCGAGATGGAGCTGGTTGGCGTGCTGGATCAGGGCATGGCGGCCGTCCGGGGCGATGCGGATGTCGGCGGCACCCACCTCGCCTTCGGCGGAGTAGATGCCGGGGCCGGTGGCGCTCAGCAGCAGGCGGCGGTCGGTGCCGTCGTAGCGGACCGACATCAGGCCGCTGCCCTCCGCGGCACCGAAGGGGTTTGCCCCGGCGTAGAGGTAGATGCGGTCATCCTCCGGCCCGAAGTGAGGCGGACCGTAGCCGCGGCCGGGCATGATCGTGGTCGCCGCGCCGCCGTTGGCGGGCAGCCAAATCAGGTCCGCGCCGGTCGGCGAACCGAAGTCGTATTCCCGTTGCATTCGCTCGTGGCGCGTGGCGCGCAGGGCGACGATGCGCTGGCCGTCGGGGGCGAAGACCGGATCGGAGTAGAACCCTGGCCGTTCCGTCAGGCGCTTCGGCTGGCCCCGGCCGTTGGTCCGCATCCGCCAGATGTGGCCGCCGGCGTCGCTCCAGCTCACGAAGGCGACCTGTTTGCCATCCGGCGAGAAGGTTGGATGGAAGGCTTCCAAGCCTTCGGGCGACAGCGCTTTTGTGCTGCCACTGCCAAGTTCGTGCAGATGAATCCGGTTGAAGGCGGAGAAGGCGGTGTTGGCACCATCCGCAGAAAGGGCGGGCGCTCGAATCAGGCGGGCCTTCACCGGGCCAAGGCCCAGCCGCCAGGGAAACTGCAGGCTCGGCCCCAGTTCCTGGGTCACATCGGCGGAGAACGGGATGGTCTCGATCTCCCCCGTCTCGACCGACACCCGGCGAATGCCCCCGTCGGCGGTGAAGAACAGGGATTGGCCATCCGGCGCGAAGGCGTAGCCGGGCAGCAGGTCCCGGGTGTAGCGGGACTCCTGGTCGTCGCGCTGCACCGGATAGGCCAGCCAGCGGTCCTCGCCGGTCTCCAGGTCGCGCAGGCGCAGGCCGGTGTTCTGCTCGAAGCGGGTGCCGTAGGCCAGCAGGCTGCCGTCCGGCGAAAGCCGCGGGCGCATGGCGCTGCCTTGCGCCTCGACAATGGCGTCCTCGGTGCCCTCGCGCAGGTCCCGGCGGGCGATCCGCCATTGGGGGAACATCTGGTTGTAGGAAAAGCCGCCGGCCTTGGTGGCGTAGTACAGATAGCGGCCATCGGGCGAATACACCGCGCCCAAGGCATTATGGCGCAGGTTTCTGGGCGTCATTTTGCCTTCGGGCGCGGCTTGGGTGATTTGCACCCCCTTGCCGCCGTCGATGTGGTAGGCCCAGAGTTCGTAGGCCCGCAGCCCGAAACTGGTTTTTGAGACGATGACGTGCTGGCCGTCCGGCGACCATTCCGGGGAGGCGAAGTCACCGCGCTCCCCTGGGCTGGCCACCTTCTCCGGCTCGCCGCCGTCCAGGGCGAGGGTCCACAGCGCAATCGCGCCGTCGCGGTCGGAGACGAAGGCGATGCGCTTTCCGTCAGGCGAGAAGCGCGGCTGCGCGTCGTAGCCCATGCCTTGGGTGAGGGCCTTGGCGGTGCCGCCTCCAATGGGCAGCAGGTAAATGTCGCCAAGAATTTCGAGCGCCAGTTGATCCCCCGACGGGGCGACATCCAAGGACAGCCAAGTGGCCTCATCGACCGTGAAGCGGGCCTCCCGCTCGGCCTCGAGGGGCAAGCCGGGCTCCGATTCGCCCATCGCCGGGCCAGCGGCAAGACAGGCAGCCGCAATGAGCAAATGATGCACGGCAAAACGCTGTGGGGACATGAACCTCTCTCCGATCGTGGATAGTGGACAGTGTGCAGCGGAGTCAGGTTCTTCCCGCAGCGCTTCCGAGTTGCGCAGCAACTTGATCACCTCGCTCGGCGACGCACCTAAGCCCTTGGCTCGTACTTCAGCATGACGCGGGAGCCACCAGCCAGTCCTTTGCGAAAGCGCGGTCCCCAAGTGTCCCACTCGTCACTGTACTTGCTGCCCATGGCCTCAAGCACCCGGTTCTGAACGACGGCGTCGGTCTCCAAGCTGGCGCGGGCGCCGATCACTGGGAGCGCTTTGTACTTGCCGTCGGACCGCTGCCAGGGCCCCACGTCGCCGACCCAGATACGGGCGCTGGCAAGCCCTTGCCGCACTGCTTGGGCCCGCCAAGCTTCCGCTGCGGTGACAACGTACATCGCACCTTCGAGGCTGGCGAACCAGATTTCGGCTTGGCAGCGGCTTTCCGCGCCGCTCGATTGAATGGGCGTGAGGTAGATGAGGGATGATGCCTCGGCGGCGTCGCGCCAGCTTGGCCCGGCGCGGCCAATGGCGGGCAGCAGGGGCAGGGCCGCAGCGGCGGCTGAGGTCTTGAGCAGGGTTCGTCTGGAAATCATGGGGTCAACTCCTTGAATGGTCTGTGGAACGGGGGCTGTTTCAATCGGCTTCTACGCCGGAATGCGCTTGTACGCAAGTTGAGGATTTCGAGGGCGGGACGCGCTCGGTCCGGGGGATTCCCCCGAACAGTGACCGGACCGAGGGCAGTTCCACGCGATTCAGTGCACATCGGGAAGTTCGGATTCGCATTCCTCTTCAATGACGAAGAAGCGCATGGTCGGGCGGTCGAATATGCGCTCTTCGTCGGCGACGATTTCCGCCACCGCCGCCGGGGCGGACAGCGCTCGGCCGCAAGCCTCGAACGTGGCGCGGTCGGGATACCAGATCTCCAGCGCCACGTCGTAGTCCGATTCCGGCGTCTCGCCGGTATCGCGGTTTCGGGATGGGGTGATGAAACGCCGCATATAGCGGCTGGCAAAGCCCGACAGGTACTTCTCGCCGATGACGCGGTGGTGGGTTTCGTAGTAGGCGCGGAACTCGGCTACCGTCATGCCGGGACGGCGCTTGAACAGGCCAATGGTCTTGATCACTCTATGACTCCATGGTTCAGGCGGGGATGGAAACAGTGGGAATGGCATCACCGGCCAACGGTCGGGCCCAGATTTTCGGCCCGGTTTCATGCACGGACTCGCCGCGGGCGTCCACCGCCACCGTCACCGGCATGTCGCGGACTTCAAATTCGTGGATGGCCTCCATGCCCAGATCCGGAAAGGCCAGCACCCGGGAGGCGGTGATCGCCTTGGCCACCAGATAGGCGGCGCCGCCGACGGCGATCAGCGAGGTCGCTTCATGGTCGCGGATCGCCGCGATGGCCTCCGGGCCGCGTTCGCCCTTGCCGATCATGCCCATCAACCCGGTGCGTTCGAGCAGGGTGCGGGTGAACTTGTCCATGCGGGTGGCCGTGGTCGGCCCCGCCGGTCCCACCACTTCCTCACGCACCGGATCGACCGGCCCCACGTAGTAGATGAAGCGCCCGGCCAAGTCCACGGGCAGGGGTTCGCCCGCGTCCAGCAGATCAATGAGCCGCTTGTGCGCCGCATCCCGCCCGGTGAGCATGCTGCCGGACAGCAGCAGGGTGTCCCCGGCCCGCCATTCGCGCATTTCGGCGCGGGTGAGGGTTTGCAAATTCACCCGCCGCACCTCGTCGCCCAGATCGAAGGCGATATCCGGCCAGTCGTTCAGGTCCGGCGGTTCGAAGCTGGCGGGGCCGCTGCCGTCCATGGTGAAGTGGACATGCCGGGTGGCGCTGCAGTTGGGAATGACCGCCACCGGCTTGTTGGCGGCGTGCGTGGGATACTCCTTCACCTTCACGTCGAGCACCGTGGTCAGGCCACCGAGACCCTGGGCGCCGATGCCGAGCGCATTGACCTTGTCGAACAGTTCCAGCCGCAGCGCCTCGCTGCGGTTGGCGGCGCCGCGGGCTTGCAGGTCATGGATGTCGATGGGTTCCATCAGCGCTTCCTTGGCCAGCAGCATCGCCTTCTCCGGGGTGCCGCCGATGCCGACCCCGAGCAGCCCCGGCGGACACCAGCCGGCGCCCATGCTGGGCACCACGGAAAGCACCCAGTCGGTCGCCGAGTCGCTGGGGTTGAGCATGGCGAACTTGGCCTTGGCCTCGCTGCCGCCCCCCTTGGCCGCGACCTCGACGCCCAAGGTGTTGCCGGGGGTGAGGCGTGTGTGTATGACTGCCGGCGTGTTGTCCTTGGTGTTGGTCCTTGCGCCATCCGGGTCGGCGAGAACGGATCCGCGCAACACGTTGTCCGGGTGCAGGTAGCCCTGCCGGACGCCGGCGTTGACCATGTCCTCAACGCCCATTTCGGCATCCCAGCGGACATCCATGCCGACGTCCAGAAACACGTTGACGATGCCGGTGTCCTGGCAAATGGGCCGCTTGCCCAGGGCGCACAGGCGCGAGTTGACCAGCACCTGCTTGAGCGCCGCCTTGGCCGCAGGAGACTCCTCCTTCTCGTAGGCCTCGGCCATGGCGCGAATGAAGTCCGGCGGATGGTAGTAGGAAATGTACTGCAGCGCGTCCGCCACGCTTTGAATCAGATCGTCCTGCTTGATGACGCTCATCGATGCGGCCCTTGCGGAATCGCGCCTATGATAAGCCCAATGTTGACGTTAAGGGGCCTCTGACGCCACCTCGAAGGCGACGATGTTGCAGGCCACCTTGCTGAACTCCACGGCGATCAGGTGGGTCGTTGCGCCAGCGAGCCGGTACTTGGCGGCGTAGTCGCGTTCCTTGAGCTGGGACATCGCCCGCCCTTCGGCTTGGTCGGCCACCACCTTGAACTCGAAGACGTAGGCACTGCCGTCCAAGCGCACCGCCATGTCGGCGCTGCCGACGCTCGAGCTGTCTTCCGCCACCACGTCCAGGCCGTGCCCGGCGAGGCAGGAGTGGAACACGCTCGCGTAGTACCCCTCGTAGTCGGCGATCTGGTTGCGGGCATGCGATTGGTGGGGAATGGCGGCGAATATGGACTTGAACGCCGCCTCCAGGCCGGAAAAGTCGTTGGCCGCCAACAACCGGTGCAGCGGGCTGGCCAGCACTAGCCGGCGCGATGGCTCCGGCAACAGCGCGTTCAGCAGGTGCTCGTTCAGGCTCTGGCGAACCTCGTGGTTCGGGTAGCCCAATCGGTAGGTGGTGCGTCCCCCGCCGCTGTCGGTCCCCTTGATGGTGAGGTAGCCGGTCTGGAACAGGAGCGCCTCGACGCCGATGTCGTCCACGTCGAAGGTGGACAGCAGGGCCTCCGTGCCGATCATGCCGTCCAGGTCCACCGAGCGCACTTGGCGCTCGAGCAGCGTGTCGATGAGGAACTTGGGCGTGCCGGTCTCGAACCAATGGGGGCGGAACTCGCGCGTGTCGAACAGCAGCAGGATGTCGAACGGGTTGTACACGCCCTCATCCCCGAGCCAACTGTAGCCGTTGTACCAGCGGCGCACCTCGTCCCGGTCCAACCCCGGCAGTTCCGGGGCGAACAGCTCATCCAAATCGGCGTCCGTGTAGCCGCAAATGTCGGCGTGGCGGCGGTCCAGGGTGATGTCCTGAAGGTTGTTCAGGCCGGAGAAGACGCTGACTTTGGAGAATTTGCTCACCCCGGTGAGGAAGGCGAAGCGGACGTGCTCATCGCAGTCCTTGATGGTGGCGTACAGCCCGCGCAGGAAGTCGCGGTTGGCGTGGGCGACGTCCGGCTCGCCCAAGGCGTCCAGCATCGGCTTGTCGTACTCGTCAACCAAGACCACCACCCGCTCGCCAGCCTGCTCGCGCAGCGCGGCCAAAAGGCTGGCGAAGCGACCGGGGGCGGTTTCATATGCCGTTGCCACGCCCGCCTCCCGCTCGATGGCGGCGAGTTGCTCCATCAGGCTTGAGTGCAGGTATCCCGGCTCCGTAAAGCTCCCGCTCCCAAAGCTCAGCCGCAGCACCGGGTGGCGCTTGCCCCAGTCCCAGTGGTCGTGGATGTGCAGGCCCTGAAACAGCGGCTCCTTGGCCTCGAACAGCGCCTTGATGGTGTCCAGCAGCAGACTCTTGCCGAAGCGGCGCGGGCGGGACAGAAAGTAGCGGCTGCCCCGGTCCAGCAGCCGCTCGATGTGCGGCGTCTTGTCCACGTAGTAGCAGCCCTCCTCACGCAGTGTCGAGAAGGTCTGGATGCCGATGGGCAGGCGCTTCCTTGGCGCTGGCGAAGTCGGCGGATCCATGTGCCCACTATGCGCCTTGCGGGAGCGGTGGCGCAAGCGCACCGCCGTGCGGCGGTGCGTTCGAGTTGCTTTGCAACTAGGCGCGGAGGATTCAGCCTTGCTTCGCGTTCCGCGGAATAGGCATACTAGTGTCTCGTCAAGCGTCATATGTCGCATCAGCGTTCGCCCCTTGGTTCGTGGCAAGGCGCGGTCCGCAGGCAATGG
>JAQAJJ010000016.1:24436-33183 GCA_028278675.1 Candidatus Azophilus lithoversatilis
TTTGTTGCAGCCCTTGGCAATGCGGCTGGGCATTCCCTGCGGGCTGCGCCTCGCGCTGCCGCGCCGCTGACGGTCTGATGCGACATATGACGCTTGACGAGACACTAGGTCCCAATCGGCAGCGCTGGGACTTCATGCGGACCCGGCGCCGTGCGCACACCCGCTCCCCGGCCAGGCGCCGAGGCACCTTCGTGACAACCCCAACACGCAAATCAAGGAGATAGGCAACTGATGAGCGCATTGCTTTACATCGAGTGCTCGCCGAGACGAGCAGACTCGTTTTCCAGCCAAGCGGCGGCCATCTATTTGGATGCCTTGCCGAAAGGCGTGACGGTCGAGCATCTGGACTTGTTCGCCGCCAACCTGCCGGAGTTCGACGCAGTCGCGGCCGCTGCCAAGTACAAGGTGATGGGCGGCAAGCCGCTCAACCCAGCCGAGGAAAGCGCTTGGTCGAAGGTGATCGCCTTGGTTGATGGGTTCAAGGCCGCCGACCACTACCTGATTGCGGCACCCATGTGGAATTTCGGCGTTCCCTACAAGCTCAAGCAGTACATCGACCTGATCACCCACCCCGGCTTGACCTTCATCCCCCGCCCGGATGGCATGGAAGGACTGGCCGGCGGCGACGCGGTGGTCATCTACTCGCGGGGCGGCAACTACGGCCCCAAGGATGGCCAGCCGGACCCCTACGATCATCAATCCCCCTATTTGCAGGCCTGGCTGGAACTGGTCGGAGTGAGCCCGGTGGTGGAGGTCGCCGTTGAGGGCACCATGCGCCCGCCCGCCGGTGCCCAGAACCGCCTAGACGGCGTTCGAGTTCGCTTGAAGGAGCTGGCCGCCGGCATCGACGGCGGCTAGTTCACGGCATCCGGACTGGCCGAATAATCCAGCATGGTGCGCGATGCGATGTGGTTGGCGAGATCTTCGGGCAGCCACCAAGAGGGCCTCATCCGCCGCGGGCTGAACGCGCTTTCCGCTTGATCGTCGTAGTGCGGAGAGGCCGGCCGGTCGCTCTGCCCGACCGGGAGATAAATCCAGCTCTTGATGGGATCGGACAGCACCACGAGTTGCGTCGAGGTCTGACCATGGGTTCCCCAGCGCTCGTGTTGGTCGTTGGGTGCGCCGTAGCCCATCGAGCGGAGGGTGGTGAGGCCGAATTGGTCCCCGCCCCCGCCGCCCACCGGCCAAGAGGCTTGATCCCGTCCCACCCGGAACACCCGCCCATAAGGCGCTTCGGCGCTGCCGAGTTCGGCCTGCATCCGCGCCATGGCGTTGTTGAAGGTTTCACGCAGCACGGCTTGGTCGGCGCCGGTCAACGCTTGGATGGCCGCGTCCCGGCCAACCGCCTGCGCGTAGTGGTCCTCCAGCGATGCGCCAATGGACGCCGCCCGCTCGTGCCCGTCCAACTCGAAGCGCCAATATGCGTACTTGAGCGCCGCTGAGGAGTCCCGGCGCAGTTGGCGGTCCCAGTCGAGCAGCGCCCGCACCTGGGCGTTGGGTTCCTCCATGGCGTCGGCCAAGGCCTCAACCCATGCGTCCACGCCGAAGGGCTTGAGGTCCACGGCGATCGCCAGAGCCTCTTCCACCGTGAGGGAGGCATCCTGCGCCAAGAGTTCCAGCGCTCGGGCGCCCCGCTGGTTGGTCCAGCCGGAGCGCTCTTCGCCATAGGCCTTGCTGGCAAACAGATAGTCGCGGTGGTCCTCAAGCTGGAAGGGGCTGTCAACCATCATGGCGTCCGGCGGTATGTTGCAGTTCTGCATGTAGCCTTGCGGGGGATTGAGTGCCTGCAGGTGTTCGCCAGACGGGTGGACGCCCTGCCAGGCCGTGGCCGAGGTGCTGCCGTCCACCGGCTTGGACCAGTCGTAGCCGTCGGGACGGATGGGCACCCGGCCGACCCGCTGGTAGTAGATGTTGCCCCCCGTATCCGCCGCCATGAGGTTCTGGGGGAACAGGGCTAGGGTTGCGGCAGCCTCCGCGGCGCCTCGATAGTCCTTGGCGAAGTTGAGCGCCGCCCAGGCGCCCGCCGGGTCCGTGTCGGATCCATAGGGCAAAGCGGCTGCGTAGGCGACATCTTCCACGACGGCGAGAATCGGGCCGTGATGGCTGTGCTTAAGGCGGTGGGTCTGGGCTTCGCCATCCTTGACCTGCAGACTGACGGTTTGCACGGACAGGTCGCGCCATTCGCCGTCGTACAAGTATTGATCCGGGTCTTCCGGATTCAGCTTGAGGACATACACGTCGGCGGTATCGGGTCCGCCGGTGGTCATGGCCCAAGCCAGATGCGCGTTGTGGCCGAGGCCGATGTAGGGGAAGCCAGGCAGGCTCACGCCACTGCCGTTGAGCGCATCAGCGTGAATGCGCATCTCCCAGAAACGGGAGGGACCCCACCAAGACAGGTGCGGGTCGATGAGCAGCATGGCATCCCCGCTCGCTGAGCGCGAAGGAGCCACCGCCCACTGGTTGGACCCCCGGCCGGCGATAGCGAAACCCGGTTCCACCCCGCCTCGCGCCAGATCGCCCAAGGCTTCGGAAATGGACCAGCTGTAGAGAAACAAACGAGCGAATGCGCCCGTCATCGGGCCAGTGACTTCGCCGTGCCTCCACCACCCGGGCCACTCCTCCGGATGGGTGGCGTAGAAGGCGTTGATGCCATTCACGAAAGCCTGGTGGCGCGCCTTGGCCCCCGGTTCCATCGCCGCCCAGGCCGTCCGGGCCTTTCCATAGTGATCGAACATCCGGCTCAGCAGATCTTGGGCGACGGCCCCGTCGCCAGCGAGCTCCGCGTATTCGCCCATAGCCGTCTTAAGGTTGACGAGCAACTGCTCCGGCCGATCCTCGGCTTGGGCGTAGCCTTGGGCATAGAGCCCGCCCGCTACGGTGGGCGCGTATATGTGGGGAATGCCCCAGGTGTCCCGATAGAGCACCACCCGACCCGCATCGTCCCCTTGACCCGGCAAGGCCGCTGGTGCCGGCTCCTCCTCAACCGACGGCGCTTGCCCGCAGGCAGTGAGCAGGAGGGCAAAGGCGAGGACGACGGCGCGGGTCATAAGGCGGACTCCGGAGAAGCAGCCGGCAGCGTACTGCGAACAACCAGCGGGTGTCCATGCCTGGCAGGGATGGATAGCGGATCGGTTTGACTTTTCGGCATGGAGCGCGAGCAAGACGCCCTTAATTTGGTCTTCGTTTGAGGGCATCCCCGGACCGAGCGTCCCGCCCTCGTCCTGAAGCAAGGCGGTTCCGTGCTGGATTCAAGGCCGTCCGTGTGCTGCCTTGATGTTGGGTTCGCTACCCTGCCCGCGCCTCGCCGAGCAACATGGCCTTCAGGTTGCCTCGGGTTTGCACACTCAACACCAACAGGTAGATGGTCAGGAACGGCGCGCCGAAAAGCAGCGCCAGCACGCCCAGCAGCAGGCCCTTGGCGGTGAACTCGTTGCGCCATGCGGTCCACAGCGCCGACAGCATCAGCATCCCCAGGAAGTCCAGATTGAACTGGCCGGGCCAACCCAGGGCGCCGATGTCGCCGAAGAACACCGCGAAGAGGTTCAACCCATGCTGGGCGACCACCGCCACCGTGTAGATCGCAATCACGGCGAGCAACGCCCCGAGAAACAATCGAAAGAGGGTCATATGGGTTTCCCTGCTGACGGCATCAGGCGCGAATCACCCGTCCCGGCCGGGCGCCCGTGTCCTCGTCGTTTTCGCGGGTCTTGACGCCGGCGACGAAGGTGTTGATGTAGCCTTGCGCGGATTGCAGGATGCGGCTGCCGCCCGCCGGCAGGTCGTGGCGCACCTCCAGTCTGCCCAGGTTCAGGCGGTCCAAGTCGATCAGGTTGACGTCGGCCTTCAAACCGGCGCGCAGTGCGCCCCGGTCGTGCAGGCCGAACAGGTCGGCGTTGGTTTGGGTTTGCTTGCGCACCATCAACTCGATGGGCAGGCGCTTGCCCCGGGTGCGATCCCGCACCCAGTGGGTGAGCTGGTAGGTTGGCCCCACCGCGTCAAAGATCAGGTTGACGTGGGCGCCCGCGTCAGAGAGGCCGATGGTGGTGTCGGGATGCGCAATCATCTCCTCCATGACACTGAAGGTACCGTCCACGAAGTTCGCGCCGAGCAGAATCGCGAACTGGTCGCCATCGCCGCCAGTCAGGTAGTCGTAAACGCATTCCGGCACTTCCTGGCCAGCCGCAGCGGCTCGGGCGGCCATGTTGCCGGCGGGGTCCGGCTCGTAGTTGATGGGCAGTTCGATGGGGAACATCATCGGCGCCGCCATCGCCATCAGACCGTACACGTTGGCCATCACCCCTGGCTGGTCCGGCGGCACGTCATCGTCGGCGAGGATCGCCGCCTTCACTGCCGGCTTTCTCATTTCCGCCAAACGCTTCTCAATGGGCAGGTCGGCCAACTTCAGGTAGGTCCGGCGCCGCATGAACATGTGATAGGACTGCAGGCTGGTGACGAAGCCGATGGGCCGCGAGGCGATCTGCGGCCGGATGCGCAGGCCCTCGGCGTTGGCCCGCTCCACGATCTCCAGGCAGTTGCGCCATTGGTCGGGCCGGTTGCCGTTCTGCACCAAGGTGAAGGTGCAGGGGCGCCCGCTGGCCCGGGTCACTTCGGCGAACAGCTCCACTTCCTGTTCGGTGGTCCACTTTTCCGGCCCGGCGATATCGCCCACCACGCCGGCGGGCACCGCTTGGAAGACGCCTTTGCCAGCGGCCTTCATGGCCCGGCCGATGGCCAGCAGTTCAGCTTTTTCCGCGAATGTGCCGGGGATGGGCTCGCCGAGCACCGACCGATGGCCAATGGTGCGCGAGGTGGAGAAGCCCAGGGCACCCGCCTCAAGGCCATCGTGCACGATGCGGCGCATGGCCTCCAAATCGTCGGCGGTGGCGTCCTCATGACGCAGCGCCCGCTCGCCCATCACGTAGTTGCGCACCGCGCTGTGCGGCACCTGGGTGCCCACGTCCAACGTGTAGGCGCGGCTGCCCAGATAGTCGATGTACTCCGGGAAGCTTTCCCAGTTGCCCCATTCAATGCCTTCGTGCAGCGCGGTGCCGGGAATGTCCTCAACGCCTTCCATCAACTCCACCAAGCCCTGCTCACCGCCCGGTGGACAGGGTGCGAAGCCGACGCCGCAATTGCCCATCACGATGCTGGTGACGCCGTGGCTGAATGACGGATCCAAGGTGTCGTCCCAGCTCACCTGTCCGTCGTAATGAGTGTGGACGTCAATCCACCCGGGTGTGGCGTAGGCGCCATCGGCGTTGATGGTCTCCTTGGCCGGCCCATCCACCGCGCCGACCGCCGCGATGCGGCCATCCTCAATGGCGATGTCGCCGCTGTAGGGCTTGTTGCCGCTGCCATCGACGATGGTGGCGTTCTTGATGAGGGTGTCGTGCATATGTCCTTGCTTAGTTGCCGCGTTGAGGCTGAATCTTAACCCGGTTGTGGACCTCCGGTCGGTTCGGAGTTTGGCTGGCGCCAAAACCGGCATGACCTCGGCGGGGAACAGCTTGAGGGAGTGTGCGGCCCCTAGGCTGCCCAACTAATTACGATATCTACTATGTGTTTACGTTTTGTAATAATAATGTAGAATGTCAACCACCGGGCAACTGGCAGGCAATCATGTTTGGACAGCGGCTGAGACTGGCGCGAAAGAAAGCGGGACTGTCGATGCGCGCACTTGCGGAACAAGTCTCCCCGAAGGTCACCGCGCAGGCGATCAGCAAGTACGAGTCGGACAAGATGATGCCGTCGTCGGCCGTTCTGGTCGGGCTCGGCAAGACCCTCGGCGTGTCCTTGGACTTTCTGATGGGAGGCCAGGTGGAGGCCCTTCGGGGCATCGAATTTCGCAAACACTCGGGAACCTCGGCACGGGATCGTGCGAAGGCGGAAGCCATCGTCACCGAAAAGCTTGAGGCCTATTTGACCATCGAGGACATCCTTGAGCTGGCTCCGGCCGATGATCCGTTTGGGGATCAGGTGACCGAACACGTCGAGAGCTTTGCACAGATCGACGAAGTTGCTGATGGGCTGCGCCGGCACTGGGCACTCGGCATCGACCCGATTCCGAGCATGGCCGGACTTCTTGAAGACAAGGGGCTCCGGGTGATCGAGGCGGATCTGCCTGAGCGCTTCGATGGACTGGCCTGCGACGTGCTGTGTGCCGGCGATCGGCCCGCCACCGCGGTGGTTGTCGTGTCCAGCAGGACTGGCATTGAGCGCAAGCGCTTCAATCTTGCTCACGAACTCGCGCACCGCGTCGTCCGCGCCACCGGCAACCCGCAGATTCGGCTGGAGAAAGCCATAGACCGGCTAGCTGGTGCCTTCCTAGTGCCGGCTAAACACCTCGTGGAGGAGGTGGGGGCGCGCCGAAATGGCATGACCTACCACGAATTGATGCGCTTGAAGCGACTCTACGGCGTGTCGGCCGCAGCCATGCTGATGCGCCTCGGACAGGTCAGCATCTTGCCGCGATCCGCCGTTGAGTATGCCTTTCGCAGCTATGCGCGCACTTGGCGCAGGGAGGAGCCGGAGCCGATTCGCGACGACGAAGGCTTCGGCGCGTTCGAGCGTCCGCAGCGCTTCGAGAGTCTGGTATGGCGGGCGCTGGGAGAGCAGTTGATCTCGCCGATCCGTGCCGCCGAACTTCTGCGACGCCCCCTTGCGTCCGTCGAGCGCGAAATCCGGGGGCCACGTGGTTGATGCCCCTCGTCGTGGTCAACGATGCCTCGTGCCTGATCGACCTCCGCAAAGGACGACTTTTGCGGGCGCTCTGCCGCCTTCCTCTTCGCCTCGTCGTCCCGCTGCCCATTCGCGAATCCGAACTGCTGGATTTCACGCCCTGCGATTGGGAAACCCTCGATCAAGGTGGCATGGAGACCCATGATCTTACGCCGGAACGCGTCGCGGACGCCCTCGCTCTCGCACGCCGGTTTGGTCGCCTCTCAGCCAACGACTGTTTCTGCCTTGTCACCGCTCAATCCCACAAAGGCAGCATCCTCCTGACGGGTGATTCCCTATTGCGCACAGTAGCATCCGCGGAGGGTGTTCGCGTCCACGGCGTGCTATGGATCGTCGATCAGCTTCGGGCAACCAATGTGTGCGAACGAGCACTTCTGATCAAAGCACTGGAGGATTGGAAGTCGGACCGAGCCGTTTTTCTTCCCAACCACCTGATTGATCGGCGACTGCGCGACTTTCTATAGGGCCAAGTCCGACTAGCGTTGACCATCACTCATCAAGCTTGAGGGTGTCTTCCTCAGTTTCGTTGCGTTCATCAATAAGCGACCGCTGCAACTACGGAAGCGATCCAGTCAGGGAAAGGTAATGCACACCATCGTGCACATTCCAAACGCAGGCTTCCATCCCGCCCTCAACGATCGCGCAAGGCTTACCTGCCACCACTTGTCTTCCTTCGAGATCAGACCGCAAGGCCTCCGCGGCCTCCAGCAATCCGTCATTCAGCAACGCCGCATCGCGGTCAAACTCTACAATTTTCAAGTCTTGCACTCCGAATTGACTCTAGCGGTCCACATGGAATTGCCACGGTCCGTCTCAGTCGCTCTCCTGCCCCCATTCATCGGCCAGACCACGAGTTGCTGCAAGTTCTTCGATGTAGGTGGAAAGCGAAGGGATCGGGGAGTGGCAGTTGTCCTCGCCATTGGGCGGCAAGCGCTTTGAGCACCTCGCGCATGTAGGTTTGCAGGTGCCGCGGCCAGCCGTCGCTCGCCTCGGCCAGCCCGTTCGCCCAATAATCGATGGCGGATCCGCTGGCCTTGAGGCCTGCGCCCTGAAGCTCCTGCAAGGTCTCCTTTGCACAGCTGTTGGCCTCCTTCGACGACAGGCAGGTCAACCTGAGCTTCAGTGACTCGACGGCACGGGAGACGTCGGCCTCCATGAGCACGGACTCACTGTCCGACAAGCCTGCGCAAATGGTCAGTATTGGGAGGGACGACTGCCGATGAAGTTCACGAAGTATCTCGGCGGCACTCCCGTCAAGCCTAAGCCCCTGCACCTAATCAGACACAACAACCATCCTGGTGCAGGGGTGGGTGGGGGCGCCTTTGCCCAGCACCGCCCTGATGTCCTCGCAGCTATTGGGGTTGAGCAGCGTGTTTGCGGAGACGCCGGACTCATGGCTCCCGGACAGGAAGCCTGCGGCACCGCCGCCCACTTTGGTTTTTTTTGTGAGTTTGGGTCTCAGATCCGATGGGCGATCGCGGTCCGGCCAAAGCCACTGCAACCTGTCGCATGAAGAGCACAAAGCCATCAGTTCGGCTTTGATCCGATCGCAGGTGAATTACGGCGGTATTCTCCTCCCCATCATCCGCTAGTTCCTTCACCATCTGTTCGGCCAAGGCGGTCTTGCCCGCTCCAGGCGCACCCGCAACAAGCACCGTGGCGCCCACGCCTGCAGCGGGCGGCAGTGCTTGGGCACGCTCTAAAGTCGCATTACGTTCCTGTTCCCGTCCGACAAAGATGTGAGGTTCATCCCGCTCATCCTTCTGCCGCAATTCAGCCAGCCGTACATGAAGGTCGGTTTGCCTGGTCATCGCTCTGTTCGTTGCGTCCCACCATTATGGCTCACGCCGCCTTCGCCCCCCTTTCAACCTGTTGGCCTTGAGGCCGTCTCCACTTGTTCCATGGAAGCCCTTAGCTTGCCCCAGAACGGCACGCCGCCGACGCCGAAGGAACAACCCGCCAGCCGCTGGGCCGTCTCCATTTGTTCCATGGAAGCCCTTAGCTTGCCC
>JAQAJJ010000016.1:33238-41934 GCA_028278675.1 Candidatus Azophilus lithoversatilis
CTTAGCTTGCCCCAGAACGGCACGCCGCCGACGCTGAAGGAACAACCCGCCAGCCGCTGGGCTGTCTCCATTTGTTCCATGGAAGAGCCAAACGCGATGTGGAACCAGCCAGCCTTGCACCCGTCAACGCCATAGGCCGCAAACGCCGGTGAGTTTTCAGTTTGTTCCATGATGGACCCCATGCCTTCCTGCAGATGGTCCCTGCCAACCGGTATCGAATAGCGGTGACGCTGTTGTTCGGGCCACCGCACCACACCGCACCATTAGAATGTCAGCTAGGGGGCGTGACGCCATCAAGCCCCAGCGCAGCCCCAGTGCAGCGTCATGCCAACAGACTTGAAATCACCCCCCAATGCCGCCTTAAATTGCCGTCCGCAGAGAGGAAGACGAGGAAACGCCATGGCCGAAGCGGCAGCCACCGATGCGAACACCGATCTGGGATTCGATCCGGACGCGCTGCGCGAGCGTTATCGCACCGAGCGCGACCGGCGGGTGCGGGCCGATGGCAACGACCAGTACGTCGAGGTCACCGGCAAGTTTGCGCACTTCCTGGATGATCCTTACGTCGAGCCCGGCTTTGAGCGGGCGCCGCTGCGCGACAGCGTGGAGATCCTCATCATCGGCGGCGGCTTTGGCGGGCTGCTGGCCGGGGCGCGGCTGCGCGAGGCCGGGGTTGAGGACATCCGCATCATCGAGAAGGGCGGCGACTTCGGCGGCACCTGGTACTGGAACCGCTATCCCGGCGCTCAATGCGACATCGAGTCCTACATCTATTTGCCGCTGCTGGAGGAGATCGGCTACACGCCCAAGGAGAAGTACAGCTTCGCCCCGGAAATCCTCGCCCACAGCCGTGCCATCGGCGAGCACTACGACCTGTACCGCAACGCCTGCTTCCAGACCGAAGTCACCGCCATGCGTTGGGATGAGGCCGCCAAGCACTGGCTGGTGGAGACCAACCGCGGCGACAGCATGACCGCCCGTTACGTGGTCATGTCCAACGGGCCGCTCAACCGTCCGAAGCTGCCCGGCATTGCTGGCGTCGAATCCTTCGAGGGCCATTGCTTCCACACCAGCCGCTGGGACTACGGCTACACCGGCGGCAACGCCGAAGGCAACCTGCACCGCTTGAGCGACAAGCGGGTGGGCATCATCGGCACCGGGGCGACGGCGGTGCAGTGCGTGCCGCACTTGGCTGAGTCCGCCGAGCAGCTCTACGTCTTCCAGCGCACGCCCTCCTCGATCGACGTGCGCGGCAACAAGCCCACCGATCCGCAGTGGGCGCAGAGCTTGGACAGCGGCTGGCAGCAGCGGCGCATGCAGAACTTCAACATTCTGGTCACCGGCGGCTTTCAGGACGAGGACCTGGTCAATGACGGCTGGACGGACATCATCCGCAACCTCGCCACCATCGCTACGAGCCGAACTAACGACGATAACCTGTCCTTGGAGGAGATGAACGCCCGGGTGGAATTCGCCGACTTCAAGAAGATGGAGCAGATTCGCGCCCGAGTGGACGAACTGGTGGACGACCCGGACACCGCCTCAGCCTTGAAGCCTTGGTATCGCCAGTTCTGCAAGCGCCCCTGCTTCCACGACGACTACCTGCCGTCCTTCAACCGACCCAACGTGCGGTTGGTGGACACCCAAGGGCGGGGGGTCGAGCGCATCACGCCCAAGGGCGTGGTGGTCGATGGGGTCGAATACGAAGTCGATTGCCTGATCTTCGCCACCGGCTTCGAGGTCGGCACCGCCTACACCCGCCGCGCCGGCTACGACATCACCGGGCGCGACGGGCAAAACCTAAGCGACAAGTGGAGCGGTGGCATCCGCACCCTGCACGGCTTCCAGACCCACGGCTTCCCCAACTGCTTCTTCATGGGCGTCCTGCAAGGCGGCTTCACCGCCAACTTCCCGCACATGCTCAACGAGCAGAGCAACCACATCGCCTACATGATCGGCCACGCCCGCAACAACAACACCCACTGCCTGGAAACCTCAGCCGAGGCCGAGGAGGCCTGGCTGGCGACCATCCAGGCCATGTCCATGTTCAACGACCAGTTTCTCAAGGAATGCACGCCCGGCTACTACAACAACGAAGGCCATGTGGATCAGGGCAATTCGTTGCTGGGCAACCAGTACGGCGGCGGGCCGGAGGCCTTTTTTCAACTGATTAAGGAGTGGCGGGAAGAAGGCAGCCTCGAAGGCCTGAATTTCAGCTAGTCAAGAGCATGTCCAACAAGATCACCGAAGACCCAAGGATCGACCCGCGCATCAAGGCGCTGTTCGGCGCCATGGACCTCGCCGTCCTGGGCGGCGGCGACGTGGCCAGCCGGGAGGAACTGCTCGCGGAGAGCAGCAGCGATGAAGCGAAGGCCGGAATGGCGATGATGGAGCAGTTCCTGGCGCTGGCCGACACCGAGGCGGTCGCCCCCTCCGCCGGACTGAGGGTTCAAGACCTGCAGTTCACTTCCGAGCCGGACGGCAACCAGGCCAACATCCAGTTCATCCGCCCCGACGGCGACGAGGCCAAGCCCTGCGTGGTCTACATCCACGGCGGCGGCATGCAGTCCATGTCCTGCACCCACGGCAACTACCGCGCCTGGGGCCGCATCATCGCCGCCTGCGGGGTGGCGGTGGCCATGGTTGATTTCCGCAACTGCCTCACGCCGTCCTCGGTGCCCGAAGTCGCACCCTTTCCGGCGGGGCTCAACGACTGCGTCTCGGGCGTCAAGTGGGTGGCCGCCCACGCCGATGAACTCGGCATCGACGCCGGTCACATCATCGTCGCGGGGGAGAGCGGCGGCGGCAATCTCACCCTCGCCACCGGGCTCAAGTTGCTGCGCGATGGCGACATCGGCGTTGTCCGCGGCCTCTACGCCCTGTGCCCCTATATCGCCGGCGTCTGGCCCCATCCGGACAACCCCTCCTCCGTCGAGAACAACGGCATTCTGCTCGACCTGCACAACAATCGCGGCGCAATGGCCTACGGCATCGAGGCGTTGAACAACAAGAATCCACTCGCTTGGCCGGGCTTCGCCAGCGAGGCGGACGTGGCGGGCCTGCCGCCCACCATCATCAGCGTCAACGAGTGCGACCCGCTGCGCGATGAGGGCCTCAACTTCTACCGCACGCTGCTGCGGGCCGGGGTCAGCGCCCGTTGCCGGCAGGTGATGGGCACCATCCACGGCACCGAGATATTTCCCATGGCGGCGCCGGACATCAGCCGCGACACCGCGGTCTCCATCGCCGACTTCTGCCGGACGGCCTGACGATCATGGCGCTGCCACTACCGAAAGTGACGCTGGTCGATTACGGCCCGGACGAAGCGGCGATGGTCCGCTACCGCGCCGAGGGCCGCGAACGGGCAATGGCGCTGGGCAACCGCGGGCCCATCCGCTTTGACGGGCAGGGCAACCTGCACCCTGACATCTTGGATGCCTACTGGCGCTGCGGCTTCTACGTGTTTGAGGGCGTGCTCAAGCCGGACGAGCTTGACGACATCGAGCGCGACGTCGCCGACCTGCTGGAACGCGCACCCACCGAACGCGGCGGCAAGCTGGACCGCCACGGGCGGCCCGCCTTGGGCACGGATTGCAAGGCCCGCAACCTGTTTATGGTCAAGCCGCTGAGCGACGCCTACGGCGGCACCGACTTCGCCAACGGTCGGCACCCGGCGAAGATGGCCGAGCCTGCGCCG
This sequence comes from Candidatus Azophilus lithoversatilis, assembly GCA_028278675.1. Lineage (GTDB taxonomy): Bacteria > Pseudomonadota > Gammaproteobacteria > Pseudomonadales > Azotimanducaceae > Azophilus > Azophilus lithoversatilis. The sequence continues at coordinate 36,936 of JAQAJJ010000016.1, forward strand.
CCGCCGGACGCGCCCTCCCACGTTCCCCAGGTGGTGCTCGGCTCCCTGCAGTTCTCCGACGCCTGCCTGCGCCTGTACGGCCATCCGCAACTGCTGCAGGTGGCAGCGGCCATCAACGGCCCGGACTTCACCCCCTTCAACGAATCGGTTTGGGTCAAGCATCCCGGCCTCGGCGGTTCCGTGGCTTGGCACCAAGACGGCTGGACCCACTGGGAAAGCTCGGAACTGGACGCGGACACCCACGGCTTCAACTTCATGGCCCAGCTCTACGGCTGCACCCCAGCCAATGGGCTTTGGGTCGTGCCCGGCTCCCACGCCCGGGGCAAGTTGGACATCAAGGCGATGGTCGAGGCAGCGGGCTGCGATCGGCTGCCGGACGCCGTACCCTTGGTCTGCGCCGCGGGCGACGTGGCCATCTGCAACCGCCAAGCCATTCACGGCTCCTTCGCCAACACCAGCGCCGATGTCCGCGTCAGCATCAACTTTGGCTTCCACCGCCGCGCCTCGGTGCTCGGCGTGACCAGCGGCGGCGTCCACAACAAGGTGGCGGTGTACGATGAGGACCGCATTCGCCAGCGCTCCCGCCTGATCGCCTACGCCATCGACGCCCGCCGGCAGCGCTTTCCCGATGAGCGGCCCTACCGCTACCAACCCTTCGCGACGGAGGCGGACCAGTGGCGCTGGACCGCTTCCACCAAGGCCGAGATCAAGGACTACAACCTGCTGGACCTTGGCATTTGACCCCTTGTCGGTGGTGCCGCTTGCTGGCCCACCGTTGAACACAACCCTATAGGGAACCCAACATGCACAAACACCTTGCTTTAGCACGCGCACTCGCCGCGCTTCTGATCAGCCTGGCGCTGGCTGCCTGCACACCGGCGAACCAACCCACCTCGAGCCCGGCCCCGGCAGCTGTGGCCGACCTGTCCCGCGCCGCGCCGGAAGCCGTGGGCCTGTCGAGCGAGCGCCTCGAGCGCCTGTCGGCGGCCATGCAGGGCTTGGTCGATGAGGGCCGCTTGGCCGGCATCACCACGCTCATCGCCCGGCACGGCAAGGTGGCGCACTTCGGCACCTTCGGCGCCCAGGACCGGGAGACGGGCAAGCCGATGGCAGAGGAGACCATCTTTCGCATCTACTCCATGACCAAGCCGATCACCAGCGTCGCCCTGATGCTGCTCTACGAGGAAGGCCTGTTCCGGCTCAGCGACCCGGTGGAGAAGTACATACCGGAATTCAAGGACCTTCCCGTGGCGGTTGGCGAGGACGAGAACGGCATCGTCACGGAGCCCGCCGACCATCCCATGACCATCCGCGAGCTGATGAGCCACACCGCGGGCCTAAGCTACGGCATCTTCTCCGAATCCCCCGTGGACAAGCTGTACCGGGAAGCCGAAATCCTGCACCCCGACTCCACCCTGCGCGAGATGATCGAAGACCTCGCCGCCATCCCCCTGCGCCAGCAGCCCGGCACCATCTGGCACTACAGCGTGGCGGTGGACGTCCAAGGCTATCTGGTCGAGGTGCTGTCGGGCCAGCCGTTCGATGCGTTCCTCAAGGAGCGCATCTTCGATCCCCTGGGCATGAACGACACCAGCTTTTGGGTGCCTCCGGAAAAGGCGGACCGCTTCGCCCAGGTCTATGTGTACGGGGAAGACGGCGCCCTCAAGCTGCCTGGCGATGAGCCGCTGCGTGACCGCGACTACCTATCTCCCGTGAACTTCCTCTCCGGCGGCGGCGGGCTGGTCTCCACCACCATGGACTACGCCCGCTTCAGCCAAATGCTGCTCAATGGCGGCGAACTGGACGGCGTGCGCCTGCTGGCCCCCTCCACGGTGGAACTGATGCACCGCGACCAGACGCCCAAGGGCGTTCCCGAGTTCTCCCCCGGCCAGGGCTTCGGCCTGAACTTCGCCGTGGTGAAGGACCCGGTGGAAGCCGACAGCGTCTCCAAGGGCGAATACTACTGGGGCGGCGCCGCCGGCACCTGGTTTTGGATCGACCCCGCCGAAGACCTCATCTTCGTCGGCATGATCCAGCAATTCGGCGAAAACCGGCCTGACGTGCGCTCATTGTCGCGGCGGCTGACCTACCAAGCGATCGTCGGAGAACGCTGACTAGACGACGGCGCCGAAGGATCAGCAGGCACTCTCGGTAGCTTGGCCTTACTTAAGGCCAAGGTTAGTGCCGAACGCAGCTTGGAGCGAGGGCACAGCGAACCGAGGGTTCACGCGACCGTCAGGTCGCGCTATTTCCTCGGGAAAGGAATGACGTTGTCCGCCACCCCATCGGGTCTGGTGCGGAACTTCGCGTGGGCGGGCGCCCCAAGCCCCGCAGCGTTCTTGCTGCGTATTTCGACTTCGTAATCCGTGCCGGGATCAAGCCCATGGAACTGGCAGTGCGACAGGGGCGTCTCGAAGCCAGCGCTCCAGTCCTCCGTTCCAGCCTTTCGAATGCGCACGACGTTCGTGACGTTGACCGGCCAATTCGCCTCGATGACGCTGCCCTGATTGTCGGGCAGGCGGACGCGCATCGTCTTCCCGTCCCACACGACCAGCGGCAGGCTGTCCTTTCCATTGGGCATGCTTTCCTCCGCGCAACCGCCATGAAGCTAGAGCGTGCGCCGCAGGTTTCTCGGCACCATTATGCGCCACTTCGCCGGTCTGCAGCCTCGACCACCTTTCGATGTGTTCGGTCCTCGCCCTCCGAGCGGCGCACCGCCCTCCCGGGCAAGTGTCGCAGGAACAGGGCCAGCGCCAGCAGGCAAGTGACCGCTTCCGCGACCGGCAAGGCCACCACAAAGCGTTGGTCCAAGAGCAGCCAGTAGGCGAGAAACAGAAACGCCGCCGGCAGGATCAGGCTATGGCAAAGGGCGACGGCCCCGGATTGAAGCGGCCGGTGGATGGCCGTCAAGTAGCCCGATAGCAGGATGTTGACGCCGGCGAACAGGAACAGCGGCCAGACGTAAGTGACGAACTCGGTGGCCATGGCCGCGGTGGCGGCGCTGTCCCGATCATCGACGAACAGCCGGATGATCGGCTCGCTGGCGGTCAGCAGCACCGTGATGAAGATGGCGCTCAGCATGGCAATGGTGCCGGCGGCCGTCTTCAGAAAGGCGGCCATGCGCACGGCGTTGCGGGCCCCGAAGTTCTGCGAAATCATCACCTGAATGGTGTCCGAGATGGCGAAGAACATCATGTAGCCCAGCAGCATGGTGTAGTTGACCACGGTCATCGCCGCAACGCCGTTCACCCCGATTCGCTGCAGCAGCATCCAATTGAGAATCAGAATGACAATCCCCCCGGACACCTCGTTGATGAATTCGGAAACGCCGTTGTAGGCGGCCTTGAACACCTCCTTCCAGTTGCGTTGGCGAATGGTGAAGCGCAGCCTGCGGCCACGCTTCAGGAAGTAAATCATCATCACCGGCAACGGCAGCGCTTGGGAGATCCCGGTGGCCAAGGCCGCCCCGGTCAGGCCCCAGCCGAACAGGCCGATGAACAGGTAGTCGAGCAGGATGTTGACCACCGCACCGATGGTCAGCGCGGTGGCGACCAGATTCGGATAGCCGTCCAAGCGGATGAAGTAGTACAGGGCAAGGACGATGAGCTGCGCCAGCAGAAAGGGCATGATGATGCGGTAGTACTCGCTCATGGCGGGGAAGAGTTCCGAGCTCGCCCCAAGCCCGGTGAACAGCGCCTCCTCGAAGGCAAGCGCCAGCGAGATCGCGGCTGCCCCGTACAGCGCCATGCACACCAAGGTCTTGCTGAAGATGGCCGAAGCGGCCGGCTTGTCGTCCTCGCCCAAGTACTTGCCGGCCCGCACCGAACCGCCGATGGAGAGCATCATGCCGACGCCGAACAGCAGGGTTGAGATCGGGATGATCAAATTGACGGCGGCCAGCGCCGTGACGCCAACGTAGTTGCCGATGAACAAGCCGTCCACCAGCATCGCGGAGGTCATGGCGATGAGGCCGAGCACGTCCAGCCCCAGATACTTGAAGAAAGTGGGGACGATCGCGCCCCCAAGCGCCTGGTTGTCCTTCTCGGATGCTGCGGTCATGCGGAGATGCCAACGCCAAACTCGGAGGCCGTATTTTCCTGTGCCCGGGCTTGGCGGAACAGCCCCAGTCCCGTGGTTTGTTGGTGCGCGCGTGGGAGTCGCAACGGCGCTGAAGGTATGCTCTCATATCCCTCGCATTCATCTTCCTGCCGGCCGCAGACCGTCGGCGTCAGCGATCTGTACTGGAAGCCGCCATGGAGCAGCCAATGAACCCGGATAACAGTCAACTGGAAACCCTCGGCAAACTCGATCCCGAGGCGCCCGTTGCGGCGCTGAACCTGTTCGAGTTCAACGACCGCGCCCAATACGCGCCGGCCGACGAGGAGTACGGCACCGATGCCGCCAACGTCTCGGGCCGCGAGGCCTTCGAGAGGTACGCGGTCACCGCCGGGCAGGTCCTCGTCGGCTTGGGAGGCCGAGTCGCGTTCAGCACCATGGTTGACCAAGTGATGATCGGGCCGTCCGAACCAGCTTGGCACGTCGCCGCGATCATGGTCTTCCCCTCGCGACGGGCATTCGTCGAAATGACGATGGACCCGGTGTTCCAGGCGGCCTCCCGCCACCGAAAGGCCGCGCTCGCCAACCACTGCATGCTGCACTTGAACGGAGCACCCTGGGCCACAACTTGAAGCGGCGTCAGCGGTTTCAGCCCTTGATTAGGACCACGGCCTAGCGAGCGCCTCCCACCAGACGCCGCGCCCTGGGGGTTTCCTCAGGGTCGAAGGCGCTTTCGTCGTGCTTGACTTCGGCTCCCGTCATGCCTGCGGCACGGCAATGGCCGCGCCATCGCTCGGCAATCGTCCCGATCATGCGGACCAAGATGGATGCCGCTTCATCGGCTTCCATCTCGAAGAAGGGCGCGGCTTCCATGGAACAAATGGAGACAGCCCAGCGGCTGGCGGGTTGTTCCTTCGGCCTCGGCGGCGTGCCGTTCTGGGGC
>JAQAJJ010000016.1:42045-68339 GCA_028278675.1 Candidatus Azophilus lithoversatilis
GGCTGGCGGGTTGTTCCTTCGGCCTCGGCGGCGTGCCGTTCTGGGGCAAGCTAAGGGCTTCCATGGAACAAATGGAGACGGCGTTCTCCCGGCCCGTTTGTTCATTCGGCATCGGGGGTGCGCCGCACTGGGGCGAGCTGATGGCTCGCCTCCGCGTCCGGATGCGCTGCGGAAGGCTCGCCACATCGAGCATCAAGCCGGTATCTTCGCGGGACACGTCCACAATCTCCTCAAGCCGAGGAAAGCGCGTTGTTCTATGTCCGGCGGCGGCGCTTGGCGACGACGGCTCGGCTTTTCTTCGGCGGCGGCAGGGCGATGGCTTTGCTGAGGTTGGGGAAGGCGTCGGTTTTGTGGGGGATGGCCATGGCGCTGACGAATTGGTCCTGAAAGTCCTTCGCGACGGCGGTTTCGACTTTCTCGATGCCTTTGACCAAGGCTTCGACCTCCGTGCGGGAGGCGGCGTTCAGCAGGGCTATGCGAGCGCCGGTGCCGGCGGCGTTGCCCGCGGCGGAGACTTGGTCAAGGGCGCAGTCGGGGATCAGGCCAAGAACCATGGCGTACTTCACGTCGATGAAGCTGCCAAAGGCGCCGGCCAAGCGGATGCGGTCCACTTGGGCTGCGCCGAACCGGGCCATCAGCAGCTTGACGCCAGCGTAGAGAGCCGCCTTGGCGAGCTGCACGGCACGCACGTCGTTCTGCGTGACTTCGATGTCCGGCGCATCGCCGCCGCCTTCCCGCAGGAGGTAGGTGCAGGTGCGGCCCTGTTGCCGGATGCGCGGGGTACGGGCAGTCAAGGCGGCGTCGATGACGCCATCCGGGTCGATCACGCCGGCGAGGTAGAGTTCCGCCAAGGCTTCGATGATGCCCGATCCGCAGATGCCAGTGACGCCGCTGGCCGCGACGGCGTCCGCAAAACCCGGCTCATCGGACCAGAGCGCGCAGCCGATCACCTTGAAGCGGGGTTCGAGGGTTTGGCAGTCGATGCGCACCCGCTCGATGGCCCCCGGCGCTGCCCGCTGGCCGCTGCTGATCTGGGCGCCCTCGAATGCCGGGCCGGTGGGGCTCGACGCCGCCAGCAGGCGCTCCTGGTTGCCGAGCAGAATCTCCGCATTGGTGCCGACATCGACGATGAGATTGACCTCCGAACGCTGGTGCGGCGCTTCGGCGAGCAGCACGCCCGCGGCGTCGGCACCCACGTGGCCGGCGATGCAAGGCAGGGCGTACACCTCGGCACCCCGGTTGATTGCCAAGCCCAAGTCCGCCGCCGAGGCCCGCAAGGCCCCGTCCACCGCCAACGCGAAAGGGGCGCCGCCGAGTTCCACCGGGCTCAAGCCGAAGAAGAGGTGGTGCATGATGGGATTGGCGGCAACGGTCAAGGCCAGCACCGCATCCGCGCTGACGCCGGCTTCGACGATGAGTTCGCCAATCAGGCCGTTCACGGCCTCGCGCACCGCGGCGGTCAACTCCGTTTCGCCGCCGGGATGCATCATGACCCAGGACACCCGGCTCATCAGGTCCTCGCCGAAGCGAATCTGCGGGTTCATGCGCCCGGCCCCGGCCAGCACCTCACCGGTGGCGAGGTCACACAGATGGGCCGACAAGGTGGTCGAGCCGACGTCCAGCGCCACGCCGTAGAGGCGCTCCTGAAGGCCGGGCCAGAGCGCCACCACCCGCCGTTCAGCCTGCACCGCCGCCGTGACCCGCCATTGGCCGTCGCGGAGCAGCGCCTGCAGGCCGGGCAGCAGGTGGAGGTCGCAGGACGGGTTCCGCAACCTCCACTGATCGGCCAGGGCGGCGAGCAGCCGCTCCTGGTCTCCGGAGGGACGATCCAAATGCGGCGGCGCGACTTCCACATAGCAGAGCCGCACCGCCGGATCGATGTGGATGTCACAGGCCTCCGCAGCCTTGCGCACCACTTGGCGATGGACCTGGCTGTCCGGCGGCACGTCGATCACCACATCGCCCTGGAGCTTGGCGTGGCAACTGAGCCGCCGTCCGCTGGCCAAGCCGCGCCGGTCCGCGAAGCGCCGTTCCGGTTCGCTCAAAGGCGTGATGTGCGCGGCCATTGAGGTGATGCCGTGCTTGGCGAACTGCCCTTCGGTCAGTTCGATTTGACAGCGTCCGCAGATGCCGCGACCGCCGCAGACCGAGTCGATGTCCACGCCGAGTTGCCGCGCGGCCTGGAGCAGCGCGGTGCCGATGGGAAAGCGGCCCCGGCGACCGGAGGGCATAAACAACACCAGCGCATCGCGCGCTTCGCTCATGCGCGAGCCCGGCGGCGGTTCTCCCGGCGGCGCTCGCGACCCTCGGCAACCGGCGCCTGCTCGCGGTAAGCACTCATCCAGCGGCGGCAGTCCGGGTCGTGGCCGAGCATGACGTCGGCACCCCGCACGGCGGCCATCACCTCGGCGTGCAGCGGGTTGGTGATGGCGGAGGTCATGCCCGCCCCGGCCGCCATGGTCAGGAAAGCGGCGCTCAAACCGTTGCGGTTGGGCAGGCCGAAGCTGATGTTCGACGCCCCGCAGGTGGTGTTGACCTTCAGTTCGCGGCGCAGGCGCCCGATCAGCTTCATCGCCTGGCGTCCCGCATTGTTGATGGCCCCGATCGGCATGACCAAGGGATCGACCACCACGTCACGGGCCGGGATGCCGTAGTCAGCGGCCCGCTCGACGATCTTCTTCGCCACCGCGAAGCGTACGTCGATGTCCTCGGAAATGCCGGTCTCGTCGTTGGATATGGCCACCACGGCGCAGGCGTAGCGCTTGACCAGCGGCAGCACCCGCTCCAGAACCTCGTCTTCGCCGGTGACCGAATTGAGCAGCGGCTTGCCCTGGTAGACGGCAAGCCCCGCCTCCAAGGCCTCCACCACGGAGGAGTCGATGGATAGGGGCACGTCGGTAATGGCCTGCACGCGGCGGATTGCCTCGGCGAGGATGCCGGGCTCATCGGCCAAGGGAATGCCCGCGTTGACATCCAGCATGTGGGCACCGGCGGCCACTTGGGCGGCGGCGTCGGCTTCCACGCGGACGAAGTTCCCGGCCCTCATTTCCGCGGCCAGCAGCTTGCGGCCGGTAGGGTTGATGCGCTCGCCGATGACCACGAAGGGGCGCTCAAAGCCGAGCGCCAGTTCGCGGCTGGCGGAACTTAACAGCGTATCGGTCATGCCAACACCTCCTGTTGCAACTCGGTGGGTGATTCAACATTCGGCGCCGGGCCGGAACGGCGGTCGCGTCCCGGATACCAGGGTATGCGGCCGTCGAGGGCGCGGGATCGATCGATGATCTCGGCGACGGCCTCCTCCTGTCGATAGGCCATGAAGTGAACGCCGCTCACCCCCGGCATTTCTCGAACGCGCTCAAGGATGTCGATGCAGATGCGCTTGCCTTCGGCCTTGGCCGCACCCTTGCCCCGGGCGCGCCGCAGGCGGTCGATGACGGCATCCGGGATGTGCACGCCGGGCACATGGGTGCGCATCCATTCGGCGGCGCGGGCCGATGCCAACGGGCCAATGCCAACCAGAGTGAAGAGCCGCTCATCAAGGCCCGCGTCGCACGCCTGCTGCATGAAGCGCTTCAGGCGCGGCACGTCGAAGCAGTACTGCGTCTGCACGAATTCAGCGCCGGCCTGCGCCTTCTTGGCGAGCCTGGCCACTTGAAAGTCCAAGGGCGGCGCAAACGGATTGGCGGCGCTGCCGAGAAACACCTTGGGCGGAGTGGTCAAAGCGCGTCCGCTTTCGAAGCGCGCTTGCTCGCGCATGGCGCGGACGATGCCGAGCAGAGCAACGGAGTCCAAGTCGAACACTGGCTTGGCGGCAGGATGGTCGCCCACGGCCACGCCATCGCCGGTCAGGCACAGCAGGTTGTTGACGCCCATGGCGGCGGCGCCGAGCACATCGCCCTGAATGGCGATGCGGTTGCGGTCGCGGCAGGAAATTTGCATCACGGGCGCATAGCCCAGCCGGGTGAGCAGAGCGCAAACGCCGACGCTGGACATATGGCAGTTGGCTCCGGAGCCGTCAGTGGCATTAATGCCATCGACGTAGCCGTTGAAGATGCGGGCGCGGGCGTACACATCCTCCGCACGGGCTGAATCGGGCGGCGACAGTTCGGCGGTGATGGCGAACACGCCCGCTCGCAGCAGCCGCTCCAGGCGCCCCGCCGAGTGGTGGCCGGGCAGAATCGGCAGCGGGTCGCCCGGATTGATGGGTTCGTCGTCGAAGTCCTCAGCTTGCCCCAGTGCGCTGAGCCGGTGATGTCGAAGGAGCAACCGATCCGCCACTGGGCCGTCTCCATTTGTTCCATGAGAGCGCATGGAGGCGGCTGGCTCAGGCGGCCGTGCGCAGGCGCAGTTCGCGAAGCCAAGCCGACCGGCCGGCCAAGCTGTGGTCCAGCGGCGCTTGAATGACCTGGATGCGCTCGCCGCCAGGCATGTGCGCCGCGCCGCGCACCGCCTCCACCCAAACGCAGCGCATCGCCGGGTCGAGTTCGCAACTGCCATCGGCGCGAACCCCACCGCACGGGCCGTTGCGCAATTGCTTGGGGCAGTTCATGGGGCATGACATGCCAGTGGACTGAAGGACGCAGTGGCCGCACATCCGACAGTCGAAGAACCAACCCTTAAGCAACCTTTCGACGGCGGCGAAGGGCGCTTCCAAGCGTTGATAGCCGATCTTGCGCAGCAGCGGGTCGATCTGGATCAGCAGCCGTTCCAAGGCCTGATAGACCCGCTGCATGGCCCCGGCGCGGGACACCGACCAATAGCGCAGCACCCGCATGATGGCCCTCAGGCCGCTCGCCAAGCTAGGTGGCGCGTTTCCAGCGCTTGGCGAAGGGGCGCGAAGCCGGTGTAGCGGTATTCGAAGGCGAGTTTCAGGGCGCTCGCGTGCCGGGCGGCCGCTTCACGCAGCCCGGCTTCCCCGCTTTGGGCGAGATGCACCACCCGGCGGTAGTTGCCAAAGTAGTCGCCGAGCAATTGGGGGAAGCGGTCGAGTCCGAGCCCGCGATAGACCAAGCGGTCGAAATGGCGGACCAGGAAATCAGTCAGGAAATAGCTGCCGGGCTCCTCATCCATGAGCGCGTTGAAGTGCGGTGCGCCCGCCAGGAATTCATAGCAGTGGGCACCCGGCAGGCGCTCAACCCCAGCGGCATCGAGCACCGCATCGAGCGCCCCGCCGGTGCCGCAGTCGCCGTAGCCGACCAGCACCCGGTAGTGGCGGCGTTTGACCAGCGCGATCTTCGCCGCCACCGCCAGTGGAATTTCCGCAGGACGGTTGTGCAGATGGGCAGGCAGACAGTACAGCTTGAAGTGACGCCAGCCGTTGATGCGGCCGAGTTGAACCAACTCCCGGGCGATGGCCCCGCAGGCGATGATGCCCAGCGGCTCGCCTGTGCCGAAGGGCATCTTGCCGCCGCTGGAGAATTCCCGGATTCCAGGCGACTGCGGGACGTCCTCGTGTTTTTGCCGCACGAGTTCCAAATCGTCGACCATGGTCAAATCGAGGTCATCGGCGTCGCCGTCGAACATGCTCAAACTCCGTTGAGAAGCCCATCGCCAAGCGGGCGCAAGCCTATGCCTGGCCTTAAGCGCAAGCCGCTTTCAAGGCGACACGGTATGATGCAAACACGACCAACGCATTGCTCGCGCAAGATGGCCGCGGGCCAGAGTTTGAGACATGCCAATACCAACATCACGTGAGGAGCTTCTCGACGCCATCGAGACCAATTTTGAATGTCTTGCCAAGGACCTTGGGACGGTGCCGAGCCGCAAAACCATGGAAGCGGCGCAACGATATCGCGTGATGGAGCCCTTCGACGACCGGCTTGCGGGGAGGCAACCCGCAGTTTTCGGAGTGTGACCAAACCCCGACACGGCCCCGCCTTCCCGTGGCGCAACCTAGCAGTCCGGGGTCGCAACCGGTAAACAAGACCGTTAGCCGGCCCAACATACTTCCGCATCAATTCGATAGCGACGGGCATGGCAGTGGGCGGTCAGCGAGCGGGCGGCAGGCGCGGCAGCGGACGTGGACGCAGCGGCGGGCGGGCGGCGCGCATCAAGGCCCGCCAGGAGACGCGGGTGGAGGCTGCCCCCTACATCACCCGCCGCGTCAAGCCCCTGGAGGTGCTCGACGAGGAGGGCCTGGAGCTCATCGAGCGCAACGCCGACCAGTTGCTTGAAGAGGTCGGCATCGAGTTCCGGGACGATCCCGAAGCGCTTGAGGTTCTCAAGGATGCGGGCGCTGCGGTGGAGCACGAGCGGGTGCGCTTTCCGCGCGGCCTGTGCCGATCCGTCATTCAGGCCCATGCGCCTCGGGAATTCGTCCAGCACGCCCGCAACCCGAGCCGCAATGTCCGCATCGGCGGCCCGCACACCGTCTTCGCGCCCGGCTACGGGCCGCCCTTCGTGCGCGACCTTGAGGGCGGGCGGCGCTACGCCACCCTTGAAGACTTCCGGAATTTCGTGAAGCTCTCCTATCTGTCGCCCTACATGCACCATTCCGGGGGCACGGTCTGCGAGCCGGTGGACATTCCGGTCAACAAGCGCCATCTGGACATGATCTACGCGCACATGCGCTGCAGCGACAAGGCATTCATGGGCTCGGTCACCCACCCGGAGCGGGCGGAGGACACCGTGGCGATGGCGAAGATCCTGTTCGGCGAGGATTTCGTGCGTGAAAACACGGTCATCGCCTCGCTCATCAACGCCAATTCGCCAATGACCTTCGACGCCACCATGCTCGGTGCGGCCAAGGTCTACGCCCGCAACAACCAAGCCTGCATCCTCTCCCCATTCATCCTCTCCGGCGCCATGGCGCCGGTCACCGCGGCGGGCACGTTGGCGCAGATTCTCGCCGAGGTGCTGGCCGGGGTTTGCCTGCTGCAATTGATCGCTCCCGGCGCACCCTGCGTGTTCGGCACCTTCTCAAGCTCCGTGTCCATGCAGTCCGGGGCGCCCACCTTCGGCTCCCCCGAAGCGGCCTTGGTGGTTTACGGTGCGGGCCAGCTCGCCCGGCGCCTCGGGTTGCCCTACCGCAGCGGCGGCGCCCTCTCGGCGTCCAAGATCGCCGACGCCCAAGCCGCTTTCGAGAGCGCCAACACCCTGCAGCCCGCCTTGCTGGCCGGCGTCAACTTCGTCCTGCACGCGGCGGGCTGGCTGGAGGGCGGGCTGGTGATGAGCTACGAGAAGTTTGCCATGGACCTCGATCAACTCGGCATGATGCAGACCTTCAGCCAGGGCGTCGACCTCTCCGAAAACGGCCAGGCCATGGACGCCATCCGCGAAGTCGGTCCGGGCAGCCACTTCCTGGGCTGCACCCACACCCAGGACAACTTCGCCAGCGCCTTCTACCAGTCGAGCATCAACGATAACAACAGCTTCGAGCAGTGGCGCGACGAAGGACGCCTCGACGCCGGCCAGCGGGCCAATCAAGTTTGGAAGCGAATGCTCAAGGAGTACGAAGCGCCGCCCATCGATCCGGCCGTGGACGAGGCCCTGCTTGACTACATCGCCCGCCGCAAGGCCGCCATGCCGGATTCGAACGTTTAGCCACGCAGCTGGCTTGTTCCGGCGGGTTCCGCATATGTCTCAATTGTTGGAATTGCCGCGCGCCTGTTCAACGACAACGGGCGACGGCGGCAGCATACGTCCCAAGATGTGGTCCGCCGCCTTCTCTCCCACCATCATGGATGGCGCGTTCAGGTTGGCGTTGGTGATGCGCGGAAAGATCGAACTGTCGGCGACACGCAGGCCGCGCACGCCAATGACGCGGCAGTCGGGGTCCACCACGGCCATCGGATCATCGCCAGCACCCATGCAGCAGTTGCCACAAGGATGGTAGGCACTCTCCGCGTTGGCCGCGATGAAGGCATCAATCCGTTCATCGCTGCGCACGGCTTCGCCGGGCTGAATTTCTCCGCTCGCATAGGGCCGCAACGCCTTTTGCGAGAGTATTTCCCGCGTCAGCCGGATGCAGCGGCGGAATTCCACCCAGTCCTGCGCTTGGCTCATGTAGTTGAATCGAATGACCGGAGGCGATTCAGGGTCGGCGGAACCTAGGGCGACCGTGCCCCGGGAGGGCGAGCGCATTGGCCCGACATGCGCTTGGAAGCCGGGCCCTTCCGCCGCCGTTCGGCCATCGTAGCGCACGGCGATGGGCAGGAAGTGCAGCTGGATGTCCGGATACTCGACGCCAGCCTCGGAACGGATGAACGCGCCCGAATCGAAGTGGTTGGAAGCACCGGGGCCGGTTCGCGCGCAAAGCCATTGGGCACCCGCCCACGCCTTGCCGAGCAGGTTCCAATGGCGGTGCAGGGTGATGGGCTGCCGGCAGGCCATCTGCACGGTGACTTCCAAGTGGTCCTGAAGGTTTCGCCCGACGCCGGGGCGGTCGGCGACTACCGGAATCCTGAGCTTGGCCAGCGCCTCCGCCGGTCCGATGCCGGAAAGCAGCAGCAGCTTCGGCGAGTGGATGGCCGAGGCGGCCAGAATGACCTCCCGGCGCGCCCGCACCAGGGCGATGCGCCGCCCCTGCCGGACCTCGACGCCTTGGGCGCGGCTATCGGCGATGCGCACCGATCGGGCGAGGCCTCGAACAAGACGCAAGTTGGGTCGCTTCAATGCGGCTTGCAGATAAGCCCGTGCCGCAGACCAACGCCGTCCTCGCCAGATGGTGCGGTCGAATGGGCCAAAGCCCTCTTGCTGGTGGCCGTTGCAATCCGCCGTGGACGGATAGCCCGCCTCGCGACCCGCTTCGATGAACGCCTCGGCCAATGGATGCAGCAGCCGCGCCCGTGTAATCCGCACCGGGCCGCCGGAGCCGCGCCAACTGGCATCGCCACCGTGCCCGCCGTCGTGCCAGTCCTCCAAGCGCTGGAAGTAGGGCAGCACATCGGCGTAGGCCCAGCCCAGTGCGCCGCTTGCCGCCCAGTGATCGAAGTCCCGGGCGTGCCCGCGCACATAAACCATGCCGTTGATCGACGAAGAGCCGCCCAGCACCTTGCCGCGCGGAACGGCCAGCCGCCGGCCGCCGAGCGCGGGTTCCGGGTCCGTGGCGAGGCCCCAGTCATAGCGCCTCATGTTCATCGGGTAGGAGAGCGCCCCCGGCATCTGGATCAGGGGCCCGCGGCCGCGGCCGCCGCGCTCGATCAAGATGACGCTGTTGCGCCCGTCCTCGGACAGGCGATAGGCCAACGCGCAACCGGCCGAACCGGCACCCACGATGATGAAGTCAGCTTCCATACGGAAATCTCCTGGCCCTGGGGGACACCCGCCTTGCACACCCGCCTTGCAGGACTTGCCTTGATGTCAACGCCGGTATAGAGTCCATCCTCTATTAGAGTAAACCCTCCAATCTTTGCCGGGGAATGATCTGGAATATGCAAACCTACCTTAAGCATGCGATCGAGTCTTGCGCGTGGGCGGTGTGCGCATTCCTGCGAACCGAAATAGGCGAGTTGGCGCGGCGGTCATGAACGGAAGCAGCATCAAGTGCCGGGCTTCAGGCATCGGCTAGCGGCGGCAACCATTCGTCGCCGCTGGCTCGCCTTTGCATTGGTGGGCGCGGTTACGGCGTTCTTTGCCGCCGGGTTGCCGCAGGTCGAGCTGCGCACCATTTTTTCCGACCTCTTTCCGAAGAACCATCCGTTCGTCGAGACTTTCCAAGACCACCCCAACTTCGGCAATCCCCTGACCGTGACCCTGATGGTCAAGGTCAAGGACGGCGACATCTACAACGCCGACACCCTGGCCAAGATCTGGCGCCTGAGCCGGGATATCGATCTGGCGCCAGCCGTGGACCACGATCAAATCCTGTCCATCGCCACCGAGAAGGCGCGGTTCTCGGAAGCGACGCCCTTCGGCATCGACTCCAAGCCCTTGATGGGCGATGCGGCGCCGGCGAGTGCGGCGGAAATCGCCGAATTCCGGTCCCGGGTGGACAAGGCCCCCAACGTGCAGGCGTTTCTCATCTCCCAGGATGAGACCGCCACACTGATCACCGCAACCTTCATCGAGCGGCTGCTGGACTTCGGCGAGACCTTCGAGTTCATCCAGGACATGGTGGAGCGGGAGACCGATTCAAGGCACGACATCCACGTCGCCGGCGCCCCCATCCTGACCGGCTGGGTCTATACCTACGAAGCGCAGATGCTGGGCATCTTCGGCATCACCGCCGCCGCCCTCTTCCTGTCGCTGCTC
This sequence comes from Candidatus Azophilus lithoversatilis, assembly GCA_028278675.1. Classification (GTDB taxonomy): domain Bacteria; phylum Pseudomonadota; class Gammaproteobacteria; order Pseudomonadales; family Azotimanducaceae; genus Azophilus; species Azophilus lithoversatilis. The sequence goes on from JAQAJJ010000016.1 coordinate 52,237, forward strand.
TTCTACATGCGCAACGTGCCCGGCGTCTTCACCCCGATTATCGTCAGCGCGGTGGCCGCGGTTTGGGGATTCGGCTTCGTCGGCTGGATCGGCGACCCGATCGAGCCCCTGATCATGGTGGTGCCGCTGCTGCTGATAGCGCGCTCGTTCAGCCATTGCGTCCAGTTCATCGAGCGCTACTATGAGCTGTACCACGTTCTGGGAGATCGCCGCCAAGCCGCCGAACAGGCGCTGGGCGTGATGATGGCGCCGGGCGCCTTGGGTATCGTCACCGACGCCACGGGCCTGTTCCTGATCGCCTTGGCGCCGATTCCGGTCATGGAGCGGTTCGCCCTCTTCTGCGGCTTCTGGGCGATGATCCTGCTGCCGGCCAACCTCTGGCTGAGCCCGATACTGCTGTCCATGTTCCCGAAGCCCAAGAACGTCAAGGCCCTGCTGGGCAGCGACGCCCGAGCGGGCGTGCACAACCGCATCTTCAGAATCCTCAATGCCATCGGGCAGGTCAGCCACGGCGCCAAGGCCCGGGTGACCACCGTCATTGTGCTGGGCCTCACGGTATTCTCCATCGGCATGATGACCCAAATCCGGGTGGGCAACCCGGTGGAGGGCAGCAACCTGTTGTGGGAGGACTCGGACTACAACGAGGCCGTGCGGCAGATCAACGCCCACTTTCCCGGCTTGATGACCTTGGAGATCGTCTTCGAGGGCAAGGACGCAAACCAACGCGTGGTCAAGATGGCGGAAACCGTGAAGGCGATGAACGCCCTGCAGCGCAGCATCGAGTCCCAGCCTGATCCCCCGGCGGCAACCCTGTCGTTCGCCGACTACCTGCCGGAGGCCAATCGACTGTACAGCGGCGGCAACCCCAAATGGGCGCCCTTGGACTATGACGACGTCGCGGTGAACGCCGCGGCCAGCGCCCTGCTGCTCGGGGCGAGCACCAAGGCCTACAGCCACGTGGCGGATTTCGAACTGAAGAACGGCACCGTTTCGCTTTGGTACAAGGACAACAAGCAGGACACGGTGGACACGGCGCTCGCCCAGACCCGGGCGGCCATCGACGCCGTGGGCGCGGAACACGACGCCTTCCGCATTCGCCTGGGCACCGGCGCCATTGCGCTGCAGCAGTCCGTCAACGACACGGTGGACTTCTACCAGTGGATCATCCTGGCGGCGCTGAACCTAGTCATTCTCCTGACCTGCAGCTTCGCCTACCGCTCTGTCCAGGCCGGATTGATTTTGCTCATTCCGGTGAACCTGTCGAACCTGTTCCTCGGTGCGGTGATGGTGATGATGGGCATCGGGCTGGACGTGAACACCCTGCCCATTGCCGCCATTGGCATCGGCGTGGGCATCGACTACGGGATCTACCTGCTGAGCCGCATCTGCGAGGAGTACCGCGACAGCCAGCATTACGGGGACGCCATCCGCAAGGCGGTCGCCACCACCGGCAAGGCGATTTTCTTCACCGCCACCATTGTGCTGCTCAGCATCCTGCCCTGGTACTTCCTTTCCGGGCTCAAGTTCCTGGCGGACATGGGCCTGCTGCTGGTCATCATCATGCTCATCAACATGGTGGTGGCGCTGGTGGTACTGCCGTTGCTGGTCTATCTTTTCAAGCCAGGCTTCGTCGATCGGGAGCACTTGCTGATGGTGGAGTCGAGCGGGGCCAACCTGGATCGCGGGCAATTGCGGGCGGCGGGCTAAGTGTCTAGGGTAGCTATCGGACGATTGGCGCTGCGCCGATCGACGGACGACGATCAATTGGGGTCAATGGAACGCCGATCAACGGACTGATCGACCAACCGACAAACTAGAGGGAATCAACATGCACATTCGCAAATACGACAAGGGCTTTTCACGTCGCTTTTTCCTGGAGCAGCTGTCCAAGGGAGTCATTGCCACCGGTGTGCTGGCGCCCCTGTGGCCGACCATCGCCCGGGGCAACACCATCGAGAAGGTGTATCCGGACGAGACATCCACCCTGGAAGGGCTGACCGCCGGGCGCGTCAACACCGGCGATGTCATCAACGCCAACAACGTGGAGTTGCTCAAGGACTTCATGGATCCGGTGTCCTACCTGCAGGTGTCGCAAATGGGCCGCGAAATCGACACCCATGCGAGCACGACGGACCCCTCCTGGTTGATGCCTCCGGACTATCTGCAGGCGTCCATCGCCAACACCGGCCGGGCGCGGTTCGACGACACCGGCAACGTGCGCACGGACGACGGCTCCGCATGGGTTGGCGGCAACCCCTTCCCGGAGGCCAAGACTGCGGCGGAGGCCTTCGCCAACATCACCCTTTCCTGGGGCCGCTACGACCAGACCTTCTACGCCATTCGGGAGGAGGACCTCAATCCAGACGGCAGCACGGCCTACAAGTACGATTTCGTCTGGTGCGAGATGAACGCCACCGGGCGGGTGACCTTGGACGACAACCCGTTCCGCGGCCGGGACGATACCCTGCGCTATCAATCCGTGTTCTTCAACACGCCGCAGGACGTGCGCGGCACCGCGTTCCTGTCCATCTGGCCCTACGACCAAACCCAGTTCCCCGAACTGCACGGCTATCTCCCGGCATTCAAGCGGGTGCGCCGCTATCCCACCAACCAGCGCTTCGAGCCGCTGCTGCCGGGGCCGACCTGGTACATATCCGACGCCTGGGGCGCCGGTGACCCCTTCCTCACTTGGGGCAACTTCAAACTGATCCATCGGGGACCCTGGCTGGGGCCGGCGGGCGTGGGCAACTTCAACGTCAATGACGAGAACTGGGAGCGCCAGCGGGTGGGCGGGCCGAGCGGCCAGAGCTTCTTCCGCAGCAACTGGGAAGTGATCCCCGACGTCATCGTGCTTGAGACCGAGCCGGTCAAGTACCCCCGGGCACCGATCAGCAAGCGCCGGGTGTACATCGACGCCCGCGCCATGGTGGCGTTCAACAGCGTCAACTACGACCGGCGCGGCGAGGTGTACAAGAACTTCGAGCACGGCAACGGCATGACCATCGCAGCGGACGGCACACCGGCCAACGTCCTAGACGGCAAGCCGATGTGGACCTGGAACTACGTAATCGTCCACGACGTGCAGACCAATCGCATCTCCTTGCCGGAGCTGGTGCGGTCATCGGGGGGCTACAACACCCACTACAACGACCCCAACGACTACAACCGCTACCTGACCGTGTCAGCGATGCGCCGCCTCGGCACTTAGGCGGCGTGGGGTTCGCGCCATGCGTTGGCTGTTGACCTGCGCCCTGGCCCTCGCGGCGGCGGGCGCCGCCGCTGATCGCAACGACGGCGAGGCGTTGAGCCTCATCCGCTCGGGCCTGCCCCATGACGCCTTGTACGACCTCACCTTCAGCGAGACCGTCGGCATGGCGGTGGGGCATCACGGCCTGCTTCTGCTGAGCGAAGATGGCGGCCAAGCTTGGCAAACCATGGCACCGATCAGCGATGTCGCCATGTTGGCGGTGGCTGCGAACGAGGAACGCGTGGTCGTGGTCGGTCAGCAGGGCCGCATCTTCAGTGGCCCCGAGGTCCACGCCCTGTCAGCGGCCGAGAGCCCCACCGCCGAACGGTTGTTGTCGGTGGCCCTGCATGAATCGGGGCTGGCCGTGGCGGTGGGCGGCTTCGGTGCGCTGGTGATTTCCGAAGACGGCGGCGCAACCTGGGAAGCGCGCTACCTGGACTGGAGCGAGCTGCAGCCGGAGGGGCTGGAGGCGCATTTGTATGACGTGTCCATCGGCGACGGCGGGGAGATTCTGATCTGCGGCGAATTCGCCATGATTCTGGCGAGCGGCGACCGAGGAGAAACGTGGCAAGTGCGCCACCGGGGCGACGCTTCCCTGTTTGCCATGCATATTGACGACCAAGGCTTGGGCTTCGCGGTCGGCCAGGAGGGCACGGTGCTGCGCACTCGCGATGCCGGCGCCACTTGGCAGCCTTTGGCGTCCGCAAGCCGAGCCAATCTACTCGACGTATGGCACTCCAAGGAGGGCGAAGTGGTGGCCATCGGCATCCGCGCCCTGCTGCGCAGCCGCGACCAGGGCGAAACCTGGTCCTCGGCGGACGGCCGGGCGGTGGAACGATCTTGGTACGCCGCTCTAGCGCCCGGGATCATGCAGATCGGCCTTGACAATGGAACCATGCAAACGCAGCGCGTGTACGCCGCAGGAGAGCGCGGCAGCATCGTGACTGTAAACCAGTGACCAACGAGGCGATGCCTCAGACTGACGAGAGGGCGGTCGCCGGGCGCAAGAGTTGGCCCATCCGGCAACCTTGCCCCGCGATCCAGAAAACCAAGCGAAACAAGGGGAGATCATGAATCAAGCCAAACTATTCAAATTTGCGCTGGTGACAGTGCTCGGCTTGCTGCCGATGGCGGCGACGGCCGACATCAACGTCAGCATCACCGGGTTCGTTCGCCAGGAGACCGCCAACGCCTTCAGCAACGCAAACCCGTACAACCAAGGCTACGGCAACGTGTTCAGCGGCCAGAACGTGGTCAATTCCTTTGGCAACGAGATTGTTCGTCAGCAGCCGACCAGCGAGCCAAATTGGAGTCTGTTCGCCACCCGCGGCGAGCTGGACTTCAAAGTGCGCTTCTCCGACAGCTGGGAAGGGTTCGCGAAGATCAGGGGCTTTCGCGACTGGCGCCTGGAGAATGAGTTCGACGGCGTCGACCACTTCGGCTCCGGCTTTGATGGCGGCGACGGCAGCACACTGGAGATCAACGGCGAAGACTACATGGTCGATCTGCCCGCTCTCTACTTGGACTACAACAACGGCCCCTTGTGGCTGCGCATCGGCAACCAGCAAATCGCTTGGGGGGAGGCCATCTTCTTCCGCGTCTTCGATGTCGTCAACGGGCTGGACTTGCGCCGGCACAGCTTCCTGGACGTGGCGGCGGAGGAGTACTCCGACAAGCGTGTGCCCTCACTGGGGATTCGCGGCAGCTACCGCTTCGAGAACGATTGGGAGATCGAGGGCTTTGTCCAGCGCTTCCGCCCCTCCGTGCTCTCGCCCTTGGACACGCCCTACAATTTCGTCGCCTCCCAGTTCGTGGTGCAGCAGAAGCAGGGCTGGGACGACAACGATGACGAATTCAACTTCGGGGCCCGGGTGAGCGGACAGGCCGGAGATTTCGATCTCAGCTTCATGGCCGTCTCGCGGACCAATCCGGACGGCGTGTTCCGCTGGACGGAATCCGGGGTGAACCCCTTCTCCGGCATCCCCGGCTTGGAGCCCGTGGGTCAATTGCTGTCCCAAACGGCCTTTGAGATCAATCCCGCCGGGGTCTGGACCGCGGATGAATGGTTTCACTACGCCGGGCTGTCGCGGCTCGACGGAATCCAGGGCTTAAGCGCTTCCGTGCTGGAGTTTCCCGCAGCCCAAGCTCTGGGCGCGTTTCCGATCACCCCGGAGATCTGTGCCGCCTTCGGCCTGGCCACCGACCTGAGGTCCTGTGCGTCATTGGAGCTGGATCTCTTTTTCGACCCCAACAACCCGGTCGCACCTGGATTGGGGCCACTCAAGGGGCACATCGCCCGCGAGTACTTCCGGGAGGAGATCTTTGGTGCGGGCATGACCTACGTCTTTCAGGGCGCACCCAACAGCCTATTCGACCAGTTGGTGCTGCGCGTCGAAGCCACTTTGGCGCTCGACCGCAAGTTCACCAACTTGAGCCTGAGCCGCGACTACATCGAGAAGGACGAATTCGTCAGCAACGTCTCCTTCGAGAAGTACCACCGCTTCTCGCGGGACTTCCCAGCCACGTACTTCGTCCTGCAATGGATGCACAAATCGGAGAGCGACATGCTGGGCCGCCATGTGAGCGGCTTCGACAGTGACGGCGTCCCCAAGGGCGAAGGCAGCTTCAACGCCTTGGCCTTCGCGCTGCAGCAGCCCTTCCCCGGATTGATCTGGCGGGCCGACCTCGCGGTGCTCTTCGACGCCAACGGCGGCTTCCTTGTGCAGCCGGGCGTGCGTTGGCGCCCCCGGGACGATGTGCAGCTTGATATCTACGCCAACTTCATCGGCTCCAACGGCGGCAACAACGACGTGATGCAGACGTTTGAGCAAATGGACGAGGTGTTTGCGCGATTCACGTATTACTTCTAATCTAAGCACCCTTCCATGGAACAACTGGAGACAGCCCAGCGGCTGGCTGATTGTTCCTTCGGCGTCAACGGCGTGCTGTTCTGGGGCAAGCTAAGGGCTTCCATGGAACAACTGGAGACAGCCCAGCGGCTGGCGGGTTGTTCCTTCGGCGTCGGCGGCATGCCGTTCTGGGGCAAGCTAAGGGCTTCCATGGAACAACTGGAGACAGCCCAGCGGCTGGCTGATTGTTCCTTCGGCGTCAGCGGCGTGCGGTTCTGGGGCAAGCCGAAGGCTCGAATGGAACAAATCCAGCCGTTCCATGGAAATTCCCTGACCCTGGACGAGGGCGGGACGCCCTTGAGCCGACCTTTGTTCGAGGCCATTTCTTCGGCTCAAGGGCGTCCCGAACCGAAGGTTCGCGCCCTCGGACGGCGCCAAGCGCCGTTGTTCCGGGTGGATTCCAAGCGCTAACTCGTGCTGGAGGCGTTGGCCCGATTCATAGAGCTGGGCGGCCCGGTGGTGGTCGCCCTGCTGCTGCTCTCGGTGGCGGGTGCCGCGGCCATCATCTACAAGCTGCTGCAGCTGCGGCCCTATGGCACCCGGTATTTTGAAAAGGTCACGTTGCAGGTCGCCCGCTCGCCTGCCGAAGTGGCCGCTGACGATGCGGTCCGCGAGCTGGTGGTCTTCGCCTTGGCCGAGCGGGAAGCAGGCAGGCCCGGAGATGCGCTGGAGGCGGAGGTCACCCGGCGCGGCAATCTCCTGCTCAGCGGCCTGTCCCGCTACCTGCGCCTGATCGAGCTGATCGCCTACATCTCCCCATTGCTTGGCCTGCTTGGCACCGTGCTCGGCATGATCGATGCTTTCCGAGGCTTGGAGGTCGATGTGAGCCAAGCTGATGCCGGGGTGCTTGCCGGCGGCATCTGGGAGGCCTTGCTCACCACCGCTGTGGGGTTGGGCGTCGCCATTCCCATGACTGCCGCCCACGCCTTGCTGGAGGGGCGGGTGCAGCGCATCGGGGAGCAACTCCAGGACCTGCTCGAACGGGCGCTCTCCCCATGAGAGCCTTGGCGGTCGCCAAGTCGGCCCGCCGGATCAGCCTGACGCCGCTGATCGATGTGGTGTTCATCCTGTTGGTGTTCTTCATGCTCGAAACCACTTTCCGGCAGGAGGGTGGCGTGGAACTGCTCGGTGGCCAGCCCGGCAGCGCGTCCGGCGGCCCTGCGGCGAGCCTGTTCGAACTCTTTGATGAGCAGACCATTTGGGTGGATGGCGCGCGCCAGCCCTACGCGGAGTGGCGGGCAGCCCCCGGCCTGGTGGAAAGTGACGCGGAACTGCGCAGCGCGCCGAACATTTCCGTGCAGCACATCCTGCGCACCCTGGACGCGTTGCGCGGCCAAGGGGCAGCGCAGGTGCGGTTCGGCAAGGTGCAGGGCTTCGGTTCGTGATGCGGCTGGCGCTCAGACCCCCGGCACGGCGCACGGTGGACATCGCCGTAGTGCCCATGATCAACATCGTTTTCCTGTTGCTGCTCTACTTCCTGGTGGCCGGTCGCCTTAGCGGGGACCCAGGCCCTGCCGTGCAACTGCCGGTCGGCGGCACCAGCAAAGATCCGGCACCCATCACGCTGACCGTGCACGTCACCGCCGGCGACGGCATTTCCATCAACGGCAAGGCCATGGATGAGGCCACCTTGCGCAGTGCCTTCGCTGCGGTTGCCAATCAGGCCAGCCACCATGTGTTGATCCGGGCGGACGCCCGGGCTTCCGCGCAAGCGCTGCACCAAATCATGGCCGCTGGCGATGCCTTGGGACTGGCATCTTTCGAGCTAGCTACTCTGGAAACCCTAGGCTCGTCCCAACAGGCGCTCCGCTGACCGGCAGGACACTGTTGACAGCCCCGGCGCTTCATGCCCTTTACATGGAATCGAAAACGCCACTATCGGTCCTATAACGGACTTTGTAGGTCGATTTTTCCCTATTCCAGAACAAAGAGGCGGGACACAGGCAGAACCCCAGGAGCCTCTGCCTCCGGAAGTCGCGAAAGCGAAAATTCGACGCGAACCGTAGGTTCGCGGCGCAGACTCCTAGGCGACTGTTGGGATAAAGTGCTCCACCATGGGGTCACCACTGATCGGAAATCGGGCCGAGCGCTCCACGTTTGACCCCCGAAAACTCCTTGCGGTGCCAGCTTCCAGAATGAGCTGGTGGCTGGTGGCATTGGCTGTTTCGGTGTCCGTCCATGCGTTGGTGGCTTGGCATGTGGGTGGTGAGCTCATTCAGGAGCCTGTGCCGACGGCCGGCCAAGCCAAGCTGGCACTGGCGCCGCCGTTGCCCGAGGAGCCGCCGCTGCGGTTGAAGTTTGAGCGCTCGCCAGAGGTCGATCCTCCGGCCACGCTGATCGCCAACCGCTCGACCTTGGCCCTGCCCAACGTGCCCAATCCGAGCCTGCGCGCCGCGCGGGGCGGGCAGCTCACGGGCGTTGGCGCGGGCCTAGCCGTTCCCGGACGCCCGGCGCGAAATCCAGGCACGGGGTTGGGGGAGGGGGCGGATCAATTTGCGGCCTATGTGGGAGAGCTGCGCGAGGCTGGACTGGACGTGGTGTTCCTGATCGACGCCACCGGCTCCATTGGCTGGGCGCTCGACGAGGTGAAGCGGCGGGTGCGGGACATGATCGAGTGGGTCCGGGAACTGGTGCCGATCGCCCGCTTCGGGATCGTCGCCTACCGTGATGCGGACGACCCGGAATTTGCGGTGCGCACCCAACCCCTGACCTACAGCACGGCAAAGCTCACGCGCTTCCTTGATGGAATCCTGTCGGCGGGCGGCGGCAGCTTGGGGGAGGGCATTCTTGCCGGCATGCGCGCCGCTGCCACCGAGGCTGGCTGGCGGGCTTCGGGCAAGCGCCTCGTCATTCTCATCGGCGATGCCCCGCCCCATCGCCATGAGGCGGAGGAGCTGCTTCGCCTAGTGGCCGGATTCCGCAGCCGGGGCGGGCAAGTGACCACGCTCGACGTGAGCGACGAAGCGAACCCGGCATTGCTTGAGGCGCGGCTTGAGAGGAAGGTGAACCGAGCGATGTACCGGGGCGGCCCGAGCTACGAATTCGTGCGCATCGCTGAAGCCGGGGGCGGCGACGCGGCGACCCTGGATGGCGATCTTCGCTTGGTGCGGCGCGTGGTCACCCTGATCTTCGGCAACGCCTTCAGCGACGACCTGCGCATGGCCTTGGCCGCCATGGAAGCGTCCTGATGCGCACCTTGCCAATGCTCCTGATCGCCTTCCCGGTCCTTTGCGTGGCGGCGGACTATCGAGAGCAAGCCATCGATCTAGGCCAGCAGATCGACGCGACGCGACAGCAGCCCTTGGCACCCGATGCCATTGCAGATTGGCTGGCCCGCGTTGATGCGCTGGCCGCAAGCGCCCGGGCGGAGCGATTGCGGCGGGAAGCGGCGGCCGGGGAGAACGAGCGGAAGCTTGAACGGCTCTATCGCTCGCCCATGTGGAGCGACATCGGCTTCGCTCAAGCGGCGGCCCGCTACTGGCATGGCTGGCTGCTGCTGGATCGCCATCGGATCTCGCGCAACCCGGCGGATCTGGAGGGTGCCCGCAATCGCTTTCAGACGACGCTCGCACTCATTGTTTATCCTGGCTTGGTGCGCGGCAGTTGGTTCGGCTTGGGCCACGTGGCGTTGGCGGCGGCGGAGCGCGAGCGGGCCAAGGCTTGGTTTGCGCGAGTGGCGGCGTTGGACGATCCGCTGTCCGTTCAAGCCCGCGAGGAGATCGCGCTGCTCGATGCGTTGGCGGCGCCGGCGGCCATCCCGCCAACGGGGACGCTGAGTGCGGCGGAGGCGCACCGACTCGAGGCTGAAGCCATTGCCCTGCTCGAGCGGCATGGCCGTACCTTGGACGGTGCCCGCCGGGCCGCGGAAAGATTGCGCCGGTTGGAGGACGCCGGCGCCATGAATGCGACCCGGATGGTGCGCCTGCTGTCCTATGGGGAGGCGATCATCGGCCACGAAGTCGGCCCTCTGGGCTTGTTGGTCAGCGCCGAGGATGCGCTGATCCACCAGCAGTTCATCACCGCGGCGGAGAAGTATCGGGCCTTTTTCGCGGCGCTCGACACCGACCGGCAACTGGCGTTGGCGGCCTACCGGATGCGGTTCGTCGATGCCCTGATGGGCAGCGAGCTGGTGGCGGAGGCGATCACGCAACTCGAGGCGGCGCACTATCCAGCCGATGCGGACCATGAATTGCGCCTGAGCCTGCTCAACCTAGCCCGCGGCATTCAGTACGCGGCGGCAGGGGACGGGACCGAGCGCAAGCGTCTGGAAGCTGCCAGCCGGATGGCAGCCGACCCGGGCGCCCGCTTTGTCCGCGCTTTGTTGGGGCGCGAGACTGCGCATGCCGAGGGCCTATGGCGATCCCATGCCAAAGACCCATGGATGGCGCGCCTGCCCGTCTTTGAACTGACTTACCGCGAATTCAAAAGGGCGAAGCGGGACGGGGACGCGCCGGGCTTGGCCCAGCTCGGAATCGAATTGCGCGCAGCGCTGGCCCCGCCGGACGCCGAGGCGCCTTGGGTTTTGCTGGCCGCGGCGGAGATGGCGGGGTTTGCCGACCCGGACGTGACCGCTCACATCAACCGTCTCGACCGTTTGGCCGCTGCGCTTGAGAGTGGGGAAGGCGACTACCGCGAAGCCCTGTTCGCCATCCGCATGGCATTCGTCCGCCGAGCGGCCCCAAGCCGTTTGCTTAGCGAATTGGAGACACTGGCTCAACCGCTGACCGACGGCCAGCGGGACACGCTGGTGCGCGAGCTTCTCGGTTGCGACCCAGCGCCCTGGTGCGCACTGGCCACCGAACGGCTCGCTGCCCTGCTGGCGCCCCAAAGCCAAGCCCTGCTCTTGGCTCACCTTCAGCAGGTTCGACTGGCGTTGCGGCAGGAGGATGCCTATCCCGCGTATCAACTCGCCAGTGCGCTGCTCAAGGACTACCCGGACTCCGGCGACCTGGTCCGCGCTTACGCCGAGGCGGCGGCTCGGGTTGGGCGCACCGGCGATGCCGAGGCGGCATACGGGCGGGTGGCGGACAGCTTGCCGGTCGGCTCAAAAGCCTGGCGCGACAGTCGTCTCAAGCAGCTGGGCCTGCGCCTGCTCGCCGGTGCCGAGGGCGCCGCCTGCCACCTGAAGGCGCTGGCCTACGGGGACGTCGAACTGCTGCGCGAAATCGAACGCCGCCTGGCGTCGGAGCGCATCGTCTGCAAAGATGTGGCGATGGCCGAAAACCGCACCGTTCTGGAGAGCCTGTAGTGCACATCCGAAGATTCGGCAGGGACTACTCCCGCCGCCACTTTCTTAAAGCCAGCGCCCAGGGCGCGCTCGCCACTGGCGTGCTCAAGCCGCTGTGGCCGACCCTGGCCGCCACCGGCGAGCACACCGCCGCCTACCCTGATGAACTGCTTTCCTTGGATGCCTACACCGCAGGGCGGATCAGCGAGGGGCAAAAGGTCACCGCGGACAACGTGGCCCTGGTCCAGGACCTGCTCGATCCCATACAGGCCATGCAGATCGCCCAACTTGGCCGGGAACTGACCATCGTGCCGCAGACCCGGGATCTGTATCGGCTCAATCCCCACGACTACATCGAAGCGACCTTGCGCAACGCCGGCCGAGCCCGCTTCGACACCACGGGCAATGTGGTCACGGAGGCGGGCGATCCCTGGATTGGCGGCAATCCGTTTCCCGATCCCAAATCCGGGGTGGAGGTGTTCGCCGCCGCCACCCTGAGCTGGGGGCGCCATGACGTGTCCCTGTATGCGGTGGAGGAGAAGGACCTCGACCCCCGGGGAAGGGTGGCGTACGAGTACGAAGCGGTGTGGGTGGAGTATCAGCCCGTGGCGCGGGTCAGCCTGGACCCGAAGCCCTACCAACCGGGCCACGAGGACAAGCTGCGCTACCAGACCATCCTGTTCGTCACCCCCAAGGACGTTCGCGGAACCTCCTTTCTGAACATCTGGCCCTACGACCAGAACGAATTCCCGGATCTGTACGGCTATCTGCCCGCCTTCAAGCGCGTGCGCCGCTTTCCCACTAACCAGCGCTTCGAGCCGCTGATCACCGGCAACACCCTCTACCTGTCCGATGCTTGGGCAGCGGGCGACCCCTTTCTGACCTGGGGCAACTACCGCATCGTGCATCGGGGTCCCTACCTCGCTCCGGTGGCGGACTCCTGGAACCCCGAGCACCCCAACTGGCGCCACGGCACCCACGGCGGCGCCGAGGGCCTGACCTTCTGGGACACCGGGGCCCAACTGGTTCCGGAAGCGATCGTGGTGGAGGCGGAGCCCGTCCGCTACCCCCGGGCGCCGGTGAGCAGGAAGCGCGTCTGGTTCGACGCCCGCACCCTCACGCCCCTCACCATGGTGTCGTTCGACCGGCGGGGCGATATCTTCAAGTCTTTCGACGGCGCCTTCTCGCTCTATGACATCGGCGGCGAGCAGGTGCGCGACGGCGACCACCCCTACTGGTCCTGGACCCGGGTGCACGCCTTCAACGTGCAGACCAACCGCATGACCCGCTTGGAGCAGGTTCAGGAAATCTCCAGTGGCCACCGCATGCGGGTCAACGACCCAAGCCTGTACAACAAGTTCCTCACGGTGTCGGCGCTGCGGCGGTTGGGGGACTGACGCGAACTGGGTTCGTTGGAGTTTGCCTAACGCCAAACTCTGATGCCGGGATCAGGTGAATGATCCGATGAACGTACGGCATCCACCCGCAACGGCGGTCAGCTGTTGGCGACCAGCGCCGGCAACCGTTTCACCAAGTACAGCGGCAGCGAGATCAGGCGATAGGCCAATTCGCCTTGCGTCCCGCCGCGCCGCACTCGGGTCCGGACCCTTTGCGCCGACGGCTTCGAGATGTTCGGTGAAGGTCATCGGACCCATGTGCAGATAGCCAACGCGGCCCACTGGCATGGGCAGGGATTGCGCGCCCATTCGAACAGCGCCCAGCTCAACTGCCCGACCGGGCCGGCGTGGCTCGTCCGCTCGCTCACCCGAATGGTGCGCCTTCGGTGTCCACATGCAGGACGTGGCGGATCCACCAGCAATCGAGCCGAAGGAACAGCTTCGAACGAGGGTCGGTCGAGGGCGTCCTGCCCTCGGACGGTGCGCAGCGCCGTTCCTCCACACGATTGAGGCCCTGCGGGGAAAGTGTTTGTCCCCCGCCTGCGGGTGCCCCGGCCACCGGGTTGGGAACTCGCCTGCGAGTCGAGGATCAAGCCCGACAGCCCTCGATGTCCCGACGCCGTGATTCGTGAGCACTAGCTTCGCAAACGCTGGTTGCCCCGATCGTAAGGACTTTCCGGCACCACCAAGGCGGGACGGCGTTCACCGAGAATCTCGATCTCGAGTCCAGTGCCCGGCGCAGTCAGTTGGGGATCGACCATCCCCAACGCCAGGGACTTGCCGAGCCGATAACCGTAGCCGCCGCTGGTGGCGCGGCCCACCAATTCGCCGTTGTGGAACAGGGGGTTGTTGCCCAACGCATCCGCCTCCTCCACCTCGCCCACCTGCAGGGTGACCAAGGCGTTGGCGAAGCCCTTCTCGCGCCAGGCGAGCAGCGCATCGCGGCCAATGAAGTCGCCCTTGTCCAAGCGGACGAAGCGGTCGAGGCCGGATTCCAAGGCGGCGTACTCGATGGACAGCTCGGTGCCGATCATGCGGTAGGACTTCTCCAAGCGCAGGGAATCCATGGCGCGGATGCCAAAAGGCTGGAGGTTGAGGTCCGCGCCCGCCTCGAAGAGCGCATCGAAAATGAGGTTCTGACACTCCATCGGGTGGTGCAGCTCCCAGCCGAGCTCGCCGACGAAGTTAACCCGCATGGCCACGGCCTGCGCCCAGCCGATGTTGATCGGGCGGGCGGACAGCCAAGGAAAGGCGGCGTTGGAGAAGTCGGCGTCTGAGACGCGCTGCAAAAGGGTGCGCGACTGGGGCCCCGCCGCCACCAGAACCCCGGTGGCGTGGGTCAGCGGCTCGAAGCGCACCGAGCCGTCGCTGGGCATGCGTTTGAGCAGATAGTCGTGGTCGAGCCGCTGCCAAGCGCCCGCGGAAACCAGATAGAACGAGTCCGCCGCCTCGCGCAGGATGGTGAATTCGGTGTGGACCCCGCCGCGGCTGTTGAGGGCGTGGCACAGCGCGATGCGCCCGTCGCGGGCCGGCAGCCGGTTGGCGACCAGGCGATCGAGGAAGGCGGCGGCACCAGGGCCGGACACCCGGCACTTGGCGAAGGCGGTCATGTCGAGCAGGCCGACGTGCTCCTGCACATGCCGGCACTCCTCACCCACCGGTTCGAACCAGCGGGAGCGACGGAACGACCAGTGGTCCTCGGCGGCCATGCCCGCCGGGGCGAACCAATTGGCCCGCTCCCAGCCAAACTTCTGGCCGAACACGGCGCCGCGGGCCTTGAGGCGCTCGTAGCAGGGGGCGGTGCGCAGCGGGCGGGCGGCGGGACGCTCCTCGTCCGGGAAGTGGATAGTGAAGACGTTGGCGTAGGCCTCCTCGTTCTTCGCCTTGAGGTAGCCCTTGGTGGCGTAGTCGCCAAAGCGTCGCGGTTCCACGCCCAGCATGTCGATGGTCGGCTCGCCTTCCACCATCCACTCCGCCAACTGCCACCCGGCGCCGCCGGCGGCGGTGATGCCGAAGCTGTGGCCTTCGTTGAGCCAGAAGTTCGGCAACCCCCAAGCGGGGCCGATGATGGGGCTGCCGTCCGGCGTGTAGGGGATGGCGCCGTTGTAGATCTCCTTGACGCCCACTTCGGCGAAGGCCGGCACCCGGTTCATGGCGGCCTCGATGTGCGGCGTCAGGCGCTCCAGGTCCTCCGCGAAGAGTTCGTACTCCACGTCGTTGGCGGGTCCGTTCGGGTAGCAGCAAGGTGCGCCCTGCTCATAAGGGCCGAGAATGAAGCCGCCGCGCTCCTCGCGCATATACCAGGAGCCGTCGGACTCGCGCAGCACACCCATTTCCGGCAGCCCCGACTCATGCCGGGCCACCACCTGCGGATGCGGCTCGGTGACGATGAACTGATGCTCCACCGGCAGCACCGGCACGTCCAGGCCCACCATCGCGCCGGTGGCGCGGGCGTAGCTGCCGGTGGCCGAGACCACATGCTCGCAGCGGATGTCGCCGGCGGTGGTCTTGACCAGCCAATCGCCGCCTTGGCGCTCGATGGCCGTCACCCGAGTCTTGCGGACGATCTCCGCTCCCTTGGCGCGGGCACCCCGGGCAAGGGCCTGGGTGAGGTCCGCCGGCTGAATGTAGCCGTCGTCGGGGTGGCGGATGGCGCCCACCAGGCCGTCAATGTTGCACAGGGGCCAGAGGTCGCGCACCGCGTCGGGTTCAAGAAACTCCACCCGCACGCCGATGGTGCGGGCGGTGGCTGCGTACTGACGGTACTCATCCATGCGCTCGGGGCTCATCGCCAAGCGGATGTTGCCGACCTGCCTGAAGCCGACGTCCTGGCCGGTTTCCGCCTCAAGCCGCTGATAGAGGTTGACCGAGTGCTTGTGGATCTGGCCGACGCTGTAGCTCATGTTGAACAGCGGCAGCAGCCCCGCCGCATGCCAAGTGGAGCCGCAGGTAAGCTCGCCCTTCTCAATCAGCACCGCCTCGGCGCCCCAGCCCTTGCTGGCCAAGTGGTAGAGGGTGCTGACGCCGACCACCCCGCCGCCGATCACCACCACCCGCGCCTGGGCTCTCATCCAAACTCCCGGCGAGGCGACGGCTCAGACTCGCAAGCGCGTGGCCAGCGGCGAAAAACCTGGTTCATTGGCGCATCCTGTCCACAATCCCTGAAATCCAGACAACTGGCAGTGCCAGTCTAGCGACGCCCCAACCAAGGGCAACCAACCCCACGCGACTTGAGTTTGCCGTTTCGCGTCAACGCGAAGCCCCGGCCCTTGGGGCCGGGGCTTCGTTTGGAGTTTGGCTGGCGCCAAACTCCGCCCCTCCCC
>JAQAJJ010000016.1:68630-114052 GCA_028278675.1 Candidatus Azophilus lithoversatilis
GATCCGGCCCTTGGGGCCGGTGCTTCGTTTGGAGTTTGGCTGGCGCCAAACTCCGCCCCTCCCCAGGGAGCCTCTGATCAAGTCCCGGAAGCTCAGAGGAGTCTGGCGGGCGTGATGGTGCAAGGGCGCCTTCGGCAAGCCGAAGGCGGCGACGAGCAGCGGCAGGCACCACGGGAGGAGACGCAACGCGGCCAGTGCGCCCGAAACGCCCTTCTTGAAGGGCGTTTCACGGCGCGCAATGGCGGAATTCCGCCCACATCCTCAGCCGCGCCGCGGTTGCGGCATTGCCCCCATTCGCAACCCGTGAAACGCTGAGCGAACGCGACTTGATCAGAGGTTCCCTAGTGTGCTGTCCCGCAAATAAGTGTGATTATTCGTGGCCCTTTTGGCCCCCGGCCGCGTTGCTCCTCCTTGTGTGGGGCCTGCCACACGGCGTCGTTGCACGGGAGCCAAAATGGCCTAGCGCCTAAAACCCACTTGTTTACGGGACAGCACACTAGTGGTCGTGGGTTCGCCGGCACACAGTGCTTGACCGGGCTGTCTTGACCAAGCGCCGGGCACTGCCATAATCGCGCCACACTGCTATCGGGGAGATGGCACCGTTGGACGCGCCCAACCAACCGTTACACACGGGCTTTCTGCTCTTGCCCCGATATACCCTCATATCCCTTTCCTGCGCCGTTTCGGTGCTGCGCATGGCCAATCGGCTCAGCGGGCAGCCGCTGTACAGTTGGTCGCTGCATTCCGTCGATGGCGAACCGGTCGAATCCAGCGACGGCCTGCGTGTGGCGATCGACGGCAAACTGGACGAGACCGCTCCAGCCAAGCTGCTGTTCGCATGCGGCGGGATCGAGGTGGAAAAAGCCTGCGACTCCGAGGTGCTGCATCTGCTGCGCGCCGCGGCCAAGCGCGGCATCCCGTTGGGGGCATTGTGTACGGGAAGCTACGCGCTGGCCGCCGCCGGCCTGCTCAACGGCCGCCGCTGCGCCATTCACTGGGAAAACATCGCAAGCCTTCGGGAGACCTTCCCGCAAGTTCTGGTCCAACCGAGCCTGTTCGTCATCGACCGCAACCGCTACACCTGCTCCGGAGGGATCAGTTCCCTGGACCTGATGCTCAACCTCGTGGAGACCCATCACGGCCGGCGGCTGGCCAGGGACATTTCCGAACAGTTCATTTGCGAGCGGATTCGCAACCAGCAGGACAGCCAGCGCATCCCCCTGCACCACTACCTCGGCGCCAGCCAGCCCCGCGTCGTCGAGGCCGTGGCCTTGATGGAGTCCAATGTCGAGGAGCCCCTGAGCATGGAGGACCTCGCGGCCTACGTGGGCGTCTCCAGGCGCCAGCTCGAACGCCTGTTCCACAAGCATCTCGACTGCACGCCTTCCCGCCACTACCTCGAACTGCGTCTGCAGCGGGCCCGCCTGCTGCTGCTGCAGACCGACATGCCGGTGATCGACATCGCCACCAGTTGCGGGTTCTCATCCGCGCCCCACTTCAGCAAGTGCTACCAGGAGTTGTTCGGACGTTCGCCGCGTGAGGAACGCCGTCAATCCGGCCTCCACGGCGGGCCGTTGGAACCTGTGGCCGTGCGGGGCTAGGGGCCTGGGCCATCTCACAAGAAAATTTGACCAAGGTCTAAAATAATCGCGCGTAATTTTGACCTTCATCAAAATTCGAGAACCTGGTCGCCTGCCACCTGCTCAAATGGGTCCACCACCGGCAGGATACCGAGGGCCGCGACACCGAGCTGCGCTTCTTCCGTGACGTGTATGGTCGAGAGGTCGACTTCGTGGTGGTCGAAGACAGGCGACCAACCCTATTGGTCGAATGCAAACTCCGGGACCGCGACATCGATCGCGGACTGCGCTACCTCAAGCAGCGATTTCCGGACGCGGCGGCCATTCAGATCGCGCGATCGGGACAACGCGACTTCGTCACCCCGCAAGGCATTCAGGCCAGACCGGCTGTCGAGTTCCTGCGTGGGCTGGTCTGAGCGCGTTCCCGGCTCGGCGAGGGGCTTTCCAGTTCCGGGTACGGAACCAGCATGGATGCCTTGGCGCTCTGCCGCCGCTGCCTCCCGCTCGGCAGCGTCGCCGGCAGCTTCAACAGGTCGTAGAGTGCTTTCAGGTCGGCGTGGCCCAATTCGGCAAAGCGGCCCCGGGACAGGGTGCTGGGCAGGATGACGGGGCCGAAGCGCACGCGCTTGAGGCGGCTCACCGTGAGTCCGGCGCGTTCAAACAACTTGCGCACGGCCCGGTTTTTGCCGTCCATCAAGGCCACGTGGTACCAATGGTTGCGGCCGCTGCCGTCGTAGTAGCGGATGTCGGTGAACGCGTAGCGCTCGCCGTCGATCACCACCCCGTCGGTGAGCCGCTGCATCCAGGCGTCATCCAAGCGCCCGTAGGCGCGCACGGCGTATTCACGGTCGAGTCCGGTGGAGGGGTGCATCATGCGGTGGGCGAGGGCGCCGTCGTTGGTCAGGACCAGCAGCCCGGTGGTGGCGATGTCGAGGCGGCCCACGGCAATCCAGCGTCCTTGGCGCAGACGGGGCAGGCTGTCGAACACGGTGCGCCGGCCTTCGGGGTCCCGGCGGGTGCAGACCAAGCCTTCCGGCTTGTTGAGGACCAGCACCCTGGAGGCGCCTGACCGGTGAGCCGAGAGCGGTTTTCCATCGAGGGTGATGGCATCGCCCTGCTCGACGCGTTGCCCCAGCCGCGCCGGTTCGCCGTTGACGGACACGCGGCCATCCGCGATCCACCCCTCCACTTGGCGCCGGGAGCCGTGGCCCATCTCGGCCAGGGCCTTGTGCAGCCTGGGCGCTTGCTGGAGTGGCGCGTCGGCCATAGCAGCTATCGCCGGTCAGTCCCGGGTGGTCGGCAATTGCACCACTTCAGCGAGCGCCTCGGCGGTGCCCGGCTGGGCTTCGCCGTCTGCGGACTCCGCTTCCATGACGGGCTTGGTCAATTGCTTGAGCTCCTGTTCGATCTTCTGCTGGACTTTGTCAAGCGGCGGCAGGTCGTCGAAGCTCTGCAGGTTGAAGTAGTCCAGGAAGCCCCGGGTGGCGCCGTACAGATTAGGGCGACCCGGCGATTCACGCTGGCCGACCACGCGAATCCAGCCGCGCTCCAGCAGGGTGCGCAGAATGTTCTGGCTGACGGCCACGCCCCGGACGGACTCGATGTCGGCCCGGGTGACGGGCTGGCGGTACACGATCAAGGCCAAGGTTTCGAGCAGGGCACGGCTGTAGCGGGGCGGCTTCTCCTCCCACAGACGGCTAATCCAAGGGCTTAGCGCCTGACGCACCTGGAAACGGTATCCCGAGGCCACTTGCTTGAGTTCGTAGCCCCGGCCCTCGGCCTCTTCCCCCAAGTGGGCAAGGCTGTCCCGGATCCGCTTGCGGCCTTCCTGGGGGTGGAGTTCGCCGGGCCTGAACAGCGCCGCCAAGCGGTTCACCGACAACGGTTCCCCGGCAGCCATCAAAGCCGCCTCGACAATCCGCTTCAACTGGGCCGCGTCGAGTTGCTCGTTCATGTCGAGACTGGTTCGCTGGCGGCGCGGAGGTAGATGGGCGCAAAAGGCTCGCTTTGGGTCAAGTCGGCCATCCCCTCGCGCAGCAGTTCGGTGATGGCCAGAAAAGTGACCACCACCCCGGCGCGTCCTTCCTCGGGCTTGAACAACTCCGTGAACGGCACGAATTCCTTGGCTTGGTCGAGCACCGCGAGCACGTTGGCCATGCGGTCACGCACCGAAAGCGGCTCCTGCCGCACAGCGTGGTGCAGAAATGCCTCCGAGCGGCGCATGACGTCCACCAAGGCGGCCAGCACCTCTCGAAGGTCCACTTGCGGGTGGGCCTGCTCGCGGACCCGCTCCGGGCGTTCCGGGCTTAAGGGGAAGATGTCCCGGTCCATGCGGGGCAGATCGCCGATTTGGTGCGCCGCCGACTTGATGCGTTCGTACTCCTGCAGGCGCTCGATGAGCGCCATGCGCGGGTCGTCCTCCTCCTCCGCGTCCTCCTGGCGCGGCAGCAGCAGGCGCGACTTGATCTCCGCCAAGGTGGCGGCCATCACCAGATATTCCCCGGCGAGATCCAGCTTGAGCTCAATCATCAGGTCGATGTAGCTCATGTACTGATCGGTGATGTCAGCGACGCTGAGCTCGAGCAAGTCGAGATTGCGGCGCCGGATCAAGTAAAGCAGCAGGTCGAGCGGTCCCTCGAAGGTTTCCAGAAAAACCACAAGGGCGTCCGGCGGTATGTAAAGATCCGCGGGCAGCTTGTCGACCGTCTGGCCATCGACGACGGCAACCGCCTCCGCCGGTTTCGAATCGGCAGTCATTTGTGCGCAATCCGCATGCTGGCGCGCACGTCATCGAGGGTTTCCCGGGCCACGCTCCGGGCCTTTTCCGAGCCCTCCTGCAGGACGCAATGCACCAGGTCCGGCTGCTCTTCGAACGGCTTGCCCCGCTCGATCATCACCGCCTGCTCCGCGTTGATGGCCTCGATGAGGGGCATCTTGCAGTCCACACAGCCGATGCCGGCGTTGCGGCAGCCAACGGCCGCCCACTCCAGAGTGGCGACGTCGGAGTAGATCTCGTGCAGGCCGTAAACGGGGCAGTTGCCCGGCTCGCCGGGGTCGCTGCGGCGCACTCGGGCCGGGTCGGTTTTCATTGCCCGCACCTTGTGCGCCACCGCATCGGGTGCCTCGCGCAGGGAAATGGTGTTACGGTAGGATTTCGACATCTTCTCACCGTCGAGCCCGGGCACCTTGGCCTGCTCGGTAAGCAGCGCCTCGGGTTCCGGCAATATGATGCGTCCGCCGCCTTCGAGATAGCCGAACAGTCGCTCGCGATCGCCAATCGACAGGTTCTGCTGCTCGGCAAGCAAGGCGCGTCCGCGTTCCAGGGCCTCACCGTCGCCCTGCTCCACGAAGGCCTTGCGCAGGTCGCCGTACAAGCGCGCCGCCTTGCGCCCCATCTTGCGCACCGCGGCTTCGCAGTGCGCCTCGAAGTTCGGCTCCCGGCCATAAAGGTGGTTGAAGCGCCGGGCGATTTCCCGGCACAGTTCCACATGGGCGACCTGATCGGCGCCGACCGGCACACTGCCGGCCCGGTACATGAGGATGTCCGCTGACTGCAGCACCGGGTAGCCCAGAAAGCCGTAGGTGGCCAGTTCCCGATCGCTGAGGCGCGCCTGCATGTCCTTGTAGCTCGGCGCCCGCTCCAGCCAGCTAACCGGGGTAATCATGGACAGCAGCAGGTGCAGCTCGGCGTGCTCGGGCACCTTGGATTGAATGAAGATCACCGCCGCCGACGGGTTGACCCCGGCGGCCAGCCAATCCACCACCATGTCGAAGGTGTGCCGCTCAAGCTCGACGGTATCGTCGTAGCCCGTGGTGAGCGCATGCCAATCGGCGACGAAAAAGTAACATTGATGCTCGTGCTGCAGCCCGACCCAATTCTTGACCACGCCGTGGTAGTGCCCGAGATGCAGCCGCCCGGTGGGCCGCATGCCGGAAAGGACCCGGCTGCCCGCACCCTCAGAGCCCATGCGGCGGCCCCTTCGCCGAGAGCTTCCCGCCTCGGTTTGGAATTGGGAAATTCATTGGGTTGATCATGGTGCCAACGAGGCAACGCCTCAGATTTACGAGCGGGCGCACCGCCTTGAGGCGGCGCACGGAACCGGGCGCAAAAGGTGACTCATGTGACAACCTGATCCCGCGATCAAGAGACATAGCCAGATTTTCCGATTGGGGAGAGACTTCGGCAGCCACAGCGTTCACGAAAGTATGGCCACAGAATTGACTTATTGCAATTGTCCGGCACCTTCGCGAACGACCATCGGCGGATCATTGTTGAGATCAATCACCGTGGTGGGTTCGACGCCCGCGTGGCCGCCATCAAGGATGAGGTCCACGCCATGCTCCAGCGCTTCGCGAATGGCATCGGCATCGGCCAACGGCTCCTCCTGCCCCGGCAAGCGCATGGTGGTGGTCATCATGGGTTCGCCAAGCGCTTCGATCAGGCCCAAGGCGATCGGATTGTTGGGCACCCGCAGACCGATGGTCTTGCGCTTGGGATGCACCAAGCGCCGCGGCGCCTCGCGGGTGGCCGGAAGCAGGAAGGTGAACGGCCCGGGCGTGTGACGTTTGAGAATTCGATAGTTGCGGTTGTCCACCCGGGCGTACTTGGAAATTTCCGACAGATCGCGGCAGCACAGGGTGAAGAAATGCCGATTGCCGAGTTGGCGCAGCCGCCGCATGCGGTCAAGCGCCGCCTTGTCGCCGATGTGACAGCCCAAAGCGTACGTGGTGTCGGTCGGATAGACCACCAGTCCGCCGGAACGCATGATCTTCGCCGCGCCAGCCAGGAGCCGCCGCTGGGGATGGGACGGATGCAGGACGAAATATTGGCTCATTGGCGCTTTATACCGAAACGGCGGGGCATTTGGCACACCCGCTGACGAAGGTTAGCCACTGCCGCCAAATGCTGCTATGTTGGGGTTGTTCGATTGGGAGCCGGTGCGGTCCGGCTAGATCAACAAGACGGCAAAAAAGAGGCAGCGCTGCCGACCGGCGGGATGCTTGGCTGGCAGCGCGGCGGCACCGATCAAACGGTTGGCTTCGGTGCAACGACGCAAGCCTCTGAAGTAACACAAGGAACCCAAAAATGCAGCAACTGCTGAATTTCCTGCCGATCGCCGTTTTCGTCGGCGTTTTTTTTGCCGCCGACATCTACTTGGCCACTGCCGCGTTGATGGCCGCGGTAACGCTGCAGATTGGCCTGATGAAGGTCATGGGCCGGCCCATTGGGCGGGAGCTCGCGCTGACGTTCTGGGCCAGCATCCTTTTTGGGGGCTTGACCCTCTTTCTGCGCGACGAAACTTTCATTCAATGGAAGCCAACGGTCGTCAACTGGCTGCTGGCCGCCTCCTTGGTCGGTGCCCATTTCATGGGCCGGAATCTGATCGAGAAGCTGCTCGGCGGCCAACTCCGCCTGCCGGAGCTTGTGTGGACGCGCCTATCGTTCGGCTGGGCGGCCGGATTCTTTCTGGCTGGCGCCCTGAACCTCGTGGTCGCCTATCGATTCTCCATGGAGTTCTGGGTGACGTACAAGCTCATCGGCGGTTTTGGCTTAACGTTCGCCTACATCGCGCTGACCATCTACTACCTGCATCGACAGGGGCTGTTGGCGCCCCAGATTGGGGAGCGGGACGCCGCGGAGGGAGATGCGTGAATCGCTCGACGGCGCAAACCTGCGCAAACCGGCGGTGGGCGTTGCAGCTTCCCTGGCGCGAAACTCCTGTTCAAACCGGCGCTAGCCACCAGCACCGTTCCCGGCGCACCGCACCCCATATGGCCGTGCTGACCCGCATCCTTCTCATGTGCGGGCTGCTGGCCGGTGGCGTCGCGTACTCGGAGACGTGGTACGTCAGCGACCGGCTGACCTTGAATCTGCGCGACGCGCCTTCAAGCGCAGCCGGCGTTCTGCCGCCGACCTTGAGCAGTGGCGACGCGCTGGAAGTGCTGCGCCGCGACGGCGACAGCCAATTTCTGGAGGTGGTCACCGAGGACGGGCGCCGGGGTTGGGTTCACGGTCAGTATGTGGCCGCCACGCCCATTGCCCGCGACCGCTTGCAAGCGGCCGAAGAGCGCATTGCGGCGCTGGAGGGGACTATTGCGGAACAGCGTACTGAACTTGAGGCCTTGGCCGACGGCGAGCTAGGCGACCCGCTTGCCGATGTGGCGCTGAAGGCGCAAATCGACGGGTTGGGGCAGCAACTGGTGGATATCAAGGGCATCCTGGCGCGCAATGAAGCCTCGCGCGCCGATCCGCCGACGGGGTTGACTCGCACCCTGCGGGACTATTGGCCAGTGCTGGGATTCGGCTTCTTCATCACGGGCTTGATCATCGGCCTGATCATCCGGCCCCGCCCTAAGCGCAGCGCTTGGTCTTAGTGGGCTGTACCTTGAGCGAGTGGGTTGGGGCAACGGATAGTCACGCTTATTCGCAGTGCGGCAAACCGAAGTGACCGCCCTAAGCGTCAACCTCAACAAGGTGGCGTTGCTGCGCAACGCACGAGGGGGCAACGCGCCCAGCGTGGCCGACGCCGCCAAAGTCGCGCTCAGCGCAGGTGCGGACGGCATAACGGTGCATCCCCGTCCGGACCAGCGGCACATTCGCCCGGACGATGTCCTTGCGCTCGCCCACCTGCTCAAGACCCATTCGGGAACCCATTCGAACATCGAGTTCAACATCGAAGGCAACCCCTTCGCCGGACCTCGGGAGAACGGGTATCCCGGTTTCGACACGCTCATCGAGCAAGCGCGGCCGCATCAAGCCACGTTGGTTCCCGATGGCGACCATCAACTCACTTCCGACCACGGCTTCGATCTGCGCGGCGACAACCCAGCGCTGATCGGCAAGATCAGGCACTACCAAGGCTTGGGCGCCCGGGTCAGCCTGTTCATGGACCCCGACCTCGAGCAAATCACTCTCGCCGGGGAAATCGGCGCCGACCGGATAGAACTTTTCACTGGCCCCTTTGCGGACGCCGTCGCCGAGTTCGGCATCGACCACCCCCGCAGCCGCGCGTCCCTAGCCAGCTACCAAGCGGCGGCTCAGCGCGCTGTTGAACTCGGCCTCGGGGTCAACGCAGGCCACGATCTCGATGTCGACAATCTGCCCCTGTTCCGTCGCATCGCCGAAGTGAGCGAAGTGTCGATCGGCCACGCGCTGATTGCCCGCGCCCTCGATGACGGCCTCGCCGCCGCCGTGCGGGCGTTCCGGCGGGTCCTTGACGGCGAATACTGACCAATAGGACCCAAACAAGGAGTGAAATTATGCGAAACGGCTTGATGGCCTGTCTGTTGTTTGCGTGCTTGAGCGCAGCGGCCGCCGAGGCGCCGGTGGTGCGCTTGGAGACCAGCGCCGGGAACATCGAGATCGAGCTCCATTCGGCCGCGGCCCCCCAAACGGTTGCGAACTTCCTCGATCTGGTGGACAACAACTTTTACGACGGTCTGATCTTTCACCGCGTGGTGGCCAACTTCGTCATTCAGGCGGGTGGCTACGACGCCCAGCTCAACTACCGCGAGCCGCCGCGCCAAGTGCCTAACGAATCCCGCAACGGACTGGCCAATCGGCGCGGCACCGTGGCCATGGCACGGCTGGCCGATCCACATTCGGCGGATGCGCAGTTCTACATCAACGTCAACGACAACGCCCATCTGGACCCCCAGGGCGGCGGCTTCGGGTACAGCGTGTTCGGCAAGGTGGTGGCGGGCATGGAAACGGTGGTGGACATCGAACTCGTGGACACCGAGGTGCAAAACGGCATGGTCGGGGTGCCTGTCACGCCGGTCGTCATACACCGGGCGGGGCGGCTGACTGCCAAGGATTGATGTCGGTCCCGGCATCCGCAACCCTGAGGGTCCGGCTTGCGCCCGACAGGCGTTGGATGCGCTACAATTCGCTGTGTCCGGCCCACTGGCGGGGGCGAACCGCCTCTGCATGGTTCGTGCGGGAATAGCTCAGTTGGTAGAGTCCTTGCTTCCCAAGCAAGTTGTCGCGGGTTCGAGTCCCGTTTCCCGCTCCAACGCCCCCTTTGCGCTGGTGCGTTGGCGAATTCTCATAGAGGCCAAAGTCCACTTGGAAACGTCCGCAATCGCATGAACAGCCGAATCCACTCAAGCTGGTTGGTCGCAGTCGCTGCCGCCTTCGCCCTTTGGGCAGCGCCAGCGGCCCAATCCGCCGTCCCGGCCCAGTTGCCGAACGGCCAGCCATTGCCCAGCCTGGCACCCATGCTGGCGAAGGCGAATCCGGCGGTGGTGAACATCGCCACCCGCACCACCACCGCGGTGCGCAACCCGCTGTTGGAAGACCCCTTCTTCCGCCGCTTCTTCAACGTCCCCGACCGGCAACGCTACCGGCGCACCCGCAGCGCCGGCAGTGGCGTCATCGTCGATGGCCGTAAGGGGCACATCGTCACCAACAACCATGTGGTGGCTCGGGCCGATGAGGTTGACATCACCTTGTCGGACGGGCGGGTGCTCGATGCCGAATTGATCGGTGCCGATCCGGAAGTGGATCTGGCGGTTCTCAAGGTGGATGCCCGGCAACTCGCGGAAATCGAGTTCGGTGACTCCGACGACCTGCGGGTGGGCGATTTCGTGGTGGCGATCGGCAATCCGTTTGGCCTCAACCAGACTGTGACCAGCGGCATCGTCAGTGCCCTCGGACGCAGCGGTTTGGGGTTGGAGGGCTTCGAGGATTTCATTCAAACCGACGCCTCGATCAACCCGGGCAACTCGGGCGGCGCCCTAGTCGATCTCAGCGGCGCGCTGGTCGGCATCAACGCCGCTCTCTACTCCCCGGCGGGCGTCAATGTGGGCATCGGCTTCGCGATACCCGCAAACCTGGTGCGTGCGGTGATGGACCAGATCATCGAGTATGGCGAAGTGCGGCGCGGATACCTGGGTTTGGAGGTGCAGGATCTGAATCCCGACTTGGCTGAGGCCTTCGGCGTTGGCGGCAAGGAGGGGGTGGTGGTGGTTGCGGTCGCGGCGCGCGGAGCCGCCGCCGGGGTAATCGAAACGGGCGACGTCATCACCGGCGTTGGTGGCCGGGGCATTCGCGAAGTGGGCGATTTCCAGAGCCAAACGGCCTCGGTGTTCGTCGGCGACCAACTGGAGGTCGAGATTCTGCGCGCCGGCACCCGCCGCGAAGTCCGCGTAACCGTTGAGGAGGACCTGCTTGAGAAGGTGGCCGGCGAACTCATCGACCCGCGCTTGGCGGGTACCGAACTGCAGAACTTCCGCGATGAGGAGGAGGCCGGCGCCGGCGTGTTGGTCACTGGCATCGAAAACGGCTGCCGCGCTTGGGAAGCGGGCCTGCGTCAAGGCGATGTGCTGGTGGCGGTCAACCGAAAGACGGTGCGCGAACTCAAGGAACTGCGGGAGAACGTCGGCAGCGGCGCTCAGCAAATCCTGTTGCGGGTGTACCGATCCGGACGCTTCGGATACGTCGCGATCCGCTAGTCGAACATGATGACGTTGCGGGCCACTTCGCCGGTTTCCAGTTGGGCGAAGGCGTCGTTGACATCCTCAAGGCGGATGCGGCTCGAAATCAGGTCGTCGAGGTGCAGCTTGCCCTGCAGGTAGAAGTCCACGAACCGGGGCATGTCCACCCGGAAGCGGTTGGAGCCCATGTTCGAACCCTGCAGCTTCTTCTCCGCCAGAAGCTCCGGCCCGTGAATCTCCACCATGGTGCCCACCGGAATCATGCCGATGACCGTGGCGGTGCCGCCGCGGCCAACCATCTTGAAGGCCTGCTGGGCGGTCGTGGCAAGGCCAATGGCCTCGAAGGCGTAGTGCACCCCGCCGCCGGTCAGTTCGCGCACCGCCTGAACCGGGTCCACGACGCCGGCGTTGACCTGGTCGGTGGCGCCGAACTTCATCGCCAAGTCCAGTTTGGCCGGCACCTGATCGACGGCGATGATGCGTCCGGCACCGGCGATGGCGGCGCCGTTGACGGCGGCCAAGCCCACGCCGCCGCAGCCGATGACGGCCACGGTGGTGCCCGGCTCGACCCCGGCGGTGTGAATAACCGCGCCGACGCCCGTGGTGACGGCGCAGCCAATCAGCGCCGCCCGATCCAAGGGCATGTCCTCGCGAATCTTGGCGATGGCGTGCTCATGCACCAGCATGTATTGCGCGAAGGAGGAGAGGTTCAGGAACTGGGTGAGCGTCTCGTCGCCTTTGGCGAGGCGAGGCTGCTCAGTGGGGCTGCGCTGCAGTTCCGGCTCCATGCACAGCGACATGTGCCCGGTCAGGCAGTGCTCGCAATGGCCGCAAAACGCCGACAGGCAGGTGATGACGTGATCGCCAGGCTTGACGTAGGTGACCATGCTGCCCACCGCCTCGACCACGCCAGCCGATTCGTGGCCGAGCACCGCCGGCGTGGCGATGGGATAGGAGCCGTTGTGAAAGTGCAGGTCCGAATGGCACACTCCTGCTGCCACGGTGCGCACCAGCACCTCTCGAGGGCCGGGGTCGCCGTGCTGAACGTCCTCGATCTCAAGCGGCTTGTTGACTTCCCGCAGCACCGCTGCCTTCATAGGTTCTCCCCTTTGCAAGTCGAATTGGGTAAGCGGGCAGTGTGCCAAAGGGGGGTGAGGATTGCCACCGGGGCAGCAGCATGGTAGTAGATCGGTTTGACTTTTCGGCATGGAGGGAGAGCAAGACGCCCTTATCCGGCCTTTGTTCGAGGGCATCCCCCGGACCAAGCGAGTCCCGCCCAGCCACCATCTGCAACGCATGAAATTCAAACTGAGCCATTATCGACAGCATGGATCAACGCACAGGAGACAAGGGCAATCTTGGGATGGCTGCATCTCCGACGGCGCTCGGTGACTGATGGACAATGGCGACACCTAGGGAACCTCTGATCCAATCGCGTTCGCTCAGCGTTTCACGGGTTGCGAGTGGGGCAATGCCGCAATCGCGCGGCGCGGCTGGGGATGCGGGCGGAATTCGGCCATTGCGCGCCGTGAAACGCCCTTCGGGAGGGCGCGCCCTTCAAGAAGGGCGTTTTGGGGGCACTGGCCGCGTTGCGTCTCCTGCCGTGGTGCCCGCCACTGCTCGACGCTGGCCATCTGCCGGGTGGTTTGGCAATAATCGCAGGCAGACGCTTCCAGCGAGTGGATTGATGACTCTGCCGCGCCAGCTCCCATACACCCCGCCACGCAGATTGATGGCCCTGGCGCACCGCCGCCGGCGGACTCGCCTAGCCGTTGCCAGCCTAGCCTTGGTGCTCGCTGCGGCCAGCGCCGCCTATGAATCCCCCATTCACCAGAAGCTCACCTTTTCGGCCGCCAAGCAACTCAACCGGTGCTTGGCAGGCCGCGTCATCCCCCCGGTCAACGCCCTGCAGGTGCGCATGATCGCGCGGGCCAACGCCCGGCAGGCGGAGACCAACATCTTCGTGCGCATGGCTCGCTGGAACTACTACGATCGCAGCGGCGTGGGCGACCGTGACATCCTGTGGGTGATCGACACCCGGTTCCACGAACACTTCGACAAGCAAGTGCGCGAACTAGCCGCTGCCGGCGGCGACGCTGAGGCCTTCCGGTATGTCGGGCGTATTTTGAACTACGTGCAGGACGTCACCTCGCCTGCCCACGCGGCGCCGGTTTACACCGCCCGCTGGTGGCGATTGGGCCTCAAGGACCGCTTCGACGGCTTTCCCATCGACGAGGATCGGGTGGCGGATGCAGTGCGGGGCAGCTGCGCCCATGTGCTGGCCAGCACCGCCGACTACGACGGTGTGCTCAGGGAAACGGCGGAGGACACGGTGACGGCGATCGAAGCGCCGATGTTCGGCTTGCCGGCCTCTTGGGAAGCGTTCTGGACCCTGAACGAGAATCCCGGCAAGTTCGGCGAGTACGGCCCCGCCGGCAACAATTTTGGCCGCAACACCAGTTTTCGCTGCGGTGGCCAAGGACGATGCGTCCTGTTAAGCGAAGATCCGCTGTACCAGGAATTCGCCCTGCAACGGCACATCGGCGCAGTGGTCGCCAGCATGCGCGTCATGCTCATCCTGCAGCGGCAACGCATGGAGCCGCAGGCGGCAATCGTCAACGCCACAACGCCAACCCCCATGAAGCCCGGCGAGCGTTTCCCGTGAGTGAAGCCCCCAGGGACCGAAGATCCGCCTCTCGAGTCGTGGGACCGGAGTTTCGCGCCAGCGAAACTCCAACGGACCGAAGGGCCGCGTCCCTCGGTGGCCTCAACCTCCTTGACCTCACCGACGAGAGGGGATTGATGTGCGGCCAGTTGCTGGCCGACGCCGGGGCACATGTTCACCAACTGGTGACGCCCGACTCCGCAGCCCGTCTGTCCAGCCCGTTTTGGCAGGCCTACACCCAGAGCAAGCGAATTGAAGTCATCGACTGGCCAAAGGCGCCGCAACTGGTGAAGGGGTTCGCTGCTGAAGCCGACGTGCTGCTGATGTCCCAACCCTTTAGCGAACTTGATGCGCTGGGTCTCGATGGGGATGACCTGCGCCGGATCAATCCCGGCCTCATCCAAGTGTCCATAACCGGCTTCGGCGCCACAGGACCCAAGGCCGAGTACGCCAGCACCGACCTGACCGTCGCTGCGGCCTCCGGGCATGCCTATCTATGCGGCACTGCGGAAGGGTCGCCGCTGCGCATCAGCGCCGACCAAGCACAAGGCCACGCATCGGCCGACGCGGCGGTGGGCGTGCTGATTGCCCTAGCCGATCGGGACCGCACCGGCCTCGGCCAGAAGCTCGATGTCTCGGCCCAGCAGTCCATGACCTTGGCCCTGCTGTGCCGCAGCTTGGACAAGCCCGCCGGCCACCCCCGCGCTGAACGCGGCGCCTTTGCCGTGACCCTCGGCGAGGTCTCGGTCAAGTCCCAGTTTCGTTGCGCGGACGGCTGGGTGGTGGCCCTGCAGGGCATCCTGCCGCCGGTGGCGAGCTTCATGGCGCGGCTCATGGCTTGGGTGCTCGCGGAGGGGTACTGCAACGAAGCCGACTTGAACTGGGACTGGGGCAACGTTGCCGCGCAAATGATGGCGGGCCAAATCAGCACCAACGATTGGGCGCCGGTGCAGGACGGGATCGAGCGTCTTTTGGCTAACCGAACCAAGGCCGAGGTCATGGAAGCCGCGGCCAGCCAGAGGCTGCTGCTCGCACCGGTGTTGAATCTCGGAGACATTCTCGACAGCGCCCACATGACCGAACGCCGCTGCGCCCTGGACAGTCCATCCGGCAAACGCCTCGGCGCCTTCGCCAAATTCTCCCGCACGCCCTTGCCGCTAGGCGCCTCGCCGCCGTCCGCCGCCGCCCGGCGGCCCGCCACGGCTCGCGGATCGAGTTCGATTCGGCCGGAATTGCCGTTGGAGGGCATCAGGGTGGTGGACCTGTTCTGGGTAGTGGCCGGGCCTGGGGCCACGCGCATGCTGGCCGACTACGGCGCTACCGTGGTGCACGTGGAGTCCACCCGCAAGGTCGATATGCTGCGCAACGTGCCTCCCTACATCGAAGGCGTCATGGATCCGGAGCGGGCCGCGGCCCATCACAGCACCAACGCCAACAAGCTCAACATCACCTTGGACATCACCACGGCCGAAGGCAAGGCGGCGCTCGGCGACCTGATCCGCTGGGCGGACGTGTTCACGGAGTCCTTCGCCCCCGGCGCCATCGAACGCATGGGCTTTGGCTATGCGGTGGCATCCGCCCTCAATCCCGACATCATCATGATCTCCAGCGCCCTGCTCGGCCAAACCGGCCCTTGGCGCAACTATGCGGGCTACGGCAATCTGGCCGCCGCGGTCTGCGGCTTCCACGCCCTGACCGGTCGGCCCGGCGAAGCGCCGACGGGCTGCTACGGCCCCTACACGGATTTCACCTCAGTGCGCTTCAACGCCATGGCCATCCTGTTGGCGCTCAAGGAGCGCCAGCGCACTGGCCAAGGCCAGCACATCGACATGAGCCAAGCCGAAGCGGCCCTCCAGTTCCTGGCCCCGCAGTGCGTCGCCTATTGGCGCGGCAGCGCAGTTGCCCATGCGCAGGGCAACCGCGACCAGCGATACGCGCCACAGGGGATCTATCGAACGCATGGCGAGGATCGATGGCTGGCGCTCACCGTGCGGGGCGACGCCGAGTGGCGGCAGCTGTGCGGCTACAGCGGCGATGAGACGCTGCTGGCCGCCAAGGACTGGCCCTTCGAGGAGCGCCGACACCGCCACGATGAACTCGATGAGTGGCTGTCAGCTTGGTTGGCGGAGCTTGACGGCGCCGCAGTGGAGAGTGCATTGCAGGCCTTGAACATACCCGCCCATCGCGCCTTGGACACCCATGACCTGTTCGAAGATGCCCAACTCAAGCACCGCGAACACTTCCTCAGCGTCCCGCATCGGGACTGCGGCGAGGTGGCGATCGAAAGCTCCCGTCTCCGCTTCTCCCGGACCCAACCAAAAGCGCCCGCCGCAGCCCCCCACTTCGGCATCGACAACCAACGCGTCCTGCGGGACATTCTGGGCTACGACGACGAGCAAGTGGCGCGCCTGGAGCAAGCTGGCGCACTGCGGTGAGGCGCCTGCGGCGGTTCGCTCCGGTTGCTAACCCGCCTCGGCCGTCACCGGGTCGATCATGCGCTTGACCGAGGTGACCTTGCTCGCCGGAAAGCCGCTGCGCTCAGCGTGTTCGGCGATCAGGCGGGGATCGTCGGCGATGTAGATGCAGAACGTCTTGTCGCCAGCGACGTAGGAATGCTCCCATTGGATGTTCTTGTTCTCCGCCTTCATTTCAGCCAGTACGCCGTTCGACTTCTGCGAGGCCTCGCGCAGCTCGTCGCGTTCGGCCGAGCCGATCTCAGGAATGTCTCTCTCGATCACGTACCTGGGCATGGTGCTCCTCCAGAATGTTGGCAGCGATTGACGCAAGTGAACTTTGAAGTCTAAGTCAACGGCCGTCCGGTGCGCTAGCAGCCTGTCGAACTTAAGCGCGGGTGAACTTATAACCCACTGAAATAATTACATATTCTAATATTATCTAAGAGGTCAAAAATAGTAAATATGCAATAAAAGCAATTGGTTACAAGTGCTCCGTTTCTAAGTCCGACAGGCTGCCAGGGAACTGATCAATGCCTAAAAGCGATCAAGGTTCATCACCTTGGTCCACGTCGCCACAAAGTCGTCCACGAACTGTTCAGCCCCGTCGTCCGCCGCATAAACTTCGGCGACGGCGCGCAATTCGGAATGTGAGCCAAACATCAGATCGACCGGCGTGGCCGTCCATTTGAGATCGCCCGAGCTGCGGTCGCGGCCCTCGTAAAGCCCCTCTTCGCTCTGAGACCGGGTCCAAGCGGTGGACATGTCAAGTAAATTAACGAAAAAATCGTTGCTCAACGTTCCCGGCCGATCGGTGAACACGCCATGCCCAGCACCCCCAGCATTGGCGTTCAACGCCCGCAGGCCACCAATGAGCACCGTTGTTTCCGGAACTGTCAGCGTTAGCATGTTGGCCCGCTCCACCAGCAACTCCGCGGGTGATCGAACGCTGCCGTTGAAAGAGTCGCCGCTGGAAAAGTAGTTGCGGAAGCCGTCGGCGACGGGCTCCAGCACCGCAAAGGACGCCACATCCGTTTGCGCTTGGGAGGCATCGGTGCGTCCGGGCGTGAACGGCACACTGACAGTCTGGCCCGCAGCCTTTGCCGCCTGTTCGATGGCGGCGGCTCCGGCCAGCACAATCAGGTCGGCGAGGGATATGCGCCTACCCCCGGTTTGCCGGCGGTTGAAGTTCCGCTGAATGCCCTCCAGTTGAGTCAACACCTTGTTGAGCTCCTGCGGCGTATTCGCCGCCCAGTCCTTTTGCGGCGCCAAGCGCACCCGCGCCCCGTTGGCGCCGCCGCGCATGTCGGTGCCGCGAAAGCTGGCGGCGGACGCCCAGGCGACACGCACCAGTTCGGAGACCGACAGGCCGGTGCTCAGAATCTCCGCCTTGAGCGCTTCGGCGTCCTGCGCATCGATCAAGGCATGGTCCAGGGTCGGCACCGGGTCTTGCCAAAGTTGCGGCTCGCTCGGCACATCCGGGCCCAGGTAGCGGCTGCGCGGCCCCATGTCTCGGTGGGTCAGCTTGTACCAGGCCTTGGCGAATGCGAGCGCGAACTCCTCGGGGTTCTTTTGAAAGCGCCGGGCGATCTCCCGATAGGCCGGATCGAACTTCAGCGACAGGTCGGTCGTGAACATCACCGGCGCGTGGCGCTTGGTGGCATCATGGGCATCGGGCACCAGGTTGGCCGCCTGGCCATCCGCCGGAACCCATTGCGTGGCACCGGACGGGCTCTTTGCCTGCACCCACTCGAAGGCGAACAGGTTGTCCAGATACTGGGTGGTCCAAGCGATCGGGCTGGCCGACCAAGCGCCCTCCAAGCCGCTGGTGTTGGCATCCTTGCCGCCGCTGGCACCGCATAGGTTCGTCCAGCCAAGGCCCTGCTCCTCAATGCCGGCGGCGGCCGGTTCCGGGCCAGCGCAGCCTTCCGCCCTCAAAGCGCCATGCGCCTTGCCGAAGGTGTGGCCACCGGCGATCAGGGCTACGGTTTCCTCATCGTTCATCGCCATGCGGCCAAAGGTCTCGCGAATGTCCCGCGCCGCCAACAGTGGGTCAGGCACGCCGTTCGGGCCTTCCGGGTTGACGTAGATCAGCCCCATCTGAACGGCGGCAAGAGGCTGATTGAGGTTGCGGTCGCCGCGGTAGCGCTCGTCGGCGAGCATTTTTGTCTCAGGACCCCAATAAACGAGATCGGCTTCCCAGTCGTCCTCCCGCCCGCCGGCGAAGCCGAACGTCACAAAGCCCATGGATTCGAGCGCCACATTGCCGGTCAATACCATCAGGTCGGCCCAGGAGATCTTGCGCCCATACTTTTGCTTGATCGGCCACAGCAAGCGCCGGGCCTTGTCCAAATTGGCGTTGTCCGGCCAACTGTTGAGCGGCTCGAACCGTTGTTGGCCACCCGCAGCGCCACCCCGTCCATCGTGGACGCGATAGACGCCGGCGCTGTGCCAAGCCATGCGAATGAAAAATGGCCCATAGTGACCGTAGTCCGCCGGCCACCAGTCCTGTGAATCAGTCATGAGCGCTTCGAGATCCGCTTTCACCGCATTGACATCAAGCGTTTTGAACGCCCCGGCGTAGCGGAACGCCTCGCCATAGGGGTTGGACTCGGCGTCGTGCTGGCGGAGCGGGCCGAGATCGACCCGGTCCGGCCACCAGAACTGATTTGACTTGGGCCGGCCATCGGCCTGGGCGCCGAGGGACAGCAACGCAGTCAGGAAAACCAACAATGGGGCCAGTGAGCGTTTGGAAAAATCAAGCATTGCGAACCTCCCGGAAGTTCAAGCGATGGCCGGCGACCTGCCATGATCGGCTCCTCTTTACAGCCGCTCTGCGCCAAGATCAGCGAACGACCCTTCCCGCGCCGTCTGCCAGACTGCGCGACGCGGACGAGCAACATACTGGGAGCGTAATTGATACGTCAAATTGATGTTTCCGAACGCCGCAATTGATAGGAACTATGATTGCTGGCGCCGCGCTGTCCGCCGAACGTGCATCGGGTGGGGTGTTTTCAAGCCGACTCCGAGCCCAAAAAGCCACGCCCCAACGCCTCGTGTTAGACTTTCGGCGTTATCCCAAAGCCTTCATTGAGCTCTCACAAACGACATATGGAATCGAGTCATGCGCACCACCATCACCGTCATGGCCAGCGCCCTGCTGCTAGCTGCCCTCATTACCGAAGTGCACTCAAGGCTGTTTGCGGACAGCTACTTCGCGCTGCTGCTCATCACCTTCCTCGCCTTGGCGGTCAACGGCCTGTTCAACGCCCGCCTGGCCAACCAGGACGCTGCCTCTTCGCCCGCCAGGCGGAAGCGGCGACCGGCCAAACGGGCGCCGCGAGAGGCCCGCACCCGATTGATCGGCGGCGGCAAACGGGAAGAGGGCACCGTCAAGTGGTTCGATGAAGCCAAGGGCTTCGGCTTCATCATTCGCACCGACAAAAGCGAGATTTTCGTCCACAAGCGAGCCATTCGCGCCGATCGCGGAGAGCGTCCGCAACTCTACGACGGGCGCCCGGTGAGTTTTCAAGTGGGTGAAAACGAAAAGGGCCTGTGCGCCGAAAACGTCACGGCGCTTTGACAAGGCGCTTTCACAAGCGACACTCTTCGATGGAGCAACTCCGATTCAAGGCGAGGGCGGGACGTCGTCGAACCGAATTGGCCCCATGAACGTCAAGCGGCTCCTGTCCGCCCGCATTGAAGCCGCGCTCAAGGACTGCGGCGTCGAAGCGCCGGCCCTCGTCAAGATCGCGTCGAGGCCGGAGTACGGCCACTACCAAGCCGATGGGGTGATGGCGGCGGCCAAGACGGCTAAGGCCAATCCCCGACAACTCGCCACTGAGGTGATCGATCACCTTGACGCTGCGGACATCGCCGAGGCCGTGGCGGTAGCCGGGCCGGGCTTCCTCAACATCCGACTGCGCGATCAGTTCCTAGCGGGCAAGCTGAATTTGGAAGCGCCCCTGATCGACAAGGCCACCCATCCGCAGACGGTGGTGGTGGACTATTCCTGCCCCAATCTGGCCAAGGAGATGCATGTGGGGCATCTGCGCAGCACCATCATTGGCGACGCGGTGGCGCGCATTCTCGAAGCCCTGGGCCACCAGGTCATTCGGCAGAATCATGTGGGCGATTGGGGCACCCAGTTCGGCATGCTGCTCGCGCACTTTGACGATGGCGGCGCGGACTCCGACTCGTTGGGTGATCTGGAGGCCTACTACCGCATGGCCAAGGTTCGCTTCGATGCGGAACCCGACTTTCAGGCCGCAAGCCGCGCCATGGTCGTTGCCCTGCAGGCCGGCGAGACGGGTGCCCGCGCCCGCTGGCGGCGGTTCATCCGAATCTCCCTGGATCACTGCCAAGCCCTCTACGAACGGCTTGGCGCCAGTTTGGGCCCCGGTGACGTGATGGCGGAAAGCGCCTACAACGACGCCCTGCCGGGGGTGATCGAGGCGCTGGAACGCCAAGGCCTGCTCACCGAATCCGATGGCGCGCGCTGCGTCTTTCTGCCCCAATTCAGGCGCAAGGACGGCGGCATCACGCCATTGATCGCGCAAAAGTCCGACGGTGCCTACCTGTACGCCACCACCGACTTGGCGGCGATTCGCCACCGCGCCCAAGCCCTTGCCGCAGACCGCGTCCTCTACTTCACCGACAGCCGCCAAGCCTTCCATTTCAAGCAGGTGTTCGCGGTTGCCCGGCAGGCCGGCTTCGCAGGCACGGGCTTAAACCTCGAGCACATGCCCTTCGGCGCCATGCTCGGCAAGGATGGAAAGCCGTTCAAAACCCGCGAAGGAGGCGTCATCAAGCTCACCGCCCTGCTGGACGAGGCCGAAGTCCGTGCGATGCGCTTGGTGCGTGAAAAAAATCCCCGACTCGACGCCGAGGAGCAGGCCAAGGTGGCGCGAGCGGTGGGCATCGGAGCGGTCAAGTATGCGGACCTGTCCAAGAACCGGACCAGCGACTATCTGTTCGACTGGGAGCAGATGCTGGCGTTCGAGGGCAACACCGCGCCCTATCTTCTATATGCCTACGCCCGCATTCAAAGCCTGTTCCGGCGCGGGGGCGTCGATCCGGAGTCCTTGGGCGGCAAGGCTCAACCGAGCGCCGATGCGGAACGTGACTTGGCCTTCGTCCTGGTGCGCCTGCAGGAGATGCTGGAGCAGGTCGCCGAGGACGGCTATCCGCACTCCTTAAGCGCCTACCTCTACGATCTCGCCACCAAGTTCACCCGCTTCTACGAACAATGCCCCATTCTGGCGGCAGAGGGTGGCGAGCGCGCCAACCGGCTGCGGTTCGCCCAACAAACGGCCCGCACCCTAGAGGCGGGTCTCGGTCTCCTAGGCCTGGAAACGGTCCCCAGGATGTAGGTAGGGAGCTGGCGGCAAGCGAACTGTTCGGCAATCTATCCCCGTGATCAAGAATATAGGAGAGGATTATGAGCGAAGCCGTTGATCTGCAGGACGCCCGCACCGCGCCGGCGCTGGTGTGGCAGCAACTCGACCGGCTCAAGGGGGAGGCGCTGCTCGAATGGCGGATGGCTCCGATCGCCAACGGCCGCTCGGCACAGGAGCGCAACATCGACGGCCTGCCCATGCCTTTCGGCTGGTTCGCCCTGTGCTACAGCGACGAACTGGGGGTCGGCGAGGTCAAGCCGCTGCGCTACTTTGAGCGCGAGCTCGTGCTCTGGCGCGGCGAGGACGGCACCCCGCGCCTGTTGGATGCCTATTGCCCGCATCTGGGCGCACACATGGGTTACGGCGGCAAGGTCGATGGCCAGCATCTGCAATGCCCGTTCCACTCCTGGCGTTGGGACGGGGAGGGCCGGGCGGTGGACATCCCCTATTCCAAATCCATTCCGCCCAGGATGAAGCGGCCCGCCTGCGAACGCAGCTACCCCACGGCGGAGGTCAACGGCTTCGTCTGGGCTTGGTGGCATCCGCAGCACGTGGCGCCGCTCTACGAGCTGCGCACCTTCGAAGAGGTGGGGCACCCGGACTGGACGGACTACGAAACGCACGAGTGGATCGTCCACGGCCCGATGCAGGCACTCGCGGAGAACGGCGCCGACAGCGCTCACTTCAAGTACGTCCACGGCGTGGTGGACAACCCCGACTACGACATCCGCTACGAGGGCCATCGGCGCACGGCGGAAGTCCGCGTTCGCATGGGCACTCCGCGCGGCCTAGTCGATGGCGCCATCGCCTATGGCGTGGACGGCGCCGGGCAGCCTTGGACCCGCTTCACTGGCATCTGCGAGACCTTGCTGGTGACCGGCGTCACGCCCATCGCCCGCGACGTCACCCATCTGCGCTTCGCCTTCACCCAACTGAAGGCCGATCGGGACGGTCCCAACCGCGGTGTCGCCAAGGCCGTGATCCGCGACATCTGCAAGCAGCTCGACCAGGACAAGGTGATCTGGGACCGCCAAGCCTACATCGACCAGGCTCCGCTCTGCGCCGGCGACGGCCCCATCAACGACTTCCGCAACTTTTTCCGCCAGTTCTACGAGGGCGCTGAGTGGGACAAGTACCGCGAGGCCGCCCGGCAGCGCACCGCCTCGCACTGAGGCGCCGGGAACAGAAGTGGCTCAGGACGAGGGCGGGACGCCCCGCATCATTTCCACCAGCTTGGCCGCAACGGAGCTTCGCGGGGGACTGGCCCCGAGTGCCCGGCTCGAGGGCATAACGAACCGAAGGTTCGCGTCCTCGCTCCAGTGGGCCGCTCCAGTTGGCACGGGTTTGACCGCGGCCATTTGCCGCTTGCGCATTGGTGTTGTGCGTATTGCCGTCTCGCGGCGTCACTCATTCGCCTTTGGCAAGCCGCCGTTCGAGTTCCGCAATCCGGGCTTCAGCGGCATTAAGTCGCGCTTGCGCCTTAGCGAGCTTCGCCTGCACGACGTCACGCTCCGCATTGGCTTCATCACGCTCCGCATTGGCCGTATGGCGCCGCGCCTCTGACTCAGCAAGGTTGGGCAGGTAATCGCCAAGCTCCGGGTCGAAAAGGCGCAGCACCTCGCCGTCCGGGCGAAGCTCAAGGGCGAGAGCCGCCGACCAGCCCACCAGCCCGCCGTCCCGCCGCTCAAGACCGATCGGCTCGTAGGCCCCCTCCGGGCCGAGGCGGCGGCCCTTCAGGGTGGGGTGCAAGTAGTCCTCCGTGGGGTCGAACTGCCAGTACTCCGCGACGCCCAGCCGCTCGTACAGGTCGGCCTTGAACTCGTCGTCCCGGCGGCGCGTGCTCCTCGAGGTCACCTCCAGGATGAAGTCCGCCGCCTTGCCCTCCTCCCAAACCAGCCAAGTGCGCCGCAACGGCTCGCGACTTGGGCCGAAGGCCACGAACACGTCCGGGGACACCGCCTTCTCCGTGTTGCCCTCCTCGTAGTACATCAGCATGTCGCTGCCGACGTACGCATCGGGGCGGGCGGCGTAGCGACGAACGAGCGGACTCGCGAAATCGACCGTGGCATGCCAGTGGATGGGTGTCTCCGACATGGGCTTACCGTCCGACTCCGGGTACTCGACGGACGCTCGGGCCTGCCGCCTCGGCGGCTTGGCAGGGGGCACCCGAAGGGCATGCTTCGGGGGCGGCATGGGTTCGACGGTGGGCATGGGGCGCTCCTTGGGCGGGCCGTTGCCTTGCCGCGCCCACCATAGCACAGCGCCCTTCCCGCCGTAGGGGCGGGAGAGGGCCTTGGGCAGGCTGGGCGTTGGTCGGCTCGGGGTTGCTCGGCTGGCTGGGAACGAACCACCGTGCCACGAAAACAGCGGGAAATCGTTAGGACAACGACACTGGGACTTGTGCGAAATTTCCACGCCGGGAGGAAGATGGCTCACAAAAAATTCAGACATCTCGCACCTTCTCGCTGCTCCGCGAAGGCCAGAACCGCCAAAGCTGAAGCCAAAACCAGCCAGCCGCGCACGGGGAACCCACCGAAGAATTCGAAAAACTCAAACAAGGCCATGCAAAGGGGCGGGGCGTCCTCAAGCCGACGGACCCCGCTTGGCTCCACAGGAGTTTCGCGCAGCGAAACCACAACGGACCCAAGGTCCGCCGCGACCGTCAGGTCGCGCGGGCGGGCAATGCGTCGTTCAGCACGCAACGCACGCCGTCGCGGTCCATTTCGGCGACGCAGCGGTTGCATACGGTGCAGCCCGACTCGGTTTTTGAACCTTCCGCATAGTGCAGCGTCAGGGCCGGATCGTGAATCAGGGCACGACCCAATTGCACCGCCTGGTAGCCTTCCGCCAAGGCCCGGCGCACGCTGGCGAGGCTCTGCACGCCACCGATGCAGATCAACGGCAAATCCACAGCCGCCATCACCTGCTTGGCCAAGTCAAGAAAGTAGAGCTCCTCGAAGGGCAGCGATTTCATGGTCGGCGCGGCCATCCGGTACACCAGCTTGTCGATCTTGCGCCGTTGCGCCTTGATGAGCTCATGCACAAAGGTCGGGCCGCGGAACAAATACATGGCGCTCTTCGAGGTGAAGCCGCCAGTGAGGACCAATGCATCCGCCTCATTGGCTTGCAGCAGTCGGGCGAAGGCGACGCTGTCCTGGATTTCCAAGCCACCGCGAAAGCCGTCGCGGAGGTTCATCTTCACCACGATGGGCACCGAACCGCCCACGCCGTCCCGCACGGCGCGGATCACCTGCAAAGGGAATCGGGCGCGGTTCTCCAGCGAGCCGCCGAATTCATCCCGGCGCTTGTTGACCGCCGGGCTTAGGAACTGGCTCAGCAGATAGCCGTGCCCCATATGCAGTTCCACCACATCGAAACCCGCGGCCACCGCCCGTTCGGCGCTAACCCGGTAGTCATCGGCCAATTTCGGCAGTTCATCGGGACGCAGGGCCCGCGCCAACGGGGTGCCGACAAACATGCCGAGGCCATTGAAGCCGCCGCTCGGCCCGCGCGCCCGTTTGCCGATCCAGCCGTGCCACTTGGATGAACTGCCGCAATGGGCAAGCTGTATGGAAGCCTTGGCGCCGTGCCGGTGAATGGCGTCGGTGACGTAGCGCAGGTCGTCGAGGATGTCGTCCTTGAGGCACATTTGGTCGTCGAACGTTCGACCACCCGGCTCCACGGCGCCATAGGCCAAGGTGCACAGCGAGACACCGCCCTTGGCGAAGGCTTCGTGAAAGCCCGCCAGCCCTTGCCGGTGAGGACGGCCACCGGGGCAGTGGCCTTCGAAGGTGGCGGCCTTGATGAAGCGGTTGCGCAGCGCAAGTCCTTTCAAGGTCCAAGGGGCGAACGGATCGATGGGCGGCACGGAAGGCCCGTCAAGGGCGCTTGGCGCATATTCGGCGGGGTTCGGCATGGCGGTGGCAGATGGCTTGAGCGGTGCCCAAGGTTCGCTCAAAGGCGCACCGGGTTGCAAGGCCGGCTCGCGTGAAAGACGGTGCCGTTCCAACTCAATCGGCGCTGTCGCATCCATCTATTACGCAAAGAACGCAAAATCGGGCGGTTGAAGCTATAAACACGCAAAAATATGATTTAGCATCCGCGCTATAGTACAAGCGTAGTTGCGCAAAGGAAGGCAGCATGACCAGCACCGAGCCCCAAGGCATTCCCGGCGACAACGTCAATTGGCCGATGTTGAAGATTGCCTATCCCACAGACCCGGAGAAGGTTGATGCGCTCCTGCCGCCCGGCTTAAGTCCGGCCGCGGAACCCGAAGCGCGCCTCACCGTCTACAACTTCCCGGTCGGCAACGAACCCGAACTCGGCCTGGTGATGAACGTCACCGCCAATTACGACGGCATCGAAGGCGAGTATTCGCTGGGCTACGCCATCGATCAGGAGCAGGCGGTTTACATCAGCCGAGAGCACTGGGGGCAGCCGAAGTACCTTGCGCAGATTCGCTACTTCCGCTTGGCCAATCAAGTGGAGGCTTTCGCGTCCCACCAAAACTGCACGTTTTTGGAGTACAGGGGCTCAGTGTCTGGCGTCGATGAGCCGGGCGAGGTCACCGAGGTCAATGAATGGTGGATCAAGTGCGCCCGTTCGCTGACCATGCAGCCCAAGACCTACGACCATCCGCCCCAACTGGTGCGGGTTTACGCCAAGTACCGCACCGCCTATCAGCAGGCACTGGAGGGCGAGCTCGTTCTGCGGGACAGCGCTTGGGATCCCCTCGCCCAATCACTGCCCGTTTGCGGCGCGGTGCAGGCCCGGCTCTGGTGGCCGGAGTTTTTGGCCCGGGAAATCACCCTGGCCGGGCCGCTCGATGAGGCGGGCTTCTGGCCGTTCGCCGACACCATCGGCGGCACCCGCTTCCCGGGGGAGGCTGGCGGCCCCAGGAAATCCTAGAGGAGGAGCAACCTGCCAACCCGTCGATTGCGGGCTGACACCAGCGACAAGACATCAAGGCAAGGACTATGAAACGTTTCACCGTCATTTCATCCGACTGCCACGCCGGTCTGCCGCCCGAGCAGTACCGGGGCTACCTGGACCCGCAGCATCGGGAAGTCTTCGACATGGCCCTGCCCATCCAGCAGGCCATGACCGACACGGCCGAACAGGTGTTTTTGGTCAAGGAGGCCAACGAGAAGTGGCGGGCGGGCCGCGAGGCCCAACTATCTGGCGCCTGGGACTACGAACATCGCCTTGAAGTCCTCGACGGCGATGGCATCGCCGGGGAAATCATCTTCCCGGACGGTATCACCGAACAGAACTCACCACCCTTTGGCGCCGGCTTGTCCTTGCCCACCGAGGGCATCGTGCCCGACCTGCAATGGGCGGGCGCCCGAGCCCACAACCGCTGGCTGGCCGAACTCTGCGCCCGCGACCGGGTGCGGCACTTCGGGGTTGCCGTCTGCCCCTTGCTGTGGGACATCGACCGAGCCGTCGAGGAGGTCCGCTTCGGTGCCGAAAACGGGCTCGGCGGCATGATGGTCCCGCTGATCCTCACCGGCGAGTTCGAACCCTATCATCATCCCCGCTACAATCCGTTCTGGGAGGCGTGCGAAGACGCGGGCATTGTCGTCTGCTTCCACTCCGGTCCCGGCCCCATGGATCATTTCTTCGGCAAGGGTTTCCCGGAAGCCGATCAGGCCGACTACCCCGGCGGGCTCGGCATCTACATCTCCGAGGTATTCTTCTGGACCTACCGGCCAATCATTTTCATGCTCTGGGGCGGAGTTTTCGAACGCTATCCGAAGCTCAAGGCCAGCGTCACGGAGACCGGGCAGGGCTGGATGCTGCCGCCGCTGCTGCGCATGCTCGACCATCACTACTACGACACCTTCTTCAGCGCCAAGCTCGGCGACTACCGCAGCCAGCTTTCCATGTCGCCCACGGACTACTTCCGTCGCAACTGCGCGATTGGCGCATCCTGCATGCCCCGATCCGACGCCGAGATCCGCCACGACATCGGCATGGCGCAGATCATGTGGGGCAGCGACTATCCCCATCCCGAGGGCACTTGGCCCCATACCGGCCCGAAGATGATCGAAACCTTCAAGGGCCTGCCGGAAGACGACATTGCCGCGATGCTGGGCGGCAACGCCATTGACTTCTACGGCTTCGACGCAGCCGAACTGGGCAAGGTGGCGCAGCGGGTGGGCCCCCGTTGCGCAGACTTTGCCGCCTAGCCCCCGTCAGGAGAAGATATTGACGGGCGCGGCCCAAGCCGACTGGACCACGGATGTGCTGGTGGTCGGTTCGGGCGCCGGGGCGCTGACGGCCGCCCTGGTCGCTGCGGAGCTCGGCATCGAACCCTTGGTAATTGAGAAGGGCCACCTGTGGGGCGGCACCTCGGCCACTTCCGGAGGCACCCTGTGGATCCCCTGCAGCCGGCACATGCGCGAGGCCGGATTCGAGGATTCGCCGGAGGAGGCCTTCGCCTACATCAAGGCCCTAACCGGTGATGAGGTGCCGGACAGCCGCATTCGAGCCTACATCGACAACGCCGGCAGTATGCTCGACTTTCTCGAGGCCCACGGCGGTCCCGTCTTTCAAAGCGTCAACTACGCCGACTACCACATGGGCCTTGCGGGGGCCAAGCAAAACCGATCCCATGAGACCCAGCCCATGAGCGCCGGTCAATTGGGCGGGGACTACGATGCCCTGCAGCCCATCCATCCCGGCGCCCAGGCCTTTGGACGGGTCAACTGGACCATTAGCGAAGCCCGGCCCATCATGACCCGCGGTCCCGGCTGGTGGTGGTCCATCCTCAAGGTGATGGCCCGCTATTGGCTCGACGTCCCGCAGCGCCTGCACACCCCCAAGGACCGCCGCCTGACTGCCGGCAACGCCCTTCTCGGCCAACTGCGCCGGGCACTGAACGGCAAGGGGGTGCCCGTCAAGCTCGGTGTGGCGTTCAAGGAGTTGATCGTCGAAGCAGGCCGCGTGGTCGGTGCTGCCGTTGAGGTGGCCGGTGAACGGCGCAGCATTCGCACCCGGCGCGGGGTCGTGCTTGGCGCCGGTGGCTTCGAGCACAACGCCGACCTGCGCAACGAGGGATTTCGGACCCCGACGTCGGTGAATTGGTCCGGTTCGCAGTGCAACAACACCGGCGACGCCAT
The DNA here is from genome assembly GCA_028278675.1 of Candidatus Azophilus lithoversatilis. Taxonomy (GTDB): domain Bacteria; phylum Pseudomonadota; class Gammaproteobacteria; order Pseudomonadales; family Azotimanducaceae; genus Azophilus; species Azophilus lithoversatilis. Next base: position 97,290 of record JAQAJJ010000016.1, read on the forward strand.
CCAAGCCGCCCAACGGGCAGGCGCGGCCTTGGATCTCATGGACGCCGCGTGGTGGGCGCCAGCCTTCCGGCTCGGCGACGAGGACCGGGGCCGACCGATGTTCGCCGAACGCGCCCTGCCCGGCTGCGTCATCGTCAACCAGCTCGGCAAGCGCTACATGAACGAATCCGCCTCCTACCACGCCGCCGGCGGCGAGATGATGCGGCTCAACTCGCCGGAATGCCCTACGGCGCCTTCCTGGTTCATTTTCGATGCTTGGTATCGGTCGCGCTACGCAGTCGGCCCCATGCTGCCAGGTTCTCCAAACCGTGACGGGTCGGTCAAGCCCAGTCTTTGGGAGGTGCTGCGCAAGGGCGAGACCTTGGCTGAATTGGCATACGCCATCGAAGTGGATGCCGACGTGCTTGCCGCCACCGTGGCGCGCTTCAACGAACATGCGGCCCACGGCGAAGACCCGGACTTCGGACGCGGCGTGAATGGCTACGACCGCTACTACGGCGACCCCCGCCATGCGCCCAACCCCTGCCTCAAGCCCTTGGAGCAGGCGCCTTACTACGCGCTCAAGATCTTCCCCGGCGACATCGGCACCAAGGGCGGCGTAGTCACCGATGAGCACGGGCGGGCGCTTGACGGCGATGGCAATCCGATCGCCGGCCTCTACGCGATCGGCAACACCAGCGCGTCGGTCATGGGCCGCGCGTACCCGGGCGCGGGTGCGACCTTAGGCCCGGCCATGACCTTCGGCTACTTGGCGGCCCATCACTTGGCGCAAATGGACGCCGTCCGTTGACCCGTCGAACATCCTGTTGACCAAGGAGGCGAACCCGATGCCCAATCCCCATTCGCTCAGCGGCCGAACCGCCATCGTCACCGGCGCCGCCCAGGGCATCGGCAAGGCCGTCGTCGAGGCCTTTGTCGAAGCCGGCGCCCAGCATGTGGTGGCTGCCGACATTGAGGAAGAACCCTTGCGGGCGTTCGTGGCCGAGCACGACCGCGTAAGCGCCGCGGCGCTCGACGTCACCGACGAAGCGGGATGGCAAGCCTTGGCCGAGCAAACGGTCACTGCACAAGGCGGCGTGGACATCTTGGTCAACAACGCCGGCATTCTAGTCTTTGGCCTGCTTGAGGACGTTCCGGTTGCGGATTTTCGGCGGGTGCTCGAAGTCAACGTCACCGGCGTCTTGCTCGGCATTCAGGCGGTGGCCAAGATCATGAAGGGCGCCGGACGGGGCGCGATCGTCAACACCTCGTCGGTCTCCGGCATCATGCCCAACAACGCCACTGGCCCCTATGGGGCCAGCAAGTTCGCCGTGCGCGGGCTGACCCGCAGCGCCGCGATGGAGCTCGGCCCCTTTGGCGTGCGGGTGAACAGCGTCCACCCCGGCGGGGTCAACACGCGCATGACCAATCCCTTCAACACGACCGAAGAGGAGTTCGACCGCGGCTACAAGTTCGTGCCCATGCAGCGCGGCTGCCGCCCCAGCGAAATCGCCCAAGGGGTTCTCTACCTTGTCTCCGACGCCAGCAGCTACTGCAACGGCACCGAGCTGGTCATCGACGGCGGCATGATTGCCGGTCAGTATTTCGAAGGGCTGCCGGGCTCGCTTACGTAGCGTCCTGTCGGGCCAACGGGCGGTTTTGGGTGCGGCCCAACACCAGCGGCGTGCTGCGCGGCGCGGCGCCCGGAAAAGACGCAGTCGGCGATGGACAGCCCGCTGACGTAGAGATGCGAGGCAATGCCCACTGCCGTCCGGCCCGCCGCATAGAGCCCGTCGATCTCCTGGCCGTCCTCCCGTCGAACTTGGCCGGTCGCCTCGTTGACGACCAAGCCGCCTACCGTGAGTACCGTGCAGGGCATCAGCTTGGCGTCCAGCGACACGTCGATCGCATGGAACGGCGGGCGAAGCTCGCACCGGTCCTCAAGGGGCTTGCCGAACGGGTCTTCGATATCGCCGCGCGCCGCTTGCGCGGTCTTGGTCAAGGTGTCGGCCAGGGTCGCTTCATCAAAACCGAACTTGCGGCACAGCCCCACCACGCTGTCCGCCTTGCGCTTGGCGAACAGCAGATTGAGCGCCGCCAACTGCTGCTGGAAGGGCAGCACCCTGCCCGGCGCGATCTGCCGCCAGGACTCACGCACCAGCTCCGAACTGAGGATCAGCCAAGCCTTGCCGCCAGCCTCGGCCACCATGGCGTCGCCGATGGCGGCACCGTAGGCGCACTCGTTGACGAAGCGCCTGCCCCGGCCATCGACAATGACGCCCTTGGCCCAAGCGGCGGGTGGATTGATGAAGCGCCAAGCGGTAGCCCGGTCCATGCGGTCCACGGCACCGCCTGCGCTCTGCCCCAAGCGGATGCCGCTGCCATCATCGCCCCTGGTGCCAAGCGGCATGCCGGCACCGAAGCTGGGACAGTGCGCTTCGACCATGGGCCGATTGAAGATGAACCCGCCGGCACTGAGGCAAACGCCGCGGCGCACCCGGTAGGTGCGCCATTGGCGTTCGGCGCTCTCGATCGCCAAGGCTCTGGCGAAGTGCCTGTTGGCCATTGCATGCACGGCTCGGGCGCCGGGCAGGAAAAAGGGGTAGAGCTGGGTGAGCCAGTGGCCTCGGGCGAGGCGCTTGCTGTGCTCCGCATAGGCGGTCGTTCGGGCCGGCAGTTGCAACGCCCGCAAACCGATCACGGCACCGCTCCGGTCCGTGATGAGTTGCCGGGCCTCGGTCTTGCGCTCAAGGACGACTCCCGCCGCCAAGGCGGACCGCTTGAGCGGCGAGTAGATGGCACCGCCCAGATTGACCGCGCTGTTGCCCTTGCGGGCCATGCCCCGATGTCCCCTCGCCGCCGGTTCGGCCACCGCGGTGGCGGAAGGCAGCAGGCTGTTGTCCGGATGGTAGAGGAAGTAGTTGACGTTGGGATAGGAGGTCTTGCTCTTCCAAACCGGGCCGCCGAACTTCACCCCGTGGCCCATCAGCCAATCCAGATCCGCGGCGCTGCCCCGGCAGAAGCGCTCCAGGGTTGCGTCGCTCACCACGCCCTGGGTCTCGAGCTTGAGATAGGCAAGCATGTTCTCGGGGCTGTCCCGCTCCCCACACTGGCGCTGCACGGCCGTGCCGCCGCCAGCGTAAAAGACGCCGCCGCTAGCCAGGGTGGCGCCACCGCCTTCGGCTTGGTCGAGGGCCACGACGTCAAGGCCCTGCTGACGCGCCTCCACCGCCGCGGCGGCACCGGCGCCGCCGAAGCCGGCGACCAGGAAGTCGGTTTCCACATCCCAAGCCGCGGCCTCGGCGTTGGCCAACTGCAGGGGCGGTAGCACCGCCGAATGCCAATTCTTGTCGCCCGGCTGCATCCTTGAACGATAAGGTAGCGGCATCGACTAAACAAGCGCCGGACGGTCCGGGCAGCGGTGCCCACGCACCGGCTACGAGAAGTCTTGCGATAGAGTAAACTACCTTTCCACTATCGAAACTTCGGGAGTGAGCATGTTTCGCGAAACCATTCTGCGCTCCGTCCTATTGGGCGTGGCGTCTTCGCTTCTGACCGCAACCAGTACACTGGTCCCCTCTGGCGCATACGCCCAGAATGTCATTGAGGAAATTCTGGTCACGGCGCGCAAGCGCACGGAAAACCTCCAGGAAGTGCCGGCAGCCGTGAGCGCCTATGGCGCTGAAGAGCTGCAGGACCGCGGCGTGGACAACATCATCGAGATCGCCCGCCTGACGCCGAACATCACGATCAATGAAACCAGCGGCCTGATCGCCGGGGCGATTCAAGTGTTCATCCGCGGCATCGGCAACGATCCGGGCTTTGACCAGGGCGTGGGCATTTACGTTGACGACGTGTACCTGAACCGCACCGGCGGCGCCCTGCTCGACGTCTATGACGTGGAGCGCATCGAGATCCTCAAAGGCCCGCAAGGCCACCTGTACGGCCGCAACACCATCGGCGGGACGCTCAAGTACGTGAGCAGGGAGCCCGGCAATGAAACCCACGCCCGCATCGAAGGCAAGCTGGGCGAGGACAGCTTGCGCAAGGTTCGGGTCAGCCTGTCCGGAGCGCTGGTGGAGGATGCGCTGTTCGCTTCCTTTGCCATCTCCAAGACCGACCATGACGGCTACCAGACCAATTTGTACGACGGCTCGGAGTTCGCCGGCGCCGATCGGCTGGCCATGCGCGGCACCCTGATCTGGGAGGCGTCGGAATCACTGCGCTTCAAGCTGGTGGGCGACATGCTGCGGGACGATTCGGACCCCTATGTGCCCACCCGGGTCGCCGTCGAACTGGGCGGCCCCGCCGGATTGGGCGCCTTCGGGGCGCTGCTGAGCACGGCCAACAACTTTGTGCCGGGGGCCGCATACCTAGGCCCGGGTGAGACCCTCGACACCAGCTTGCCAACCAACAGGGATCATGTGAACACCGCCTTCATCGAAGGCGGCTTCGATGAGTTCAAGATCGACACCGAAGGCGTCTCGCTGACCGTGGATTGGGACCTGAACGAGGCATGGTCCGTGAAGTCCATTACCGGGCTGCGTACCGGGGAGCGAACACTCCCATTTGACTTCGACGGAACCCATCAGGTGTTCATCGACACCCTGCAGAGCCGGGACACGGAGGATTGGTCACAGGAACTGCAGTTGCACTACACGAGTGACAACGTCAACGCGGTGGCAGGCTTCTACTATCTGGACGGTCAATTTGAAAACCTTTCCTACACCACCCAGACGCCGTTGCTGCGCTTGCTGACCAGCCATGTGAAGGACACCACCAAGGATGATCGGGGGCTTGAGTCAACCTCCGTCTATGCCAACGTCGACTGGGACATCAACGACCAGTGGCAGCTCTCCTTGGGCGGACGCTACACGACCGACAAGAAGGACATTGACCAAATAGCCGACGTCACGTTGACCCAGCATGTGGCAGCCTTTGTGCGCATTCCCGGTCTGGAGCAGGCACCGCTGGTGCTGTCGCCAACGGGCGCCTTCATCGTGCCGAATCTGCCGTTCTTCAACTTCTTCCTGCCCCACCGTGATCTCCAAGGCAACGTCATCGGCCTTGGCAACACGGAAACCGTCACGACCTATCCGGAAAACAAGATCGGGGACGACAAGTGGTCGGAGTTCACCCCGAGCGCCAAGCTGAGCTTCCGCGCATCGGACAACACGCTGCTGTATGGGGGGGTGTCCACCGGCTTCAAGTCCGGGGGATTCACCTTCACCGGCCGCGAGTACAACGCCTTGACTTATGAACCGGAAACGGTCACCACCTATTCGGTTGGCTTGAAAACAACTCTTGCCGGCGGCTCCCTGCGATTCAACGCAGAAGCCTTCCTCAACGATTACCAGGACAAGCAATTCACCGTGATCGCCTTGGATGAGCAGACTGGCACCCTCCTGCAGCAGAACGACAACGCCGGTGAAGTGGAGACGCGCGGCTTCGAGTTCGAACTGTTGTGGCTGCCGCCGGTGGACGGCTTGGCCCTGAACCTCAATCTCGGATACCTGGATGTGGAGGTCAAGGAGCTGATCGATGAATTTCCGCCCATGAGCGGGATGCTGGTCAATGTCGCGGATGACCGTGCCATGGGCTACGCACCGGAGGTGATGGTGCAAGCCCGAGTGCAGTACACGGCAAGCCTCGGTGGCGCCGGCACCCTGACCTTCGGCGCCGATGCTGATTATCGGGACAAGATGTACACGGACTCGCCCATCGACCTGACCAATCCGTTTTTTCTAACCACCGAGTCGGAAGACCGCATCATCGCCAATGCGTTCCTGACCTACCGCTCCGGCGACAGTCGGTGGCGGGTGACCCTTGAAGGCAAGAACCTAGGTGACAAGCGGGTTCTGGAGAATACCTTCAACGTGAGCAACTTCATTCTCGGCGGCTACAACCGCGGCCGCACCTGGGGGTTGACAGTAGCCTACGAAATGAACTGAACCGATCAGCCCTCGAACTTTGGGAATCCGCAGGAGTTTGGCTCCCCCCTGGAGTGCCTGCAACCTCTGTTGCTTCATGCGCCAAGGCGTTGCAACGCGACCGCCAATTCGATCAGCGCCCCTTGGTGGGAAGCGAGGGCAAGATGCCATCGCCGCTCGAAGCCAGCCGCTGGCCCGTCTCCATTTGTTACATGGAAGTTCCATGCCGCTGGCCAGCGGCCTACTCGTGCGCTTGGGCTGCCCGTACAGCAGACTCAGAAGCGGTCCGGCCGAAACATGGCATCGTGTCCGCCATCGACGAACAGCACCGCGCCGACGATGTGCGCGGCCTTCCCGGAGAGCAGGAAGAGCGCCGCGTTCGCCTGGTCCTCCGGCTGGGCGCTTTGGCCGATGGGAATGGTCTCGGCGAATTCTCGCATGCTGGGACCGATTTGGGGGTCCTGCAAGCCGGCTTCCGTCATCGCGGTCTCGGTGTAGCCGGGCGCCAGCGCGTTCAGCCGCACACCGGCCTGGGCGGCGGCGGCGCTTCTGCCACGCATCCAGCGCCCCAACGCGAACTTGGCGCCGCCGTAGAGCTGGAATCCCGCCATTGATTCGGCGAAGCCGATGGCCTTGTCCCGTTCGCCGTCCAGCAGAGCTTGCACGTAGCCGTCCTCATAGGGCATCAGCGTGGCCGAGTTGGAGCAGATCAGCACCGCTGCCCCTCGGCGCTTCTCAAGCGCCGGCATCAGGGCTTCCACCAGATCCACCGTTGCGAAAAAGTTGACCCGCGGGATCAGCGCCTTGTTGGGGTTCTCCGCGCCGACCCCGGCGCAGGGCACGACGCCTTCGAGGCCGTCCGGCGCACGGCGTCGAATTTCCGCAACGGCCGAAGCAAGTTGGCCACCATCCGCCAAGTCGGCGCGAATGTCGCTCTCCTGCAGGTCGACGCCGATGGCTTGGTGCCCCTCGGACTCCAGCGCCTGCTTGATGGCCTGACCGATGCCGCTGGCGGCCCCAGTGACGACGTATGCGCCCATGAGTGGGTCCTCAATTACCCAAGTTCGCCATCGATCCGGCCAGCCATCATCTGATAGGCGGCCGTGAGCATCTCGTTGACTTGGTCGAACGGTGCTGCGTCGAGATCGAACGTGGCGCTGAAGTGGACGAGGCAGCCCCCGCCGCTGGGCTCCACGGTGACGGTTGCCTGGTAGTTGTCCACTGGCACAAAGGGATTCTTGAGCACGCCGTAGCGAAGTTCCCGGCGCTCATCGTCGCGGCCGAGCAGGAATTCGACGATGGGGGTGTCCATGCTCAGAATGCGCGCCTTGTGCCCCTCGTGCTTCCCCACCCGATAGTTGCCTGCGCCCACCAGCCAATCGATCTCAGTGAAGGCGCGGAGGACTTTCCAGAACGCATCCGCCGGATGCGGGCTGCTATGCGAATGGGAAACGGTGTTTGCCATGTGCTCCAATGCTCCGACGTCCGCGACAAACTGACTTAGACCCACTGATCTAAGAACATTTTGATCCACCTGTCCAGCGCAGGCTCCTATGCATGGTATTGTTTTGGCCAGTGATTTGGCTTGGGGTGCAGGGTTATGTGGAGTCCCTCTGAGGTCGTTGGAGTTCGTCGATCAGGCGGCACCTCGTCCGCGGATGCTTGCCGGCGCAAAGCGGCTGGGCGATCGGGGCACCGCATCGCGAACAGCCTCTTCGCAGCCGCGGTTCTGTGGTGTGGCGCGATCGGCTGCGCGGAGCAACAGGCTGACGTGGTCGAGTGGCCGGCGGTGGGTGCCGAGCAGTCGCACACCAAATACTCCCCGGCGGACGAGATCACCGCGGCGAACGTTGGCGAATTGAAGATCGCCTGGCAATGGGAGCCGAACGAGGCGCCGCTGGAAGGCTACGGCACACGGCCCGGCGCATTCCAGGCAACGCCGATCATGGTCGACGGGGTTGTGTACTTGTCAACCATGTACACGCGCGTGGCGGCGCTCGAAGCCGAAACGGGCGCTGAGTTGTGGATGTTCGATCCGAAGGCCTACGAAGGGGGGCCTAAGGGCGCACGGCCGGGGGGCTTTCAGCACCGGGGCATCGCCTATTGGAACGATGGGGACGACGCGCGCATTTTCCTCAACAGCCGCGACCGCCTGTACGCCATCGACGCTGCGACCGGTGAACTGGATGCGGGATTCGGCGAGCTTGGCAGCGTCCTGCTGACCGCCGGCCATGGCCGCCCGGTGAGCCGCTTCGAATTCGATCAGACCTCGCCGCCGGTGGTGTTCGAGGATCTCGTCATCGTGGGCAGCCTGGTGCCCGACCAGCTCCAGCGCAAGTTCGACACCCCCGGCAAGGTGCAGGCCTTCGACGTTCGCACGGGCAAACGCCGCTGAGTCTTCTTCACCATCCCCCAGTCGAGTGAGGACTTCGGCGCGGACACTTGGGAGGGAGAGTCGTGGCGCTACACCGGCGATGCCAACGTGTGGGGTTTGATGTCGCTCGACGTCGAGCGCGGGCTGCTCTATGTGCCGACGAGCACACCGAGCAGCGACTACTGGGGCGGTCGCCGGGTGGGAGCGAACCTCTTCGCTGACTCGCTGGTGTGCCTGGATGCGCGCACGGGCGAGCGGCAGTGGCACTTCCAGGCCGTGCACCATGGGGTCTGGGACTACGATCTCGGCGCCGCGCCGAACTTGGCAACGATGACCTATCGCACCCGATCGGGGCGGCAGTTCGTGGTCATCGCCACTGGGGGCGGGTCCGACGCCGCGCTGGTCGCGTTTGCGCGAGCCGGCTAGCGGCGTGCGCATCTGCGGCACCAGCGACCACGCCGGCTTGGCGGGATGAGTTTGCCCTTCGCGGAAGTCACGGCGGATCTCCGTGCGGAATTGCTGGGCGGCAAAGCGGTTTCGAGCCTCTCCGCCGGCCTCACCTCCGGGCTTGGGCTGCTGGTCGCACAGGTGGCCTTCGCGACCTTCATATTCTCCGGGGCGTTGGCGCCTTACGCGTCCCAGGGCGTCGGCCTCGTGTTGTTCGGGAACTTCGCCGCCTGTCTGATCATGGCCATGGCATCGGGATATCGGGGCGTGATCGCCGGTCTGTCGCCAGCGCTCGTCATCGGCATGGCCGCGTTTGGATCTTCAACGAAGGCCGAAGGCGACGTCTTGTTCGCGACCGTTTCGGGAGCGCTCATTGTCAGCGCGGTTGTCACCGGCCTCGCTTGTTTCATGATCGGTCGATTTCGGCTTGCCAACCTGCTGCGCTTCATTCCTTATCCGGTCTCGGCCGGTTTCGTCGCCGGAATCGGCGGCGCCGTATGTCTCGCTGCCATGTCGCTGATGGACGCGGAGCTCCGCTGGGGCGGCATTCCGGAGTTGCTGGAGCCCACCTCGCTGGCGCGTTGGGGGCCCGGTGTTGGGTACGGGATCGCGCTGTACTTCGCCATGAAACGGTGGGGCAACGCCTTGATCCTGCCGGTGAGCGTCGCGGTCGTGGTGGCTGGATACCAGCTTGCACTGGCGGGTCTCGGCATCTCCGGCGCCGAGGCACAGGCCGCGGGCCTGTTGCTGACCAGCACCGCGGACGGCAACCTTTCGCCGGCCTTGGGCGCCGCCGATGTCATGCGCGTCAACTGGGCCGCGTTGGCCGGGCAGATTCCCAACATGCTGGCGCTGATCACGGTCGCGTTCATCTGCGTGATCATGAACGTCGCGGGCCTCGAGGTCGCCGCCAACCAGGAACTGGACTGGGATCGGGAACTCAAGGCGAGCGGACTGGCCAGCGCGCTTGGCGGCCTCGGCGGCGGAACGGAGGCGACCATCGTCGTGCCGGCGTCGCTGCGCAGCAAGCTGTTCGGGGCAGCCTCGCGCCTGACCGGCATCGTCGCCGCACTCGTCATTAGCGTGGCCTTGCTCATCGGCGACGGGATGCTGGAACTGGTTCCGTCACCGCTGGTGGGCGGGATACTGATCTTCGCCGGACTCGGCATGCTTGACGAAGGCCTCGTGAGAAGCTACCGGCGTCTGACCAATCCCGAATTCGGCATCATCGTACTGATCTTCGTCACCATCGGCGTCTTCGGGCTGCTTGAGGGCGTTGGGGCCGGATTGCTGGCCACCCTGATCTTCTTTGCCATCCGCCTCAGCCGAGTGGACCCGATCGAATCACGCTTCACCGCTCGCGAGCACCGCAGCAGCAGGGCGCGTTCGGTACCCGAGCGAGCCATACTGTCGCAGGCGGGCGACCGTGTGCAGGCGTACCGACTGCGGGGTTACATTTTCTTCGGCAGCGCCGCGCCCCTGGCCGACCGTCTGAGGGAATCCATGAACGGGCCATCGCCCCCCGATTGTCTGTTGCTGGACTTCGCCAACGTGTCCGGCTTCGACTTCTCGGGGGTCAACCTGCTCAGCCGTGTGCTGCAGGCCGCGAACAGCGCGGGTGTGCAGGTGGTGCTAGGCGCTCCGCCGGAGCGGTTGAGAGCGAGTCTGGCGCTCAACCTCCCGCCACCGGTGTTCGCGGAGCTGGTTCTGGAGGCCAATGTCGATCTCGCGCTGGAGCGCTGCGAGGAGACCGTAATCGCGGCGTGGGAGGCGAATGCCGACCTGGCCGACCAGCAGCGCGGCGCGCTGCTGGAACGCACTGCCGGTGACCTCGAACAATCCCTCAACCACGGAGCGGACTTCGAGGCGTTGATGGACGAACTGCGCGACTGGCTGGACGGTCGCGACCATGCGCGCGAAGAGACGATCGCCGCCGAGAGGACAGCGCGGGCTGGTGTGCAATTTCTCGTTTCGGGCCGGGCCTCGGCGCAGGACACCGCAGGTGCGCGAATCTACCAGTGCGCACCGGGCGATGTGGTCTGGCCACCGAGCGCCAGGGACCAACAGGTTGCCGCGGTCGTGGCCGACGAGCCGTGCCGGACGATGGTTCTGGCCCCTGCCGTTCGGCACCGGCTGGAAACCAACCATCCGGAGCTTGCCCTCAGGCTGTACCGATACCTCGTTGCCGAGCGGCTTCAGATTGAGACCGGCAACATCAACTCAAGTCCGGAATGATCTTTGCGTACCGGTCGATCATCGGCATCACCGCCTCCGGCTGATCCCAAAGGTCGGTGGACACGCCGATGGTGGCTCGTTCGACGCCGAGGTCCCGGTAAAGGTTCAGCTTGTCCAAGTTGCCAACGTCCATGATTTGGACGTTGATCTCGACGCAGCCGGGGTCGCGGCCGGCAGCCCGGACTTCCTCACGAAAGGCGGCGATCGACGCGGCGACATCCCCCATGCCGATATCCACTGGATACCAACCGTCCGCCCAGGCCGCCGCATGCTTCCTGCCCAGGGGCCCCATCGCACCCATGAAAATCTTGGGGCCACCCTTCTGAACCGGTTTTGGATCGCTCCATACGGCATTGAAGCGAATGTAGTCGCCTTGGTAGGAAGGCGCCTCCTCGGTCCACAGCGCCCGGGTCGCGGCAACGGTTTCCCGCAGCACGGCGTAGCGCTTGTCGAACGGATGACGGCAGCTGTTCTCGAATTGCTCCCGGTTCCAGCCCACGCCGGTGCCGATGACCATGCGGCCTCCAGACAGTCGATCCAGGGTAGCGATGGTCTTGGCCTGCGAAAACAGGTCGCGCTCCATCAACAGCGCGATGCCGGTGCCGAGCCGCAAGTGGGTCGTCGCGTTGGCGGCGGTCATCAACGACAGGTAAGGGTCCATCATCCGTCGGTAGGGAGCGGGCAGTTCCCCGCCGGGGGGATAGGGCGTTCGGCGCGAGCAGGGGATGTGGCTGTGCTCGCCGTACCAGAGCGACTCGAAGCCGCGCTCCTCCAGCGCCCGGGCCAGCGTCGCCGGATGGGGGTCGCTCGGCGCGTTCATGGAGCTGAAGGCGAGGTGCACTAGTAACGCCCGCGGGCGGCCACCTCTTCGGGCGCGGGTTTGAGCCAGTTGGTGAGATAGCGGCCGTTGGCCTTGGCCTGGCGCTTGGCGGCTTCTTCGCGAGGATTGTAGAACTGGCGATACCACTCGCGAATCTTGTGGAACGGTCCGTCGCTCTTGATCTGCAGGATCTGGAAGACAGGCGCCTTGGCCTCCCAGACCTCAAAGTCCTGCAGGAAGGCCAAGCGGCTCGATTCCTGGAACTCCCGCGCCTGGGCAACATCGGCTGGCGTCGCGACGGGGCTTTCACTCTTGACCATCAGGGCGTGCCAAACCTTCAGCCGGCCGTCGTCCACCGGCGTGTGGGCGATCAGCATGATGGCGTCATAGAGGCCGGTCAGACGTGACAGAAGAATGGCGGGGCCCGTGTAGAACGTATCGGTCTCCAGCAGCGTGTTGCTGGCCGCCAGGGTTTTGTGCCCGCCGCCCTGCCGCTGAATGACCACATGGTCGCGCACTTCGTTCTCGAAGTACTCCAGCGTAGAGCCGTGAATCGGACCGAGATGGGGCGAGTCCGCCATGTTGTCGATCACTTCCTGGGGATGCGAATCGATCTCTCCCAAGTGATCGATGGTCCAGTCGACCCAAGCGGGATCGTCCCATTCGGGAAGTTCCGGAATGCCAAAGTCCGGCTCGCCCGCTTCCGGGTCGTGCCACATCCAAACGCAGCCGTACCGTTCCGCGACTCGCCAACTCCGGACGCAGGCCTTCGCGGGGATGGGGCCTTCGTGGTAAGGGATGTCGTCGCATTGTCCGTCCGGCCCGTAGCGCCAAGCGTGGTAGGGGCAGCGGATGGCGTCCCCTTCGACCTGCCCGTCGAGAACTACAAACGAGGTCTTGTTGCGAGCCATGTTGGTGCCCATGTGGGCGCACGTGGCATCCAGAAGCACCAATTTGCCGCTCTGGCCCCGGTAGAGAGCGAGCTCCCTGCCGAAGAAACGCAGCGGCAGCACTCGCTCGCCGACCTCGTTCGCCTCGGCCACCATGAACCAGCCGCGTGGAAAGGTGAAGGGTCCGAGACCGTACTCGGCGGTAGTGGCCATTGGCGTGCTCGCCAGCGGTGGCCTAGCCGACCAGCCGCATCGGCGCGTCTTGGGCGCCTTGGTCGTAGAACTGCCGGAACCATTGCCGGTACTTCGCCACCGGGCCGTCCCCGTCGCAGAGGATGGGGTCGTCGCGATAGAGCTTGTGCTTCCAGATTTCAATGTCGTGCCCCACCTGCCGGACGGTCTCCGCGACCAAGCCGTTGGTCAGCGCGTTGAACTGCTCGGAGATGTTCCTCGGCTTGGTGAACGCAAACCTCAGAATCAGGCGATTGTTGGTCACCGGCGTCATGGTGCCCATCATGACGGTCTTGAAGGCGCGGTCAAAGGTCTGGGAACTCATGCCCGGCCCCCAGTTGCGGCTGATCAGATGGGATTCCTCCGTCTTCGACAGATCGATGGTGCCGTCCTCGCCGATCTTCGGCGAGAGCGACACCATTTCGGTGACGCGGCGGCAGCCATCAAGGGTGATGTTCGCCTTCGGCATGGTCTGGGCGCTGTGGACGTAAACGAAGTGGGCGATGTCCACCGCGTTCTCACCGGTCTCCTGAATGTGGGACTCGATTTCCCAATCATAGGTTTCGAGTTCCGACCATTCGGGATCCGCGAACTCGGGGATGTCCTCGATCTCGAAAGTGGGTTCGATGCGGCGCGGATGGTACCAGGCCCAGATCATCTGGTTGCGCTCCTGCACCGGATAGCTGTAGAGGCAGGCGCCCTCCTGGGCGCGGCGCGGCATCGCATCGGCATAGGGCACTTCCCGAACGATGCCCTCGCCATCGAGCTGCCAGCCGTGGAAGGGGCAGGCCAATTGTTCGCCCACCACCTTGCCGCCATGCCCGAGATGCGCACCAAGGTGCGGACAGAACGCCTCCAGCATCCTGGCCTCGCCGCCATCGGTACGGAACAGCACCTGGTGCTGGTCGAACAGGAACGTGGGGCTGACTTCGCCAGGCGCCAAGTCCTTGCTGTAGCCGACGGCGAACCAGCCAAAGGGAATGGGTAGGTCGAGTCCGATGCCCATGGGTCTCTCTCCTCTAGTTTTCCTGATCGCGCAAGCAGGCTATCACATGAGCCAGCCTATGCGCCCCACGCCCGCCATCCCGTCAGTCCGAGGCATCGCCCCGTTAGCCGAGTGTGGGGATGGGCAGTTCGCTTCGATTGAGGATCGAGTCGAACCGCGCCCTGATCTTCTCCTGCGTGCCGGGGTTCATTGGCGCAATCCAGAACTGGTTGTCGCGCAAGCCCTGGATCGCCGTTTGCGCCACCTCGTCCGGGTGGGTTGTGACCAGCTTGTGGCCCATGAACTCCATGACCTTGCGCAGGTCCTCTGCCGAATTAATGCCTGTTTCCGGGGTGCCCTCCGGCTTGGAGAACTCATCGGGGCGCACCCGGTCGGAGTCGAAAATGCCGGTTTCAACGATGTGCGGGCCGGGAAACAGCGCGTGCACTTGCACCGGGCTCTGCTGATTTCGGGTCTGAATGTGCAACGCCTCGGTCACGGCCTGGATGGCCGCCTTGGTGGCGGTGTACACGGGCTGGTCGGGATAGACGATGAACGCTCCGTTGCCCGAGCCGGTGACGACCAGGTGGGAATCCTCCCCTTGGCCGGCAAGCCGCGGCATGAAGGCATTGATGCTGTGGATGACGCCCCAAAAGTTGACGTTGAACGTCCACTGCCAGTCGTGGGGCGAGAACTCCCACAGATTGCCCGCTTCGCCCGCCGAGATGCCGGCATTGGCGAACACGAGATGCGCCCCGCCGAGCTCGTCGAAGGCGGTGGCGGCCAGCGCATTGAGGCTGTCCTGGGTGGAGACATCGCAATGCTGGCTGCGGGCGTCGATGTTGCGCTCGATCAACGCCGCTTCGGTCGCCTTAAGCCCCGCCTCATCCACGTCCGCGATCAGCACCCGCGCCCCTTCCGCGCCGAGCGCGAAGGCGAGCGATCTGCCAACGCCGCTGGCGCCGCCGGTGATGACTGCCAGCTTATCCGTAAAGTCCTGCATGCCGATGCCCCCGTTAGTGTGCGCAAGCTACAAACAAATAGGAACATAATACTAATCGTTGTTCCACATTAGCAGCACCATCAATTCCGCCCTCAACCAGTGAAGCGCTGTGCGAACGGGAGTTGATCAGAGGCTCCCTAGATCACCCGCGCCGGGTGGGGAATGCGCGGTTCGCCGAGCTGATCGCGATAGGACGGGGGCTGCTTGCCGCCTTCATCGGTCAGGCCGTATTCGAGTGCCAGCTCCGCGGTCACCAGGGTCAGCCCGGATTTTTTCCCCAGATTCTGGTCGCCGGCCAAGGCGTGGATGACTCGCCCGTTGAACTGCGGTGTCTCTGCCAGCGCCATGAAGTCGTCGTACTGCTCGCCGCGATGGCGCAGCACCACCTCGGTGCGTTCCGTGCGTTGCGGGCCCAGCCACAGGGACACCGCGGCGACACCAGTGTTCTCGAAGTCGACTGCCATGTCAGCGGCCATCTTGTCGTAACCCGCCTTCTGCGCGCCGTAAGCCGGGCCGTGCATGTAGCAGACCGACCCGAAGGACGACGTGAACGTGATAAGCCCGGAGCCCTGCCGGACCATGATCGGCGCGGCATGGTAGCTCGCGACGTAGGCGGAGCGCAGGCCGACGTCCAGGATGCCGGCGAGCGCCAGTGGCTTCTCCCAGAAGCCGCCGGGGTCGATCAGGTTGTCGTGAACGTGCGCGGCGTTGTTGACCAGGATGTCCAGCCGCTGCCGCTCGGCATCGATCTGCTCGATCACCGTCCGGGTGGCAGCATCATCCGCGTGGTCGCATTGGATGCCAACACCGGTGCCGCCCGCGGCGTTGATGGCGGCAACGGTCTCATCAAGGGTGCCGCGCAGCACCTCGCCCTTGAGGGTCGCGGTGGCCTCATGCCTGGACCGCCCGGTGATGTAAACCACCATGCCTTGGCTCGCAAGCCCAAGCGCAATGCCCTTGCCAGCGCCACGGGTGGCGCCCGTGACCAATGCGACCGGTGCCGACATGATCGTCCTCAACCCAGTTCATCGCTTAACCTAGCGGCGAACGGCGCATATTGCAATAAACTTGCTTAGAGGCTGCCGGAAAACGCAAAAAATACACGGTCAGATTGCGCATTCCCGCCATTTTCATTGCCGGGGCGCCGATTCGGCCGCTCAACAGAAGGCGGCAGACACCCCGGCCGCTGCAGCCGCCCCATCACCGCTCGGCAGGGACTTCACCCAAGGCCAGCCTCGCAGCCAAGTCAGCTGCCGGCGGGCCAATTGACGGGTGGCGGCCAAGGCTTTGGCACGCATCTCCGAGGCGTCGACATGGCCAGCGAGATGGCTCCACATCTGCCGATAACCGACGGCACGCAGAGCCGGCAGACGCGGATGCAGGTCCAGGCGCTGGCGCAGGCGCTGGACCTCCTCGGCGAAACCCGCCTCCAGCATGGCGTCGAAACGCGCCTCGATGCGGCGGTGCAGGGCGGCACGGTCATCGGGCACCACGGCGAATTCGAGCAGCCGTTCACCGAGACGCTCGGTGGCCGGGCATTGCTCGTGCGCCTTCCAGTACTCCGATATGGGGCGTCCAGTGGCCTCGAACACCTCAAGCGCGCGCTGCAGGCGCACGCCGTTGTGGGGATGAATGCCCGCCGCAGCAACTGGATCCACCTTCGCCAGCCGGGCATGCAGCTTCGGCCAGCCCAAGGTCTCAGCCTCGGCTTCGATGGCAGCCCGCACTTCTGGGTCGGCGCCAGGCAGCACCGCCAAGCCATCGCGGAAGGCGCGGGCGTACAGCATGGCACCGCCCACCAGCACCGGCGTTTTGCCGGTGGCGAGCGCTTCACGGACCTCCCGGTCGGCGTCCACCACGAAGTCGGCG